>JBBRCH010000163.1:0-2348 GCA_038204995.1 Bacteroidales bacterium | reverse complement strand
GTAAATTACGGTACTATGGGCGCAGGTTCACATACCCTTACACTTGATGCCAGCAACCTTACAAGCGGTGTTTATTTCTATACCGTAACCATTGGCGATCAGAAAGCTACTAACAAATTGGTTATCAAATAACCAGGTTTGTTTACAATAATTACAATGGGCTGCTTTGCAAAAGGCGGCCCTTTGTATTTGTATTTAACCGGTTTTTATAATGTTTTAGTAAATCAAATTACATTTTAACGGAGATTGGTTTTTATAACCCGGATTGATTTTTTTTCTTTACACATTTATTTTATTAACTATATTTGAAATCTTTAATTCAATGAAAGTATGGTTCGGGAATACGGAAATACTCAACTATAATCAATAATGTTTAACTAAAACAAAAAAAAATGAAAACATCCTTACTCTTAAGTGTTGCTCTGTTTATTGGCTTTTCGGTTTATTCACAAAATGCTGTTAAAGTCACCCAAGTGATGCAAAAAACTAAAGTAACTATTAAAACGGTAGTGCCAGAAACTGAATACACGAGTAATTCAGCACTTCTCCCTGCTTATGTTCCACGTACTACCAAGGGCTCAAATGCAGCTGTTCAAAAAATTTATATGGGTACTTCCCGCAATGCATTTTCAATGCTTTATCAGGAGCAGTGTTGTATGTATTACAACAAAGACTTGAATGCTGTTATGGGAACTTTCCGTGGTAATGATAAAGCGGTTGCCGGCCTTCCCGGTAGTGGAATATTAGGTACCGGTAACGATATAGTTACCTGTTGGTCAACGGATAATGGCACAACTCAAACTGAAAAGTTATCCCTGGTTGGGGGTACTAACCTTTTGCGTTATCCATGCGGAGCCATATACAATCCCGAAGGAAACACCGATGTTAACCTGGGGTATTCATTAGTTGCAGGCCCGGTAACCAGTACTTCCTGGCTTGAGAATTACTCAAGTTCAGTACAATACAATGGTGACAACCTGGATACGGATTACATCCCTAACAGTTCCTATGCTGAATTGATTTACGAGGGATTAAATGTGAGCAGCGACGGCAATGCCTATCTCTGTACAACAAAATCAGCAAATGACGGTACAAATTATACTGAACTATTCCCTCATATTAAAAAAGGCGTATTTAACAACAACACTCTGGGTTTCGACTGGACAGAACAAGATTTGCCTTCTCCTTTTTTTATGAACAACGGATCGCCCGAAGGCAACAGTTATGCAAATATGGCCTGGAGTTCGGACGGGAGCGTTGGATACATGATGAACATCGGAGTTGATAGTCGTGCCGGTGATATTAAAGGCTATTATCCTATACTTCACAAATCAGTGGATTATGGTGCCACCTGGGAATTAATGGATTATTTTGACTTCAGTATATTCCCCGATGTATTTGACCATATTGGATCAACTGAAGCAAATCCTGATGTTGCAGTTCCCTGGTTCTGGGAAGCAGATTTGGTTGTTGATGGAACCAATAACGTTCATATTATGGCGTTGTGCAAAGGTCACATCTCACAAGATCCTGATTCACTTAACTGGTATAATAAGAACGAGATGGGTGCCTTATTCGAATTCTCGAACGAAAACGGGGAATGGTTTTGCCATTTTATTGATTACACTATGTTATCACGTGAAGTTGCTACTGCTGATTCGCCCTATATTTACGCTACAGGTAATCTTGCCTGGGATATGAGGCTTCAGGCTTCAGCTACCACCGACGGCAGCAAAGTATTTGCAGTTTGGACTGATACCAATCCTGACGAATGGAATTTAACAGTACCCCTTAATCTTTATCCTGATTTACTGGCATGGGGTCGTGATGTAAATACAAACACAAATACAGTTGCAAAAAATATTACACATTACGAAGAGGGTTATGGACAGTGCCACTATATGTTTGTGTCGCCTACTACTATCGACGAATCAGGTGTTTACGATATTCCGGTCAGAATTTCAGATCTCGAAACCAGCAATTATGTCGCTCTCGAACCTGTTGCACATTATTATCTGCAGGGGACTACATTTTTTGAATCAGACTTTGTGACTTCGGGTGGCCAGGAAGCTCCTCTAGCCGGTAACATGGCTGTTACAAATTTCCCTAACCCGTTCAGCGGTAAAACCAATATTGATGTGAAACTCGAAAAATCAGTTCCGGTAAGCATTGTGGTTAATTCCTTAGCCGGTCAGCAGGTCAGCAAGGTAAATTACGGTACTATGGGCGCAGGTTCACA
This sequence comes from Bacteroidales bacterium, assembly GCA_038204995.1. Taxonomy (GTDB): domain Bacteria; phylum Bacteroidota; class Bacteroidia; order Bacteroidales; family UBA4417; genus UBA4417. The sequence continues at coordinate 109 of JBBRCH010000163.1, read as the reverse complement.
TACCCTTACACTTGATGCCAGCAACCTTACAAGCGGTGTTTATTTCTATACCGTAACCATTGGCGATCAGAAAGCTACTAACAAATTGGTTATCAAATAACCAGGTTTG
>JBBRCH010000162.1:0-2566 GCA_038204995.1 Bacteroidales bacterium | reverse complement strand
AACCACCATTACGCTCAACACTGCCAACTATGCATCAGGTGCCTACAGCGTGAAATTCACCACCACAAGTGGCGATACCTTCAGCCGTAAGTTCGTTGTAACCAAATAATCCTTAATTGGAACAAAACAAGAAAAGGCTCCTGCAAAGGGGCCTTTTTTGTTTTTAGTTCTATGCCTAAGTATTAAATTTTTTAACGCCAGGAGGCAAAGGATTCGCCAGGACACCAGAAGTTGAAGCTGATTGTTTCTTGTTTGCGACTTTGCGTTAAAAATCATCAAACCATCAAAGTTATTATGGACAATTAATTATGTAAGATTTGAGACTCCGTAACCCTGTAAAATAAGCACGCACAAACAAAAATAAATATTTATTTTTTTTCCCTGTAGGGGTAAAACCGTTTTCAAGTGTCTATATAGGTAGGAAATTATTAATTTCCGGTTTTTATATTGATAGATGAAGATGAGTATTTATTGTAAAAGCTTGATTTACACAGTGAAACAATGATTTGTGGCATGATTCTTTCCGAAATATGCATATTTATTCCGGGGAATGTTTATTTTTACTTTCGAATTACCAGTCAATTAAATTTTAATTACTGAAACTCACTCCTAAAAATAATACCTAAATCAATTAATTATTAACTAATTTTTTTAAAGACAAGAAAAAAGAGACTTATGAAAATGCGTGGCAGTGATTGCGCAGATTTTAAATTAATCACTAGTTTTCAAATATTATTAATTAACCTAAGCAAAAAGTATGAAAAAAATCCTTACATTGTTTATCCTGGTAGCTTTTGCTGCCTGGAGTTCCTACGGGGCAGTGTCAACAGGGTACGTATGGTCGCAAAATGTGGCCGGTACTTACACTGCCGTTACAGGAGGTACTATTGTGGCATCAGGAGCAAATGATGATAACACGTATAGTGCAAAGCCTATTGGCTTTACCTTCTACTACAATGGCAATGCCTTTACACAGTTTGGTTGTGCCGATAACGGCTATATGCAACTGGGCGGTGGCACTGTATCTAATTCTTACGGAGTTTTTGTAGGAAGTATGGCGAATGCTATTGCTATATACAGCGGCGACCTTTTAGGAACTGCATCGGGCGAAATCCGTTCAGTACTCTCAGGAACTTCTCCTAACCAGGTGCTTACCCTTCAGTGGAAAGATTACCAGTTTTATGGTGATCCTGGCACAACGGCTAATTTCCAGATCAAATTGTATGAAACTTCCAACAATATTGAGCTTGTTTATGGCTCCTGCCTAGGATCCGCTTCTCAATATGTTGTTCAGGTTGGTATTTCCGGTAACCCGGGAACTGATTATAACATCAGGGCCGGCTATGCTGCTGTCAACTCATGGACTACCTCTATCCCATCCCCTGGAAATACCTACGGTATACCGGTAATGAATACATGGTATCCTCCCAGTGGATTGATCTTCATGTGGAATCAAATAGCTCCCGGTATGGCCGGTAATGTAGCCCCTGTAAATGCTGCAACCGGTGTAGCCCCGACTGCTACCCTTAACTGGAGTGTCCCTGTTACGGGAGGTCTTCCTGACGGGTATAAATTGTACTTCGGTACTGATAATCCTCCTACTAATATTGTAAACGGTACTAACCTGGGTAATGTCACTTCATATGACCCTACTCCGGATATGTCTCTGCTCACAAATTATTACTGGCAGGTGGTTCCGTTCAATGGCGGAGGTAACCCGGTCGCAGCTCCGGTTTGGAGTTTCCAGACCACTGCCGGTTATGGTACACTCGAAGGCTATGTGCTCAATTGTTATGGCGTTCCTGTTTCAGGAGCTACTGTTGCCATACAGGGACCGTCAACTGCTACAACAACAACGGGGATCGACGGTAAATATCAATTTATAAACATTCCTGCCGGAAACTACACCTTAGGTGTTCAGCATGCAGGCTATAATACAACAACACTTTCAGTTGTCGTTGTTTTCAACGTTGTTACCACCCAGAACGTCACACTTCCGCAACCCGGAATGACCGTTCTTCCTAACCCGAACAATGTTTCGCTTAACCCGAACGAAATGCTGAATAATGCATTCACGGTTACGAACCCCGGTTGCGGACAACTTACCTGGACAGCTTCGATAGCTTACGGTAGCGCCAACCACGATTGGTTTACAATGCCAACTTTGACCGGCATGGTAGCTGCTTCCACTAACGCAAGCGTTCCTGCTTTGTTCAGTGCTTCAGGTCTGGCAGTGGGTACAATGCTTTCAGCTACAGTTACATTTACTTCCAATCCTAATATCGGTACCCTGGTAGTTCCTGTAAATATGGTTGTTGCCGGTGCAGCTCTTGTACCTGTTACCAACCTCACAGCTACCCTTACCGATCAAATCTCAGGCGCCGTTACCCTTAACTGGGAATGCACACCTGGTGCCGGTTTCCTTTACTATACCGTTAAACGTGACGGAGTTCAGATCGCTATCGTTCCTTCAGCTCTTACCTATAATGATATGCTTCCCGGATTTGGCAGTTATAACTATTGTGTAGACGCTGTTTATACCGATGGTGCAACAGCTCCTTCGTGT
>JBBRCH010000161.1:0-2823 GCA_038204995.1 Bacteroidales bacterium | reverse complement strand
AAAGGGAAAATTACCATTCCATTTGGTTCGACTAAAGAATTGGAACGAATTTTAGGAATTCTTGATCGACTGGATGGATAAAAAAACACATATCATTTCCATAAAGCTATTTGTTTTAAGTATGCTACTAATCCTGTTTTTTACAACAGGTTTTTCTGTCTATAGCCAGGAATCACTCAACGATACAACCAAAGTCAAGAAACCGGAAGTTGTACACTCGCCCCGAAGAGCAACAATTTATTCTGCAGTTCTGCCCGGACTGGGACAGCTTTATAACCGAAAATACTGGAAAGTTCCAATAGTTTACGGAGGTTTTATTACTTTAGGCTACTTTATTAATTATAACAACGGAGTTTATACAACGTATAAGCAGGCCTATGCAGATATTTTAGATAATGATCCAAACACCAAATCATATGAGAAACTAAAGGTTCCGCCAAGCTTTCTTCAACCTGATAAAATTTCTCAACTAACTGAAAGATTGAGAGGTGCAAAGGATCAATGGAGAAGATACCGAGATATGGTAGTTATTGGAACAGCTGTTTTTTATGCAGTAAACATTATTGATGCAAGTGTTGATGCAAATTTTTTTAATTTCGACATTAGCGACGACTTAACAATTAACTGGGCCCCTGGGCCAGTTATGTGCCTTGATAATAAATCAATAGGGATAAGTTGCATATTTACATTTTAAACAAAAACTATGAGGCTATTAAAACTGACAATAATCTTACTAATAATTTCCGGACAAATATCATCTGCCGGCAGAATTAAAAAGGATAACATACGAAAAGCAATCACCATTGGTGTTTCTTCGCTTGATACTATTGACGGCTATGAGAAATATTACGAAATCCCTGATGAAACACTTAATAAATATTTTTCAGACAAACTCGATAGTATGCTGAGCAGCTGGTATGTTCAGAACGCTTTTCTTTTAGATAGTACAGAACTGGCAGAAGCAGATACTCTCAAACAAACTTTACCTGATTCCATTTACATTCAAAGATTGCAATCAATGCAATCTGCTGTTAGCCTCTCTTATAACAACACGGTAAAAAATTTCATTTCAATGTATACCTTGAGGAAACCAAGTCAGGTATCCGTAATGTTGGGTTTGGCAAATTATTATTTTCCCATTTTTGAAGAAGCTCTTGCAAAATATGGGTTACCGATGGAACTAAAATATCTTCCCATCATTGAATCAGCATTGAATCCGGGAGCAAATTCATCGGCCAGTGCCGTGGGTTTGTGGCAATTTATGTATTCAACAGGTAAAATGTACAAACTCGAAATCAGTACATTTGTCGATGAGCGACGTGATCCGATAAAAGCCACGGATGCTGCAGTCAGATACTTGCGCGACCTGTATAACATGTACAACGATTGGCATCTTGTAATTGCTGCCTACAATTGTGGTCCCGGCAATGTGAATAAGGCAATTAAACGAAGTGGAAATGCAAGAGACTATTGGAAAATTTACTATCGACTGCCAAAGGAAACACGAGGATATGTTCCTGCATTTATTGCTGCAAATTATGTGATGAATTTTTACCAAAATCATAATATTTATCCCAAATCACCTGACTTCCCAATTATTACAGACACCCTGATGGTCAATGACTATCTTCATTTCAATCAGGTTTCAGAAATAATTGGCATTCCAATTGAACAAATAAGAACTCTTAATCCACAATACCGGCGCGACATTATTCCTGCCAGCAAGGATAAACCCTACAGCTTAGTTCTGCCACAGGAAGAAATTTCGGCATACCTTGAAAATGAATCATCCATTCACGACCATCGTAGAAATGAATTCTTCCCAAATAACCAAATTGTAAATCCGCAAAACAGCTATGCAAGCCAGAGTCCGATTGACTTAAAAGGTCGTGATAAAGTAGCCTACACGGTTAAATCAGGAGATAATCTTGGCCTGATTTCAGCATGGTTCAGAGTTCGTGTATCTGATTTAAGCTACTGGAATAACATTCGCAAAAGTTTCATTAAAGTAGGGCAAAGATTGTATGTATATGTTCCTGAAGGGCAAGGAGAATATTATAATAAAATAGCAAAGAAAAATTTTCATGAAAAGCAAAGTTCACTCAAAGAAAAGCCCACTATAAACTCCACAAAAAGTTTGGCAAGTAATAACACGAAGAAGCCGGAAATATCAACCACCAGCGTCAGTAAAAATGAAATAGTTGATGCCGGAAATACTAGTATAGAAAATAATAAGGACGGGTACATTTACTATAAAGTCCGCAGAGGTGACAATTTCTGGTCGATTGCAAAGAAATTCCCCGGAATCTCAAATTATGACATAATGAAGCTGAATAATATTCGGGAAGCAAATAGTCTGAAAGTCGGTCAGGTATTGAAAATCAGTCGAAAAGCCTAACGATGAATTTTTTATATCCGGCCTTTCTGTTTGCATTAGTTGCTTTGGCTATCCCGATAGTAATTCATCTATTTAATTTTAAGCGTTTTAAAACGCTATATTTCAGTAATGTTCAGTTATTGAAACGCATTAAACAGGATTCGCGAAAAAAAACTCACTTAAAACAGCTTTTTATTTTAATATCGCGATTATTGGCAATTGCTTCCCTTGTTTTTGCTTTTAGCAGGCCATTTATCCCGCTTTCAAACCGCACTTCAAACGCTGCGAATCAGTTTGTTGCCATTTATATCGACAACACCTTCAGCATGAAAACTGAAGGAGAAAAAGGTCAACTTTTGGAACAAGCCAAATCGAAGGCAATAGAAATAGCAAATTCATACAAAGCCGGCAGCCAGTTTCGGATAATTACAGCAGATTTTTTACCT
>JBBRCH010000160.1:0-2874 GCA_038204995.1 Bacteroidales bacterium | reverse complement strand
CGCCGAAAATGTTGTATATATTGACGACAGGGAAATGTTTGTTAATGTTGCCCAGGGCATAGGTATCACCAGTATTCATCATACAGATTATCTGTCAACATCTAAAGCATTAGCAGATTTAGGGTTGCCTTTCAGGCAGGACAATATAGAAAATGTATCACAAAATACAAAAGAAGAAACCACAAACTCAACTGGAAAAATATCGCCAATAGGTGTTGCATGCGATCATGGGGGATTTGATTTGAAAGTACAACTGGTTGATTTACTCAAAACCGCTGGCTATGAAGTTAAGGACTTCGGTGCTTATCAGCTCAATAACGGCGATGATTTTCCTGATTTTGTAATTCCACTATCGAAGGCAGTGGCTAACGGAGAAATTACAAGAGGAATAGCCATTTGTGGCAGTGGTGTTGGAGCTTGTATTGCAGCCAATAAAATTGCCGGTGTCCGTTCGGCTTTAATCACCGATGCTTTCTCTGCCCGCCAGGGAGTTGAGGACGACAATATGAATATAATGTGTTTAGGTGGCCGGATCACAGGACATTCACTGGCCTGGGAATTGGTGCAGATGTTTATTAATGCCGGGTTTAAGGATGAAGAACGATTCCTGCGACGCCTTAACAAAGTTAAATTACTGGAAAAGAATAAAGATTGAAAACAGGAGATGAAGGATTTTAAACCAGCATAAGTTTTTACAAAACATATTAAATATAAGATCATGAAAACACAAACAGTTGAACAGTTGGGTATCAATACTGTTCGGATACTCGCCGCTGATGCAGTGCAAAAAGCAAATTCCGGTCATCCCGGAGCGCCTATGGGCCTTGCACCTGTTGGTCATGTTTTATGGGCGGAAATAATGAACTATAATCCCCAAAATCCGGAATGGGCAAACAGGGATCGATTCATTTTATCCTGCGGTCATGCCTGTATGTTGCAATATAGTTTTCTGTACTTAACAGGTTATCCCATCACAATGGATGATATAAAAAGATTCCGGCAATTACACAGTAAAACGGCGGGTCATCCGGAATATGGATTGTTGTCTGGCATTGAAGTAACTACCGGCCCGTTAGGACAAGGATTTGCCAATGGCGTGGGATTTGCCATTGCACAAAAATATATGGCAGCCCGGTATAATAAACCTGGGTTTGATATTTTCAATTATAAGATTTACGCCATTTGCAGTGATGGCGATATGATGGAAGGGATAAGTTCCGAAGCCGCTTCAATTGCCGGACATCTAAAGTTAGGCAATATGATTTATTTGTATGATGATAACCATATAAGTATTGAAGGCAATACCGATCTTACATTTGATGAAGATGTGGCAAAACGCTTCGAAGCCTATGGCTGGCATGTTCAGGTGCTTACAGATGGCAATGATTTAAATGCTTTATCTACAGCAATAAAAAATGCACAAAAGGAAACAAGCCGTCCTTCCCTGATAAAAGTGCGCACGCTTATTGGCTATGGCAGCCCAAACAAACAAGATACAGCCGCTGCACACGGTTCTCCATTAGGTGAAGAAGAAGTGAAGCTCGTAAAGAAGAATTTCGGGTTTGACCCTGATAAATATTTTGAGGTACCCGACGAAGTATTAAATTATTATAGGGAAGCAGGTAAGAAAGGAATAGAGAAAGAAAAGGATTGGAATGAGCTTTATAAAAAGTATAAAGAAAAATACAAGGAACTGGCTGATGAATATGAGTCATTAAGCAACGGTAAATTACCCAAAGGATGGAAAGATAAATTGCCGGTTTTTAAAGCGGGAGAAGAAATAGCGACACGCAAAGCCTCTGGTAAAGTGTTAAATGCATTAGCTGATTATTTGCCAAATTTAATAGGAGGTTCAGCGGATCTTGCACCTTCTACCGACACCAACCTGGAGAAATATAAATCATTTTCAGCAGAAAATTCTGATGGTCGCAATTTTCACTTTGGAATCAGGGAACACGCCATGGGCGCTATTTTAAATGGATTAGCACTCAGTAATTACATTATTCCTTATGGCGCCACATTTCTGATATTTTCTGATTATATGAGGCCATCCACCCGGCTTGCGGCGATAATGAAAATACGGTCCATATTTATTTTTACACACGACAGCATAGCTTTAGGTGAAGACGGTACCACCCACCAGCCCGTAGAACAACTCATCGGTTTACGATCTGTGCCCAACATAACAGTAATTCGTCCGGCAGATGCCAACGAAACAGTGCAAGCCTGGCGGGTGGCAATTGAACATACCGGTGGACCGGTCGCATTAATTTTAACCCGCCAGAAAATTCCGGTAATTGATCAGGAAAAATATGCTAAAGCCATTGAATTGGAAAAGGGTGCTTACATTCTTTCGGAACCAAAAACAACGCCTGACATAATTTTAGTAGGTACAGGTTCGGAAGTACAGTTGTTACTTGCAGCTCAGTATAAATTAACAGAACAAAATATAGCTGTACGTGTTGTAAGTATGCCGTCGTGGGAGTTATTTGAAAAGCAGGATAAAGCGTATAAAGAAAAAATATTTCCTGGTTCAATACGGAAACGATTGGCAGTAGAAGCCGGATCTCCATTGGGCTGGCTTAAGTATGTAACAGACGATGGCGATATCATAAGCATCAATAAATTTGGAGAATCTGCCCCCGGTGAAGAAGTAATGGAAGAGTATGGCTTTACTGTTGAAAATGTAGTAAAAAGAGCGAAGGCTTTGATTTAATAGTGGTGGGAAATGATTTTCTTTAAATAGAACAATAAAAATGAAAAATGTAAAATTCGACTATGGAATGATTGGTCTCGGTACCATGGGACGTAATCTGGTTTATAACATGAGCGATCATGGATACACCGTTATTGGTTTTGATAAAAATAATTCCC
>JBBRCH010000159.1:0-2875 GCA_038204995.1 Bacteroidales bacterium | reverse complement strand
CCTTTACTGATAAACGGCACCATTTGCATATGAGGAAAGGATGGCGTTCTTATTCTGGTCCGATAGGAGCTGGTATTGCCATTGCTCGTTAAATAGTATCCATAAAGTCCCTTTGAAGATTCTATTCCCGAGTAGGCTTCCCCGGCGGGAATTACCGGTCCCCAGGAAGTGTGAACAAAATGATGTATCAGCGTTTCAATATCGTACAAGGTATTTTCCTTCCGGGGAGGTGTAGCTAATGAGTTGTCGGACTTATAGTTTCCTTCAGGCATATTGTCAACACATTGCTTTATTATCCTCAGGCTTTGCCGCATTTCCTCTATTCGAACCAGGGCGCGGTCGTAACAATCCCCGTTTGAGGCAACCGGTATTTCAAAATCAAACTGATCATAACCACCGTAAGGTCTTTTCTTTCGCAGATCCCATTCAAAACCGGTAGCACGAAGCCCGGGACCGGTAATTCCCCATTCAATAGCCTCTTTTGTGTTGTATATTCCTATTCCTTTTGTCCGGTCTCTGAAAATCTTATTTCTCATAACCAGGGAATCATATTCTTTTAATCTTGCCGGGAGATAATTCACAAATTCATTAACCATCACCTGCCAGCCTTTGGGAAGATCCTGGGCTACTCCGCCTATACGAAACCAATTAGGGTGCATACGGGCGCCGCAGATTGCTCCAATAATATCGAGAATTTTTTCCCTGTCGGTAAACATGTAAAATACGGGAGACATTTGTCCTATGTCCTGGGCAAAAGTCCCGTACCAGACCAAATGACTTGATATGCGGAACAATTCGGCAAGCATAATGCGAATAACTTTAGCTCTGTCAGGCACTGAAACATCTCCCAGCTTTTCAACTGCTTCTACATAAGCCATATTGTTAAGAACACCCGAAAGATAATCGATCCGATCAGTATAAGGGATAAAGGTATGCCATGATTGTCTCTCACCCATTTTTTCGGCTCCCCGATGATGAAATCCAATATCCGGGACAATATCCAGAATATCCTCACCACTGAGTTGAAGTACCAGTCTTAAAATACCGTGTGTGCCGGGATGCTGGGGACCTATGTTCAGGAACATAATATCAGCATCTTCGGTTTGCCGTTTCATCCCAAACTTTTCAGGTTTAAAATGAAGTTCTTCTTCCTGTTGTTCACGGTAGTCATCCGTCATTACAAAATTGCCCATATCCGTTGCCCTTGCAGGATGTTCCTTTCTCAGGGGATGTCCATTCCAACTTTCAGGCATCAGGATCCGACGTAAATCGGGATGACCTGTAAATTTAATACCAAACATATCATATACTTCCCGCTCATACCAATTGGCAGAAGGCCATATATCCACAATGCTTGGAATGGATGGGTAGTCAGAAGACAGGCCAACTTTGATCCGCAAATCGCAATTCCGTTCAAAGGAAAGCAGGTGATAAACGATGAAGAAGGAATATGCAGGCGGCTCACCAATGGTTGAAAAGGCACGCATGTCAATTGCTGTAAGATCAAAAAGCAATGAAAAAGGCTTTTCCAGTTTATATTTCAGATGCTTTAAAAGATCGGATAATTTCTGCTCAGGAACAAGAAGCGTCAAAATCTCGTCTTTGGTTTCTATGGGGCTCAAATCGTAATTCCCGAATGAACCGGTAATATCATATAATAATTGATCTTTTTCCATCATGCTGAATGTCAAATAATTGTATTGAAATATCAATCTCAGCCAATCTTATCCTCTTTTCCGCTTTTTCTATCTTTCAATCTGAGAGTCAAATTGTATCAGGAGGAGCAATCTCGGTCATTTTCATTCTTTCCTCGCTTTTTTTATCTCTCATCGAGAACTCTTCGGGTTTTATTACTCCTTGTGGTCCGATTTTCCAGCTGAGTGGCCTTCTTTCCCTGCCCACCTGTTCGCTTAGCAATAACAAGCCTTCCATAAATGCATCCGGTCTTGGCGGACAGCCCGGCACATACACATCTACCGGCAGGAATTTATCAACTCCCTGCACTACGCTATATATGTCGTACATGCCCCCGGAGTTCGCGCAGGAACCCATGGAAATAACCCATTTCGGCTCCATCATCTGCTCATAAAGTCTTTGGATCACCGGCGCCATTTTCATAAATACCGTACCGGCAATGATCATCAGGTCTGCTTCCCTGGGAGTACCGCGTATAACCTCGGCGCCGAAACGCGCAATATCGTACCGGCTTGTGAGGCTGGTGGCCATTTCCACATAACAGCACGACAATCCAAAATTAAATGGCCATATAGAATTTTTGCGTCCCCATGCGAGCATGTCCTGAAGCCTGGTAAAAACAACGCTTTCTTTTGTTGCATCTTCAAACGAATGACCAGAAGGGGACGATGCATCTGCTCCTTTATAAAAAAGTGATTGTCTATTCATGGCTTACATTTTTATTTTTCCTGTATGCTTTAAGAATTTTTTTACCCGAAGATTCAAAGTCGAGGGCGCCTATGCTGATTTCATATATCAGAAGAGCCAGAAGAATACCGATAAAAACGGCGACAGCTCCGAACCCGATCCATCCCGTTTCGCGAAATGCCATGGCCCATGAGAACAGAAATACTGCTTCAATATCAAAAAGCACAAAAAACATGGCTATAAGATAAAACTTGGAAGGGAAACGAAGCCGGGCACTGCCGGTAGGTATAACGCCTGATTCGTAAGGCTCATCCTTCGCCTTGCCGGTTCCTTTTTCTCCCAAAAACCAGGATATGCCTAACATGGCTGCAATAATAACCACGGCCATTATTGTATAGAAAATAAATGGTTTAAAACTCATGCTTAATATAACTAAAGTAGCCATAGCAGGATTTTTAAAGTATCGATTCTATTCCCTGTTTGAAATACTCGG
>JBBRCH010000158.1:0-3324 GCA_038204995.1 Bacteroidales bacterium | reverse complement strand
TTTCGAAAGCCTTGAATTTTTATGCACTCATTGCTTGTTTCTAAAGGTGTGCATGAGATCGCTGCGCTAAGTTGTTACTTTTTGTTCAAGCAAAAAGTAAGAGAATGAATATATTCAATCCGATATTAACAAAAACAATCTCATTTCTTTAAAATAATCATACATCAAAATTTGTTTCCGGCACATCTAAATAATATGTAGCCATAGTCTTAATAAAACCCGGATAACTCACATTCCCTCCGTATCTTTGCAGCTTTTATGCAGGTAATATGAAATTTGAACAATACGATTTTGCCCCGGAAATAAAACGTAACATAGAAGAATCCGGCTTCCGGCGCCCGACAGATATTCAATATAAAAGTATTGGTCCTATCATGCATGGCGACGATGTGCTTGCCATTGCCCAGACCGGTACCGGGAAAACCGCCGCTTTTGCCATTCCGGTTATAAATATGCTGCACGAAAAGAAATTTTCGAGCCGCAGCGCCGGAATCCGGTGTATGGTTATGGTTCCCACCCGCGAGCTGGCCTTACAGATCAGCGAAGTATTCCAGGCCTTATGCGAACATACACGTGTAAAAACATTCTGCCTGATGGGTGGCGTGGAACAGGAGCCTCAGATTGCACGTCTCGAACAAGGTGTTGATATTGTAATTGCTACTCCCGGCCGTATGTTCGACCTGGTAAGCCAGGGACATTTAGAACTGGATAAAATCGAAATCCTTATCCTCGACGAAGCGGATCATATGCTCGACCTGGGATTTATCAATGATATCCAGCAACTGGTAAAGAAACTTCCGCGTAACAGGCAAACGCTTTTTTTCTCGGCAACCATTAACCCGTATATTAAAAAAATAGCCTATTCGCTGGTAACCAATCCTATCCGCATACAGATTTCGCCGAAAGACCCGGTTGCCCGCAATATTGAGCATTCAGTGGCCTTTATTGAAATGGACGATAAACGATTTTTCCTCGAGCGCCTGGTGAACGAAAATCCGGAAAGTAAAATCCTGGTTTTCGTCAGGACTAAAGTACGCGCCGAACGGGTAAGCCTCGCAATGGAAAAGCTGAATATAATATGCGAAACCATACATGGCGATAAGGAACAGACCGACAGGCTGCTGGTGATGAAACGGTTTAAAAGCGGGGAATTCAAAATTCTGATAGCCACTGATGTAAGTGCCCGTGGTATCGATATACCAAGTGTGGATTTCGTGGTGAATTATGACCTACCGGAAACGCCCGAAAACTATGTTCACCGTGTAGGCCGTACAGGAAGAGCCGATAAAAAAGGAATTGCGGTATCCTTTTGCAGTAAGAATGAAAAGCCTTTGCTCGAAGAAATCGAAGAGTATATAGGCAAGCCCGTAGTTATAATGGAAATTAAAAGCCAGGACTACCACGAAACCCTTGCCTTCACAGCCGAAACCAAATCGGACTGGAAAACCCTGATGCGTGAAGCGGAGGAAGAAGAGAAGAACAGGAAGAAAAGGAAAAAGAAAAAGTGATGGGGATGGATGGAGGGAAAGAAGGCGATAGTTAAGGGTTCGGCGCTTGGGATGTGGTTTTGTATTGTGATCCTGGTATAGTGTGAAAAGCCATGATCACATGGCCTGAATGGTGCTGTCGTACTATTCCAAATCCAATGTTATTCTTATGTTTTCTTTAATAATTTCAATCAGTTCAGAAGGAATATCACCAATTTTTCTGACTAATCTTTTATTATCAATTGCTCTGATCTGGTCTATCATAATATCACAATTCTCTGAAAGATTTGCCATTCCTTTTTTAAGGTGCACCCTTAATATATCTGCCTCTTTTTCAATTCTTGTAGTTATCGGACAAACGATTGTTGAAGGATGAGGAAGTTTATTAAGAAGATTTGTCTGAATGATGAGTACAGGTCTGGTTTTTCCAGGTTCAGTTCCTATTTGTGGATTTAAGTCCGCAATCCAGACTTCAAATTGTTTATTCGGCATAATCAATCCTTTCGAATTCGTTAAGAACGATTAAAGAATCCTTTTCCACCAATGCTGATTCATTTTTGAGTTTTTTTTCAAGAATGATTCTTCGCTGATAGCGGTTATAATAATCTATGGCTTCGTTAATATAACGATTCCTGGTTTTCTTAATTCGGGAAAGTATTTTTTCAGTTTCACCGAATACAGTGTCGTCTATCTTTAATGATACTGTTTTCATATCTTATTATTTAAACTTCAAAGGTATATCAAAAAAGTATATACTATTTAGCAAATAAGCAATAATTTTGATTTTTTTTCGCATTTGGCCATACAAGTCACAGAAAGAAAAATTTCATGTATATTTCGTCATATCCGCAACTCCCCTTTTTTGATCAGCCGGTAAAAACTCAGTAAATTTAGTAAACTTTACATTCACTAAAAATAAATACCTGATCTGACGGAAATGCTTTCATTGTACCTGCCTCCCTGAAGAAATTGAAGAGTATACAGGGAAACCTGTTGTTGTAATGGAAATCAAAGAAACAATATTATACCGAACCCCTTGCCAACACTGCCGAAACCAAACCGGACCGGAAAACCCTGATTCGTGAAGCGGAGGAAGAAGAGAAGAACAGGAAGAAAAGGAAAAAGAAAAAGTGATGGGGATGGATGGTGGGAAAGTAAATGCACTATAACGTTTTGCAGCTGCAAGAAGTTGGCGATTTCGAAGCACTAAACTGTCTGCTAACACAAAACTTGATACGAAGCACAAAGCTTCATTTAACCACTGAACCGTCAATTTCTTGTAGGTGCTGTTACTGCCTAGTGCTTTATTTCCATACCTTGTAAATTGACAGAATTTATTTTCACTTTCTTTACAGATATGCAAGTCATTAAGTTTTGGTCAAACAGGACTACATTGTTCCCTTTTGGGTGTAATGAACTATTAAAACGAATACCGAAAGCACCTGTAAAAACTTTAATAAATTCACAGATGAATTGTGTAGGTATATATTCTAATTCACTGTCATATCTCCGCATTGGCTTTGATAAGTCACCACTGATTTTCTGTCGCAACAATTTAGCCTTTATTATTTTGTTTATTGCACTAGAATTTGGTTGAAAAAGAGAAGTGTCTTCCGTAAAATCGACTAATTTGATTGATTCAAATTCAGGATTTAATTCAAATGTTCCTACGCTCAACTCGTCTAAATAGGATGCTCTTACTTCATAAAGTATAGTTTCTGGATTATCGCTCAAATATAAAAATGGAATCCCTGATGGATTAGCTCTTCCTCCGCTAGCAAACTCTTTCGCAGGACAAGTCATTTCTTCAGGTTTATACACTACCATACCACTTTGA
>JBBRCH010000157.1:0-3650 GCA_038204995.1 Bacteroidales bacterium | reverse complement strand
CAATTGCAGCAGATTACCCGGGTTTACGAACAGCAAATCGATTCCTTATTTACAGTAAACCGGAAACTGAAAGCTGAAAATGATAAAATCAAAATAGATTATAATCTTGAACAGCAAAAAACCACTGACCTGTCGAAAGATAAGGAAATGTTAAAAGAAAAAATTACCGGAGCGGCGGTATTAAAAGCCTATAAAATAACTGCATTAGCATATAAATCGAAAGGTGTTGATAAGGATAAAGAAACAGATAAGGCCGAAAGAACGGATAAAATAAAAGTTTGTTTTACTGTAAGCGAAAATAAACTGGTGAGTTCCGGGTATAAGCGATTTTTTGTTCGGATAGCTGGTCCCGATAATGCTATTCTTACGCGCGGACCTGCATATACATTCCAGTTCCTTGGGCAGACATTGCAATTTTCAGCAATGGAAACTCTTAATTATGAAGGTGATGCTACCGATGTTTGTACCTATTTTGAACGCCCGGTTAATAGTGCCGATCTGAAAAAAGGCAGGTATGTTGTAAATGTATTTACTGAGGATCGCGAAATAGGACAGGCATCATTTGAACTGAAATAATTCGGCAAATTTAAAAAGTCTGACAATCAGAGATTTCACGGAATTTGTAATCATTGTTCGGAAAACCGGAACAAAATCTACGTTTTTGTACTGTTATAGAAGTAACCCGAAAACTGTAGTTGCATCCGATTAATTTTAATTTATAATCGTTTGTGTAAGCTGTATAATCCTAAAATAAATATTAAATACATAGAATCACCTCTATAAATCGAAAGTCATAACTTCACACATTGTTTTCTGATAGTATGCTTTTACATTTCTGCTCTCAAAGAAATAATAATCAGATCCGAATATAGACAATCGCTAATAGTTGTTTATAAAAAGACAATAATAAATATCTTTACATTTAGTTGAAAAACAACGAGATGAGTTTAGGATCTCCAAAAGAACAGCTTTTTTTTATTTTATCACTATTACCTTTTGGGTTGAAGGCAATAAACTAATGAACAAAGTTAGTAAAGTGGTTTTTGGTTAACTTTGGTTTTTGGTTATCCGGTCTCAACCGGACTGAAAAGAAAGATTGAGACTGGCAATTTTTATTATTTCTTTTGATGCTGTAAAACAGGTCAAAAGTTTTTGAAGAACTCAAATAGCTCGTATTACTTCCCTTTGCCACTACACTGCAAAAAGACTGCCGGAGAAATCCGGCAGTCTTTATTTTCAGAAACAGGGAATGAGAAAACTACCTCTTTCAGCACAGTAATTTTAGTTCAGAATTTCTGGTGCAAGTGGTAAAAAGGACTTTGCATTTCAATATGACATCCTGGCGTAAAAACAAATGGTTTTATTTCTTCAAGCCTTCCAGAACATTGAATGCTTCTGTCAGACTATCGGTAATAGGAATAAAGGAATAGTTGAAAACAGACCTGAATTTTTCGGCCGAATAATAAGATTTCGACATAGAAGTACGAACATTCTCGCGGGTTAAAAGAGGCTTCGACTTTGTAAGTCGTGCACGCATTTCATCAAGCCATGCCACAGTGCTTAATATTGGGCCGTTCAAAGCAATACGGGGATGAGGCTTGTTCAATATATCAGCAACTTTGATAAAAAATTCCCTGAGTGCCAGGTTTTCGGAATTTAGCACAAAACGTTCGCCACTGACTGTGCTTTCCATAAGAAGTATCATTGCATTTACTACATCACGCACATCCACATACCCATTTATACCGGGAATATAATAAGGGAGAAAATTCCCGATATTATGAAATAGTTTATTAGTGGCTTTTCGATGACACCCTGCCCCGATTATTACCGAAGGATTTACAATTACAGCATTCAATCCTTCTTCAATCCCACGCCATACTTCACGTTCGCCGCCGTATTTGCTAATGGCATAGCCGCTGTTAATACGCGATGTCTTCCATTTTGCATTTTCGTCAATCATCTCGCCTTTTTCAGCCTGACCCAGCGAAGCAATTGAACTCACATGACAGAGTTTTTTTATGCCGTTTTCGATACATGCATTTACCACATTGGCTGTTCCTTCCACATTTACGGCAAGCATTGCTTTCAATTCTAGCGGATTAAATGAAACCATGGCAGCACAGTGGTACACATAATCAACACCCTGCATGGCCAGTTGGAGCGAATAAGAATCAAGGACATCGCCTTCGATCCATTCAACCTGGTCGATCAACTGTTCGTTCTCAGCTGAAAAGCACTTAAAAATATTGCGCGTTTCGTAAGATCTTTTCCCCGGCCGAAGCAATGCCTTTACCTTATGCCCTTTAAGGGCAAGCTCATATAAAAGGTAGGATCCAACCAATCCCGTTCCGCCGGTTACAAGTATCATTTTGCAAAACTATGAATTTTTTGATTGTTTCAAACACGTTTGAAATTAAGGGTTTTGAGCATCTTGTTTCCAAACCCGTATTGCAATGACACAGCCAATCAATTGTTTTTGCTAACTTTGTGCCTCAAATTCTGATTTTATGAGTTTTGTTGACGAACTGCGCTGGCGCGGGATGGTACACGATGTAATGCCTGGCACCGCTGAGCAGCTTGAGAAAGAATTAACTACAGCCTATGTTGGGATTGACCCCACAGCCGACTCACTTCATATAGGCCATTTGGTTTCGATTATGATGTTGAAGCACCTGCAACTGGCCGGGCATAAACCGCTAGCCCTTGTTGGCGGCGCAACCGGCATGATAGGCGATCCGTCAGGAAAAAGCGAAGAACGGAACCTGCTGAGCGAAGAGCTACTGCGTCATAACCAGGAATGTATCAAAAAGCAGTTATTGAAATTCCTCGATTTTGATACATCAAAACCCAACCATGCCGAAATTGTTAACAATTACGACTGGATGAAGGAATTCACCTTCCTGGGATTCCTGCGTGAAGTAGGCAAACATATTACCGTCAACTATATGATGTCGAAGGACTCGGTAAAGAAACGGCTCGAAACCGGGATTTCTTTTACCGAATTCACTTATCAACTGGTTCAGGGATACGATTTCCTGGAATTATTCAATACCAAAAACTGCAAACTTCAGATGGGCGGCAGCGACCAGTGGGGGAATATTACCACCGGCACTGAACTGATACGCCGTAAAACCGGTGGCGAGGCCTTTGCATTAACCTGTCCGCTGATAACCAAGGCCGATGGCGGGAAATTCGGAAAAACCGAAAAAGGAAATATCTGGCTCGATCCCGAAAAGACATCACCTTATGCATTTTACCAGTTCTGGATTAATTGCAGCGATGAGGACTCGAAAAAATATATTCGTATTTTCACACTTTTCAGCCAGGATGAGATTGCTGCATTTGAAACTGAGCATGAGCAGGCACCGCATCTACGGGCCTTGCAGAAGGCGCTGGCCCGCGATCTCACCCTACGCGTTCATGGCGAAGCGGAATATGACCAGGCTGTGCAGGCGTCTGAAATATTGTTCGGGAAAGGTACCACCGAAACCCTTCGTCAGCTTGATGAAAAAACATTGCTTGGTGTATTTGAAGGTGTACCTCAAAGCGAAATCAGCCGCGAGGAACTGGAAGCCGGTATTGGCATGGTTGATTTCCTTTCGGAGAAAACAGGCATCTTCCCCTCCAAAGGCGAAGCCCGCCGAATG
>JBBRCH010000156.1:0-3790 GCA_038204995.1 Bacteroidales bacterium | reverse complement strand
CACGATTACTTGAAATTTTTCAGAGACAGTACCAATCGAAGGATACCAAGTGACTGCTCCAGCTCCGGCGCCGTGAAGGAAAATTACAGGATAACCACTGCCTGCTGTTAAGTAAGCAGTTTTAACGGATTCAACAGTCGTGTCTTTTTGTTCGACTAATCCTTCAATTTTATCAATTAAACTTTTTGTGTAATTTATTTTATTCGTTTTTTTCATGATGTTTTCTGCTTATTCGTTTGTTTTTTAATGGCATACAACATTTTGCAGCTAGCCATAGTGCGCGAATAGATTGCTATTCAACTGTCTGCCAACACTACCTTTCCCGATTTATCGGAAAATGTAAATCAAGATTTCCAATGTTTCAACCACCACAGCCTGTCCCGATTTATCGGGAAAACCCCGCATTATGGCCAGGTGCTATTAGTGGTAGCTTTTTTCTTTTCTAATTTCTTTTTCTATTCTTTTATAAATGCAATGCTTATCCTTCAAAGAAAAAAATGAGATTAATCAAGCATAAACGGAACTGATAATTATTGTATACAAGTGGATATTTCCCAAGTTACAAGTTTGAAATTCAAATAGTTAGCTGTATATGCCAACTTGAATTCATTTAACAAATTATAGCTTAAAATGTTTTATGAATTTCAGGATATTTTAGTTAACATATGAGTTATTTTTCATTTATGTATCTATTTGTGAAAGAGTAATTTATCTCCAGGTTAAAAGTTGGAATGGCAGATATTAAAATCAGGCATAGCTACCAGATTTACTCCAGTAAGATAACTGCCTGACATATTATTAAAACCTCAGCCTTATATTGCTATGATCATATTGACTGCTCGGTCCAGATTGGTAAGCTTTTATTTTAACTTTTGGTGTTAGCTTATTTCTTCGATATCTTAATTCGAAGCTTCTATTTAATTGTTTTCAGTTTTTTTATTTGATCTGCTGCATTGCTATTCTGCGGATTTAATTTTAGTGATTGCTCGTAATTTTTAATAGCAAGTGAAATATCTCCGATTTCTGAATAAATTTCTCCCAGGCTGTCAAACGCATTTGCACTTTCCGGATATAAGGAAATATTTAGTTTAAATATTTCGAGGGCATCAGCCATCCTGTTTTGTTTGATGAGTTTATAACCCCAGGCATTTACTTCTTTCTCTGTTAATTCATAACCCGCATTTGCTTTCCTGATTTTTTTTACTGCTTCAATGGCATTTTTATATCCCGATTTCTCTAATTGAGTCCTTAATAATTTAACACCGGTAGAAAGGCCGAAACCATTTGATTCCTTCATATCAGGAATATAAAACCCCGCTATTTCATCAATGAAAATATCCGGTGAGCCTCCTAATAAATTTGTAAGTACAATAATGGAAAGATCGTCATTGGGATAAATGAATACAGCAGATCTCCCGCCACCTACAGCTGCAGCAGCAGGATGTTCTGATCTTGCTACTATGGGCCATCCTGCCGCATAGCCATTTAGTAAGCTATTGAAGCCCGCAGTTTTTCCATTATTCAGCCGGGCAGGAGTCCAAAGCGAAACCATACTGGATTTTTCCTTCAGGAGCTTGTTGTTTTGCAAAGCAATGATCCATTCTGCCATTTCTGTGGCAGTAGAACTCATACCTGCAGCTGTTTGCAAAGAAGGTGGGAAGGAGAAGAACATATTGCAGAGTTTTCCCGCTGCATACTGATAACCACCTGCAGCATGCATAACAATATCTTTTGTAGCACCAAAACCTGCTTCAATGGTTTTATTCATTCCGACAATTTGTAATTGTTCTTTTACAATAAATTCGGTAAATGGCATACCGCTTAGTTTATCAATAATGCGGCCTAATAATAAATAATTGGTTTGATTATATTTAAATTTTTCACCTGGTTTAAAATCAACCGGTAATGCCTGTATTCGTTTCCAGGATGCGTCTTCACTATAGGGAGATATTAAAATGGATTCTTCCTCATCTACGATATCCGGGATTCCGGAAGTATGCGACAACAATTGTTGTATGGTAATAGCCTTCCAGCTATCAGGTAAACCGGTAAGATATGTGTCTACAGGTAAAGAGAGATTTAATTTTCCTGCTTCCACCAGTTGCATGATGGCTACGCCGGTAAATACTTTCGTAATTGAATTAATGGTGAACATTGTGTGGTTATTTACCGAAATAGAATCCTGTACATTCGCCAGTCCGTAATTTGCTGTTTTAATGATTTTGCCATGTTGTACAATGGCCAATTGCAATCCTGGTATCTTTCTTTTTTGCATTTGTGTTTTAACAAAAACATCGATGCTATCTGCTTGCGCGTAAATGGAATTGGTAAATGCAATAATCAGCAGCACTGTAAACCCTTTTCTTAAATATTTAGTCATGATCCTTCGGTTTTAATTGTTATAAATTTTTCGGCACAAATTCGCCGGTGATATCCTGCTGATTACGCAGCATTTCGTTTAAGATTTTCGTTTCTTTTTATTAGTGTTGTTGATAATTGGAGAGTACAATTTCCTTGTTGGGAAAAGAAGTACCTAAAATTAATGTTGGAGCATTAATGCTGGAGAGTTTGTCTCTCAAATCCAGTTTTAGCAAATTGGTCTAACCAAAAACATAAGTCTTCCTGTATGCAATTACAGACCAGTCAACTATTACTTCCACTTTAAGTAGTGAATTGGTCATATTTTGTGCTATCCCGATTGCCATCATTCAAAAATATTCATCTGCCATTGCAAGTAATTTATGGTTGTAAGGAGAATTATATTGTTTTCATTTATCCTTTGACGTAAAAACCAAATAATTGTTACAGCCAAAGCAGAACATATTTTAGAGGAGTGAATAATTTCCATTATATATTTTAAAAAATACCTGCTTATATTTTTTGGAGCCAGCTATTTTTCAATACATGCAATACTCAAGTTATAACCAAAAAAAACTATTCTTTAAAACCTAAGAAATAAATTATACTGCGATAACGAAATGCAAACTTGTGAAAGGCAATCGATAAAATGCATGTTGACCTTTTTGATTATTGAGTTGAAATTTGCGAAAAAAAAGGTTGAGTTTCACCAATAGGATATAACAAGAGGGATTATACTACCTCTAGATTTAATCGGATCATTATCCTTACGAATAACGACCCGGCCGCGTTGGCTTCTTTCTTTGAATTAAACTATTACGGTTTTATGACTTGCCCCGTGCTTGCTCCGAACAGGCTTTTGCGAAATCCGTATTCCAGTTGTTTCATAGTAACAGGAATATCTCCGGGGAAATATGGAAAATAGTGAGGGGAATTTTCGATAACAGTCGGGCTAACGGCATTAATACGGATACCATTTCCCAATTCAATTGCTGCGGCCCTTACGAAACCTTCAACTGCTCCGTTGGCAGCTGATGCATTGGCGAAGTTCAATTGCGGATCATGTGTTAAAGCCCCGGTGATCAATGTAAATGAGCCTTTAGGATTGATGTAGTGTTGCCCGATAAGCACCAGATTGATCTGCCCCATCATTTTGCCATCGACACCTTTTCTGAATTCCATATCTGTAAGGTTTTTCCAGGGTCCAACATAAGTCGGACCAGCAGTGGAGATCAAAGCGTCAAAGGAACCTGCCTGTTTGAATAAATTTTCTATGGATTCGGTCGAGGTTATATCTACCTGAATGTCGCCGCTTTTTGAACCGGCTTTTATTATTTCATTGTCTTTTTCCAATGCACTTACCAGGTGTTTTCCCATAGTTCCTGATGCGCCTACGATAATAATTTTCATTTGTTTTGAATTTTAATTGTTA
>JBBRCH010000155.1:0-4033 GCA_038204995.1 Bacteroidales bacterium | reverse complement strand
TTTACGGCCATACCTGTCGATCATAAAACCTGTAAAGGGTCTGATGAGTAATGCAGCTAGCGTGTATACGGCAAGGATAAGACCTGTTTTTCCTTCGTCAATTTTCAATTCCCCGGTTAGAAAAACAGGAAGTGTCGGCAGTAAAATATAGAAAGCTGTAAATACCAGCAAACTAGCTAAAAACAACAATATGAAATTGCCTCTGAAAATTGAGTTTTTTGCTGATGGCATAGGTTTTGTTAGGATTTATCTGATAAAGATGTGTACCTATGTAAACATCTCGTGAGTCAGATTTACAATCTGATTAATTGTGACAAAGGTATTTAATGATTAGCTAAAAATTACATGTACATATTTGAATAAATAAATTTGCAATAAACAAAATCCCCTTGCGTTATCACAAAGTTAAAACACTTGCAACACCTCGTGGAGCTACGCGAAACCCTTTTTTAAAAACTTTAAAATCTTTTTATGAAAAAATTCACGATCATTCTGGCAGCCATCCTGCTTACAGCTACCCTTGCGAATGCTCAGAAATATATGACAAAAGCAGGCACCATTATATTTTCCTCCGATACTCCGATGGAAAAAATTGAAGGGGTAAACCACCAGGTAAACAGTGCTTTGGATTTTGCCAGCGGTAATTTCGTTTTCAAAACTCTAATCCATGGTTTCGAATTTGAAAAAGCCCTGATGCAGGAGCATTTTAATGAAAATTATATGGAGTCGGAAAAATTTCCTAACTCAACTTTTATTGGCAAAATAACGAACATTAATGATGTGAACCCGAATAAAGATGGCGTTTATAAGGTAGTAGTTGAAGGTGATTTGTCGATGCATGGCGTTACAAATAAAATTAAAGAAAACGGAATACTTGAAGTAAAGGGCGGAAAGGTATTGGGAAAAGCCACTTTTAATGTATCTCCAAAAGACTACAACATTGCGATACCCAGTGCTGTTATTAAAAATATTTCTGAATCCATCCAGGTAAGTGTAAATATATCGTTGGATAAATTATAAACAATTAATTCCGGTAATTTACTGACTCATGGGATTGATCTTTTCTGATTGATTGCAAGAATGTTTCAAATTTGAAAATACCTTTGGTTCTATAGAGCTCTCTGTATTATTATCAGAGAGTTTTTGTTTTTAATGGTTTCCTGCAGTACGAAATAAATTTTAACCCTGGATATTTGAATTAAAACATTTATTTTACAACAGGCAATAATTATCCGATTGATAGAATTAATTTTACTGCAACTGAAAGAACGGTAAATACACCAAACTAATACACAAAGTTCACAATATGTGCCACTTAGTTATTATTCCAATATTGTCATTGATGCAGACTCTGCATAATTTAGATATCGGGATACTGACAGTAATCTATGAAAACAGGATTTTGGCGTTAGATTCGACCTTTATTTTTATTACCAATTCAGCAGGAGTATTAGCTTTCGGAGTACCCCTTATTTTATTGATTATCGCCTCCAGAAAGAAAAATACACAATTACGCCAGGATGCATTGAGGATACTGGTCACAGTTGCAATATCAGCTATTCTTGCCAATATTCTGAAATACGTGTTTGATATGCCCAGGCCTTATGAAATATATCCCTTCATTAAGAAACTCAGTTATGGCGGAAGCCCTTCGTTCCCATCGGGACATACTGCCGACGCCTTTGCTTTTGTTGTTGCTGTAAGTTTGGTCTTCCCTAAATGGTATTTTATTATCCCGGGACTGATCTGGGCCTTGCTGGTAGGGTATTCCCGAATGAGCCTGGGTGTGCATTTCCCATCTGATGTTTTAGCTGGTGCTGTTATAGGCGCGATAAGTGCGTTTAGCTATATTTCATTCGCAAAAAGAAAGCAGCAAAACTCTCCCTAAAAAAAACAAATGTTTAATAACTTTGATCTGATTCTGCTTTCAAGGATCAGAATAATGTCAATCAGAAGAATTTTCAATTCTCATAAAGGTGTATCTCAAACAGTTTAATACCGTTAAACTGATTCACAAATGCTAACTTGTGATATATCCTAAAATATAGTTACTTTTGTGGCTTCAAATGCCAACCGGCCCCATAGTTCAATGGATAGAATTTCAGATTCCGGTTCTGAAGATTTGGGTTCGAATCCCGATGGGGTCACTTTAAAACACATTATAGCACTTTTAACCTATGGGTTAAGGTGCTATTTTGTTTTGTGGATCGCTTAAATCTGGTATTTCACGTTTTATAATCATCCTTTCCCATTTTATACACACAAACTATTTAAAGAAGTAAAATAAATATTGCCGTGTGCGTACACGGAAAGCATATTTTAATTAAATTTGTAGAGATTTAGAAGCATAAAATCTGGTAGGCATCCAATTAATAACCAGACCACTGTTTTTGAAATTAGCGCTTAAATTGTTTACCTGTTTGTAAAACCGGTACCTGTTATTAAATGTCAGTTAATCAATTTATTAACAAAACTCTTTTAAAAAATTTAATCCTATAAATCTATTAAAGGATGAATTTCGGAAAGTATTCAATCGGAATCGGCGACCGCTTCGAAAAAGAAGCTGCCGCTCAACTTGATGCTGTAATTGCAGCCAATGCACCGGTTGTTTCAATAACAAATGTGTGGAACAAATCCAGCCGCGAGCATTTTATTGTTCATTCCACCCCTGGAAAGGGATATAAAACAAATTTTTATTTAACTCTCAATATGAATAATGCAGATCCCACTGTAGTTAAATTTTACATCAAATAATTTAAAAAATACTATGAAAACAAATTATCAAGTCCGTTACAGTTCGCATCCGTCGGATGTAAAACACTATGATACCGCAAAACTTCGCGAACATTTCCATGTAACAAATCTTTTTATCCCCGATGAAGTTAACCTGGTTTATACCCATTTCGACAGGTTAATTGTTGGAGGTATAATGCCGGTAAATGAGTCGGTTACACTTGAATCTATTCCTCCCTTACGCGCAGAATATTTTCTTGAACGCCGTGAACTCGGGATTTTCAATGTTGGAGGAAAAGGTAGTGTAAAAGTCGACGACGAAACATTTACACTTGAATATAAAGAAGCACTCTACCTTGGACAAGGCAAGCGGAACGTGGTTTTTACAAGTAATGACAAAAAGAAACCGGCAAAATTTTATATCAATTCGGCTCCGGCTCATAAGTCGTACCCCGATAAGCAAATCACTAAAAAAGATGCCGATGTGGTAGTACTCGGATCGCTCGAAACCTCTAACCATCGTACGGTTAATAAAATGCTGGTTAACAGTGTATTGCCAACCTGCCAGTTGCAGATGGGGATGACTGAATTAAAGCCGGGAAGCGTTTGGAATACCATGCCACCTCATGTGCACGACCGCAGAATGGAAGCTTATTTCTATTTTGAAGTACCCGAAGGACAATCCATCTGCCATTTTATGGGACAGGTTGATGAAACCCGGCATATCTGGATGAAGAATGAGCAAGCAGTTATTTCGCCTTCGTGGTCAATACATTCGGCAGCGGGAACAAGCAATTATATTTTTATCTGGGGCATGGCAGGCGAAAATCTTGATTATGGGGATATGGATACCTGTGCGGCTGATAATTTAAAATAAGACTTTTATGATGGAACATTTATTTGATTTAAAGGGCAAAACAGCTTTGGTAACAGGTGCAACCCACGGATTAGGAATGGCAATGGCCATGGCTCTCGGAAAATCAGGAGCTAAAATTGTGGTTAACGGTATTTCGGCTGAACATCTCCAAAATGCAAAGAAAGAATACCTGGAACAAGGTATTGACGTAGCTACTTATCTGTTTGATGTATCCGATGAACAAAAGGCCGAAGAAGGGATTGCCAGAATTGAGGCAGAAATTGGTGCTATAGATATCCTGGTTAACAATGCCGGGATTATCAAGCGTATTCCAGCCGTGGACATGGCTGCAGCCGATTTCAGGCAGGTAATTGATATCGATTTAACCGGACCTTTTATCATGGCTAAATTTGTGGCTAAAAGTATGATCAGGAGAAATGCAGG
>JBBRCH010000154.1:0-4503 GCA_038204995.1 Bacteroidales bacterium | reverse complement strand
CTCTTCATCCTGTTTCTTTATTTCAATGGTGATGGTTCCTTCGCCTTCCTTTTGCATCAGCCCGTGCCAGATGGCATTTTCAACAAAGGGCTGAAGTAGCATCGGTGGAATCATAACCGTATTGGTATTTACGCCTTCAGCGATTTTATAATCGCACTTGAATTTGTTGTCAAACCGGGCGCTCTCCAGGATAACATACAACTTTAATGTTTCCAGCTCTTTTTCGATGGAGATCGTCTCGCTACGGGAATTATCCAGTATCAGCCTGATGAGTTTCGAGAATTTGACAAGGTAATCGGATGCAATTTCATGCTTTTGGTCGATAATAAAACTGTTGATTGAATTGAGCGAATTAAAGATAAAGTGAGGGTTCATTTGCGCACGAAGTGCTTTGGTTTCTGCCTGGGCAAGTTGTTTCTTGAATTCAGTGCTTATCAATTCTTTATCCATTTTTCGTTTAAAGCGCAGGCGGCTAATCACTCCAATAACAACTATCAATAAAAAGAGACCTCCAACCAGAAAATAATTTCGCTGAATTGATTTTTGACTTTGCAAGTGGGCTATTTCATTCTCCTTTACTTGTTGTTGCTGTTCAATTTCAAAACTGGCGATACGGGCCCGGCTATTCATGTCATTCAATGAATCCTCCAACTTGTGGTACTTCAGCAGGAAGCGAAGTGCCTGGAGGGAATCCCCTTGTTTGAGAAAAAGGAAATGAAGTTCGTTTGTGTATTTCAGAACCAAAGAGATCAGATTTTCCGATTGTGCTTGGGCTAACGCAGTTTCAAGGTATTTTTGGGCTGGCTTTTCACTCCCCATCGCAGTAAAATACCGGTAGAAATTGTAGTCGATCTCGAAATTTCCTTGACTGGTGGCAATTACCATTTTTTCCTTTTGCCTGATCTTTTCTGCACTGTCAAGATAAAATCGTGCGCTATCCAGTGAATTCATCTCAAGGTAAACGGCAGCAAAACATAAAAAGTTGATAGCCTTTTCAACAGGCACAATACTGTGTTTTTTACTTTCAGAGTAATAATAAAGCGCCCTTTTAAAGTTATGTCTCTTTAAGCTAATTTCGCCTAACTTATAATAATAATAGAAAATGTTGCCATTAAATTTGTTCAGCTTGTTCAAACCTATCATTCCGGTTTTGAGATATTCTTCAGCTTTGTCCAGGTTTCCCCATTCGAGATACATGGAGCCCGCACATTGCATTTCAGCGTAATACATCGGGGGATCCTCAGTTTTATTCACATTGCCGGCGCTCATATAAAAATCGATAGCCTTATCGTAATCACCAAGGTACCAGTAATATCCTGCAATGCCATGATAGCAGACAGACAAGTTTACCAAGTATCCGTGAAGCTTGTAATAAACTGCCTTCTCTGAATAAAACTCAAACCTCTCCTCCAGTTTGCCTGCATCACTGAATAGGAAACGAATATTCACCAATGGACTACCAACAGTTAAATGTAAGGAATCAATTTTTTCAATACACTGCTTGCATTTGTCAATGGCTTCATCGAACCTTCCCTTTTGCCATAACTCAAGCACTTTGTAATATTGCCCATAAGCCAGTCCATATTTGTAATTCGTTTTTACTGAAAGGTCATACGCCTCCTTTAAATATAAACCTGCCAAGGAGTCGTTTTCAGCATAGTTCATCCCGATATTGACCAACAGTTTTATCCTGGCTGTATCATTGGTTTCTTTTGCAATCAGGAGCCGTATCGAATCAGCATCTGAAAGTTGAGAATAAGCATTAGAACTGATGATAAGAATCAGAAGAATTGTTAACCAAATAGTGCGGATGCCCTTATTCATTATACCAAAGATGCAAAGAATTACGCAAATACTTATTCCTTTATGAATTTTCCATAGAACGCTTTGCCGTGGTTCATCATTTTGATACTGTAGAGACCTTTCGGAAGGAAGCATACATTTATTTCAAGCTTAGAGCCATTTGCCTGTTGTCGGATCATTTCCTGTCCGTTCATTCCATAAACAAGAATATTCCCGTTCAGATACATTCCTTGTTCAGAAGATTCGATTGAGATTTTTTCATTTGCCGGATTTGGAGAAACTAATAAGTCTGTATGTAACTTTCTGGTCTGGAGATATTCTTTCATTCCCTGAAGCATATTTCCACCAGTTGTTTTGAGGATAGTGCCTTTTTGCCCTACTGCACAACCGGTTTCGTTATTTGTGAAGAAAACAGAATTAAGGTTTTCGGATATTCCGCATGATTGGCTGGTCCAGGTTTTACCGGCATCATCTGTATTTATTATTGTTCCTGATTTGCCAACTGCATAACCTGTATTTGCATTTGTAAAATAAACTGATGTAAGCCAGTTCGTTGTTCCGCATAATATTGTATCCCATGTATTGCCCCCATTTGTTGTCTTCAATATAAAACCCAGAACATATAAGGAATCATTATAATGGTAATAACCACCCACTGCATAGCCATTATTTTTATCAGTAAAGCAAACAGCATTCAACATATATGTTGTTGAGCTATATTGAGTTGACCAGGTGCTTCCACCATCTGTTGTATTTATAATTATTTGTTGATTATTTATCCCATCTGCTATTCCACCAACCGCATAGCCAATATTAGCATTCACGAAATAAACAGAATTTAGCGGTAAGTTAGTTCCAGAGTACTGATTGTCCCATGTTTTACCACCATCGGTTGTTTTTAACATAATTCCAAATGAGCCTACAGCATACCCTGTATTCTTATCAGTAAAATAAACTGAGCTTAACCAATGATAAAAAGTCCCCGAAGTCTGATAAGTCCAGTCTGTACCTCCATTTGTGGTTTTTAAAATAATTCCGTATTGCATAAACCCAAGCATATAACCACCGATGGCATAAGCTGTGTTTGTATCAGTTACGCAAACTGAACTTAACCAATAAAACGGAATTTCTGAGGTCTGATTTGTCCATTCTTTTCCTCCATTTGTTGTTTTTAATATAGTTCCGTCATCGCCTACCGCAAACCCGGTATTGGCATCGGCAAAACAAACTGAGTTTAGCTGTTTATTCTGCGGTATCGGATTGTGAATGTACCATTGTGCAAATAAATTGGGTCCGGCAAAAAGAAATGCGCTAAGAAGTAGAAATATTTTTTTCATGGGTTCCTGGCTTGAATTGATTTATAATTTCTTAAACTATAATCAAAATTAAGTGCCGGCAACAGCCAGCACAAGCAGGAATTAGCCGCAGGTAGGATTTATTTGATAATCGGTAGTGTTTTGACAATGGTTGGAGAAATGAGCAGTTCTCACCAGGTCCATTTTAAATGAGCAAAGCGGATAAAGGTGACTCAAAGCCTTGTAAACACATTCAGGAAATCAGCTTTGCGGGTGCGTGCAAGTTGCAGGTTCTGCCCATTGCTCATAATAACTTCGCCGCCTTCGCCCCGTATATACTTTTTAACCTGTTGCAGGTTGACCAGGGTAGAATTATGGATACGAAAAAAATGATATTCACCAAGTAATTCGTCAACGTCGCCAAGGGTTTTTGAAAGGAGAATCTCAGTGTTGTCAGTCATATGCATTTTCGTGTAACTGCCATCGGCGGTACAAAAAACTATATCATCTACTGCTGCGAAGGTCAGTCCTTCAGTTGTAGGCAATGCGATAACACCCGGTAGCTGCCTGTTATGCACCGCACTCGCCATCTGAAGTTGTGCTTTGCTGATAGTACTCTGCTTTTTATGTATCTTTTCGATGGCAGCAGCAAGGTCATCCGTTGAGATAGGTTTTAAAAGGTAATCCAACGCACTGAATTTAATAGCTTTTATGGCATAGGAATCATAAGCTGTGGTAAAAATCACATCAAAAAACAAGTCTTCAAATTTTGAAAGCAAGTCAAATCCATTTAACAGCGGCATCTCGATATCCAGAAAAATGAAATCTGGCTTATGAAACTGGATCAGGTCATAGGCTTGAGTTGAATCAAGACAGCTTGCCACTATATTCACCTGGCTGAAATGGGTTTCAAGCAGGTTGGTAAGTGTTTTGATACAATGTTTTTCGTCGTCAATTATGATGCAATTCATGCTTCTGAAACTATATATTTTTTATCAGGACAAAGTTTTGGATACAATTTGTCATCAGGCTGATAATCCAATACCCCAAAGTTAGTAATTTTTAGGCTACGATAAAATAACATTTAAATTCAATCAGGCTGTTTAAGGATTGGGATATGAGTTATTATTTTGCAGGATAATCGAAATCATCTATAGAATCAATCATTTTCGCAAAATCAAGGATGAATTCACGGTTAGATGTTTCCATGAGTAGGGTACCGATAAAAACGCTAATATTTTGTATTACAAATAGTTAGCGTTTTTTTTATGCTTTTTGTCAACCGATTGTCAACCAGACTATATTGTTTAGTAAAAGCTCAATTTAGAACTCCTTTAAGAAGATGTATTTATTAAGGGGAGTCGCAATCTATTTGAATACAAAAATCAACCGCTATTCCCGGAAA
>JBBRCH010000153.1:0-4782 GCA_038204995.1 Bacteroidales bacterium | reverse complement strand
CTTCCTGAAAATTAATATTTGTTTCCCTATTATCAGGTAATTGTATTTTATTATTGCCAATTGTGTTACCCTGTAAATCGAGGATTCTAAGATCGGCCATATTTCCTTCAATTGAAGAAATATTGACAATGATGTGATCTGTTACCATTCCTTTTGGAAATCCTTTTTCGTCAAACAGAACAGTTACAGCTTCCGAGTCTTTATTTTCCCTGAAAACTAATGACTTAGCAGTTCTATTATCATCCCATAAATCATAGGTAACAAGATTGCCATTTTTATAAACTGCTAACAAATCTATTTCCTGATTGCCAGTCCTTACGATAACAAAATCTTCATAGATTCCGGCTTTATTAGCAGTTTTTGCAGATGTTTTTTCTGTTTTCGCTTCTGTTTTCGCAATTTGCTTTTGTGTTGTAAATGGAGTATCCTTTGTAAGCTCAATTATTCTTTCTTTAACAGGATCCAGTATATTCGAAGCTTGTTTTTTCGACATAGGCATCATATTGTCTGCCCATCCTTTGTCGGTGAGGTATTGTCTTCCAAACATACTTATGGTGAGGGTTCCTTGTGTATACTCAAGACGGAAACGCGTCCGGTTCTTTATCAACAGGGCCGTAAAATAATAGTAGCTTGTCTGGCCGGTTCCGGCATTTTTATTCACCACCGGCCGGGGAAGTTTTAACTCCTGGAATGCTTTATATACTGCTGGCCACACCGCTTCGGCAGCAATGTTTTCGATCTGAAATGATTTGTATTCCTGGGCAACTGCGGAAAAGGTGATTATTGCCGAAATAAGGATAACCAGTGCAATTACTTTTGTTCTCATCCTTAAGATAAATTAACAGGTTCAATAAAATGCAAGTATTCCTCCACGCTTCCTGATACTTAAGTTTAAAATATTTGCTTAATAACTTTAAAGTTAGCAAATAAAATACTAAAAATCAATTTAATTATGTTCTCGTCTTGTTTTTGTTCAGTTACAAACTCACGTCCTGTATCCTGCCTTATGCTAAAGAGCAGGAAACAGGGATGAGTTTTGTGTTGGATATTGATCTGGTACTACTTTAATTCTCCTCAGGTTTGAAAACATAGTCATTCATTGGTATCTGGTACATGTTCAACTCATACCATTTTCCTTCAACGTTTGTTCCCATAATTCTCACATGAAAAAATGGCATAGTTGTCAATTGCCATTCGTAGCCATATTCAAAAGTAACCCCCAAAGTTTCACCGGGTTGAAAAATGGCCTTATTTGCGACATCGGCAGGACGACTAAATTTTGTTTCAACGTATTCACTGCCAATTCCTTTAATATTTTTTGCAACCTCAGCAACTGGCAGAAAAATAGTTACAGCATAAGTTGCATTATTCTTGACGGAAAATTCAAGAGTGGTCTTCGATTTATCACTACTTGTTTTAAGCAGCGTCAGAGTTATTTCACCCACTGTGTTTACAGGCTTGAAGGCATGGATTAATTCCGAGTTTTGTATGGCTTTCTTTGTCTCGGCAGCACTGCTATTAATCTCAGTGATCCGGTCGGCAACGGATTGAAGATATTCATCATAATTTTTCTTCGACAAACTTCCTATTGTCTCTTCCCAGCCTTTCTTTGTCTCGTATCCCCGGTCAGCCATTTGAAGGGTCAGGATTGGACTTTCGTAAGTGAACAATAGTATCCCCCTGTTTTTAATGGCTATGCTGGTCCACTCAATCCAGCCTGAATAGAGTTTGTTTTCGTTTGGTATAAATTTTCCAACACCAAATTCTTTTTCTTTCAATGTCTTTTCAACAATTTGCCAGACATTATCAGGAGCCAGGTTTTCAATGGTGATGGGTTTGTCTTTGCTGAATTTCTGGGCACTCACAGGTGACAATAACATGATTAGCATGCCGGCAGAGATTAGTCGTAAAAAGTTTTTCATAGCTTTAGATTATTATACAGATTATTTATTCCGTGCATTATATTCTTCCTCTGTTTTGGCGACAAGTTTTGTTGCCCCGGTTATGTACGACATCGGAATCCGTTGAGTAAACTGGCATACCTGCCCTGCTTTTTTCTCGCCCTTTACGCCATAAACTGATGATATCATTATCCAATCGGGGAGAGGGTTTTCGCCTGTGTAAGCCTGAAGGTATAAAAAGCTTCCCGGGAAGGGTTCTTTTAATATTTCGACATCGGCTTTAACGGTTAACCCTGACACATCCGCTTTAATAACCGATAACTCTGAAACTTTATAAAAGTCCTTGTTCCCTTCCTGTGTTATAGGCACTACTAAAGGTTTATCCTGGTTAGAAATTAATTCACCAATTTTTGTATCAGCCTCTTCCTCAAGGAGTTCCAATTCCTTGCTTAATTTAAAGGCTTTGTTCATATCAGTGCATTTTTTCAGATCATCTTTCTTTTCGGCAATTTCGGCTTTGTATTTAGCAGCCAGGGCTGGCACTTTTCCGAATAACTGATCGCCCGAAGAAGAGGTTCCCTCTGAGTTACCTGATTTTGTTCCGTTTCCGCCACAGGAAACCAATACAAATGAAGCTACAAATAGCAGTAGCATTGAAAAATAAAACACGTTTTTTTTCATGGAGTATAATTTATAGGTTTGACAATAATTGAATTTTCAATAGGTAAGGTGATGGATTTTTAATTGAGTATAAATTTACTTGCGAATAGTCATTATGTCAAATAGTATGTGTCCTGTTTTATAAAACTGAACAGTTTTATTCAGTTAAAATGTGTGACAGTGGGTTTCATGCAATAGCTAAGGAATACTCAGGTAAATGATTAAATCAATTTTTAACAATGCTTAAGTTGTATATATTCCGGACTATTTCTAGTCTGTTTAGCATTCTTTTGCAAAGTAATATGGATTCAACCGCCCCCAGACTTGGGTAACATTTGATATACCAATAATTAAGCTCGGAGTTATCAGGATAGCTCAGGTAATTTAGTGACGTTTCACTCCTGGTTAAAAATCAAGTTCAGTTGCAGGATCCTGCACGACAGTAAAGCTTTTATGCCTGAAAGACCTATAGGTTTAAGGGTATTAATGGCTTACTGGTGCAACTGTTAATGATCTGGTTAACTTTTTTATTTAATTCACTATATGCAAAGTCGCGGTTTTGCAGGGTAATATTCATGACAATAATCTTTTTTTCGCCTTTTCTGCTTTGGATATCACATTCAAAGGTGTGTTGCTGCAAGTCCATTTTTGTAATAACCGCAACTTGTTCTTTCATCAGCCTTCCGGAATTAACCTTAGTTTCTTCGCATACCAGTCCCGACTGGCTCAGATCAATCTCTCTTAAAATCTTCTTTAATTCTCCTCTTTCGAGCACCTTAAGACCTGCAACATCAAATAACCTGAACATACTATTCCAATAATAATATTTTGTCCACATTTTCGACTCTTCGTCCAACCCATCATAGTTTGCATAAAAGCTTATACTATTCGGTTCAATATCATGAGTAAAATTGCCGGGGTTAACCAAAGCTGCGGGTGGCTCCCAGGAAGGATCGGGGCCACGTACATCCTCAACCCTGATTGTATATGAAGGAGGGCCGTCAATATTCAATCGTATATTGAAATTCCCACCATAAGGGGGTGGCTGTATTTTGTCGTTGTTTATTGATTTGAAGATGTAATCTTTATACTCTATCCGGCTGTCTGACCGCGACACAGTTCGGTTTTCGTATCCATCGATGCGCACTTTGGTCTTTTCTTTGCTTAATTGCCCAATCCCGTTGATCAAAGGCATATCAAAAATTGCAACAGTCCATTTTTCTGTAAGTTCATAGCCCCCTTTTGAATATTCAGCATTTTTTTTAACAACAAGTTGCTTCAACATTTTCCGGTCCTCAGAAACAATACCACTTATGCTATAGGTAGCAAAAGGCATGAGATCCTCGATGTATTTTCCGGCAAATCTGTTATGACCTGCATCCAGCGGAACATATTTAAGGTCAACATATACTTCGAATGAATTATCTGCCCATGTTTTTTCTGTGTCCTCATATTTAGGATTCGTCCAGTCTGTTTTTTCGACAAAATCAACAAATATGGGTATGGTAATTCGGGTATAAATCTCACTTGAATTTTTTTTATTTTGTGCCCAACATAATGGATTTAGTGCCATCAGATAAAGAAAGAAAAGGGGGGTGCATAGATATTTCATAGTGATTATTTTTATACACCCGAAAGTAAATAATCCTTACCATAAAATCAATAAGCAGATGTCCTGTTTTATAAAACTGAACAATTTCGTAATTTGAAATGCTTTATTTGAGCTTGAATTCAGGTTAGAAGAATAATTCCGATGTGAAATTCATACTAGTCCATCCCGATAAATATCGTGAGAACTAAACGAATTTCTGATCGGTATTTACCTATGTAGAATTTTAAAACGGCCTTTGGCCTGTTATAAAATTCACATTGGTATAACCTGGTGTTTTGCCTCACCTGATTTTTAGTTTAGTAATTATTTCAAAATAAGTTCCTCAATTTTGTAACTTTAAAAGTTTACTTTTTTTCAACTTTTGCATGATCAAAAGTTGAGCAACTTAGCGAAGCGATCTCATGCACACCTTTAAGAAACAAAACAATTTGTGCATAAAAATCTAGTCTTAATATAATTTCAGTGTATTTCATGTGTCATTGCTTATTTTTTATAGGTCACATGGATTACGCCATGATTAACCCAATACTCAAGATGTATTATAATAAAATCAATCATGGCTAATTCTACGTCAGGTTTTTGCCACGCCACAGTTTATCCCGTTTTTGC
>JBBRCH010000152.1:0-4902 GCA_038204995.1 Bacteroidales bacterium | reverse complement strand
GATAAAAGGAAAAATAGCAATTAAGATGTTCAAGAGTTATCCTATGTTGAAGAAAAAGCCATATTGGGGTAATCATTTTTGGGCACGAGGTTATTTTGTTAATACTGTTGGTATGGATGAAGAGATGATCAGACGTTATGTGAAATATCAGGAAGACGAGGAGCGAAAGGAAGAAAATGATGGGAATGATTTCAAACAGTCAGAACTTGGACTTTAGCCCTTTGGGCTTAACCTTCATGCCACCGCCTTTGGCGGTGGTAGTTGACTGAACATTGTACTATGTCTAAATTGGTAAAAAAAGTTCGAAAGAATTGCTTTTCGAATCATTTAAGGATACGGAACTAAAGTCTATTTTCAGGATAATTAATGATCTGTTTGTTCTGGCATTTTAGCACAAAGGCATTCCCCGGCTTTATTTTTCGAGATACTTATTTAAAAAGGGGAAAGACAAAATCAAAGACTATTTTCCTGATAATTTTCTGTATTATAAATTTAAACCTTTTTTTATATATTAATTCGGCAAGATATTATTTTGATGTGCTGGGAAAAGAATGTATAAGTTTAGCTACAGTTTTTTTTGTTTTATTTCTTGTTCTTTTGTCATGACACAAAAGAACCAAAAAGTCTAGGCTTTATATAAATTTCACACAGATGTACGACTCGGTAAGGCTCGCAATCCCGATAGCTATCGGGAAAGGCCTGATAGATTTTCCCATATCCATACAGCACGTGAGGCTGGTGTTTTGCGGAGTTTATCCCGCTCAGCGGGGCACTTGCCCGCGCAGTTTACCTTCGTCAACATCTGTTGTGAAATTTCTATTATGCCGGTCCCTACACCCTGAAAATCCTGCTGTGAGGTCAAATCCATGTCCCGAATTGTAGCCATTAGGAAAAACTTTCTTCGAAGGGACTGGCATAATAAAAATGCGCCTGCTGTTCTTAGACAGAGGTATGTGAAGGAGGCATGTGCGTAGCAATACACCAGCAAGACAACTGATCAGATTTGTTCTGCTCTTTCATGCCTTGTATTGCGAGGAGATACCTTTGGCTTAGAAACGCCAGCATTGTTATAAAGCCTAGATTTTTTGTTACTTTTTGATCATGCAAAAAGTAAAAAGAGATAAGAACTAAATCAATTTTTGAATTAATTCATGAAACAATAATGATGTCTTTAGCTATTCCAGCACATCAAAATATAATTCAGCCATTAATTCAAATATTAATCGGTATATTATTTTTACCTATTCTCCAGAGAAGTATAAATCAGCATTTTCATATTATGCTGCTCTTATAGGTGGAAAAGAAGCTATCGAATATAATATACCTAAAAATGATTGGGACAACATTTGTATTTTAGAAAAAAAAGTAAATGAATATTTCTTATGCTTTTTAAGAACGGTTCACTAAAAATAATTTATATTTGACAATCCAAAAAAAATGTTAAACATAATTCGTAAAATTTATAACAATGAATAATCACAATAAGAAAAAACTAGTATTTTATTATGCATGCATTTTAATTCTGTCGTATTCGATACTAATTTTATTTAGTAAAGAAATCGTAATTTATTTAACACAAGAAGATGGGTTATATGAATGGATAGGTGCTTTATCTCTATTTGCTTCTTCAATTTTATTTCTGCTTTTGGCTATAAAAGGCAAAAAATCCATATCTGCTATATATTATTTATTATTCTTTTTAGTATTTACATTTGGCTTTATGGAAGAAATAAATTGGGGACAAAGAATATTTAATCTTGAGGCTCCGGAGATTCTAAAAGAGATGAATAACCATCAAATTACCATTCATAATATCCCACTAATTGAGCGTAATGAAAATGGTGAAAGGCGTTTATTAAGTTTCGAAAGAATAATTTCAATATTTTGGCTAACATACTTATTGATTTTACCACTAATGAATAAATACTCTGTCAAAATCCACAATTTAATTATGAAATTTAAATTTCCTGTTTCACCAATTTGGATAGGAATATTTTTCGTTATAAATTATAGCATTAATTCCATATGTTTGTATTATTTTAAGAACTATAATATACAATATATAGTTGAAATCAAAGAGTTTAATATTGAATTGTTACTATTAATTATGTCTTTTTCAATTTACGAGGCAAATAAAAATACGCAAAATTCTAATATTTGAGAGATGGATATAGGCGAATATACCTATAAACAAGTAGCAATTTTACCTACACATTTTTTATAAAACGGACTTTTTACGACGGGATTTAGGGAAAGTATAATTCTTATAACAAGATGAATGATTTTTAAAAAGTATTGAGTATGAATTGCGAATAAAATAAATACCCATAAAAAGTAAAAGCCGCCCAATTCAGGCGGCTTTTGTATTTATATATTTTCCCCTGTTACGATTTTATTACAATAAACTTTCGTGTATAGATTTGCTTATCTATGGTGATAATTGCAACATAGGTTCCGGGTTCCTTTCCATCCAGATTAATAACCACATTTTTCTCGTCTTTTACAACAGAGGAATAAACTTCCTGTCCTTTCATACTAACGATTCGGATACTTACCTGTTGATTTTCAATTTTGTTGAGGTCAATATTCACAATATCTGCTGTGGGATTCGGATAAACGGAAATAACAGGTTCAATTCCAAATTCAGGTACCCCAGTAATAGTTTTTTCAATTTGCTGCACTTTTATTGTCACTACGGAAATTGCAGATAAGGAATTAGTCCCATCATCCTGAACAAGAACTGTTAAACTAAATAGTGAATTTGTTCCAAAAATTAATTGTGTCGAGTCAGCTACACTAAGGAGTCCGGTTGTAGTGTCCAGATTAAATGCCTGGGCATCATTGCCGCCAATAATCTGGTATTTTAACACCTGCCCTTTATCCGGATCAGTTGCCGTTAAGTAGCCAATCTCAGTTCCTTTTACTGCTTTTTCAGAGACGTTAAAATACTGGTTCTCCATTTGCGGCTGTTCATTCACATCGAGTACATTAATTGTAATTGTGGAAAAAGCTGTGAGATTACCTATGCCATTATCCTGAACTGAAACTACAAGGTTATAAACTTCATTTTTTTCGAAATCAACAGCATTTGAATTATTTATTGTTATCATTCCATTACTGCTATTCATTATAAAAGCATTGTTCGGATTCCCAAAAAGTATTGAATAGGTTAAAGTTTGATTCCTGTCATACTCGGTTGCAATAACTGTACCAACATACGACTGATCCGGGGCATTTTCGGCAATTGAAAAAACCTGGTTATTGCAAACCGGTGTTTCATTTATGTCATCAACATTTATTGTAATAACGGCCTCACTGGCGAGTCCTTTTTTATTTTGTACCTTAACATTAAGACCAAATACAGGATGCCCTTCATAACAAACAGCAGCAGGATTATTGATGGTTAAGCTTCCAGTGCTATCGTTAATTGCAAATCCATTACCAAAATTTCCCGAAGTAATGCTAAATAACAATGGATCTGCCTGATCAGGATCATATGCTGAAACCATTCCAATAATGGTCCCTGCAGGTTGATGTTCAAGTGTTTCCTTTGTCTGATTTAAGATTACCGGAGGCTCATCTGCACTCACAATGAGGACAGTTATCATGGCCTGGTTGCTAAGACTTGCATAAGCATTATCCTGAACTTTTATTACTAATGCTAATGATGCACTTGATTTAGGATACGTGGCTAAAGAATTTGAAACAAATATTTCTCCTGTTATAGAATCTATGGTAAAAGTTTCAGCAACATTCCCTGAGACAATGGAATATTTAAGGGTCTGCCCGAGGTCAGGATCAGCTGCAATTACAATTCCAACTGATGTCCCGGTTGATGAATTTTGGTTTAATGTAAAAGTCTGATCAGTTATAACCGGAGGCTGATTAAATCCTGTTGGAAATATATTTACTGTTATTATAGCAGTTTTATTAGGATTTCCTGTGCCATTATCAGACACATTTACCAAAAGAGGAAATGAAGGGTTGAAATTGATGTTCAGTGCTGCTGAATTGGCAACTGTCAATACACCGGTTGACGCATTTATTGCAAAAGCGGTATTTGTATTTCCGGATACAATTGAAAATGTCTTTGTTTGACCTGCATCGGGATCAGTAGCAATAACAGTTCCTACTGTTGTACCGTTTGCTGAGTTTTCAGCTAACGAGAAGGATTGGTTACTGATAACAGGTGATTCATTTACATCCGTCAGTGAAACTGTCATCGTTGCCTGGCTGCTTAAATTTCCGGTTCCGTTATCCTGTATTTTTACAAGCAGTGCAAAAGTTGGAGTAGCTTCGAAATTCAACGCTGCTGAATTTGCAACTGTCAATACTCCTGTTGAAGCATTTATTGCAAAGGCGGAATTTGTGTTTCCCGATGCAATTGAAAATGTCATGGTTTGACCTGCATCGGGATCAGTGGCGACAATCGTTCCGACTGTTGTTCCGTTTGCTGAGTTTTCAGCCAGGGAGAAGGATTGGTTACTGATAACAGGTGATTCATTTACATCCGTCAGTGAAACTGTCATCGTTGCCTGGCTGCTTAAATTTCCGGTTCCGTTATCCTGTACTTTTACAAGCAGTGCAAAAGAAGGCGTAGCTTCGAAATTCAACGCTGAAGAATTGGCAACTGTCAATACTCCAGTTGACGCATTAATTGCAAAAGCAGTATTTGTGTTTCCTGAAACGATTGAAAATGTCTTGGTTTGACCTGCATCGGGATCAGTAGCAATAACAGTTCCGACCGTTGTTCCGTTGGCTGAGTTTTCAGCCAGGGAGAAGGATTGGTTACTGATAACAGGTGATTCATTTACATCCGTCAGTGAAACTGTCATCGTTGCCTGGCTGCTTAAATTTCCGGTTCCGTTATCCTGTACTTTTACGAGCAGTGCAAAAGTTGGA
>JBBRCH010000151.1:0-4971 GCA_038204995.1 Bacteroidales bacterium | reverse complement strand
TTCAAACACAGTCCAGGTGGTTTTATTTAGTTTTTTGGTAATAACATAAGAGATTGAAAAAGTGGCCAGTAACAATATAAAGAGTGATAGAGCAATGCTTGCAGCCAGGTCTTCACTTTCAACCGAAGCTTCCCTTAGTTTAAGCGAATAGTATCTATTATTAACTTTAATAATTGTTGAGTATTCAACATACGATTCCTTCTCTTTTTCAACTTTATTAAATAGTATCTCTTCCTTAAATTTGGGATGGTTATAAGGTTTCTCACTAACCTCCTTAACCTCAACAAGTGGCTGCAAATTTGGCAGCTCACCGGTTTCTAAAATCTGTTTTTCAACCAGTGTTGCCCTTGCCAGCAGTTTTTCTTCGGTGTTTTCTTTTAAAATTGTTTTCAGGACAAAATATCCTGAAATAGAAAGCAACACAAGCACGGCGCTGAAAAGAATCAGGTAGTTTCGGTTTATTTTAGTCAGGAACTTCATTTGTCCGTAAATTTATAGCCCATTCCATAAAGTGTTTTGATATAGTCATTTCCACCGGCAGCTTTTATTTTTCGACGGATGTTGTTCAGATGGGTATATATAAAATCGTAGCTATCGGCCAGGTCAATATTGTCATCCCAAAGATGTTCGGCAATGGATTCCTTGGTGAGCACACGGTTCTGGTTTATAATCAGGTATAAAAGAATATCATACTCTTTTTTGGTGAGCGTAATCGGATTATTGTTAACTGTCGCACTTTTGCTATCGGTATCAATAGCAATCTCATTGAAAACAACTTTATTCGAGCCGGCATAATTGCGCCGGCGGAGCAAGGCTTTTATTCTTGAATTTAATTCCGAGAGCTGGAATGGCTTGGTGAGGTAATCATCAGCACCCTGGTCGAGGCCGGTAATTTTATCGTCCAATGAGTTTTTGGCAGAGAGAATAATGACCCCGGCTTTCGTATTGTGTTTTCTGATGGTTTTTAACAATTCAAGACCGTTTCCATCAGGCAAGGTAATATCCAGGAGGATTACATCATACTCGTAAATACATACCTTTTGATGAGCTTTCGAAAAATTTTCAGCCAGCTCGCAGATATAATTCTCCTTTGTCAGGTAATTGCTGACGGCGATTAACAGTTCAATCTCATCTTCGATGATCAGGATTTTCATTTTGCAAAGAAACAATCTAATTCTAAAGAGATTCTAAAGTTAAGATTTTATCTATAAAGTCTGTTAAAATGATGCGAAACAAGTATGAAATAGCATTAATTTCGCTGTGAATTAATAAACATAGTGACAAGAATCCACAATCTAAACTCTTTAAAAATGAAGAAGATTAATGTATTTGTTTGCCTGGTACTTTTTTGCTCCGGCATTATTTCAGTGAATGCTCAGTCGGGTAAATCGGAGTACAAAATCTCAAACCGGATTCACCTGCAAGGCGACGGCGGATGGGATTACCTTGCTGTGGATGAAGTTAACGGCCGGCTCTTTGTTTCGCATAGCACCCAGGTGAATGTGGTCAACCTTAAAACGGGTGAACAAATTGCTGTTATCCTTGATACCAAAGGCGTACACGGTATTGCAATTGCCAACGACCTGAACAAGGCGTTTATTTCGAACGGCAGAGATTCATCCGTTACCGTTGTCAACCTTAAAACTTTTGAGTTTATTGCTAAAATAAGTATTACCGGTAAAAACCCCGATGCTATTCTTTACGACCCTTTCACTCATAGAATCTTCACATTCAATGGCAGGAGTTCAAATTCCACTGTAATTGATGCCAAAAAAAATAAGCAGATCGGGACTATTCCGCTCAGCGGCAAACCTGAATTTGCTCAAACAGACGGGAAAGGCAAAATTTATGTAAATATTGAAGATAAAAGTAGCATTTCGAGAATAAATGCCGTAACCCTTAAGGTAGAAGCCACATGGCCGATTGCACCGGGAGAAGAACCATCGGGCCTGGCGCTTGATAATGTTAACCACCGGTTATTTTCAGTTTGCGGAAATAAAATGATGACCGTAACCGATGCCAATACAGGGAAATTGATAACCACCGTTCCTATTGGTGACGGTTGCGATGGCGTAGCTTTTGATCCCGGAACCAAACGGATATTTTCCTCAAACGGCGAAGGAACCATTACTGTCGTACAGCAGGAAAACGCTGATAAATATACCGTGGTCGAAAACTTTGTTACCCAGCGCGGTGCCAGGACCATCGCTTTGGATAAAACCACCCATCATCTTTATGTTTCCACAGGTGAATACGAGCCCGGTGAAGGCCGCAGGCCAGTTAAACCCGGTACTTTTGTTGTTATTGAATTGGAATTTGAAAAATAAAATCACGGCTTTCGGGCCATTGTGGCGTTAATACCCTTAGCACCTGGAATCGGGACCGGCGCCCAGCTTCACCAGTCGCTGGCAATTGCGGTAATCGGAGATTTTATTATTGCTTTGCCCTTATTACTGATTGTTTTCCCTTTGTTGCTGCGCCTGGATTATATCCATCATGATGAAGTAAAAGACTTACTGGAACCGATTGCCGGAATTATGAATTAATAACAGAAAATCAAAGAACCGATGACTAAAGACCAGGAAAATAATAATTCGCGAAACAACAATTCGCAGCATATCCTTACTACATCGTCGAATTTGCTGGGTTTCTGCTTTATCGTTTTAACATCATTAAAAGTGTTAAAACTGCAGGAAACTACAATTATTGACGAGCTTACTGCCGTAGCCATACTTTTGTTTATGTCGAGCAGTATTTTTTCGTTTCTTTCGATGCGAAGCACCAAAAAATTTGGCCCTCGTTACGAGAATGTAGCCGATATCATCTTTTTACTGGGCCTGCTATTGTTGTTTGTAACAACTATGTTGATTGCATTTAATATAATAAAGTAAAAAACTGGTTTTTACTCGTTTTTACGATTAAAGAATATGACCTATTCCTTTGATTAAAAATTTAAACTTATGAAAACATTTCGCAGCGACATATCAAACAAAGACTTCCCGTTATCCGAAAAGGTATCGGGAACTACCATCAGGCATGCTATACTGGATTTAATACAAAAAGAAAACCCGGCATTTACACACGAAAGTGTTCTTGCCAAAAGTGAACTTAACGTATATCGCGAAAAATACCTTTCGGACTATATGTCGGATGAGAAGGGCGAACTGTCGGATCTTGAAAAAACCGTGCTGTCTTCGCTGGCTGGTAACAGAACGCTCACCGATAAGCTCGATGGGGATGAAGTACCGAACTTATCATTCGGACAGCGCATTGCCGATAAAGTGGCAACTTTCGGCGGAAGCTGGACCTTTATAATTTCTTTTGGTATATTTATTTTCATCTGGATTTCACTAAATGTTTTGTGGCTGATGAACAAAGGTTTCGACCCTTATCCGTTCATACTTTTAAACCTGATCCTCTCCTGTATAGCCGCATTGCAAGCCCCGGTAATTATGATGAGCCAGAACCGGCAGGAAGAAAAAGACCGCGAAAGAGGCAAGAAAGATTATATGATTAACCTTAAATCGGAACTCGAAATCAGGACCCTGCACGAAAAAATCGATCATTTTATTATGGATCAGCAGCAGGAACTGCTCGAAATGCAGAAAGACCAAATAGCAATGATGTCGGATATTTTGAAACATGTGGGGAAAAAGCAGTAGATAGACGGAAGACCGAAGTCAGGAGACCGTAGTAGGAAGTGAAGAGATCAGAAGTAAAGAGATTCCGCTGTTATAAAGCAAGATTCATTAAAAATCCGGAACCTTGAACTTCGAACCTTGAACCTTGAACTTTGAACCTTGAACTTCGAACCTTGAACTTCGAACCATAACCCAATAATAATTTCGAAAACATAATCCCAATCAAACCCCATGCACGAAGAAAAACATTTTACCTCTTCAGATCTGATTAAAGACATTGTAATCGGTATGTCCGACGGCCTTACAGTTCCGTTTGCACTGGCTGCCGGACTCAGCGGTGCTGTTGCCAGCAACGGCATAGTTATTACCGCCGGGTTGGCCGAAGTAGTAGCCGGCTCTATCGCCATGGGACTGGGAGGGTATCTGGCCGGGCGTACCGATGTTGATCACTATCAGTCAGAATATAAAAGAGAGACTCAGGAAGTAAAGGATGTACCCGAAATTGAGTTGCAGGAAGTCAGGGAGGTTTTCGAAACTTATGGGATAAGCCCGCGTTTGCAAAACGAACTTGCACTGGAACTTAGCCAGGATACCACAAAATGGGTCGACTTTATGATGCGCTTCGAACTGGGTATGGAGAAACCGGATGCCAAAAGAGCTTCCCGGTCGGCTTTCAATATTGGGGTCTCATACATAGTTGGGGGAATTGTGCCGCTAGTCGGTTATTTTGTTACACAAACGCCGAAAGAAGGTTTGGTAATTTCTTCTATTATGACTGTAATGTTCTTGCTGGTTTTCGGTTATGTAAAAACCAAACTTACCGGCGACAGTCCTTTTCTCGGC
This sequence comes from Bacteroidales bacterium, assembly GCA_038204995.1. GTDB lineage: Bacteria > Bacteroidota > Bacteroidia > Bacteroidales > UBA4417 > UBA4417. The sequence goes on along the minus strand of JBBRCH010000151.1, from coordinate 487 downwards.
GCTTTGAAAACAGCATTCATAGGTATTTTGGCTGCAAGCGCTGCTTTTATGATTGCAAGGCTTATTTCATAAATACACGTTATCCGAACGGATTATTTAACTCAAAGTATTATATACCAATGGTTTTGAAGCAATAAAAAATAATCTGGTAATCGGCTTTAAAATTAATGTAAATACATCGGCCAATCCGCACTTAGCCGGTGTGGAGAAAATATGTGCCGGTTAAATAATGTTCCTGCTTTCGGGAACAATTGATTTAATAACGATAAAGTCCTGATTCCTGATTAAACCGTAACTTTTCAACAATACGTAATAGTTATTAACAGAATATCCGTCAGGCTTGACTTGTCGGATTTTTTGTTGTAGTTTTGATATTACGTAAATACGTAATGTTATGATAAATCATCCTGATTGGGCATTAAATCACAAGCAAAAAGGAACAGAGCTAAGACTTCTGAAAGGGCACTATTATCTTTATGAAGTACAT
>JBBRCH010000150.1:0-5060 GCA_038204995.1 Bacteroidales bacterium | reverse complement strand
CAGGAACATTACCAAAATTTACCCGGGAGGTTGATCAATGAGGGCATAAATCCTAAAATCCCGTGGCTTTATGATTTTAAACTCGATTTTAGGTTTAAATAAAATCACTAAAATGAATTAACTAAATAAAATCGCTGATAGTTATCGGGACTGAAACCTAAAACCCCTTACCCCTTCACATCAAAATTTTCTATTTTCACCCAGCCCAGATTCTTAATTGAATCCATCACCATCCATGTGGCAAGTACAGCTAATATGGCAAGTATAATTACCGCCCAGAAAAAACCGAAAATCATCCAGTGCAAAACAGCCACTATCACCGGAACCAAAGTTGCCAGCAGGTTACGGGTCATGGTTCTGCCTTTTGCCTGGTTCTCGGATGAAACCGAAAAAGGGAGCTCTCTCATATTTATGTAAGCCATAAATGAGTTTACAGCCAAAACATTGAAAATGCCTAATACAAGATTCGGTATTATTACCGGGCCAATAATGGCTATGCTTGCAACTGAAATAATCATAACAACAGGAATATAAAAGCTGACTATCACTGATTTCAATGCTCCGCTTATCAACTTACCTGGCGTATCAATGGGCGCAATGGCAAATAACCATGCTGCCTTGTATTTCTCCGAATAGCGCAACTGCCCGATTGCTGAAATAAATATAAAACTGGTGAAGTAGAGAATGACAATAAAAATCCCTGTCCCACGCTCAGAAAGGTCACTAAAATCAGAAAGTGAAGGCGATTTTGACTGGAACATCATCATGGCAGCAAGTACAATCATATAACCAAATGCCGGGTAAACCTTCATTTTAAATTCACGGCTGCGCCCCATCATCTTCCATGCAAACAGAAAGCCCATATATTCAGTACCGCTGGAAGTTACCATCCGGGCCAGTTTTTCCAGCAGGCTAAAACCGGAGTCAACTTTTTCAGAGTTCACAACCTTTTTCACCCTCACTTCTTCTGAAATACTGCTTATCATCGACAAATTCCTGTTAAATGCAGGAGCAAAATATTTTACCACAACATAAATGCTGATAAACGGAATCCCGATTGCCAGGAACAGGTTGATTATATTTTGATTGGTAAAAGTAAAGGTGGCCAGGCTGTTACAACTATCAGCAAACCAATACGGCGGATAGAATCCAATGTTGTGAATCTCTGTAATCCTCAGAGAATCAATTCCCATTCTTGCCATCATTCGCGGTACAAGCTGGTATCCTCCATAAATAAAAACAGCGAAAATAATTTGAAAGTAACTGATAACGGATTGAAAATTAGCAGGTTTAGTGATTTTTAAAATCGATATATACACTGCATTAACCAGGAAAACACTTAACAAGGTAGCAAACAGAACCATCACTATAAAAGGAACAATGGTAGACGGGCCCGCTGTTACGATCAGTGCAACCAATGAAGGTAAAGCCATTGGCAACAGTAGCTTATTGATATGAATGGCTATATGTATAAGCCGGGCAGTTACAAAAGTAACGTCGCTTACAGGTTTAGGAAGAATTATCAGGTTGTCGCGTGTATCAATAAGTACAGAGGTAAAATCAGTGATTAATGTGGCAGCCAGTATGAAAATAAACATGGAAAAGAAAAAAGTGAGTTTTGTGGTTGTATCGTTGCCGACGCCAAAACTCATCAGGAAAAACAAACCCATAATGAGTGACACAAACATCGTTTTCAATGTTGCCTGGTTTAACTCCTTTTTCTCTTTTGAAGCTCTCATTTGCTGAAAGGCTGCCGGTCGCCGGTTATCCATAGTGAGCTTGGCCACAAGAATCGCCCGGAGCTGATCCATATCCACATTCATTTTCTGCAAAAAAGATGCAGCATAAAGAAATATTTTAAGCAAAAATCTATCAAAGAAATTCATAAAACTAAAGCTTGCTTTTATTAATCGTCAATCTCTCCAACCTTAACTCATAGCTCTTAACTCATAACTTATAGCTAACCCAGAATATCCATAAGTTTTCCACTTGCCTGCGACATGGATTCATTTGAAGTAAGGTGAGCAAAAATCTGTTCAAGGCTACTGTCGCCCTGTTTTTGTTTGAGTTCTTCAAAAGTACCGTCGGCAACCACGATTCCTTCATTTATAAGAATGATGCGGTCGCTGACTTTTTCAACTATATCCATCATATGGCTGCTATAGAAAATGGTTTTGCCGCTATCGGCAAGTTTATTTATCAGCTCTTTCACAATTATCACACTGTTGGCATCCAGGCCTGCAAGAGGTTCATCAAGTATAATAATATCCGGTTTATGCAAAATACCTGAAGTAATAAGCACTTTTTGTTTCATCCCTTTGCTGAAACTATCCATCCGCTGATCCATATTACCAGCCAGGCCAAAAGCTTCCAGCATTCCTTTTCCCCTTTCGTTTACAACATTTGCAGGTAGGTTATATAATGCCCCCACCATGGCAAGAAACTCATTCGGGGTTAACACATCGTAAAGTTCTGCCATTTCGGGCACATAGCCAATGATGCTTTTAACAGCCAACGGATTTTGCTTGACATCAAAACCTTTAATCGTAACCTGGCCACTATAATCTGAGATCAACCCACAAAGAATTTTCACCGTAGTGCTTTTGCCGGCGCCGTTGGGCCCTATATATCCTATAACCTGCCCGGGAAAAATATCAATTGAAATATCTTTAAGCACCTGTTTTGAACCGTACGATTTATACAGATTACGAATACTGATGATTGGTTCCATCCTATAAGCTTGTTTTAATTTTTTCGAAACAAATTTATACTTATTTTAAATTATGATGTTGGTTGTTGTAAATAATTAATTCTCTATGCATTAAAATATAAACTGCAGGCAAGATAATCGTTCAAGGGTTCAATGCTTCGCGTTCAATGTGCTGCGCGCGTTTCAGAGGTTCAATGTTTCAAAAGTCAGATAATAGTGAATTGATATTTCCCATTATTCACTTTTCACTTTTTGTCACCCTGAGGTGTAATTTATTGCATAAAAAGCAATATTAAATGACGTTATCTTTACAAGCTAAACCAGTAATACAATGAACAGCATAACAGTCTTCAAATTAGTGTTTCAACCTGTCCTTGAGCCTTGTTCCAGGGTATAAAAGTAAGCAATATTGGTGAATCAGTTAATGATATCCCGCATGGTAGCAATTTCAATCAATTACAAATACTCTAGGTTTATTGTATTGCTCTAAATCAACTAATTATGAGTAATCTAAGTAAGATCTTTCCTAACAGTGCAGGCATTGATATCGGTGGTGAGAAAGTTTTTGCAGCCACAGAAGGTCAACCTGTTAAAAGCTTCAGAACTTTCACAGCCTCGTACAGGGAGTTAGGCGCTTATCTTAAAGAGTATAGAGTTACCCATGTAGCCATGGAAGCTACGGGGATTTACTGGATAACACTTTATGATATTTTAGAGGAGATGGGATTTGATGTAACCCTAGTTAATCCGGCAGATAGCAAAAATCTACCAGGAAGAAAAACGGATGTACAAGACTGCCAATGGATCCAACAATTATTTAGTTATGGCCTACTCAGAAAGAGTTTTGTTCCACAGGATATCGTAAGAAAATTAAGAGTTTATACTCGTATGCGGGAAGATAAATTGCAGATGTCTTCCTCCCATATCCAGCATATGCAAAAAGCTCTCATTCAAATGAATATTCGTCTGCCCGAAGTTCTATCGCAAATACACGGTGCAAGTGGTATAGCCATGATACAAGCAATGCTGGCAGGGGAGAGAGAAGCAACAACATTACTTTCATATTGCACTTCCAGCTTAAGAAAGAGAAAGGGAAATGATATTTTACTGGCATTGGAAGGAAATTACAAGGAAGAATATATTTTTGAATTACAGCAAGCCTATGATGGGTATAAATTCTATCTGGAGCAAGTACAGAAATGCGATGCTCAGGCAGAGAAAATTTTACAAGAATACAACAGAAAGGCCTACAAGAATTACAAAGATGATAGCCCAATTAAGCCAATACGCCATAATAAGCCAGAAATAAAAGATTTGCATGATTTGTTACTAGGGATACAAGGAGCAAATCCCACTGTTTTACCTGGAATAACTGATTATAGTTTTATGCGATTAACAGCAGAACTAGGCAATGATATTAACCAATGGCCTACAGTTAAATGTTTTGTTTCATGGTTAGGCCTTTCCCCTGGAAAAAATCAATCAGGCAAAATGAATAAACGAAGCAAAAAAAAGGCTGTAACCAGAGCCGGTCAAATTTTTAAGCAAGCGGCACAAAGTATTTTAATAAGCAAACAACCAGGGTTGGGTGCTTTTGCAAGAAGACTAAAAGCTAGAAGAGGAGCTGCTGTGGCTATAAAAGCTACTGCAAGAAAATTAGCAGAATTGTATTACAAGATTTTTTCACTAGGCATTAACTATGTGGAACAAGGGGTAAAGCTATATGAAGATAAATTAAGACAACAACAGATAAAGTTTGTTATTCGAAAGGCTAATGAGCTAAACATTCAAATAATTGATTTACAACCTAATACAAACATACGTCAATGGTAGCGGAGTCGAAGGGCACTTTTCACCATCAAAGGTTAAATGCTTCGCGTTCAAAGTTCACCAGGTTTGGGTGACTACATTGAAGTACTCACACTTGATTCGGGCGCATTTTATAATGCGTTCGCCCGGTATTTCAAATTATGGTTTATTCGTATTGGCTTGCATCTGAAATTAATTCGCAAACCAGGGTATTGTACCGTCACGCGTTACAAAGTCGAGTAGGCAAGGGCATTTCAGCCCAAGCCTCTCACAGAACCGTACGTGAACCTCTCGATTCATACGGCTCTTGTTATTCCAATCACTGTTTAAACCCGAATCGCCAATGTGCAAATAGGTTGGGATGCTCTCGTTGATAGTTTCGTAACCATTGGAAGCTCTGTTTTATAACCGTTATCTTGTACGTGTTCTGTACCAATTGCATCAACCGGAAACTCAACCTGCGAAAGACATTCAGAAATAACCATTTCCTGAAATTCCCATAATTATTTATCCAGCCTTGCAGCTTGGAACAGAGTTTATC
>JBBRCH010000149.1:0-5162 GCA_038204995.1 Bacteroidales bacterium | reverse complement strand
CCCTTTGTCAGTTTGGAATTTCCTGATCGATTTGCGAAGTATATGTGCTGGAATCAAATCTAAAACCTGTCGAAGTATCGGTTTTTTATTATTTTTGCTCCGCCTGTGTAATTTCATAATTGATGTGAGTTTTTGTCGACTTCAAAAATATGAGATTCTCAGGCACTTTCATTTTAAAAGTTTCGGATAGTAGTGAAATTTTATATAGAATTAACAATCTATTGATACTCAAAAATTAAACAGAGATGACACAAATATTTGTGCAAATTTGTGAATCATTTATTCGCTAATTGCTCAATTTTTAATGCCTACATGAGTTTGCTTCTCTGAGTTGCGAAATTTGTGCATAATTCCTCACCTCATATCCAAAATCAGGTATATTAATTACTTACTTTTGAAAAATAGAATCTTTTGAACCTATAACCAGATGACAATATTTAATTCAGTGATATCATGGTTTATACGCAAGCGTATCCACCAGATAGAGTTATTTATGAAATATCCTCACGAAGTGCAGGAAGAATGGTTCGAGAATCTGCTTTACACTGCACGGGACACGGAATGGGGATTAAAATATGATTACCGCTCAATCAATTCCTTTGAGGAGTACCGCCGGCGTGTACCAATAAGCGATTATAATGATGTAAAACCCTATATCGACAGGTTGCGTAAAGGCGAAAACAATATCCTTTGGCCTACAGAGGTAAAATGGTTTGCCAAAAGTTCGGGTACAACCAGTGATAAAAGTAAGTTTATTCCTGTAACTGCCGAGGCTCTGGAGGAGTGCCATATGAAAGGCGGCAAGGATCTTCTGTCAATCTATTGCAACAACAATCCTTCATCGAATATTTTTAGCGGAAAAGTATTGGGTATGGGAGGCAGTTTCCGTGCGGATAATGAATTTGCCGATACATATCATGGTGATGTTTCAGCAATCCTTATGGAGAACCTGCCCTTCTGGGTTCAGTTGATACGAACCCCCGATATGAGTATTGCACTGATGGATGAATGGGAAGAAAAGCTTTACAGAATTGCCATGATTACCAAAGATGAAGACGTTACCAATATCACAGGTGTTCCATCCTGGACACTTGTGCTGTTAAACAAGATCCTGGAAATTACGGGGACTACCAATATACAAGAAGTCTGGCCTAATCTCGAACTTTTTATACATGGCGGAGTGAGTTTTACTCCTTACCGTGAGCAATTCCGTAAGATTTGCCCTCCCGGCATGCGTTACCTTGAAACCTACAATGCAAGCGAAGGATTTTTCGGAATTCAGGACAGGCTCGACAGTGACGATTTGCTGCTAATGCTCGACTACGGAATTTTTTACGAATTCCTGCCTTTAGCTGAAATGGAGTATAAAAACCAGGTTACAATTCCGCTTTGGCAGGTGCAACAAGGTGTTAATTATGCCATGGTGATCAGTACCAATGCCGGCTTATGGCGATACCTGATAGGCGATACGGTAATGTTTACATCTACCGATCCATACAGGATTAAAATAACCGGCCGCACACGATGTTTTATAAATGCTTTTGGAGAAGAGCTTATTATTGACAATGCCGAAAAAGCCCTGGCGACAGCCTGTGAAAAAACCGGTGCCATTATCACCGAATACACGGCTGCTCCTATCTTTTTAAAGGATAACGTTAAAGCTGCCCACGAATGGGTGATTGAATTTGAAACACCTCCCGAAAACCTGGGATATTTCAGCGAAGTGCTCGACAATGCACTCAAATCACTTAATTCGGATTACGAAGCCAAACGTTATCATAACCTTGTACTTTTGTTACCTGTGATCAGACAAGTCAAGAAAAATATATTTTACGAATGGTTCCGTGAGCGGGGAAAACTGGGCGGACAACATAAAGTTCCGCGCCTCTCGAACGAGCGGAAATACGTGGAAGAAATACTGGAAATAAATGGAAGAAGCATATAGATAAGGTTCTTTGAAAAGAAATACCACAGAGGAACGGAGAGCGTGGAGGAACATGGAGAAAAAAAAAGCTGGCTTTTGTAACTTAAAAGAAAGAAAAACAATAAGATACCCCTGGTATATAAAGGAAGCATTAGTAAAAATATTTCCTTTGCGTACCGCAATGTAACCCGATTCACTTTGGTGAAAAAATAAAATCTGGCTAATCATCGGATGAACTAGTTATCAACAAAACGAAAATGTTTTACTTCTTAAAGGAGATTCTTAATAATTTAGCTGACTGATAACATTTGAACTTATGGGCATGCATATAGCAATAGCAGGGAATATAGGATCCGGCAAAACTACACTTACAGGTCTTCTGGCAAAGAATTTCGGCTGGCAGCCTCATTACGAAGACGTGGATACCAACCCGTATCTTCCTAGTTTTTATGAAGATATGCAACGCTGGTCTTTCAACCTGCAGATCTATTTTCTGAATAGCCGGTTCAGGCAGATAGTTGATATCAGGAAAAGCGGCAAGAATGTCATCCAGGATCGTACAATCTATGAAGATGCCCATATTTTTGCACCTAACCTCCACACCATGAACCTGATGACTACCCGTGATTACGAAAATTACCAGTCGTTGTTCGAACTCATGTCATCTTTTATTCAGCCTCCTGATTTATTGATATACCTGCGTGCCGATGTACCTACCCTTGTAAGGAACATTCAGAAGCGTGGACGCGATTATGAAGCTTCAATCCGCCTCGACTATCTGAAAAGCCTGAACGAACGATACGAAAACTGGATAAACGGATATGCCGAAGGCAAACTCCTTATCTTCGATGTAGATAACATCAATTTCCAGGAAAATGCCGAAGACCTTGGAAGGATTATCGAAGGAGTACAAGCAAACCTGCACGGGTTGTTTTAATAGCGTAATAAATTTTGAGATATTTCATTCTGATTGAGTTTATCAGTTAAAGACATGCTCAAGCGAAAATTAATATTTGTAATTCTTTCTTTCACTCTATGTTCTTATGATCCTCCTTTCATTCATCTAAAAGGAGTTATAGTCGATCATAACACTTCAAACCAAATCTCAAAAGCCAGGATTTCATTAAGCGAAAATGTAGTACTTTACACCGATAGCTCGGGTAATTTTAAATTGGATCGGGTTGGAAGTTTGGATAGTCAGGAAATGCTAGTTGAGAAGAATGGATATCAGCCGAAGTTTATTGATTTTTCGAAAGAAAAATATGATATGGGAAATGCTGTTATTAAGTTACAGCCAACCACAAAAGCATATGAACCACTGTTTTCACAAAATGCTCTGAGGCTAATAAATACGCTGATTAAAATAGTATTTTCTCTATTAAATGTGTCTACTCTGATTTTTATTCTTTTTCAATCAGGTATAAGACGGCGGCTTTTATGGATTGCAGCTATAATGATAATTAATCCGGCTTTTCGTCTTTTCTACCTTGATTTCAGTTTATTAAAATTCGAAATTGTAAACGGTCCTTTATACCTGTTTAATTATTGGAATAATCCGTATTCACTACTAATTGCAATCCCTCTTATATCAATGGTTTTCTGGGTTTTATATCTGCTCAGGAGAGATTGGATACAAAATAAAAATTCGGAAATGGTTCAGGGATAATTTTTCCTGCAAATAAGTAAAGACGCGAGGCATCGCGTCTCTGCTTACACCGGATCTACATCAATAACCACCCGAACTGATTTATAATCAGTATGGGCATTTAACTTGATGATGGCCTTTATTATTTCGTCTTTGGCCTTGGGTAAAGGAATTCCTTTTTCAAATTTAACAAGTATATTTTTCAGGTATTGATTCCTGATACGCGACACCGTAGGATATTCAGGCCCGAGAACACGTTTGCCGAACAAAGCCCTTAGCTTTTTAGCCAGATCGTCGGCAGCTTTATTAATCAGGTTAGCATCCACATGCCTGAGTGAAAGTTGTATAATCCGGCAAAACGGGGGGTAATTGAACCTCTCCCTTTCAATCAACTGGCTCTGATACATAGCTGCATAATTATGCTCCAGCACCATAGCTAGTATAGGATGAGAAGGATTGAAAGCCTGTATCAGCACTTTCCCCTGTTTATTTTTGCGGCCTGCACGCCCCGCCACCTGTGCCATAAGCTGGAAACCGCGCTCAAACGCCCTGAAATCCGGATACGATAGCAGGCTATCTGCATTCAGGATTCCCACTAGGCTCACGTGATCAAAATCGAGGCCTTTGGTAACCATTTGTGTTCCGACCAGTATATCCACCTTTCGCTCTTCGAAGGCGGCAATCAGTTTCTGATGTGCAAAACGCGAGCGTGTGCTGTCGAGATCCATGCGTGCAATCTTTGCTGCCGGGAAAATCAGCGAAAGCTCTTCTTCTATTTTTTCGGTGCCAAAGCCTTTCATCACCAGGTGCGTGTGACCGCAATCCGGGCATTTATCAGGAATCCGCGTGGTATAGCCGCAGTAATGACAGCGAAGCTGGTTCTGATTTTTATGATAAACCAGCGAAACATCGCACTGCACGCAATGAGGAATCCAGCCGCAGTTTTCGCAGTCGATATGGAGTGAAAAACCCCGCCTGTTCTGGAAAAGAATAACCTGTTCGTTGGCTGCCAAAGCAGTTTCCACATCATGAATCAGAACGGACGAGAAAATGGACTGCATAGTTTTCCTGCGGTGTTCATCTTTCAGGTTCACCAGTTTTACCTGCGGAAGCAACAGTCCGCCAAAGCGTTCGGAAAGGGTGCTTAGCCCATATTTTCCCTTGCTGGCATTATAATAACTTTCGATGGCAGGCGTTGCCGAACCCATCAGCACTTTGGCCCCGTGCATAGATGCCAGGAAAATGGCTGTATCCCTTGCATTGTAGCGTGGCGCCGGATCATATTGTTTGTACGAAGCATCGTGCTCTTCGTCAATAATGATCAGGCCCAGGTTCGAAAAAGGCAGAAACAAGGCGGACCTTGCTCCCAGCAATACTTTAAAGGATTGGGTTCCGGTTCCGGAAACATGCTGCCATATTTCGACACGCTCATTTTCATTATACTTAGAGTGGTAAACCCCGACTTCGGCCCCAAAATATTTTTGTAAACGGTTAATAATTTGTGTTGTCAGTGCAATTTCGGGTAAGAGATATAAAACCTGCCTGCCTTCATCCAGCATCTGCCTGATAAGTTTTATATAGATTTCGGTTTTC
>JBBRCH010000148.1:0-5186 GCA_038204995.1 Bacteroidales bacterium | reverse complement strand
GGTACTTTTCCATCAAGGGAAAAGGACAAAGAAAGGAACAATAAATTAAACTTAACCATTGATAAGAATTTGTGAATGCCACATAACAGAGTGATTTATTGCCAATATTTGAAATATAGCACCTCAAAGTAAGAATTAGCCTGATCCATTAATTTCAAAAGCTAATTGACATGGATCTGCTGGGAATAGTCAAAAACCCGAAAAGGAGGGATTGTATTAATAGCCTACATTACAGGAAAGATTTCCGGAAAATTCAGAGCGGTAAGAATCAAGTACCCGGTTAAGGAGCAAACAAAAAGCCTGTTTCCTGCAAAGCGGTTGCCTGAAGATGTTTGTTCGGGTAATGATCAGAATTTGAAATACGCGGCCATTTTTATGCCAATCAGGCTGTAACGCTTATTGATCGGAGAATTTTTAAACTGGTTGTTTGTTTGTTCAGAGTAAGTCGCTTCTGCCAGAATACCTGTCCGGGAAGTGAATTTTACAGATGTACCAATTCCCGCATGCCACGAAAACAGGACAGGGCTAAGATCGCTTTCCTTTGTCCAGATAACATTCTTCATATTATCCGGATCTATCTGCAAAGCATCGACTGAGACAAGGAAAGCGGCTGAAACACCGCCCAGGGCATAAATTTCGGCAGATTTAGTATGCCAGAACCTCAATTTCACTAAAAAAGGTATGTCGATATACCGGTAGGAATTTGAATTTTTATAGGTAAACCGTTTGTCATCTTTTGGAATCCAGGTAGAATCAGTTATGTAAAACCATGAAGTATCATTCCCGCTGAGGGTAAAAAATGTTTCAATGGTATCAGTTCTGAAAAGGCCTCCGGTTTCAACATTAAAAGAATAGGCAAATTTTTCGCCCAGAACGGAGTAACCAAGACCTGCACGAATACCCATCCAATGGTAATCGTATCCGGCAACAATGCCAGCCGAAATTTTAGTGGATTGACCGGAATTTGCATTTTTCACCATTTCCAGGTATGAAGCTGATTCAGCCGAACGACTTTTGAAGGTAGCCTGGCCAGGCAGTGTTGCAAAGTACAATCCGGTATAAAACCCATTGTTCTCCAGAAATCTTCTATATTTAACAGAATCTGCTGCGTTGCCGGGGTGGATGATACTGGCTGCGTTCAGACAGGATTTGCCTTTCTCAACAAATACAGTATCCATTGTCCTGATGGTATCGAAGTGGGTAATGGATATACTGCGGAACAAGGTATCCGTAAGCTTTATGATTAAGGTGTCGAGCTGGTAAACATAAACGGTATCCGGTATTTTCTTTGCGGGTAACATCAGCTGGGGTTTACCTTTAATCAGCTGCTGGTTGGGTTCAAGAGGAAACTGTTGGGGGTCGCCACGGTAAAGCACAATCTGGTTTCCTATTTCTTTAAACGAAATGGCAGGATCATTTAACAGGAGTTTCAAAACCTCCTTGAGCGGAATGTTATTGAAGCGCATATTGATTCGTCTGCCGGGTGGAATTAACTCGGGGTTGTACGAAAATTTCACACCTGACCGATTTCCGATTGCATGCAGACAATTTGCCAGTGGTATATCCGTAAAGGTGAAAGAGACTTTTTTGTCGAGAAAAGGTTGCTGCTGCGCTATTGCAGGCTTATCCTGGAGCAGGATAAAAATAATGAGATATAAAATAAAAACCGGGTATCTGGTTTTGCCGGGCATAATCGGGTGTTGATTAACCTGTTACTTTTGTAACCAGGTAATCTTTCCCGTTATGAGTAAAATGAAGTTTGTGAACGAGACTGAGCACCTCAAGAACCGAACCGAGTGATTCGTTATCGAAAGTTGCTGTCAGTTTTAGCCGGGAGAGTGCGGAATCACTCATGTTGAATGTAACGTTATATTTCTTACCCACAACTTCCATTACTTTATCGAGTGATGTTTCGTTGAAAACCAGGATTCCGGTTTTCCAACTTATAAAGTTGAGGTCTTCGTTTAGCATTTTGGTCAGTTTGCGGGTATTACGGTTAAATATACCCTTATCACCTTTGTGAAGAATGATCTGCCCCAGAATGTTGGCGTTTTTATCCACATGATAGAAAAGAACTGTCCCCGAGTTCACCACAACTTCAGTTATTCCGGACATAGGGTCGGCTTTCACATTAAAAGCAGTTCCTAGAACTTTGATGCGTGCATCACCGGTTTCAATAACAAAAGGCCTGGTCGGATCTGAAGCTATTTCAAAAAAAGCTTCACCCCAAAAGTAAACCTCTCTGCCATCACTACCAAATTTTTCAGGAAATTTTACTTCAGAACGTGAATTTAATACAATATGTGAACCATCAGAAAGTGCCAAAGGAGAAGAAATCAAAGTACCGGAAGCAAAACTCCTCATCACCGGTTGAGTATCGCGAGTAAGCTGAAAAACAAAAAAAGCAATCAGAACAACAGCAGCAATACTGGCAGCATAGGCAAGCAAACGAATGCCAGGCGATTTCTTAACGGGGCCTTGATGTATCACCGTCAGCGGATTGTCGCTGATATGACTGCTGACTTTCAGCCATGCTTCGTCTACATTATATTGATCGGAAACCGGTTGTAAAACAGGATGTTCCCAAATCTGTTTCAGTTCCTTACAGGTTCTCCTGTAATCAGCATCTGATTGTATCAAACCGCTAATAGCCTGTTGATCTGCCGGGCTGCATTCGCCTGCCAGATAACTGGTTATTTGTGATTCTATTGAACGGTTTTTCAACATCAGAATTTATAATTTGACACTATATAGACACTTGAAAACGATTTTACCCCTACAAGCTCCAAAGATATTTTTTCATAATTTTTACAATGCACTCATTATCAAGGCGATAATACTAACAAATTCTTTCAGGTATTTTCGCATAAATTCCAATGAACGAGTCATCTGGGTTTCAACTGTCTTAATATTAATATTTAGTTTTTTGGCAATTTCGTGGTATTTGAGTCCTTCGAAACGACTAAGTTCAAATATCTCGCGACGTTTTTCGGGTAATTCGAGTAATGCTCTTGCGATATGCTCGCTAAGTTCGTTATTCGATTCATGATCAGAAGTTCCGTGAATTTCCTCCAGTTTATCGCCATAATTAATAAACTTGCGCTCGGTTTCAAGCTTACGTGTATAATTAAGGCAGTGATTAACCACTGATTTGCGCAGGTAACTGGAAATGGCCGTATTAATTTGTAATTCGTGGTGTTTATCCCATAACTTACAAAAAAAGTCCTGCACTACTTCCTCGGCTGTCGACTTGTCAGGAACATAATGAAAGATATGATTACAGAGGAGAGGATAATATTCCCTGAATATTTTTTCGAACACAAAGCGATCGCCATCCCTAAGTCCTTTTAAATACAATGCATCCTTCTCGTCCATTCTGTTCTGTTAACAAGCTTATACTAATTCCGGGAAGCGGATTACTGAATGTGAGCGCCAAAATTATAAAAAAATCAGCACTCCTTTATTAAAAGGCGAGGTTCCATCATTTCTAAAATCGCATATTTTACTCCTTCCCTGCCCTGGCCGGAGTCCTTTACCCCTCCGTAAGGCATATGATCGACCCTGAAGGTCGGTACATCATTTAGTATAACACCTCCAACCTGCAAATTGTTAAATGCATAATTCATTTCATGAATGCTTCCGGTAAACACTCCCGCCTGAAGTCCGAAACGCCCTGAATTGATCCTTTCAACCGCCTCATTAAAAGAATTTACTGATTCGATGATCACTACCGGGCCGAAAACCTCCTCAGCACATACCCGCATGTCGTCACGCGTGCCAGTTAACACGGTAGGGTAAATAAAACTGTTATCCCTTTTCCCGCCTGTGAGTATTTCGGCGCCTCCGTTCACGGCTTCATTAATCCAGTTCATTACCCTTCCGGCATTTGCTTCGTCAATCATTACTGACATATCGGTGGCAGGATCCAGTGGACTACCCGGCTTCAGCATATTAACTTTTGCCACAAACTTTCCGGCAAATTCCCCGAACAGGTTTTTCAGTATATAAATCCGTTGTGTGTGAATGCAAACCTGTCCGGAATATGAAAATCCTCCGGCTACACATTTGGTGGCTGCGGCTTCCAGATCGGCTCCATGCGAAATAATTACTCCTGCATTACCACCTAGCTCCAGTAATACTTTCTTTCGCCCTGCATCGCGTTTCATTTTCCATCCAACTTCGGGCGAACCCGTGAACGAAAGCAGGTTGATACGGTTGTCGGTTACCAGCTGATTTCCTGTTTTCCTGTCCATCGGCAGGATGGAAACTGCACCTTTGGGCAAAGCCGTTCTATGAATTATTTGCGCCAGCATCAGGGTTGACAAAGGAGTTGAACCCGAAGGCTTGAGTATGATAGGGCAACCGGCCGCAATAGCAGGTGCTATTTTATGAACAGCCAGGTTCAGCGGGAAATTGAAAGGAGCAATACCGGCAACTATTCCGATTGGAAAATATTTTACAAGGCCTTCCTTTCCTGCACCCGATGGGGTCCAGTCGATACTAAAATATTCAGCAGGCAGCCGTTTGCTTTCTTCCGCTGCCACACTAAAGGTCTGTATGGATCTGTCGACTTCGGCAAGGGCATAACGGATGGGTTTGCCCGATTCAAGTGTTATCATTTCGGCAAACTGCTGACGTAGTGAAAGCAACTCTTCACTAATCTGTTTCAAAATAGTATACCTCTTATGCGATGGATTGTTCCTCAGGTCTTCCGAAACCATAGCGGCTGCTTTAATTGCCTGATCCAGTTCGGTGGCACCAGCCAGAAAAGTAGTGGCAACTTCGTTTCCATCGTATGGATTGGTAACACTATGTTTTACAGGAGTTGTAATAAATTTGCCAGCACAATATATTTCAAATGTTTCGCTTGATGCCATAACTAAGAATTTAACGTATAAAATTACTATTGAAAATGATACTAACATGAATAAAGAGAAAATAAGAATAAGGCTAATTCTTACTTTGAGGTGCTATGAGACAAACCTCAGGTATTAATTCAATTTACTTGTTAACCCCGAATTTTCATATGCATCTTTATTATTCTTGTTCTTTTGTCATGCCACAAAAGAACCAAAAAGTCTAGGCTTACTATAAATTTCACACAGATGTACGACTCGGTAAGGCTCGCAAAACAAGGCCTGATAGATTTTACCATATCCATACAGCACATGAGGCTGGTGTTTTGC
>JBBRCH010000147.1:0-5223 GCA_038204995.1 Bacteroidales bacterium | reverse complement strand
CTAAAACAATTTATGCCATAACCATCCAAACCCCTATGAATAAAGAAACTATTGAGCAAACGCTAATCCTTAATGAAGACCAAGCTTATCTCGCTAAATTATTCGAATTCTGACTCGGGTGTCCCAGTGCGGAAGTCAGGAGCAAAAAACCGCAGTCATTCCAATGACCACGGTTTTTTGACTGATTAAGAAAGATGAATTATAAAACTATATCAACGCTATCGTAACGATCCCCCGTTGGCGCGGATTTGCAATCCGTGCCGGTACAATCTAACTTATAATATGCTAATAGAAAAGGTTTATTGGATATATTTGTAATGGAATGAAAACGATAAATAATATAGGATTGCTGAGTGGCACGGATTGCAAATCCGCGCCAGCGGGGGAACTCAATTCTGGAGGCATGATAATAAACCCATAGAATTATGGAGCAACAAAGTAATAACCGAAAAAATCAATTATGTTCACAATAATCCCGTTGAAGAAGGATTGGTCTACAAACCGGAAGACTATGTTTATAGTAGTGCCCGGGATTATAGCGGAGAACATGGCTTGCTGGATAATGTTATCGTGGTCGATTTATTATGACCACGCGAAAGGATTACCTTCGGTGAGAAAGTTCGCGCGGTAGCGGCGAGGCACGGATTATAAATCCGCGCCAGCAGGGGAAATCTAAATGATTAATCTTGTAAATAGGCAAAGCCCAACCAATTAGACAATTATTTTCGTACCTTTGCTAAAACAGACAGAAAGAAATGCCGGAGATATTCAGGGAGTTGGGATTTGTATTCTTTTTTTATGCAAACGAAGGAGTTGAGCCTATACATGTACATGTTCGAAAAGCCGGTGGATTTGCAAAATATTGGATTGATCCGGTTGAACTTGACTTTTCACAAGGAATGAAAATAAATGACCTCAAAACAGCTGAGAGCCTGATTATTAGCCATCTTAATCTGATAAAAAACAAATGGAATGAAATACACGGTAGCTGAGTTGATGTTTGTTGCTGTAAAAGCCTGGTACGAAAATAATATGATCTGTATATTGTTATCGGACCGAAAGGAAGTTCGTTTTCCGGTTGAACTGAATACAAAATTAAAAATGGCATCAGTGGAACAGAGGAGTAAAATTGAAATTATCTGCAATGGCACCGGCTTGCACTGGCCTGATCTTGATGAAGACCTTTCAATAACGGGCATTATTGAAGGCCGGTTTGGTTATTAAGCTTGTAAGAAAGCAAATATCCATTCACATATTGGAAGGTTGTGTATAATCTAGTATTCATTAATCCAATTTATCGTTACATTCAAGTAAAATATATCCAATAAACCTTTCCCGCCGGCATAATCGCAAGCACTGCTGTAAACATAATCTTTCGCTGGCGCGACTTTGCAACTTAGCAAAGTAATCTCAAGAATCCCAGCCTTGCGTCTCCCTATGCGTGACTGCACAATCCACCGGAAGTTACAAAAACCCTGGTTTAGCGCGTAAACAATATTTATGCGCGTATAATAAAACCAGCCCATTTAGTTTTTGCTATGATGCGAGTATACCGAATCTGAACAGGTAGGTGAAAATATCAGGTCTGTCCCACCCGGTATAAATCATCTAATCTCTCTGGAGTTAGTTCCCTGAAGCTTTGCTTCGAGGTAGTTTATGCGAAAATTGCTTCGCATTTTCTCTAAGGTGCAGTATAAATCCTACTTTTGCAGATTATCTCTGATTAAAAATCTTTTTACAATGAAAAAAAGTCTGATTTCAAGTTTGCTTTTATTTGTCTCGCTAGCTGGCTTTTCACAAAATAAAGCAACTCATCATATTCTGTATGTTCAGATCGAACCAACTAAGTCTCATATCACGGTTAGCGATTCCGTTTTTACATTTGGTAAAGAAGAAATAGTGATTAGTCTTAATGCATCGCTTTCGGTTATTTCTTTTTCAAAAAATGTGATGGCTGAACAAATAACCGGAACAACAAATGCAAAAGATGTTGGCATGGACAGGGACGACAGCGGCGAAAACAGCGGGGAAGTAAAACTCAACAAATGGAAACTGAAGCTCAAAAAAGGATCGGGATATTTTATAATTAAATATGAAGGCAATATAGATCAGTCCTTTTCGCATAGTGCAGAGGATTATGCCCGCGGTTTCAGCGAAACGGCAGGTATCGTAAGCGACTCGGGCGTTTATCTTGCAGGTTCAACCCATTGGATTCCCGTTTTTGATGAAAACCCGGTTACTTTTATGTTAAATACTTCTTTGCCTGTAGGTTGGAAATCTGTTTCCCAGGGTGAAAGAACCACCGAAAATTTATCTGCCGAAAAACAGCTTGATACCTGGAAATGTGATACTCCCCAGGAAGAAGTCTTTCTGGTTGCTGCCCATTTCAATGAATATTCTTTTAAAATGAACAGCGGCATTGCGGCAATGGCTTTTCTGCGCACTCCTGATGAAGGACTTGCCAACAAATACCTGGAAGTGACCGAGCAATATATGGATATGTACCAAAAACTAATCGGGCCATATCCATACACCAAATTTGCACTGGTTGAGAATTTCTGGGAAACAGGCTATGGCATGCCTTCATTTACGCTGCTGGGCGAGAAGATCATCCGCTTTCCTTTCATTCTGCACTCTTCCTATCCGCACGAACTGCTTCATAACTGGTGGGGAAACAGCGTGTATGTGGATTTCGGCAAAGGCAACTGGTGCGAAGGAATAACCGCCTACGAAGCCGATCACCTGATCAGCGAGCAACGTGGACAAAGTGAAGAATACCGTCGTTCAACTTTACAGAAGTTCACCAACGTAGTAGACGAAAGCAATGACTTCCCGCTCGACAAATTTATTTCGCGCCGCGATGCTGCAAGCGAAGCAATCGGTTATGGGAAATCTATGATGATGTGGCATATGCTCAGGCGAAAAGTGGGTGATGATAATTTTAAGAAGAGTTTTGCCGTTTTCAACGAAAATTTCAAATTTAAAATGGCTTCTTTTGAAGATATCCAAAAATCGTTTGAAGAAGTTACCCATACTGATTTAAAACCCTTTTTCACACAATGGCTTACCCGCACGGGCGCTCCCGAAATTGCAATTAAAGAGGTAAAAACAACTAAAAACAGTGATCAGTTCCAGGTGTCGATAAAGCTTGAGCAAAAGCAAAAATCTGAACCTTTTGATGTAGATGTTCCTGTTGCAATGGCTACCGAAAAAGGACTTCAGACTTTTATTGTAAACCTGAAAGAAAAAACGCAGGAATTTCAGCTTATCCTTGACAATGAGCCTTTAAAACTTGAAGTTGACCCACAATATGATGTTTTCCGGATTATGGACCCGATGGAAGTGCCGCCAACCTGGTCGAAAATACTGGCAAGTAAAGAAAACCTCGTTATTTTGCCTTCAAAGGCGGATGAAAACAAAAAACAAATCTATACTGAGTTTATAAACCAGTGGAAAGCTGTTGACAACGATCATTTTGATGTGGTTTATGACAATACACTGAATGCTTTGCCAGTCGATAAGACGGTTTGGATACTTGGTTTCGAAAATAAGTTTGCCGCCAATATAAACGCTGCCATTACAAATTACAGTTCCTCCATTTCAGGAGATTCAGTAATTTTTGAAAACAAAGCGACGACAAAAAAGGATCACAGTTTTATTTTAACAGTTTTTAATCCTCAAAACAGCGATCTGAATATGGCCTTTATCGCCTTCGATACTAAAAATGCCATAAAAGGATTGATTACAAAGCTGCCTCATTACGGAAAATACAGTTACCTGGGTTTTGAAGGTGGTGAGCCTGTAAATATGGCAAAAGGAGAATGGCCGGTTTCCGGCTCCCCGCTCGTAAAAGTGTTTCACAGCAGTGCACAAAACACCGCTATGATCAAAAAAAGAGAACCACTGGCTACCCTCGCGCCGGTTTTTTCAGAACAAAGAATGATGAGCCATATTGAATACCTGGCTTCTCCTGAATTGAAAGGCCGCGGACTCGGAACACCTGAACTGGATTCTGCAGCAAATTATATCGCAGCAAAATTTAAAGACTATGGATTAAAACCAATGAGTAACACATATTTCCAGGAATTTTCACACGCTTTTCCCGGCAAAGGGGAAATGCAAATGAAAAATGTAGTTGGAATTATTCCGGGCACGGATGAGAAACTCAAAAATTCCCCTGTCATTCTTTCCGCTCATTACGATCATCTCGGTTTGGGCTGGCCTGATGTGCACAAAGGTGACGAAGGCAAGATACATTCCGGTGCCGATGACAATGCCAGTGGCGTTGCCGTAATGCTGGAAGTAGCGAAATCGATGGCTGCAACATCGAAGCCGAGCCGCACTATTATTTTTGTTGCGTTTACCGGCGAAGAAGCGGGTTTAGTCGGGTCGCGCTATTTTGTAAGCCAGATCAAAAAGTATTTCCAGGGCGATATTATTGCCGACCTAAACCTCGATACCGACGGGAGTTTATTCGATAAAAACCTGTTGGTACTCAACGGAAATTCAGCCAAAGAATGGAAATTTGTTTTTATGGGAACCGATTATACTACCGGCATTAAAAGTGATGTGGTTCAACAGGAATTAGATGCCAGCGACCAGGTTGCTTTTATTGAAAAAGGAATACCTGCCGTGCAGTTGTTTACAGGCGCTACCGAAAATTACCACCGGCCATCTGACACCTATGATAAAATTGACGGTAAAGGAATGGTAAAAGTAGCCACCGTTGCCAAAGAAGTAATGGTGTACTTAGCCGACCGCGACACACCTTTCGAATTTACCGGCAAAATACCGGCAGCTGACGCCTCTGCCCCGGATAAACCAAAGACAAACCGCAAAGCTTCGACCGGCTCCATCCCCGATTTTGCATATACGGGCGGAGGAGTTAAAATAGCATCGGTAATTGAAGGTTCGGTCGGAGAAAAAGCCGGCCTGCTGGCAGGTGACATTATAACTGCCTTAGACGATAAAGAGGTGAAGGATTTAATGGAATATTCCAATGCACTTAAAACCTATCAGCCTGGCGTTGTTGTTAACATGAAAGTGCTTAGAGACGGAAAGGAAAAGCTTATTTCCATTACTTTGGGCGAGAGGTAAGGGGTAAAATCGGGAGTCTGTATTTAAGAATTTTGAAGGGTTTTCCAGATCTGTTTATTAGTTCCGGGTGTTCAGGCCGTAATCGATATTATATATGATAATTTTTTGAAGTTTGCTGTCTGAAAA
>JBBRCH010000146.1:0-5401 GCA_038204995.1 Bacteroidales bacterium | reverse complement strand
CGGACACGCCATTTTCATGCTTGCCGAAGGTCGCTTAGTTAACTTAGGTTGCGCTACCGGACATCCTTCGTTTGTAATGAGCAATTCATTCTCGAACCAGACACTCGCCCAACTCGATTTGTGGAAAAACAATTACGAAGTGGGTGTTTACCGCCTGCCGAAATACCTCGACGAAGAAGTAGCCCGTCTCCACCTGGAACAATTAGGCGTTAAGCTTACCAAACTCACTCCTGAGCAGGCTGACTATATTTCAATTAAGGTAGAAGGACCATACAAAGCTGATCATTACCGTTACTAGAAACAGGTTAATATACGCTGTACAAAAGGCTGTCATTTGCATGATGGCCTTTTGTTTTTTGATTGAAATGGGGAAGCAGAATTTGGTACCTGTAGATTTGAATTTGCGATCTGTATCCTGGAAACGAAAACGGTTTTACTTGGTTTTTTATCGTTAAACTCAACCTTCTGTGCGCGAAGAGTTTCCCCCAACGGGGGTTAGTGGGTAACGCAGGCAAAACTCAAATATCAATTGTTCCCTTATTCGCACTGTTTATGGACAACCCGGAATTTGGTATAGACCCCTCTGTCCTGCTGACATCTCCCCATGGGGGAGAATCCTGAAAAACAGATTTTTAAATATATGGAGAATATGGTTTCGGAACCGGGAACTGGGAACTTATATCTTGTAAAAGAATCTCCCCTTAATTATAAATATACAATACCTCTCCGTCATAATTCCAGCGGTATTGCATTAGGGAATATGGTGAGGGTCCTCCTTCAGGTGTACCATAGGGAAGATTAAATTTCGACATACACACCGAATCAATGCAAAAAAAACCGGTTTCGTCAACAGATACTTTTGCTCCTGTTTTTTCGGGATCATAAGGGCAGCAACGTTCGTATACCATGAATTCGTCCTGTGATGCCCGGTAAACGATAATTCCGCGATATCCGGCATTTACATATAAATGTCCCGTGGTCGGAATATAATCCATGGTATTTGGGTAAAGTTGCAGGTTGACATTGGCGTAAGGTATCAAAGGCCGGTTATCTTTGCCACAACCCGGAATTAAAAATAAAAGCACAATTATTGCTGCCAGCGTTCGCATCATATACTTATTGTAAGGTATTTTCGTTGTAAAAGTAGTGTTTAACTTTTTTAAAACGTAAATGATTGCTTAAAATTGTATTTGACGGCTATGCGCCCTTAAAGCAATTTATTACCTGTTTCTTTTTAAAATAACCCATAGTCTGCTGATTGACAAGATATAAACAAATGAACTTGCCTGTAAATAAAAATCGTATAATCTTGCTGGCTGCAGTCATGATGCTGACCACTTTCACTTTCACCGGTACCGGTTGCAGGGTGTTTAAGCGGGACAAACAATCAATAGCTGATAAGAAAGCGGAAGAGGCTGACAAGAAAGTTGAAGCAGATTATGAAAAAGCACGTAAACAACATTATGCCAATCAAAATAAGGAAACTAAAAAGATGATGAAGCTGTCTAAAAAGAAAGCTTCAAAATATAATGAACCCAGGAAACGGAAATTATTTTTCGGCAAAAAAAAATGTAAATAGACAGTTTGTTTTAGCTTTTCCGGCTAATTGAATTTTATGCGCATGGTTCTGAGTTCCCTGTGCTCAGTTCCCAATGCTCATGGGTAGTGCAAAGAGACAGAATATAGTGAAATCCATCTTTTAAGGATACTTAAGCCCAATCTTTGGATTCTAATTTTTTGACCACTGGTAACAACTCAGGCGCATTTTTATTCTGAACCTACATTTTTCTGTAACCGAACTTTTTCGTTCAATATAATTAGTACCTTTACACAACAGAAACTATTTTTATCTTTCGATGGAAAATCTCATATATATATTAATAGGAGTTGCCTGGGTAGGATATTCACTTTATTCAGCCAGGCAAAAAGCAATTCAAAAACAGCAATCGTCTGGAATGCCGCAAGGTGGTCCGTCGCAATCCTCGCCACATCCTGTTCCCGGAAACCAGGGTGGAGGGAAAAGCATATTTGACGATATTCTCCGCGAACTCAGTGGTGAAACCAGGCCGGTTCCACAAGTTCAAAGGCCGGTTATACCCGTAAATCAGGACATTCCAAAAACTACTCCAGTTATAAACCGAACATATGAAAGTCGTTCCGAGCTTAAGTTTGATTCAAGCATAGCGGATCATTCTCCTCAAAACGCTACACATAGGGCGCGAAAACCACATCAACATCCGATGCAAACAAAGAAGCACGGCATTGGACATCAAAGATTTAACTTGCGCCAGGCTGTTATTTACAATGAATTATTAAACCATAAATATTTCTGACAAGGAAAATTTGAATTTGTTGATGACATTTTACCAGAAGTTAAAAATCTTTTTATCTTTACACTCCTTTTTGAAGGCGAACTCACTCATAATTTTACAACAGCATAAAACTAATATTTAATAAAGGATCATTTATACTCCTTGATTTATCTCTGATAGCATAAGCTTTCTCCAACTATCAGGATGTTTGTTGAAGTTAAATACCGGTTGAAAAACATCCTGATCCTAGTAATTACTTGCAGGTTTTCCTGCATAAGCAAGCAAAAATTTACGGAAAGGACCCTTTTTAGCAAAGGGTCTTTTCTTCTTATTTAATAAAAACAAATGACTACCGTTATGACACAGGTAACGTATTACACTAAAGAAGGTTTTGAAAAACTGAAGGAAGAACTTGAACATTTTGTTCATATTGAGCGCCCGCAAATTTCGCAACAAATTGCAGAAGCACGTGATAAGGGCGATCTTTCGGAAAATGCTGAATACGATGCAGCTAAAAATGCCCAGGGTATGCTCGAAATGCGAATTTCGAAGCTCCAGGACCTGATTCGCAGTGCGCGTTTGATTGATGAGTCGAAAATGGATTCTACCAAAGTACAGATATTATCTACTGTAAAAATCAGGAATCTGAAAAATAATGCGGAGATGACTTATACGCTTGTCCCTGAAAATGAAGCCGACCTCAAAGCCGGAAAAATTTCAGTTTCGTCGCCCATTGCAAAGGGGCTTTTAGGGAAATCTAAAGGCAACAAGGTGGATATTGCAATTCCTTCCGGATCGATTCATGTTGAAATAGTAGAACTAATCATTAAATGATAAAGACATGGCAGGAATATTTGCACGTATAGCATCAGGCGAAATTCCATCGTATAAAATAGTTGAAGACGATAGGTTTTTCGCTTTCCTGGATATTAATCCGTTGGCCAAAGGCCATACGCTGGTTATTCCAAAACAGGAAATTGATTATCTTTTCGATATGGATGAAGAGATGCATAAAGATATCTGGCAATTTGCCATGAAAGTTGCTAAAGCCATTAAGCAGGTTGTGCCTTGTATTAAAGTAGGAGTGGCGGTTATAGGCCTTGAAGTGCCTCATGCACATATTCACCTGGTTCCGCTTAATACGATGGACGATATTAATTTCAGCCGTCCGAAACTTTCATTGCCTCCGGATGAAATGAAACAAACAGCCGCCGAAATTGCTGCAGCTATTAAGTAATAGATTTCTTCAGTATAACAGAATGAAACCGTTTTCGATAAAGACGGTTTTTTTTATTTCGGAAGGTAAAAAGTTTGTTTAACGCAATTTATAGAGAAAAAGAAGTGGATTCTCTGTAGAATCAGAGCTACAAGGAGAAGGGCGAAACGAAGAAAACAATGGCTTCCCGGGTCTTCTGACTCCAGTCTTCCGACTTCCGACCCCTCATTTCAACAATCTTTCTCAAGCACAAATTTTTTAATACCCAATCTTTTCAATCTTTATATCCTTTCCCGATTCAAGCGGATTCATGGCATTGATTAAACGGGCTTTTTGAAATTGCTTCAGTTCTGTTACCCTGATCTCGGTTTCTGATATAAGTTTATTCTCCAGCAAAAAGCTACGCATGGTACCCCGAAGCAGCGGAGAGGAAGGCGTGAGCCAATGGGTTCCGTCAAAAAATATTATATTCGAGTAGCTGGTATCAGTAACAAATCCCTTTTTAATTATAAGTATGTCATCAAAACGTTCGCGTCTTGTAAGTAACTGGTTCAGGTTGCCCCGGTTTGTGTATTTATATTGGTATGAAATTCTATTATCTTCAATCAACCTCAGCGATTTTATAACGCGTGGCTGATAGGCTTCAAAATCGCATCTTTTTACTTCCTTCTTACCGTATATTACCTTGCATTTATACAATCCCTGCTTGCAGGCTGATGGGATTTGAATCAGTTGTTCCAGGTCAATGCTGTCTGAAATATCAAAAAGCTCCTTCCTGCTTTGGTTCAGCCGGGAATTATGGTACTCCAGGTTCTGAAGCACTCCATCCTGCATTCTGATGGTTTCAAATAATAGGGACATATATTTTATCAATTAGTTCATTGTACTCTGTTAGTGGATTGCTGTTTGACGTTATTCCTCCGCCGCTGCAAAATATTAGTTTTGCATTTTCCTTTTTGATAAATCGGATCATTACTCCAGAGTCGAGTTTTGAGCCATCAAAGTACCCGAAAACGCCTGTGTAGAATCCCCGGGAATAGGTCTCAGCTTCATGGATTACCTCCAGCGTTTTTTTCTTGGGTGCTCCTGAAACAGATCCTGCCGGCAGAAGTTTCCGGAAAATATCACCCAGGCTGGTATGGTAACTTCCAGTAAGTTGGCCCGAAATTTCAGAGCTGACCTGCAGAAGCGATTTCTCGTGCGTGATGATCTCTTCTATATATCTGAAACGTTCAACTTTAACCTTTGTTGCAACCATGCTTAGATCATTTCGGATAAGGTCGACAATAGTATTATGTTCTGCAGTTTCTTTCGGATCACTAAGTATCTGTTTCTGAGCATCCGGAAAGGTAGCATCAATGGTCCCTTTCATCGGAAACGACCGGATGATTCCATTATCAATCTGAACGAAAATCTCAGGCGAAAAAACTACAAATTCATCCCTGAACAATAAGCGGTAACGTGCTTTACTACGGGCGAATACTTCAGGGAGACTTATATTTAAATCAATGTCAGTTGGAAATGTAAGATTGGTCAAATATGAGTTTCCTTCATTGAGATTCCGGTGAACTATATCGAACGACCTGTTATATTCACTCTTTTTAACAGGATATTTTACCAGTTTTACAGTTGTATTCTTACTCTGGAAAAGGAAATTATTTCCGGCTCCATTGATATTGAAATAGATGCCAGATTCGGATGCGTTGGCCGGATCCATCAAAAATCCCCGCTCCACTTCAAAATCAATTCCAAACAGGAATGGCTGGAAAGTTTTTCCATACTCATTCATCAGTTCAAAAACCTTTTCGGCGGGTAACAGCATTCTTTATAGTAGGGGATTTATTTGAATTGCAGAAGTGAGTTCAAAGTGCTT
>JBBRCH010000145.1:0-5776 GCA_038204995.1 Bacteroidales bacterium | reverse complement strand
ATGGTAAAATCTATCAGGCCTTGTTTTGCGAGCCTTACCGAGTCGTACATCTGTGTGAAATTTATAGTAAGCCTAGACTTTTTGGTTCTTTTGTGGCATGACAAAAGAACAAGAATAATAAAGATGCTTATGAAAATTCGGAGTTAACAAGTAAATTGAATTAATACCTGAGGTTATATCTCATAGCACCTCAAAGTAAGAATTAGCCATGGATCACTTTCATTTTCCGGGGAGAATGGGGCGATTGAATTAATAAAATTGTGACTAAAGCTTATGGTATTAATTGAAGTTTAGGCATTGGGAAAATCTTTCACTATTTCTTTGCTTTTTGATCATGCAAAAAGGACGTAAAAATAAATCAAACCCAACTATACCTTTTCTTTCAGATACATAATAGAAAAAGACTCTACTCTGGATTAAAGCTTAAAAGGCTTTCGATACATACAATTTTACAGTTACTCCCCGACTTTTAAATGTGACCCTTTAAAAAGTCTGTTTTATTTATATTTTAACATAATGATAATGAGATAAATACAATAATTCTTTAATTATTTTTATTATCTTTGTAGGGGTAAAATCGTTTTCAAGTGTCTATTAAGGTATGAAATCTGTCTTGATGGTCTGTTTGAGGATTAATAAGACTAAATATTGTGGGAGTGAATAA
Source organism: Bacteroidales bacterium (assembly GCA_038204995.1). Taxonomy (GTDB): domain Bacteria; phylum Bacteroidota; class Bacteroidia; order Bacteroidales; family UBA4417; genus UBA4417. The sequence goes on along the minus strand of JBBRCH010000145.1, from coordinate 5,112 downwards.
TAAATCGGTTAGCACATTTGTTCGAACCGGTGTTGCTATTTTTATAGCAGCCCTTTGCTTTGCTATCCCTGTTAAAGGCCAGATTTACGTAGGCGGCGAACTGGCCGGCAACGAAACGTATTCTCCTGAAAACAACCCATACATAGTTACACAGGATCTCATTGTTGGCATGGATGTTACACTTACCATCCTCCCGGGCGTTGAAATGTTGTTCGAATACGGTACAAGCCTTATAAACAACGGCACATTATTGGCGAAAGGAACCCCTGAACAGAAAATACTGTTTTTCCCTAAAACCCTGGTTACCTTACCCGGACAATGGAACGGAATTTTATTCAATAGCTCCAAAACTATCCTTGATGCCGATAGTAATTACGTTTCAGGTTCAGTTCTAAGCGATGCCGTTATCAGCAATGCTTCCTATGCAGTAACTCTTGACTACAAATCTACGGTGCTTATCGAAAATACCGGATTTACAGCCAGTTCATTCGGAATTCTGATGAATGAATCAGGACACAATACAATACGTAATTGTTTTTTTAAAAATTGTGACTTTGGCATTTTCCTGGCCAGCGGATTTCATAACACTGAAAACAAGATCTATAAGAATACTTTCTCAGAATGCATTGATGCCGGAATTTTCATTAACAGTACTTCTTCACTATCGAACCACAACCTTATTAATGATAATCACATTAATTCATGCAGCGTTGGAATACACCTCGGGAATTATGGCAACAACGGCCCCGGCTATAATTTAGTGTCAGGAAATGTTTTTAACGGAAATAAGGATGCAATAAAACTTTTCCAGGAATCAAACACGATCAGAAATAATTTTTTCATGCTGAACCGGAGTGGAATTATATGCTGGCAATCGGATAACAACCTGATAACCCGGAATCTCTTTTCGAGGAATGTTCTGAATGCAGTTACATTGTCCTGTGGTTCATCCTATAACAATATCTCATATAACAGCATGAATTTTAACAGCGGAGGGGTCTGGATCAAACCCGACAGCATGCAGAATTCATTGTCCAATACTTTCCTTTATAACACACTTTATAAAAATACCGATTTCTCTTTTCAGATTATTAATACTCCCCAGGGACCGGTACAATTTAACAATTTAATGCTCAACGGGGACTTTCAGTCGTTTAAGAACCTTGCTGATAGCGCGGTACATGCTGAGTATAACTACTGGGGCACAACCTCCGTTCCTGGTATCGATAGTTTGATTTTTGATGTATATGATGATCAGCTTCATGGGGAAGTATTGTATAACCCCATACTCGATAATATACTATCCATAGCGCCTGTTCCTCCTCCCGGTAATGTAATTAAGCAACTTATTGACAATGAAGTTGTTGTTAGCTGGGATGAAGTACCTGTAACGGATATAAACGCATATAATGTATATTATGGCACAAACGATGCGATTAACTACGAGCATACTCTCAATAACGGGATGAAAACCCGGGTTAACCTGGGTAACTATCCTATCGGCGATACCATTGCCATTACAGCTGTTGATTTCCAGGCTGGCGGACTGAACGATCAGACCGAAGGCCATGAAAGTGATTTCTCATTCGCTATACCTGCGCCTTATGCCGGTCCTGACACTGCCATTTGTTTCAACTCAACCTATGCGATCAGCAAAGCAAGCGCTTATAGCTATGAAATACTGAACTGGTCGGGCTCAGGGGATGGATTATTCGATAATACACATATCCTGAACCCGGTTTACAGTCCCGGCCCGCAGGATTATGCCAAAGGAAGTGTGACGCTTTACCTGAATGCAGAAAACGGAGAACTACAATATAAGGATGATGCGCTTATTACCTTCGATGAAGCTCCTTTAGTAAATGCCGGAAACGACACGCTTATCAGCATGGATTCAACACTGTGGCTTATTAATGCATCGGCTTCAGGGTATGATTTTGTGAAATGGTCAACTTCAGGAGATGGCATTTTTAACTCGGATTCACTCAAAAACCCTGTTTATAAGCCCGGTCTGCTTGACATTGATACCCGGGAAGTACTGCTTACCTGCACCGCTTACTCAACCTGCGGATCTGCAACTGACCAGCTTAAACTTAACCTGGACTCCGGATACAGAATTGAAGGACGCATTCACGCAGGTGAAATATTAGCCTCTAACAGTACAATCAATTTGTACCAGGTAAAAGGGGACAAAGTACAGCCCCTGAGATCAGGCATGCTTGCAGTGGATGGAACTTTTAAGCTTAAATCTTTGCTCAGCGGAGCCTACTACCTGTATGTTATTCCTGACAAGACAACTGCTCCCGGTTACTTCCCGACTTATTTTTTTAATGATATTCGCTGGGAAAATGCATACCTGCTCGAACTGGATGCCGATACCTATGATGTGGATATCGACCTGACCCGATCACCCGTTCATCTGCCGCTTGGCGAAGGTTCCATATCAGGATATTGTGGCACAGCCTCCGGAAATTATGGCGACTGCGGCGAAGTGAGCGTTCTGCTCTACGACAGAAAGCTGAAAAATATACTGGATTGGTCAATGGTGAGTCAAAACTCTGATTTCAGGTTTAAAAATCTGCCATATGGCGAATATGTCCTGGCAGGCGAAAAAGCCGGAGTGCAGGCTTTTTATTCCGATGTGATTTTGATAACTCCGTCACAACCGAAAGCTGAAAATGTGGAACTGATTTGTACTTCAGCTGGATACAAGTTTTCGACGCCCGGGTCTTTAAAATCCCCGCCTGGAACAAGTATGGTAAATATTTATCCTAATCCTGTTGTGGATCGGCTGTATATCAGCGGATTAATATCAAACAGGAAACATTTTATCAGCATTGTCAATTCACAGGGTATTGTTCAAAAGTATTACCCTGAACCTGATGGAACAGGTAATTATTCCATATTTTTGGGTACCTTGCCTTCAGGCTTCTATATGATTGAAGTATTTGAAGACGGGAATTGTTTGGTTAAACAAAAATTTGTGAAATAAATTATTAAAATACCACACCAATTTGAAAATAATTCACGGAATATAAATAAAATTTTATCTTTGCAGTCGATCTAAGCCAGTAAAGATATCTAACGAAAGGAAAGGAGACCGGTTTAAAAAACAGAAAAATAATGTATTTTACTCATAATCAGTCTGCTATAAAAGTATTGTAGCAGGCATATAGGTTGATACGTCACTAACTGCTTGTAGGAGCTTTTATACTGATTTCTAATGTGTTTCGCCTTTACAAACTGATTCTTTTTAATTCAATTTTTAATTCAATTAGTACTAACAAAAACAAAAACAAAATGAGAAAATTTCTTACTTTACTTACCCTGCTTGCCTTTATGGCCGGCAGTGCCTATAGTGCGGTAGGGACAGGCTACCAGTGGTCTCAGGCTACTGTTGGATACACTCCTGTTACAGGAGGTACTGTTCTTGCCAGCGGCACTACAGACGACACCAGTTTCCCGAATAATCCTATTGGGTTTACTTTCAACTTCGACGGTGTAGATTACACCGCGTTTAGTTTGAATGCCAATGGATTTATAGCTATGGGCGCTACTATTTCAAGTAGTTACACTCCGCTGAGTTCAGGGGTTTCGAATAATGTAATTTCGGCTCTCGGACGTGACCTGCAGGGAAATGCAGGCGGTGAGATCCGCTACGAAACATCTGGTTCAGCTCCTAACCGTGTTCTGACTGTTCAGTTCACAGATTTCAGGCCCTATGCTGCCACCGGTGTTAGCTACAACTTCCAGATCAAACTTTATGAAACATCCAACAAAGTTGAGATCGTTTACGGAAGTTTTGTTAACAACGCTTCTACCTATACACCTCAGGTCGGAATGCGTGGCGCTTCGAGTGCTGATTTTTTCAACCGCACTACAACTACCAGCTGGACCGGCTCAACGGCAGGTCTTACCAATACCGCTACCATGACCTTAAACGCTACGGTAGTTCCTCCTACAGGATTAAAATTCGTATACGAAATCACTCCTCCGGTATTAGCTCCTGGTATGGCAGCTTTGACATTACCTGCTAACGGATCAGTAGATGTTCTCAATACCACCCAGTTGGAATGGTCAGCCCCGGTAACCGGTGGTTTGGTTCAGGGATATAAAGTATATCTTGGAACCAATAATCCTCCTACCAATGTTGAAAACGGAACAATTGTCACTACCACCGTTTTTACTCCCGCTGCTGCTCTTGCTTTGTCCACCACGTACTACTGGAAAATTGTTCCTTTTAACTCAGTAGGCGATGCAACCGGTGTTTCGACCTATTCATTTACTACCTATGCCGGCAATGGATCACTCGAAGGATTTGTCCTCAATTGCTATGGCGTTCCGGTAAATGGAGCAACCGTTGCACTTCAGGGTACTCCCGGTACTTTTTCAACATCAACAGGTTTAGATGGCAAATACCAGTTTGTCAATATTCCTTCAGCCACCTATACCTTAGCTGCTGCTAAAACCGGGTACAATACAACTACTCTTACGGGTGTTGTTGTTGTTCCTTTAACTATTACCAACCTGAATGTTACTCTTCAACAACCAGGCATGACCGTTCTTCCTAACCCGAACAATGTTTCGCTTAACCCGAACGAAATGCTGAATAATGCATTCACGGTTACGAATCCCGGTTGCGGACAACTTACCTGGACAGCTTCGATAGCTTACGGTAGCGCCAACCACGATTGGTTTACCATGCCAACTTTGACCGGCATGGTAGCTGCTTCCACTAACGCAAGCGTTCCGGCTTTGTTCAATGCCTCCGGTCTTGCTACCGGTACATTGCTTTCAGCTACTGTTACATTTACTTCCAATCCTAATATCGGTACCATGATGGTTCCTGTAAATATGGTTGTTGCCGGTGCAGCTCTTGTACCTGTTACCAACCTCACAGCTACCCTTACCGATCAAATCTCAGGCGCCGTTACCCTTAACTGGGAATGCACACCTGGTGCCGGTTTCCTGTACTATACCGTTAAACGTGACGGAGTTCAGATCGCTATCGTTCCTTCAGCTCTTACCTATAATGATATGCTTCCCGGATTTGGCAGTTATAACTATTGTGTAGACGCTGTTTATACCGATGGTGCAACAGCTCCTTCGTGT
>JBBRCH010000144.1:0-5934 GCA_038204995.1 Bacteroidales bacterium | reverse complement strand
TAACCCATCGGAGTCGATCCGCGCGTAAAAACTGATTTTAAATTACATTGATATGAGTATTATCGAAATTAAAGGTCTGCATAAAATATACGATGGCAATTCGTTGCCGGTACATGCCGTTAACGGCATCGATCTGAATATTGACTCCGGTGAGTTTACAGCGATTGTCGGTCCATCTGGCTCGGGCAAAACTACACTTCTGAATATTATTGGCGGACTGGACGATCCCAGCGAAGGCGATGTGTTTATTGATGGAGTAAGGATTAATGCACTTGGCAGCCGGCAGAAAACCGATTTCAGAATGAGAAATATTGGATTTGTTTTCCAGGCATATAACCTAATCCCGGTTTTTACCGCCCGCGAAAATGTAGAATTTATCATGCATCTGCAAGGCAGGCCGAAAGATGAAAGGGAAAGTCGTACAACTGAACTCCTCGAAGCTGTTGGCCTTGGCGATCGTATGGACAGCCGCCCAAACAAGTTATCAGGCGGACAGCAACAGCGCGTGGCGGTAGCCAGGGCTTTGGCTTCGAAACCAAAATTTATACTGGCGGACGAACCTACTGCCAATCTCGATTCGAAATCAACCGAGAATCTACTCGAAATTATGGAAAAGTTGAACCGGGAAGAGAATGTGACTTTCCTGTTCTCGACACACGATCAGCGTGTGGTAAACAAAGCGCACAGGGTGATCACCATTGAGGATGGCGTTGTGATCAGCGATATAAAACAGGAAAAACAGGCGCATTCAACACCTGCATAATCATATAATTTAAGTTGCATCTCCATGTTTATAAAACCTGGAATACCTGGAATAACTGGTCATCTTACAGTTCAGTTTTACATTGTTCTGATCTGTTTCATAGTATTTCCAACAATTCTTCACGCACAGGATTCACTAAAAGAGCCGACTGTTACACTAAACGGTTACCTGAGTGAAATGCCTGGTTTGATGTACAATAACATTACAAATGACTATGAGTTCAGCAACCTGTTACATAACCGCATCAACCTGAAGTGGCAGCCCAACACTCTAATTACTGCCGCACTCGAATTCCGCAACAGGCTTTATTATAACCAATCTGCAGCGTATATAACTCAGAACGCCAGGGGATTCGAACAGGATGCAGGTGTGCTGAAATTATCGAAAAATATTGTTTCCGGCGATCATTATCTTTTCAATATGTCGGTCGACAGGCTCTGGGTTGATTTCAATAAAAACAAATGGCAGATAACAGTTGGGAGGCAGCGGATTAACTGGGGGCAGACTTTTGTGTGGAATCCCAATGATATTTTTAACACCTACAATTACCTCGATTTCGATTATGTTGAGAAACCCGGCAGCGATGCTGTCAGGGTTCAGTATTATACTTCCGAAACCAGTAAAGCTGAACTGGTTGTAAAGGCTGACAGCAGCGGCAAACCAACCGTAGCTGGTTTATATCGTTTCAATAATTGGAACTATGACATACAGTTTATTGCGGGTGTAACCAGTGACAATGAAGTTGTGATTGGCAGCGGATGGTCGGGTCAGTTGGCAAAAGGTGGTTTCCGGGGAGAGGCAAGTTATTTTGTGCCAAAAAAAGATTTTGTGCAGCAGAACGGAACTCTGACAGCGAGTTTAGGATGGGATTATATGTTTAAAAATTCACTTTTTATTCAGTTCGAATGCCTGTACAATGGCAATAAGCCGGATAGTAGCGGCGTAAGTATCTTTGATAATAACGCGTTTAAGATAAGCGCCAAAAATCCATTTTTAAACGGGTTTTCGTATTTCGCATCTGTTGCCTATCCGTTTACCCCATTGATTAACGGGAGCCTGGCAACCATTTTAAATCCTGAGAACAAAGTGTACATTCTTGTTCCATCCATTGATTATAATGTACTTCAAAACCTTGATCTGTCCTTATTGGTGCAGGTGATCGGAGTTAAAGATCAGTCCGTTACATTATCAACTGTGAGCATATGGTTTTTCAGGGTGAAGTATAGCTTTTAGAAAAAGCAATACCTGGCAACAATTAACAACTTCTTTTAGCAGAGCCTTAAGCATCGGATTGCCGGTATTATAAAACCTGGCAAATAGCTGAAGGGAGCCTGAGATTTTGAAACTATCAAACCCAAATTACGCAGTAGCGTAATCGATTAAACAAATCTAATGTATTTCAATTGAAAATCACTGAAATACAAAGATTTGCTAAATCGGGGTTAACCCAACTAACGCAAATAGATCAACGTTGTCTCCTATTGCGCAATTTGGGTTAAATAATAAACTACATTTGAAATATAAAATCCGGCCCCATGCAAACCATACCCGATTTCTTCGAAGAAAATGTAAAAAAATTCTCCAATGACATTTACCTGTGGGAGAAATCAGGAGATGCTTACCAGGGTACAACCTACCAGCAGGTTAAAGTACTGGTTGAGCAGTTTGCCGCCGGCTTACTAAGCCTTGGTGTAGCAAAAGGGGACCGTATTGCATTGATTGCCGAAGGACGTAACGCATGGGTAGTCAGTGAATTGGGGATGCTGTATATAGGTGCGATAAACATCCCTTTGTCGATAAAACTTGCCGAATCCGACGAGATCCGTTACCGGCTATCTCATGCCGGGGCCAGTTTGGCTGTTGCTTCAGGAAGCCAGGCCAGGAAAATACGGGAAATAAAACCATCCCTGCCAGGATTAAAAAAACTCATTCTGCTCGATGGAAATGCTGAAGATGATTCAGAAATATCTTACGATGCGGTTCTCAAGCTGGGAAGCCGTTTCATTTCAGATTCTGAAGATGCTTACCGCAAAGCTTGCGAAAAGGTGCATCCAAACGACCCGGCCAATATCTGCTATACTTCGGGTACAACCGCCGATCCGAAAGGAATTGTGCTTTCACACAACAACTATGTCGCCAATGTTTACCAAGGATATTCACTTATGGATATCCCCCCAAGTTACACTACATTGTTGATTTTGCCCTGGGATCATGCATTTGCGCATACTGCAGGCATTTATTGCATGATGGGTAAAGGTGCCTCGCTGGCCTCGGTGCACACGGGTAAAGGCGGAATGGATGCGTTAAAAAATATTCCTGTAAATATTAAGGAAATAAAGCCAAGTCTTCTTTTGAGCGTTCCGGCCCTTGCATCCAATTTTAAAAAGAACATCGAAAAAGGTATCAATGAAAAAGGCTTTCTTGTAAAAAGCATGTTCAATCATGCGTTAAAGATATCGTATGCTTACAATAACGATGGCTGGAACAAAGGCCCCGGTCTGACATCACTTTATAAACCGTTGATGAAGTTGTATGATAAGATCCTGTTCAGCAAGATACGCGAAGGATTTGGCGGCAGGCTCGACTTCTTTGTGGGAGGCGGTGCCCTGCTCGATATTGAAATTCAAAAGTTTTTCTATGCTATTGGCATTCCAATGTTCCAGGGATATGGACTTACCGAAGCTTCGCCATTCATTTCTTCAAATTCAATTACCAAACACAAATTCGGATCATCAGGTTACCTCGTTAATAATATGCTGCTGAAAATCTGTGATGAAAAAGGGAACGAACTCCCTTTGGGTGAGCATGGCGAAATTGTGATAAAAGGGGAAAATGTGATGCAGGGTTACTGGAACAATCCTGAAGCTACTGCCAAAACGGTTCGTGATGGCTGGCTGTACACCGGGGACCTGGGCTATATGGATAAAGATGAATTCCTGTATGTGCTGGGCCGTTTTAAAAGCCTCCTTATTGCCGACGATGGTGAAAAATATAGTCCCGAAGGTATAGAAGAAGCCTATATCGCGCAGATCCCGTTTCTTTCGCAGTGCATGCTGTTTAATAACCAAAACCCTTACACTATTCTGCTGGCAGTGCCTGATAAGGCGCAGCTGCTTAGTTATCTGAAGCACAAAGGCCTTGCCCCCGAATCGGATGAAGGAATGCACGAAGCCATTCGTTGTATTGGCCATGAGTTAAATCATTACCGCAAGCACGGGCATTATGGTAATATGTTCCCGCATCGCTGGCTCCCGGCTGCAATCGGTATATTGCCTGAACCATTTACCGAGGGAAATCATATGCTGAATTCGACCATGAAAATGGTGCGTGGAAAAATTACCGGGAACTACAAGCCACTTATCGATTTCCTGTATACTTCGGAGGGTAAGGATTTGTACCATAAGAAGAATATGGAAAATATGAGGGATTTCCTGGGGAAATAAGTTAATGGTTAATAAATAAAAAGTTAATGATGCAAATACCCAGGTTTTCAGTCGCGTATATCCGAATTTTACTGCAGCAGAATTTGAATTATTCAATTGAAGACTGATCAGAAAATAAGCGTTATTGAGAAAAATATCTAAAATTATTTAAATGATAATCAGAAGATTAGAGATTGGGTTATTGCTATTTGTTCGTTAACGCCAAGTTTGAAAAACCACTCGGAATCTGAAAACCATTAAAAATTCAAAACAATTTGACTTTCAATTGAAATTGTATAAAAATGAAAACTATCTTTTTTTCTCTTATTCTTATTTTGTCACTAATTAGGGAAGGTATTTCACAGAATATCATTATTAATCCGAGCTTTGAAGAAACTGATACTATCAATATCAAAAGAACCTTCGAAAATTATCTCTGTATTAAAGGTTGGAATTTTAAGATTTTTGATACTCGCAGTTTTTATCTTGGTAAGCAAACCCCGTGTGGGAATTTCCCTTATGCTTCAAAAGTTAACAGTGGCTTGAATCCAAAATCAGGGGATATGATGGCCGAAATTAACACGCTCCAATTCACTTCAAACAAAGTTAATCACCAACAAAATCAAACATTTATAGCCGGAAAATTTGAAAAACCTATTATAAAAGGTAAAAGCTATTATTTCGAAATGTGGTATTCTTTGAATTGGTTTGGGAATAGTGCTTCTGACAATATCGGTGTATTTTTCGCAGACAGCATTGCCTTAAAAAAAATGAATAGAACTGATATTAAACCAGATTTGAATTCAGAATGTATTTTATATACTAATCCAGCTCAATGGAAAAAGCTAAGTGGAGTCTTTGTTGCCCGTACTAATGCCAACGCTTTCGTGATTGGCAATTTTTTCGCTAACGAAAGAACTAAATATGTTAAAATTGAAAACCCTTTAAAATACAACAACAAAGAAGAATGGGATAAATTAAGAGATACAACTATTATTGCCTCATACTTTATTGATGATATTGTAATTCAATCCGAAAAACAATCCTCATTAAATAGCAGATTTGGGTGTGAAGATTATTTCGACAATCTTAAACCCGGACAAGTTCTGCCATTGAATAATATTTATTTCGAAATCAACAAAGCCCGGTTATTAAATCAATCTTCAATTGAACTGGACGAATTGTTTTCTATACTACAGGAATTCCCCACAATTGAAATAGAAATCAGTGGTCACACGGATAATTCAGGCACAGAAAAATATAACCAAACGCTTTCAGAAAACCGTGCAAAAGCTGTTTATGAATATCTCATAAACAAAGGAATTGAAATGAAGCGACTAAAATATATTGGATATGGCTTTCAAAAACCAATATCACCAAATGATAACAGCCAAAATAAAGCGAAAAACCGAAGAGTAGAAATAAAGATATTAAAAAGATGATTTGTAATTCATTTTACACTGAACTGTTGACTTGTTAGACTGGACATCCATACCCGATAGCTTTGACACTTTGAATTGAAAATTTTGGAAAGACATTCAACAAACAAAATGAGAAATATTTTATTTTTAGACAAATTTTACATTCATGAAGTAAGAAAACCTGGCGCTAATAAATAGGACTTCATGTGGCACGTAGTGCCTAGCATGAAGTCCATGTTGAACTAAATACCATTACGGCGGATTTCCTATGCACTTTCGACTGTGGTGTCTGTTTAATTACAGCCTTATACCAGGCGGCGGACGGTGT
>JBBRCH010000143.1:0-5985 GCA_038204995.1 Bacteroidales bacterium | reverse complement strand
TCAAAATTCCTATTCTTTTTCTTTTAGATATAGAGAAAATGAATCTACTCCAATTAGATGTAAAAGGAACCAAATACCATAATTAATGGGTTGATGATATGCATTAATTTACAGTTACTCCCCAACTTTTGAATGTGACCCATTTGATTTGGTTTTGGAGAACACTCGCATTAGCCTTTCTGCCTGAAGAATCATAAGCATTTTGTAGTTTGTCAAAATCATTTGTTTAATGAACGCGCGCTCATTATCTTTGCAAAAAATGAAAATTTCGCAACCTTCATTTACCACTGGTCTTAAACCGGTATAAATCAGGTCAATACATTTATTGAATACCTGGTAATTGAAATTGAGGTTGGAAAAGTTGAATTTGAATAGGAACGGTTTAAAAGCAATTTATGCTTTAATGAATTGAAAGACTCGAAGATCATAAAATGCAAAAGTTGCTATTTATGTGGTAATCAGGAACTGGCAGGCTCAAACGGAATAAAATGAATTGTACAACTTGTGATGATAGAATATGCCGCAGGCAGCAAACCTCCTGCGAACGGGAAAGTTTTGATAATACCGAAGTAATTGCTGAATACCAGGAAACTTCAAACAGCGTGATTGTGAAAGCTGCGGCTGAACTCGTCGATTCCGGAAGAGCTGGGTCACTTTCGCGGATTCAGGAAATTATTGAGTTTTCGAAGCTTATGAATTATCAAAAACTTGGGATCGCCTATTGTTATGGCATGGAACAGCAGGCAAAAGCTATTGAAACACTTTTAACTGCTGAAAGGTTTAATGTCTCGGCAGTTTCATGCAGCGTTGGCGGATTAAAACAAAGCGAAGTAAACGCAGCAAGCTGTATTCATAAAGTTTCGTGTAATCCACTGGGGCAGGCAGAACAGTTAAATACTGAAAACGTTGATTTAACTTTGGTTGTAGGGATTTGTATGGGACACGATATTATATTAAACCGCACCCTTAACATGGATTTTACCACTTTGGTCGTAAAAGACAGGAAAAATAATCATGCACCGCTTTTAGGAATTATATCCTGACAAAAGGCGACAAAAAATAATTGTATTAATATCTAATAAACTAAAGTTATGAAAATTGCAGTACCGGTTACCAGTAACAACCAGGTTGATGGCCATTTCGGCCATTGCGAATATTATAGTGTTTTCACAATTTCAGAAACTAATGAAATTACTCATGTAAACACGATTCCATCCCTTCAGGGATGTGGCTGTAAATCAAATATTGCAGGTGTATTGGCCGCAGATGGCGTAACCATGATGCTGGCAGGCGGAATTGGCGGCGGAGCCATCAATGTACTGAATAATGCCGGTATTGATGTAATACGTGGTTGCGAAGGCAACGCTTCCGAAGTGGTAAAACTCTACATTTCAGGCCAGATAGCTGACAGCGGTGAGAGTTGCCATCAGCATGAGGCACATCATGAAGGCAGCGGGCATCAGTGCAATCACTAAAAGGGCCTAAAATATTTGAATTGCTTAGAGTACTTAAAGTTGAATTTATTTAATATAATTTAATAATTTTAGGCACTCCAAACTATAGGCATTACGAACTTTACAATGAAAGTCCTTAAAAATATATACCAATTTTACTATCAGGGTTTTAAAAGCATGACCGTGGGTAAAAAGTTATGGGCAATTATAATACTAAAGTTAATCATCCTTTTCCTGGTTTTAAAATTGTTTTTCTTCCCCGATTTTCTGAAAACGAATTTCCGGACCGATGAAGAACGCAGCAATCATGTAATCGAACAACTTACAAAATAATAACGTATCTCATGGAACACATTGATTTCTCGCTTGTTGACTGGTCGCGTGCACAATTTGCACTCACTGCCATGTATCACTGGTTATTTGTGCCGCTTACACTGGGCCTTTCATTTATTGTGGCATTTATGGAAACCCTGTATGTGCGCACCGGTAATCCCGAATGGAAGCGCATTACCAAGTTCTGGATGACCATTTTTGGTATAAACTTCGCCATCGGGGTAGCAACAGGAATTATCCTCGAATTTGAATTTGGCACCAACTGGTCGAATTATTCCTGGTTTGTCGGTGATATTTTTGGCGCTCCCCTGGCCATTGAAGGTATCATGGCCTTTTTCCTCGAAAGCACTTTCATCGCAGTTATGTTCTTTGGCTGGAATAAAGTGAGTAAAAGATTCCATCTTGTTTCAACCTGGCTTGTAGCTATCGGCTCGAATTTATCAGCATTATGGATATTGGTAGCCAATGCATGGATGCAGAACCCGGTCGGGATGAGATTCAACCCGGATACCGCCCGCAACGAAATGGCAAATTTCTGGGAAGTGCTTTTTTCGCCTGTTGCGATCAATAAATTCCTGCATACAATTTCAAATGGGTATGTGGTTGCTTCCATATTTGTAATGGGTATAAGTGCATGGTATTTACTCAAAAACCGCGAACATCTTTTTGCAAAACGCAGTATTATTGTTGCCGCAACCTTTGGTTTGATATCAGTCGCTTTTGTCATCTTAACCGGTGACGGATCAGCCCGGAATATGGCTCATTTTCAACCCATGAAATTTGCCGCTATGGAAAACCTCGAGACAGGCCAGCAAAATGCCCCGCTGGTTGCTATCGGAATTTTAAAACCGGATGAAAATGATCCGGCCCGCCGAAGAGAGGATTTCCGCTTCCTGATCGAAATCCCCAATATGCTTTCATATATGGCATTTCTCGATCCCAATGCCTATGTACCCGGAATATCTGATCTTACCCATGGGAATGCCGAACGCAATATTCCTTCCTACCAGGAACGGAGTATAAGAGGTAAACTGGCTATTAATTCGCTTGCCGAATATAAAAATGCAAAAAAAGCAGGAAACGATAGCCTTGCAGGTTTTGCCCTGTCGAACTTTGAAGCCAATTACAAGGATTTCGGCTATGGATATTATGCCGGGCGCGATCCGCACGAAATGATACCGAGTGTTCCTACCACGTTCTATTCCTTCCGCATTATGGTTGGGTTAGGATTCCACTTTTTGCTGCTCTTTTTCGTGGTCCTGCTTTTAACACTTAAAAACAAAATTGCCGGGAATAAATGGGTGCTTTACACCGCTCTATGGACTATTCCTTTGGCTTACATTGCCTCCGAACTGGGATGGGTAGTAGCCGAAGTGGGCCGTCAGCCCTGGGTGATCCAGGATATTCTTCCTACCATAGCTGCTGTATCCCAGCTTAAATCTGCTTCGGTGCAGATTACTTTCTGGATGTTCTTTGTTATTTTCACAGCTTTGCTGATTGCTGAAATCAAAATTATGACCAGGCAGATAAAGAAAGGCCCGGACGAAGAAAAATCCATAAATGAAACCTCATCTGCGAATAACTAACCATATAAATAACAAGAATTATGTTCGAAGTATTTTCACATATCGCGTTGCAGCATTATTGGTGGATCATTGTATCACTGCTGGGCGCAATCCTGGTTTTCCTTATGTTCGTGCAAGGCGGGCAAACACTCATTTATACACTGGGGAAATCCAATGACGAACGCACTATCCTGATTAACCTGCTGGGGCGCAAATGGGAGTTCACTTTTACTACGCTGGTTACTTTTGGCGGAGCTTTTTTTGCATCTTTTCCCTTGTTTTATTCAACCAGTTTCGGCGGAGCCTACTGGGTTTGGATAGTGATATTGTTTGCTTTTATCATACAGGCTGTATCGTACGAATACCGCAGTAAAGCTGGTAATTTCCTTGGTAAAAGAACCTACGAAATCTTCCTCCTTCTGAATGGAATTCTGGCACCTCTTCTGATCGGTACCGCTGTGGCAACCTTTTTCACCGGATCGCAGTTCTCGGTAAATTTTATGAATATTACCCGGCTTACAGGCGATAAAATGCCCGTTATTTCGGAATGGACCGGCCCGGCGCACGGACTCGAAGCGGCATTAAGCATTCATAACCTTACATTAGGTTTAGCCGTCTTATTTCTCTCGCGCGTACTTGCTCTGCTATACTTTATGAACCGGATTAAACATGCTGAAATGATGGAGCGTGTTAAAAAACAGCTGCTTTTAAATGCTGTTCCTTTTGTGTTCTTCTTCCTCACTTTTGTGATCTGGACAATGTTCTCAAGCGGATTTGCCGTTAATCCACAAACCGGCGAAGTGTTTATGGAACCCTATAAATATTTACATAATCTCATCCAGATGCCTGCCGTTGCAGCAATGTTTGTACTGGGAGTAGCATTGGTATTAATAGGGATCATACGTCCGCTTACCTGTTTTGAGAAATGCAGTACCAAAGGGATTTGGGGTGCCGGAATCGGAACCGTACTTACTGTTTTGGCCCTGTTCCTGCTGGCAGGATTTAATAATACTGCATATTACCCTTCAACCTTCGATCTGCAGAGTTCACTCACCATTCAGAATAGTTCATCAAGCCTTTATACTTTAACAGTTATGAGCTATGTGTCGCTGCTTGTGCCTTTTGTAATCGCATACATATGGATCGCCTGGCGCGCCATCGACAATCAGAAAATCGATATGGAAGAGTTAAACAACGAAACCCATGTTTATTAGAAACGTTAGCCCAGAGAAACAATTCAGTCTTCAGTCTTCTGACTTCTGACTTCCGACTTCCGACTTAAACCCAACCTATTAACCTTAAATACACAATTATGATAACACAGATCATATGGTTGCTGACCTGGCCAATACTTATTGCCGTATCTTATTATGCAGTTACTTTGATGCTGAAAAAATTTGACAGGAATTCAGGTAATTAATAAGCTTCAGGATTCTCTTTTTTGTAAATTATTCTCTTGTACTTGTGCGCTTGCCACCCGCAAGGGAGATAAGGGGGAATGTAGGGCAAGGCGAAAAAGGAGTATTTGCTGTTGCGCTGCATAGAACTTAGCTCCTTTATTTCAGAACGTAATTTCCTCCGGATACCAAAAATATAATGCGAATGATAAAATTGTCCTGTTAATGCAGATTGCTCTTACAAAGACTGATCTTCAATTATGGCTATTAGTTCAGATGATTCAGAGATTAATCTTTTGTGAATAATAATAATTGTGCCCAGGAAAATTGTAGTGTTTTTCAAATCCATTTATAAATGCCATTTGCCGGGGTTAGGTGTTAAATCTCTGATGCCCCTTGTAACAAAAAGTATCATACATGATAGAATTTTGTTGTTTGTTGTTCGAAAATATGCAAGTCTCCGGAATCCGGAACATGGAACTCTGAAACCAAAACTAAGATTTTCGATTCTTTCCAGGCTCTCCTCTTATCCGTTATATCGTTAAACAGAACCAAAATAATAAACAAGACTATGGAAATAACATTTGATGGTGGAAAAATAATAACGGCTCATCACCAGGGCCATGCAATTAAGACCGACCAGCCACTAGCCGGTGGTGGAACTAACTCTGCACCAGCTCCTTTTGATCTCTTCCTGGCATCCATCGGCACCTGTGCGGGTATATACGTTAAATCGTTTTGCGATCAGCGTGGAATCGCTACGGATAAAATAAAAATCGTCCAATCCATGGAATATGATGCTCAGAAGCGATTGCCGTCAAAAATTAAACTTGATATCCAATTACCTGTTGATTTTCCTGAAAAATACAGGTCGGCTGTTGTAAATGCTGCTGATTTATGTGCTGTGAAACGCGCTATTGCCGATCCCCCCTTATTTGAGGTGGTTGCTTCACAAGCTGATTGACTATATGTCTGAATGCAAAACCGGTACTTATATTTTTAGCTAACATTGGCTGTTAGCGTTTCCGGGATAAAGGTTCTCTGATCGGTATGTTACTTCACTAATCCTGAAAATCCCATAAAAGCCAGCGAGAGTAAACCTGCAGTAATCAGCGTAAGCGGGAATCCTTTCATGCCTTTGGGATATCCAGTAAGCTCAAGTTGTTCGCGGATGCCTGCCATCAACACAAGCGCCAGCGTAAATCCGATAGCTGTTGCTGATGCATAGATTACGCT
>JBBRCH010000142.1:0-6229 GCA_038204995.1 Bacteroidales bacterium | reverse complement strand
TTTTTATTCACACATTGCTTATTTTTAAAGGTGTGCATGAGATCGCTTCGCTAAGTTGCTCAACTTTTGATCATGCAAAAGTTGAAAAAAAGTAAACTTTTAAAGTTACAAAATTGAGGAACTTATTTTGAAATAATTACTTATGCAGGGCAGAACCAATAATATCAAGGTTAATTTAACAAAAACCACCTTATCTTTGTTAAATTATTAATTATTCAATTATTTAACATGGCCACACTTAAAGAAAGCGCTTCTTCAGTTCCAGCAAATAACGAAGCAGAAGAAAAGATGATTGAGACTGCCGAACCCGTCGCAGCGAAAACGAAATTTAATAAAAGAGAGGTGATTGACGGTGCAAAAAGGGTATCAAAACAATACAGGGTTACCAGCGATAAAAAATTCAGACTTAAGGATTTTGATACCACTGAAAAAACTTCAGTGATGCGAATCAACAAAGCTGATGCCTCTGAAACGCTTCAGCTTGGTGTTCAGCTTTTAGCCCAGCTACAGGATAAATTATATGCTTCTGACAAATGGTCATTGCTTATGATTTTCCAGGCTATGGATGCTGCCGGAAAAGACGGGGCTATCAAACATGTGATGTCGGGGATCAATCCCCAGGGTTGCGAGGTAACTTCGTTCAAGGCTCCCAGTCCAGAAGAACTGGACCACGATTTCCTTTGGCGTTGTATGAAACACTTACCCGAACGTGGCCGGATCGGCATTTTTAATCGTTCGTATTATGAGGAAGTACTGGTTGTGCGTGTGCATGAAGGGATTCTTAAATCGCAAAAGCTACCCGAAAAACTAATTACCAAAACTATTTGGGACGACCGCCTTGATGATATCCGGAATTTTGAATCCTACCTCAATCATAATGGCATCCTGGTTGTAAAATTCTTCCTCCACGTTTCAAAAAAAGAACAAAAGAAACGGTTCATCCAACGCATCGACACTCCTGAGAAAAACTGGAAATTCAGTAATGCCGACATCGAAGAGCGCAAGTACTGGAAACAATATATGGCTGCCTATGAGGAGATGATAAAAAAAACCGCTTCGGAAAAATCGCCATGGTATATAGTGCCTGCCGATAATAAACACTATGCCCGCCTCGTTGTTGCCGCTGCTGTTATTCAAGCCCTGGGTTCGATGAATCTGGCCTATCCCAAAATAAGCGAAGAGCAGGTTGCCGGATTGCAGATTCTGAAGCAGCAATTACTGGAGGAAAAATAAGCGGTATAGGGTTGAAGAATTCAGTTTAGTAAAGAAGCTTATGGCTATATGCTATGAAACGAAAGGTTCAGTGCTGAATCCCATCCGATAAGTTTGAGTACATTTAGTATCAGCGCTCCGATCGGGGATCAGTTGCATCGGGAAACCTGCTCAAAAAAGAGCAGTAAATTGCATGTGGAATAAATCAACCGGCGAAAACCGGTTATATGTGTATAAATTTTAATGCCATGCAACCTCATATACGCAGCCGGCGCTATTTTTTAAGAATTATATGCTTAATGTTTTCCGCACTTCTCCTTTTATGTAAAGAGAATATGGCTGACATCCCTACCGCGGGTCATCTTCCGCTATTCATTGGCAGGGTATCAATAACCTCGATGCTAATCAGGAACGACGATCCCCTGGGCGATTTCCAATCGATAATCATACCACTTAAACGAGCAGGGCATTTATTCCTGATCGAAGCCAGCATAGACGACCAGGTTGGTAACCTGATTTTTGATACAGGGGCAGCAGGCCTGGTCTTAAACAAAACCTATTTCAGAAAATATGCCTGCCTCGAAAAAACTGCGGGAGGAGGTGTAACCGGATCCTTGACTAAAATCTACCAGATTGTAGTGAAACGAATTGATATCTCAGGCATGTATTATGAAAATACTGATGCTGATATTACTGATTTAGGACACATCGAAAACAGGAGAGGCGTTAAAATACTGGGACTCTTCGGTTTGAATATGATTGACAATTTCGAAGTAATTTTTGATGCCAACAGGAGCGAACTCCAACTTTATCGTATCGATAAACAAGGGAACCGGCTTAATGCAAAGCCGTCTGAAGTAAAGTTCGACTTCACTCAAAAAATTGAAACACAGCATAATATAATGCTGATCCAAGGAAAAATAGGTGATAAAACCCTGAATTTATGCCTTGATACCGGTGCCGAGAGCAATGTGATCAGCAACTCAGTTCCAAAAAAAGTTATGAATACCATCCACATCAACCGGCGCTCCGTAATGGGTGGCGCAGGAGCAGCAACGGTTGAGGTGTTTTATGGTACTATGAATGAATTCGAATTCGGAAATCACCAGTTTGGTAGTATGGAGACAATAGTTACAAGCCTGGATGCCATCTGTGAGTCATATGGCTGTTCAATAGACGGATTGCTTGGATATGATTTCTGGCAGAAAGGTGTTTTTTGCTTTAATTTTGAAAAAAAGGAGATTCGCTTTAGTTTAGGGAAAGGAGACAGGCAATGAAACACCGGGCTTTTTATCTTTTAATCTTCCTGTTTGCGCTGGCTCTTAGCGGACGGGCTCAAAACAAACCCGATAATGTATGCTATATCAGTAACAACAGGATCTATTTCCAACTCGACAAACGATGGTCGGAATCAAAGAAAAAAGAGTTCTCGACCCTTTTCAGTCTCGATAGTTCGCTTATTGAGCAAGCATTTAAGGATATGTCAGGTTTTACTGTTGATAGCATAGCATGGCAGGTTTCCAGGATTAATGAGAACATTGTTGAACTATCCAAATCCATTATAAACAACCCGGTTTCATATCAAAAAAATGATGTTTTCCTTCTGGACGACAGTTGGTTTATGAAAACATTTGCAGGTATTCCGCTCTTCTCCGATGAAAAAAAATACGGAATAAATAAATTCTCAAAATCAGCCAGCATATCCTATGTTGATGGGATGGCTCGTTTTTCACTGACGGGAAAACATAAAGCCGGCACTGTTTTTCTTTCCGGAACATTTAACAACTGGAGTACCATGGCGCTAAAGATGAATAAAACCGGAACGGGTTGGGACGCGGATGTTAAACTGACCCCTGGTAAATATTTGTACAAATTCATTGTTGACGGCAGGTGGCTTCATGATGAAAATAATCTGCTGAAGGAAGGTGATAGCAATAATGGCTACAACTCAATTTTTTATTGTCCCAATTATCTTTTTGAATTAGCCCGGTATACCGAAGCTAAACATGTTTATGTAACCGGAAGTTTTAACGGCTGGAAGCCAAAGGGACTAGAGATGAACCATGTTAAGGGCGGATGGCAGCTACCGGTTTATCTTGAGGAAGGAACGTATGCCTATAAGTTTGTGGTCGATGGAAAATGGATAGTGGATCCGGCAAACAGTAATACCCATGCTGATGCCGATGGCAATCTTAATTCATTTATGGGAATAGGCGATACTTTGGTATTTAAACTCAATGGCTTTAAAACTGCTGAAAAGGTTATACTTTCGGGTAGTTTTAATAATTGGAGCGAGAATGAACTTCTAATGAACAGGACTTCCGAAGGATGGGAACTGCCTTATGTAATCGGGGCCGGGAATTATGAATACAAATTTATTGCAGATGGGAAATGGATGCCCGACCCTGCAAATCCGGAAACAACTGGCGAGGGCAATTTCGCAAACTCCTGTATTACTGTCAAACCCAATTATACTTTCGCACTTAAACAGTTTGCATATGCGAAGCATGTTATTGTAACAGGCAGTTTTAACGGATGGAGAGAGGACAGGTATGAGATGATTAAGAAAGATGGAGAATGGGCTTACCCGGTATACCTCAGGCCAGGGAAATATACCTATAAATTCATTGTCGATGGCAATTGGATGATTGATCCGGCGAATGATCAATGGGAAGAGAATTCAGTTGGAACCGGAAATTCAGTACTATGGATTGAACCTTAGGGAATTTCGGATTTCGGATTTATAACATTAGCCTGATAGCTTGCATCTTGCATCAAATAGCTGTTGAAATCCATGTGATAAAAATTCTCTCAAATCTGGCTTCTGAAATCTTTTCAAAATGTATTCCGGAAGACCCTTTGTAAACCGGGAAATTCAGGCAACAATCATTTGGCTTATTAATCCTGTATATGTATTCATTTCTGGGTGAGATCAGTGATAATTCAGAATAAGTCTGTTTTATTTCAAAGTCCTGTTCAGAATAACATGTAAATATTCACAAATATGAATACTTTTGTGCCTGAAAAGAAATGATCAAATTAATCACATAAAATTAAATCTCTGTCATGAAATTGAAATTAAATTTATTCATTCTGCTGGCCGGCGTCATCCTGATTGCTGCTTCCTGCAACCCAAAAAACTCCGCTGACGAAAACCTGGCTCCCAATGTGCATAAAGCCACAGCCGAGGAAGTAATCCAAACCAGCAATTATACATACATCCGTGTATCGGAAAAAGGTAATGAAAACTGGATAGCTATAACAAAACAGGAAGTAGAAAAAGGCAAATCGTATTATTACGAGGCAGGCATGGAAATGAATAACTTCGTAAGCAAGGAGTTGAACAGGACCTTCCCTTCCATTCTTTTTGTTCAAAATTTCAGTGATCAACCCATTGTTTCAAAAGTTGTCCTGGCCGACTCAGCAAAAGGGAAGCAGGCGCCGGTAGCAAAAGAAGGCGTTAAAGTTGATCCGGCCAAAGGAGGAATAACGATTGCCGAACTTTACGCGAATAAAGATAAATACGCCGGCCAAACAGTTAAAATAAGGGGCGAAGTTGTAAAATACAATGCCGAAATTATGAATACGAATTGGGTTCACCTGCAGGATGGCACCAGTGCTGACGGCTCATTCGACCTCACTTTTACGACAAAGGATGCTACCAAAGTCGGTGATGTGGTAACCTTGGAAGGCACTGTTTCGCTGAAAAAAGATTTCGGAGCCGGATATTATTACGAAGTAATTGTTGAAAATGCGAAATTACTTACCAATATGTAAATCTATTTTCATTATTGGCATAGAAAGCATATCCCTTATCGTTATTCCGATAAGGGATTTTTCTTTTCAGTATACTTTACTCAGTAAAATATTTTGCGGAGCAAAACATGAGCGGGATTTTGATCACGATGAACAGGATGCCGGATTTTTAATGTGTTTAAAAAAATCCTTTATGCAGTTAAGACTGGTATTTATTGAATACCATCCGCACTAATAACAGTATCATGAATCTCAAGATAAAGTTCTTCAACTTTCTTTCGCGCCCAGGGTGTTTTACGCAGAAATTTCAGGCTGGACTGAATACTTGGGTTTTCGTTAAAGCAATTGATCTGAATGAGTTTGCCTAAGATTTGCCATCCAAAATGGTTAACCAGGCGATTCAAAATAATCTCCAGGCTTATGCCATGAAGCGGGTTGTTCTTTTGCTGGTCCATATCCTACAGTTTATCCTGATTTTATTACTGCAAAGATAGCGGATCAATTTCCGGTATAAATAAATATTTTAAACAACTATCACAAGAATAATTATTAAGGGTCACATTCTAAAGTTGGGGAGTGACTGTAAATTAATGCATATCATCAACCCATTAATTATGGTATTTGGTTCCTTTTACATCTAATTGGAGTAGATTCATTTTCTCTATATCTAAAAGAAAAAGAATAGGAATTTTGATTGTTTTATGTTCTTTTACCTTGATGCAAAAGAACCAAAAGATCAAGACTTTATAAAATTTCACTGTAGTTCTACGTCTGGTTTTTGCCACGCAACGCAAGCCGTTCACCATAAAGTTGATGTCGGGAATAATATAATATCTTCATGGTTCACTTCTGCATTGCTTGGAATGCCCCGCGCTCATAAAACCATCCTTGAACTACTACTGAAATTTTATAATGTCGGTCCTTACACCCCCAAAATCCTGCTATGAGGCCAAATCCAAATACCGAATTGTTGCCATTAGTAAAAACTTTCTTCAAAGGGACCGGCATTATAAAAATGCGCCAGCGGTTCTTGGGCTTATGCTGATTTTATCAGTTTATCAGATTGCAAACATAGGGACTTAGTCGGAGGTATCCCGCAAGGGCGGGACAGGTCGTGCGGATGGCATCCCGATTTATCGGGAACACCAGCAAGGCAAAATATCAGGATTTGTTGTGCTCTTTCATGCCTTGTATTGCGAGGAGATACCTCTGGCTTAGAACTGCCAGCATTTTTATAAAGCCTTGATTTTTTATTCGCTTA
>JBBRCH010000141.1:0-6232 GCA_038204995.1 Bacteroidales bacterium | reverse complement strand
TGAAGGCGTAAATACCAATACGGTTATGATTCCACCGATGCTACTTCAGCCCTTTGTTGAAAATGCCATCTGGCACGGGCTGATGCAAAAGGAAGGCGAAGGAACCATCACCATTGAAATAAAGAAACAGGATGAAGAGTTCCTGAATATTTCTATTACGGATGATGGAATAGGCAGGGAAAAAGCGGCGGAATTAAAAAGTAAATCAGCTACTCACAAATCTCATGGTCTGAAGGTTACCAGCCAGCGTATTGAAATGATGAACAAACTCAATTCCACAGGGGCAAAGGTGCTTATTATCGACCTGCAGGATGAATTCGGCAATGCCAAAGGAACTAAGGTGGAGTTGATTATTCCGTTTTAGGATGTATTGGTAAAATCTAAAATGACAAATTAGTTTTACCATTTACCATTTTTACCATTTTGCATTTGTCTTCTTCTCCAACCATTGCCAAAATACTACCATTTACAAACTAAATACTACCATCTGCTAATTTCCGCTTGTAATCCCTTCCAGCAGCAAATAATTTTACATGGAATTCGAAAACAAATGAAATCAACAAAAACCTGAAAACCATGAAAAGCACATATTTACTTATACTTATATTGACCCTGGCCGGATTTAATTCCTTTGCCCAATGGACTCTTTATTATTCATTACCACAAGGCAGTTCATTAAACTCTGAATATTTTACTGATGTCAATACAGGTTATGAAGTGGGGGATTGGGGAACTATAATAAAGACCTGCGATGGAGGTCTTAGCTGGAAAGTTGAATCAAGCGGAACAACTAAAAATCTTAAATCAGTTTGTTTTCCAGATGCAAACACCGGTTATTCCGTGGGAGGTGATTACACAACCGGCAGTATCATTTTAAAAACGATCAATGGTGGCACAAGCTGGGTAACTTTACAAAGCGGAACAAATCTGGGTCTGTCATCCGTCTATTTTAGCAATGCCGATACCGGATATGCCGTGGGTAACGGAGCCATTTTAAAAACTATTGATGGTGGCGCAAACTGGAATGTCACTCCAATTGAGGGCATACTGAATTCTGTTTACTTTCCCGATGCAGATACTGGCTATGCAGTAGGGGACTATTCTTATATATTTGACCACATCTGTATAATATATAAAACTACGAATGGAGGTGTTGACTGGATGCTCCAGACCTCATTCTCTTCTCAGCAAAGTTTAAGTTCTGTATATTTTACCAATGCAGATACAGGCTATGTGGCGGGTACATATTACGCCCCAACAATTGAGACTGAAGGATATGTCATGAAAACTTCCGACGGTGGGGCAACATGGTCAGATGTTCTGAATACTTGGAATATATTTGATTATCCTCATTCCTGGTTATCCTCGGTCTTCTTTACGGATACCAATACGGGTTATGCGGTGGGTAGCAGTATCTTTAAAACCTCTGACGGGGGGACAAACTGGATTCTTCAAACTGGCGATTCAATAAATGCATTAGCCTCGGTTTATTTTAGCGATGTAGATACTGGTTATGCGATTGGTTATCAAGGGAATGTTCTGAAAACTAATGATGGTGGCACAAACTGGTCGACTAATTTAACCTGGACAGCAATTAACTACCACACCATTCATTTTACGGACTTAAACACCGGTTATGCGGCTGGCGACAGGGGAACTCTACTTAAGACCATTGACGGAGGGAATAGCTGGAGCAGCCTTCCTTCAGGAACATCAAGTACCCTGAATTCGATTGATTTTGTTGATTATAATGACGGTTATGCCGTGGGTGATAGCGGAGTACTGTTAAAAACCAGCGACGGAGGGACATCCTGGATTACCCTGGCCCCAGGAACAAATGTCAGGCTGTCTTCCGTTATTTTTCCGGATAACCAAACAGGCTATGTCGTGGGCGACAGTGGTACTATACTTAAAACCCAGAATGGAGGAATAACCTGGGAAAGTGAGTATTCAGGGACCACCACGAACCTGACCTCCGTATTTTTCATTGATACAAATACAGGATGGGCAACCGGTTACACGTTGGGATGGCATACCCAAACTGCCTTAATTTATACTACCGATGGTGGAGCGACTTGGAACAACAGCCTTCAGTTTAATGGAACCATCAATGGCGCATCTATGCTTAATGGGATCTTTTTTACTGATCCGTTGAATGGTTACCTGGTTGGAGGAGGGGGCAATGAACTCGGAGGTTTTGGCGGAATCTATAAATCCACGGATGGCGGGATAAACTGGTATTCACTGGATGTGACAGGCTATCCGCAGATCATTAATTCGATATATTTCACGGATCCAACAACGGGTTATGCTGTCGGAGAGGATGGCATTATATTGTCCACCACCGATGCGGGAATATCCTGGAATTCACAGGTATCTGAAAACAATCAGAATCTCTTGTCAGTGTGTTTTCCGGAAGCTTCAACCGGGTATATTGTCGGGAATAGCGGAACGATTCTGAAAACCAGCAATAGCGGAGGAACAGTCGGGATAAAAGAAAACCACCTAACGTATCAATTAAAAAGCAATTTGAATATTTATCCAGACCCTGCAACAGATAAAATAACGATTGAACCAACTGAACCTGGCAATAATATGAGTGGAACTGCTATCATTTATGGAATGACAGGTAAAGAAATACTCCGTAAAGAAGTTAAAGGTTCTAAAGTTGAAGTAAATGTTAGTTTTCTCCCAAAAGGTTATTATTTCATACGATTGGAGAATATTAAAAAAACAGAATATGGATATTTTATTAAGGAATAAGAGTAAGAATAAGTACACGAATGCTGCATAGAATGCTGGATAACACAGACAATAGGTCCTACCTGCTCTCAGAAAGGGAAGATTACGGCTAAACAAATCCCTGAAAATCAGTCCGACGCCTTTTATCTGTGCACAAAAATTCTTTGCACCTTTGTTAACCAATGAAAAAAAACATCCATTATAGTTGGTTAATAATCCTGCTGATCCTTTTAGCCGGCAGGAATACGTCTGCACAGCCGTCAGATGCTGATAAACTCCGGTTGCAAATTGCAAAAGAGGCCAATGATACGCTTAAGATAAAAATGCTGATTGATTTTAGCCTGAATTATGCAAAAGACGACAAGGAGTCGGATAGCTGTTTAAAGGAAGCGTATATGCTTTCCAGGGTAAAAAAATACAAATATGGTCTGGCCTGGGGTAAGTATTATGAAGGGCGTCAACTTTCAGCCATTGGCAAGTATGATGAGGCTATAGAAAAATATAATCAAAGCATTGAGGAATTGAATTCAATGCATGTTATCCAATATTCCCAGGGGTATCCGCTATCAGAAATACGTGTAATCTATAATTTAGCCGGGAAACAAGAGGAGAAATTCCGATATTATACAGAGAAACTTGCTTTCTATAAAAAGTACGGACCTATTGAGAATATGGCAAATTGTTTTCATGGAATAGCTGGATATTATTATCATATAGCCGACTATAATAAGGCTATCGAATATTATTTGCGAGCGCGTGAATTGTATAAATCTTTTGACCACTTCGGATATGTCAACGAGAAACAAGTGGTAGGATCTGTATATCTTGAATGGGGTAACCTGGGAAAAGCAGAAATCTATCTCAAATCATACCTGAAAGATCTGATCAATCCTTTTTATTGTTACACACAATTAGGCAATATTAGTTTTAAAAGAAAAGAATATAAACAGGCATTGAACTTTTACAAAGAAGGGGAAAAATATTATGCAGAGCCTGAATTTCCTGCCATTAACCTTGTAAATTATGCCAAAGTCCACCTTCAACTGGGTTCAATGGATAGCGCAAGATATTATCTTGATAGTGCTGAGAAAATCAGGAAAAGTGGAAATTTTGGAATCAATTTTCCGGCTGGTAATCTGGAGATTGATTATTATTTCTATAAGTACTTTGTTGAAACCGGGAATAACAAACTTGCGCTTAAACATCTTGTAGCTGCATTGAACGATGCACAGTCATCGATTGATATTCCACTTGTTTCTAAATACACCAACGAACTTCACTCCTTTCTTCTGAAACAGGGAGATTCCCTGCAGGCTTTACGCTACTTAATTCAATATCAATCTTTACAGGATTCGTTGAATGCTATGAGTACGCGGGCCAGAATTGCAAGTTTCGAAATTGAACAGCAACAAAGGCAGAAAGAGAATGAAATAGCGCAACTTCAGGTTCAAAAAACCAACCAACGCAATTATTATTTAATCGGCGGTGTTATTTTGGTGTTAATTGTCCTTGGAATCTTAAGCAGGTTGCGCTATAAGCGAAAAATGGATAAAGAATTACTTACCACAAATTTTAAAAAGCAACTGGCACAGTCAGAAACCAAAGCTTTACGAGCCCAGATGAATCCGCACTTTATTTTCAATTCGCTGAATTCCATTAATAGTTTTATTATCGACCAGAAGCATGAAATCGCCTCCGATTACCTTGTCAAATTCTCAAAACTGATCCGCCTGATCCTCGATAATTCGCGCAGTGAAACGATCTCCATCGAAAAAGAGCTGGAAACATTAGAATTGTATGTCATATTGGAAAGCGCGCGCTTTGATAACAAATTCGAATGCATTTATAATATCGCCGAAGATGTAAACACCGGTTCAATAATGATCCCACCGATGCTGTTGCAGCCATTTGTTGAAAATGCCATCTGGCATGGCCTGATGCAAAAAGAAGGCGAGGGAACCATCACCATTGAAATAAAGAAACAGGATGAAGATTTTTTGAATATTTCTATTACGGATGATGGAATAGGCAGGGAAAAAGCGGCGGAATTAAAAAGTAAATCAGCTACTTACAAATCTCATGGTCTGAAGGTTACCAGCCAGCGTATTGAAATGATGAACAAACTCAATTCCTCAGGGGCAAAGGTGCTTATTATCGACCTGCAGGATGAATTCGGCAATGCCACGGGAACAAAAGTGGAGTTGATTATTCCTTTTTAGATAAAAAACGAACAGATTGATCTAACGATGTTTTACTGAATCCAATATCTAACCTCTTTCATTGTTAGATTGATGCTAAACATTATATTAGGAAAGTCAATAAATAATGATGGATCGGGATTTCAAAATGATAAAATTTAAATACACTGAATCTTTTAATGAACCGAAAACTCCAGCCCGAGTCCTGAAAAATATCAAACCGATGGGGCGAAGTTTACCTTCCACTAATCAAGTTATTATCAACTACTTAGATTGAAAAATAAAAAACTCCTTGCTTGCGCGCGTATGCCCTTGCTTGCGCGCGTATGCTACGCGTGCACGGCAAACTCCCATTACAAAGATAAAAGAATAACATCCAATAACGATTTCATTCCGGCATAATTTGTAGCTGAACTATATTTATACGCCCATGGCACTTCGCTTAAACCATATTCTAACGGATTATTATGGATATAGGCAAGTTTTTCGAGCAAAAACCTGTTACTAAATATCAACTTGGCTTGGTTTCCATCCTGCCATACTTTATATGTTTTAATCCTTTTTAATGGTTTTCCTGCTTCAATAAATGCATCCAGATATTCCTTGTACCCATTTGGTTTTTCTTCTTCCAACTTCCTGACAATAGCTTTAGCCGTATACTTTTTCAGATCACGTAAAATATCTGAAATCGAAAATACTCCCGTTGCCTGAATAATCATATGTACATGATTGGGCATGATACAGTATCCGAACAAGTTAAGCCCCTTATTTTTCTGACAGTACATGATCGATTCAATAAGTACCTTTTTATATGAATCATCTAAAAGAACTTTAAGCCAATCAACAATCGTAAAGGTTACAAAATATGGATCATCACCTTTGAATTTAATACTTGTCTGACATGGTCTGACAAATATAAGAAAACTGTTAGTCTTAGCATTATTGTTGACCAGATTTATCGTGCACGCGTAACATACGCGCGCAAGCCGGGGGCACGCGTAACATACGCGCGCAAGCCGGGATTAACAGGCACAAAGCTGATAAAAGCTTAGACTATACTGCAAAAAATATAAACTCTCCTGATTAAAATTGGCAGCATACAGCAAAAGAGGTTAAAAATGATGAGAAGCTACGAACAGGCATGAACAGAATAGCATGAATAACAGGCTGTTTTCAATGAAAATCAACAACTTCCGATTTACCGATAACAAAATCAGGAAATCCAAAATCAGTAGTTCTGAACGGGTTCGTTTTCAGGACGTTATTTCCGTTTCCGGGAATAGCGGTTGATT
>JBBRCH010000140.1:0-6268 GCA_038204995.1 Bacteroidales bacterium | reverse complement strand
GGGTCACATTCAAAATCTGGGGAGTAACCTGAATTTATGCATGTTGTCAACCCATAAATAATGTCATTTAATCTTTTTATATCTGAATTGAGTAGAATCCGTTTCTATTCTATATCTGGAAGAAAAAGTATAGGTATTTTTGATAGTTTTATGTCCGTTTTGCCTTGATGCAAAAGGACCAAAAGATCAAGACTTTATATAATTTCAGTGTAGTTCTACGTCTGGTTTTTGCCACGCAACGCAAGCCGTTCACCATAAAGTAGATTTCGGAAATAAAGAACTATTTTCATGGTTCACTTCTGCATTGCTTGAAATGCCCCACGCTCATAAAACCATCCTCGAACTACTACTGAAATTTTATAATGTCAGTCCCGACATCCCGAAAACCTTGCTGTGAGGCAAAATCCATGTCCCGATTGTTGCCATGAGTAAAAACTTTCTTCGAAGGGACCGGCATTATGAAAATGCGCCAGCGTTTCTTAGACGGAGCTATCCCGCAAGGGCGGGACAGGTCGTGCGAATGGCATCCCGATTTATCGGGAACACAAGCAAGGCAAAATGTCATGATTTGTTGTGCCCTCGCATGCCTTGTATTGCGAGAAGATACCTCTGGCTTAGAAAAGCAACATATTTTTCGAAAGCCTTGAATTTTTATGCACATATTGCTTATTTTTTAAGGTGTGCATGAGATCGCTTCGCTAAGTTGTTACTTTTTGTTCAAGCAAAAAGTAAGAGAAAGAATATATTCAATCCGATATTAATAAAAACAATCTCATTTCTTTAAAATATCATACATCAAAATTTGTTTCCAGCACATCTAAATAATATGTAGCCCTTAAGATAGCTGAAATACTCCCAATAAATTGTCCTATAACAATTATCACCTCTGCTTTATACTTTGTGGCTTTGGATTAATTTATTATTCATTTTTGGCAAGTATCTAATTTGCTGTAATAGAATGTCTGTTTTTACAAAGAATCAAGGTCGAGCATATACAAAAAAAACACAGCTACCCCTTTCAGGCGGGTAACTGTGTTTATTCATTTAATCAGCTGTAGAGAGCCGCTTAAAGGCTGTTATTCCTCTGCCGCTTCGGAGCGCAATCCGTATATTTTCCTGCCACCGTAAGCTGCTGCAAGCGTTAATAAAAGGATTGTGCCGCTTCCGACAGGCGCACCTGCAGGGCTATCACCAACCTTTGTGTTGCCCGGGCCCGGAGCATTGCCCCCGTTCGGATGTGGCGGTTGTGCAAGCATAAATAAAGGAGCAAGTAACAGGAGCGCTGCAATAATCGTTATTTTAAAGTTCCGTTTCATATCTTATCGTTGTTAAATTCTTGGTTTTCTTTTAAAATTTCCGTGTTTCGGTGGATGTTTCCCACCAGGAATAGTTAACTATTAAGTATTAACTACCCTATTGGATAAACACTTTCCTTACCACTGTATTATCCTTGCTGATTACGCGTACCAGGTAATTGCCTGTATTCGGCAGTTTTATCTCGTTCATTCCCTGTGCCGAGGCTTTGGAAGTCACAAGCTGACCGGTAAGGTTGTAGATATAAATATCTCCTTTTTTATTTTCGTTCAGGTTGATGAATACTGTATGCTGATAGCTGTATATACGAGTACTTGTGGTTTTAGCTTCGTTCAGACCCGTCGTTGAAAAATATACTTTAAAGCGTTTCTCATTTTCACCTGCCGTGTAGGTAAAAGTATAATTTTTAGCTAAAAGGTCAGTTTGGATACCAGTAATAAGATCTTCGAGTAGAACTTTTGTAAAATTACCCGTTTTAGGAGCACTGATGGTAAAAGTCCCTGATTGCATCGAAGTGAAACCTACCTGTACTGATGAAGTTTCCGGCATACCATTTACCGAAAGTTTAATGCCTGCCGGAGTATAGGAGAATAGTTGTGGTAATTCAGGATTAGTAGACGTAATTATTTTGTAGGCATCATATACACCATCATGTTCAAATCCTGCTTGCTCATTGAAATGGATAAAAGTATTATCAGAGAAATTCTGTCCATCTGCTTGCAATACAAGCATACGGGGATTTTCCGATTTATAGAAGTTATTAGCTCCCAAATGTGTACGTTGAGAATCACCTGTCGAAAATAAACCTGCACTGGTAGTACTTACAAAAAATCCCTGCATTGGGGCAATATACTGTGAGCCACCACCTCCTACATTTTGAACGTACGATAAATCAGCTCCTGTAGCAGCTTCAATATAATGTACTTCTGATGACATACCGCTTGGTATAGTAACGGCTTCCCAGTCAATTGATGATGGGAAGGGATTGCCTAGCAGGTTCCATCCAAATGCAGCATTATTTGAATTGAAACTTAGTGCATGAGATCTTGTCCCGGTATTCAAGGTTCCGGTAAATGTAACGGTATTAGCATTGCCCGTGGTTGAATACAACCCATATCCTTCCATTTCAGCTAATGGGGTCGATTGATCTGTAATATCTGTATACCAAACCAGAGGAATTCCAGTTGGCGAAGCTGTATATTGTTGTAGGTACATCCCCAGAAAAACATTCGCAGTAGCGTTGGTCATTGGCGAGGATACAAGGTGCCAGTCGGTTGTATTTCCTGAAAAATATCTTTGAACCGATGCTGTTCCGTTTACTGTTAAGTATCCGTTATCTAGCAAGGTAGCAGTACCGGCGGCTGTTGATTCGATTGCGATATTATGACATGCTTCGAAAGTGGTTAGCGTTGGGTAATTTGTTAGCCCGGCCGGGATTGTTACATCAGTTGTAGATCCGGGGTAGCCTGTTCCGCCAGTGTTGTTCCAGTTAGCAGGGTTAAACCAATCAGTACTTGCACTTCCATTCCATTGTGAAGCGGTTGGTGGTGGTGAATATGCATCCAGATAGGTCCATGCAACAGCACTTGTTGACCCAAAAGCAACTCTTGTACCATCAAAACTTCCAACTGGGTTATTAGCAGTCCTATTATGCCAAAGAAAATTGCCAACGGTTGAAAGACTAGCATCATTATCTGAACTAGGAATCGTAACCTCAGCATTTGATGTTAAAGGTTCAGAACTTAGAGATGGATTAACCCATATATACATCAGGTCATTTGCTAAACCAGCAACAAATGTATATCTTACAACTACAGCATATGTTGTGTTGAAGTCAAATATTGTGCTGCTAAAAATGGCAGTTGCAACATTTGCTAACTTTGAACCTCCAATAACAAATCCAGCACCGCTCGATTTGGCAAATAATCGCGCAAAATATGTTGTTCCAGTATTTGGATCACCTAATGTTATAAAATAATCGCCTGTGGTGGTCACAGATGATAGGTTTATTAATAATGAATAATAAAATGTGTTTGTACTAGATGATACCGATGGCGAAAATCCTTTATATACTTTACTTGTAGTTGATGTTGCTGTTGGCATTATTACATATTCATTACCTCCTCCATTGTATCCGTTGTAATTTAGAACTGTTGTGTTACCAATAGTTGGATCGGGGCCAGATCCGCTTTTTGTCCAGCTAGACTGTCCAGCCAGATTATCCCCAACCGTTAACCCCGTAAAGTCATCATAAAATAAAAGATTAGTTGGAGGTGCCGGAATATTGAAAGTACTTGATTGAATACTTGTTAAGGAGCCTGAAGTAAAAGTAATTTGTGCACCACTCACAGATGTCGTACTTGCAGCAGTTAGGTCAGTAAATGCAACAATACCATCTAAACCGTCAACCGAAGTCGTACCTCCTAGTGTCCATGATCCGGCATCATATTTGGCTGCAACGACAGTTGCGATGATAGAAGTGGTATTACCATATTGATCTTGTATAGAAATTACAGGTTGAGTAGCTAAGGGTGCTCCATTACTGGCTGGTGCTGTCGGTTGGATTGTTATACCTAATTTGGTCGCAGCGCCAGCATTAATAATCTGTGTTACTGATGCAGGAGTGTATCCGGTTGCTTCAACAGTCACAGCCTTTGATCCGGAGGTAGTTAACAAAGGATTACCACCCGAAGGTTTTAATTGCAAATTGCCTGCAGTTAAAACGTAATCTGTAGTAACTGTAAGTGCAGTGCCACCAATTTTAACGGCAGTAACTAAAGACCGCCAGGTTGCGTCATCAGTGAATGTTATATCAATATTGTGATCTACATCATTATTGGTGATATCAGCGGTTAACGCAGGAGGCGTTAAGCCACCGCCAGTGGATGATGTTGTTCCATAAACTAATATATCATTACCTGTCCCATCTCCTGGACCTCCAGTCCCTCCAGTTGCTTCAGCATAAGAGTAAAATCTGTAAGTAACCGCTGAGGAACTATTTGATTGAGTGAATGTCCATGTAAAAGTCTGAGTACTAGTGTTGTCAACAACATTTTTAACAGCGTCCAAATCAGTAGCATAATTATCAACGGAACTTCTTAATGAAATACCGGTATTGCCTGTACCTGATCTTTGCCATTGAACAACAATTGAGGAAATACTGAATTGAAAACCAGAATTTGGAGTTACAGAAAATTCCATATAATCATTTCCACTCACAGCATTAGCGATAGAAGTTAAAGCCCAAGATGTTGCGTTAAACCTATCTGCATTTCCAGAAGCAGTTAAACCTGCCCCCCTAGTAATTGTTGAAGAAGTGAGATTAGGGTCATTTGAATTTGAGGATGCTGATAATTCACTTCCAGCTAAGCCAGCAAAATCAAAAGTTATAATCTGCCCCCATCCCAATCCCGGGCTTAACAAAAGTATTGCCAGTGCAATAAAAGCGCTTAATTTCTTTAGTATGTGTAATTTGTGTTTCATAAAACTAGGTTTTAGGTTATTTCTATTTACGATTGTAATTTTCTGATTGTGTTTGCTTTGGTAAGCGTGCATGTTAAAATAAAAAGATAAGGTTTCACCAGGCAGGTTGCTTATTTATTCCGGCCTTTAGGTAAAAGAAAGTATTAAAATGGGTAATTGGCAGGTGTCAATAGCCGACAAAGTATATTTTTTCAACATAAATAAGTTAAAAAAACAAGTCAGACTAGATGTTATGTTCTGTAAAACAGTTGTTTACGTGAAAAAAAGTTTTGCACAAGTAAAAAGAAAACTTAATCCGGAGCAGTTGACACTTAACGTAATGTAGTGCCTACAAAGATAGAAAAAAATCTTTACTTGTGAAACTCATACTGTTAAATAATAGTTATTTTTTTTGAAAAAACTTTTTTAGAAGGATTTGGGGTTTAGGCTGTAGGGTTTGGGGTTTAGGGTTTTGGGATTTGGGGTCCAGGGAAATAAGAGATGTAGAGTGGGAGAGATGAATTGCTTGTTCTTTCCTGGGTTAAATCCTTCCAATCACCTGACTTTTCACTTTTACCTTTTCACTTTTATCTTTTGCCCCGCCATCCGCAAATTGCGCATAAAGTAGTCCCGGTTTAGACAGGAAAATTCATACTTTTCCTGCTTCCGCTTTGGTACGGATTATATAGGATTTTCTGCCTGCATACGCTACCACAAATGTAAGCAGTATAAATACTCCATCGCCCAGGGTGGCGCCAACGGGCGCATTACCCGGTCCGGGAGCCCCGTTACCGTTATTGGGATGTGGTGGTTGTGAGAATATAAACAGAGGTGCAAATACAAGAAATGCAACTAAGAATACTCGCGTAAAGCTTCGCTTCATATCTTTTGCTTTTTTGTTAATAAGCTATAATAAAATGATTCAGGATGTAAGGAGCAGACAAGATCTTTTATATAATGAAAAGGTATTGAAAAGTTGAAAAGGGGCAGTTTTTCGCGTTACATAAGAACAGGCTTTTACCGGATTTATTAAACTGTGCAATAGTAAGTTCAGGTTATGCATGTTTGATTAAAAGCAGAACGAAGTTTTTACAGGGAGTGAAATGGAGATTCCTGTAGGGTAAAACAGCTTAACAAGCGGGATATGGCATTAAAAGTACGGCACTTTATAAATCGGGAAATGATTTACCACAAAGATAAGTTGGTTCTGACGTATTCAGGCTATTTCTTCTGTAAATTTTATTAAATCTTTTTAACCAGGTTATCCATTCGATTTAGTTTGTTGATATTCAATAAAATATAGTTTCGATACTACTTTACGGGGGTCACATTCAAAAGTTGGGGAGTAACCGTAAATTTATGCATGTGGTCAAACCAATAATAATAGATTTTTTTTACACCTAATTAGTGCAGATTCTTTTTTTGTTCTACATCTGGAAGAAAAGTATAGGAATTTTAATTGTTTTATGTCCGTTTTGCCTTGATGCAAAAG
>JBBRCH010000139.1:0-6382 GCA_038204995.1 Bacteroidales bacterium | reverse complement strand
AAACCAGGCCGAAATTTTAATTGTCTCCTCATATCCGCCACGCGAATGTGGGATAGCAACCTATTCGCAGGATTTAATAAAAGCACTGAATAATAAATTCGCTGATTCTATAGCCATAAAAGTCTGTGCATTGGAATCGGGCAAAACAGATTTTGTGTATCCTGATGAAGTAAAATATGTTCTTAAAACATCCGTAGCAGCTGATTATGAAAAACTGACAGTAAAGATTAATAACGACGAGCATGTGAAAATTGTGTTTATCCAGCACGAATTTGGCTTCTACAGGCTTAAGGAACAGGCATTCCTGCAATTTCTTTTTAACCTGACGAAACCGGTTGCTATAGTTTTTCACACAGTACTGCCCCATCCGGATGAACAGTTAAAATCAAAAATACGGGGCATTGCTGATGTATGTGAATCCATTGTAGTTATGACAAATACTTCGGCTAAACTATTGAGGGATGAGTATGGTGTGCCGGATAATAAAATTTCGGTTATTGCCCATGGCACGCACCTGGTACCACATTTGAATGCGAACTCGTTAAAGAAAAAATATGGTTTAACCGGCCGGAAAGTTCTTACTACATTCGGACTCTTAAGCTCTGGGAAAAGCATTGAAACTACATTGGAAGCGTTGCCTCTGATTGTAAAAACGCATCCCGAAACATTGTTCCTGATCATTGGTAAAACGCATCCTGAAGTTGTATTAGAAGAAGGTGAAAAATACCGTGATATGCTCAAACAGAAGATTGAAGAATATCATCTTAAGGATCATGTGAGGTTTATAAACAGCTATCTGCCACTTCCCGATTTGCTCGAATATTTGCAGCTGACCGATATTTATGTGTTCACCACCAACGATCCCAACCAGGCTGTAAGCGGAACTTTTGCCTATGCCATGAGTTGTGCCTGCCCTATCATTTCAACCCCTATTCCTCATGCAAAGGAAGTTCTGACTAAGGATACAGGAATTATTTTCGATTTTCGCGACTCAGAGCAACTAGCTGCCGGTGTTTTGAAGTTACTCAATGATGATACTTTACGTAAAAATATGAGCATAAATACACTGGAAAAAATAGTCTCCTCAGCCTGGGAAAACTCAGCTGTTGCCCATGCAATGTTGTTCAAAGAACTTACCGGTGGTAAAATTACTTTGCAATATAACTACCCTGAAATCAAACTGGATCACCTGATGGCAATGACAACCGATATTGGGATATTACAGTTTTCGAAAATAAACCTGCCTGATATTGATTCTGGTTACACACTGGATGATAATGCCCGCGCCCTGGTGGTAGTTTGTATGGACTTTGAATTAACCGGTGATAAAAAGCTTGTATTCGAAATAGATAAATATCTCAAATTTATCAAGTCATGCCAGCAACCTAAAGGCAATTTATTAAACTATATGGA
The DNA here is from genome assembly GCA_038204995.1 of Bacteroidales bacterium. GTDB lineage: Bacteria > Bacteroidota > Bacteroidia > Bacteroidales > UBA4417 > UBA4417. Next base: position 4,969 of record JBBRCH010000139.1, on the reverse strand, counting down.
TAAGCATCTGAAGTTTACGGAACAAAATAAAACCGTCAATTTAGATGATTCCAATGGTCGGGCAATCTGGGCTTTGGGATATTTAACGTCGCTTACTGGTTTATTGCCTTCTGAAATCATTGAAGAGGCTGAATTCATAATCCAAAAATCACTCCGACATATAACTGCAATGCATTCAACAAGGGCCATGGCTTTCGTTATTAAAGGCTTATATCACTATCATACGGCCAAAAAGTCACCCGAAAATCTTAAAATTTGTACTACACTTGCCGATCGACTTGTACAAATGTATAAGCATGAAGCCAGCCCAACCTGGGAATGGTATGAAAACTATCTTACGTATGCCAACAGTATTTTACCTGAGGCTTTGTTATTAGCCTGGAAATTGACCGGAAATACTGAGTACAAGCAAATAGCAATTACTTCCTTCAATTTCCTTTTATCGAAAACCTTCAACGAGAACGGTATCGAAGTAATTTCGAACAAAAATTGGCTGCAGAAAGGAATGCAAGCTGGTAAATTTGGCGAACAACCTATTGATGTAGCATATACTATTATGACTTTAAGTAAGTTTTACGACGAAATTAAAAATGAAGACTACCGTTTGAAAATGGAAATCGCATTTAATTGGTTTTTAGGTGAAAACCGATTACAGCAGATTGTTTATAATCCATGCACAGGCGGTTGTTACGACGGTTTGGAAGAAACGCATGCCAACCTTAACCAGGGTGCTGAATCAACAGTTAGTTACCTGATGGCACGTTTTACGGTTCAGAAATACAAGAAAAAGTCTGGATTACGAAAAAATTAACTAAATAAACAGATTGCATTGATAAAAGAAACCTGGCAGGTATATAAACCTGTCAGGTTTTTTAAAATGTGTGAATTATATAACTTATTTTTATAGTTGTGTAACAATTATTTCGCTTAACGACCGCAACTTTGTACCCTTATCATTAACTTAAAAATTATAAAATGAAAAGAGTACTTCCATTTCTAACCATCTCAGCTTTAGTTCTTGGTTTGTCATTAACATCATGCGGACCCAGTAAAAAACTTGTCGAATCGCGATCAAGGGTTGATAAACTTCAAAACGACAGCGCCTCTACTCACAGCCAGTTAAAGGACTGCAACTCGATGGTATTAAGTCTGAATGGCGAAAAAGCTTCCTTACAAGCTAAAAATAATGCAATTCAAAATGATCTGAAGGTGCTTAACAGCGACAATACAGAATCGAAAATGACAATTGCCGAACAGGCAATGAGATTACAAAACCTTCAGAACCTGATCCAGTCGCAGAAAGATATACTGAGCAAGCTTAAAAATTCAATAGCCGATGCGCTGCTGAATTATTCCGCCGATGAACTTACAGTTACTGTTAAAGACGGGAACGTTTATGTATCGCTCCAGGAAAAGCTGCTTTTTAAATCAGGCAGCGATGTTGTTGACCCCAAAGGGAAAGAAGCGCTAAGCAAACTTGCCATTGTGCTCAACAGTACTAAAAATATTACTGTATTGATTGAGGGCCATACCGATAATGTTCCTATCAAAACAAAACAATTCAAGGATAATTGGGACCTAAGCACAGCAAGGGCTACTTCTATTGTCCGGGTTTTGACTAAAGACAATGCTTTTGATCCGAATCGTATTACCGCAGCAGGCAAGAGCAGTTTTCACCCTGTTCAATCTAACGACACAGCCGAAGGACGTGCTGCAAACCGCAGAACCGAAGTAATTCTGTCGCCTGACCTGAAAGAACTTTTTAAAATACTTGAACAATAAAAACGTAAAGGGAGATTATATTTTCTTTTAAGTAAACAGAATTCATCCAATTACGAGGTGAGAATAATAAAGTGCGGGGAGCCAATTCCTGGCTTTAGAATTCTCTCCTCTTTCGCTTAACCAGATGCTGCCGTAATAAAAGTATGGTATAACTTAGGCTGCATTACTAACATTTGTTACTCAGGGATATAAATCCCCTTTAGATTTTTTTTAATCCATATAATAATGAAAAAAGCAGGCATTGTAATTTTCCTCATCGGGCTAACTTTAACACTCTTCACAACTATTACCTATTTTACGAGGGAAAAAGTTGTAGATTTGGGAACAGTAGAAATCACCGCAAAAAAAGCACACCATCTCACTATCTCACCTTTTATCGCCATTGCTGTAATGGGAATTGGTGGAATCATTTTCTGGCAATCAGACAAATCTAAATAATGACTGCTATTTAAGTGATGAAATAAGGACACTCAGTCTGACTTCTATCGTTATCCTTTTGTTGCTCTGCATGTTTTCACCCATTCACCACTACTGCTAATCCCTGATTCTTTGAAGATATATATCAAATACATGGTCAGCAACCGCTGCAAAATGCTGGTGAAGGAAGAGTTAAAGAAACTCGGACTTCATTTCATTGTTGAAATGGGCGAAGCAGATATTATGGAGGATATCACTAAAGAGCAGCGCGATCAGATTCGCGAAGCTTTGCTCCAGTCAGGACTTGAGCTGATGGATGATAAGAAAGCCGTTTTGATCGAAAAAATAAAAGCCGTAATTATCGAAATGGTTCATTACACCGAAGAACTCCCGAAAATTAATTTTTCGGATTACTTAAGTGAAAAACTAAATCACGATTACACATCTATGGCTAATTTATTTTCCGATGTGGAGGGAACTACCATCGAAAAATTCATTATTTCGCATAAGATTGAACGGGTAAAAGAGCTTATTATTTATGATGAAGTTAACCTTACCGAAATAGCCTGGATGATGCATTACAGCAGTGTAGCGCATTTATCCAATCAATTTAAGAAAATTACAGGACTAACGCCTTCGCACTTTAAACAACTAAAGAATAAAAGACGCAGTCCGATTGAAGATATAGGGAGTTGAAATTGTTTCAGGTTTCATAAAGTTCAATGTTTCATGAGTTACTCAACCTGAAACTCCGCAACCTGTAACTCTCTAATTCTGAAACCCTGTAACCATGAAACCCTCAGCCTACTCAACCCGCTAATAAACCTCAAATTAACCTTAACAGCAGTATGAAATTTCTGGCCAGTAAAAAAATAACGATTAAACTGTTCTTTGCTGCCATTATACTGGTATCAGTAGTGGTGGTATTCTATTATAATACCCAAAAAGTAAAGTCAACCAGCGACCTGGTAGAGCATACACAGGAAGTGCTTCGCAAAAGCGATAAAGTTCTGCTGGATGTAATCAATATCGAAACCGGGTTAAGAGGTTATATTTTATCGGATAATGCAATTTTTTTAGGGCCTTATTATAAAGCACTGGAAACTATAAGCCCCAATCTGGCGGATTTGTCTCTTTTATGTGCCGGCCACACAACTCAAAGCATACGTGTAGATTCCCTGAAAAAAGCTGTAAACACAAGGTTAGCTTATACAAAGCAGGTGAATGAAGCATTAATGACCGAAAAATACAATGAACTACAAAAAATTGAAACTATTGAGCAAGGAGAAGTTCTGACTAACAAAATCAGGGGTTTAATTGTAGCGATAAATGTTGATGAGCTTAAAATGCTGAAACAAGCAAGAATAGCGAATGCGAAGAGTATTGATTACTCCCAGGCAATCCTGCTCTTACTCCTTATTTTTATCATAGTCATTTTCGGACTTGTAGTTATAATTTTACAAAATCAGAGGCAACGGAATAAAGAACTGGAAGAACATACCATTTCGCAGCAATTGCTTTCCAATTATGCACTTAGTTTGCTCGAAGCGAGCCTTGACCCACTGGTTACTATAAATACCGAGGGAAAGATCACCGATATGAATGAAGCCACTGCCAATATTACCGGCTTAACACGTACTGAACTAAGAGGCACCGACTTCTTTACTTATTTTACCGAATCCCAGAAAGCGCGCGATGTGTACCAGGAAGTATTTGCCAAAGGATCTGTTGCCGACAAGTCCTTAACACTTCGTCATAAGGATGGTAAACTCACTGATGTTTCGTTCAATGGCTCAGTTTACAAGGATGCTGCCGGCAATGTGTTGGGAGTTGTTATTGTAGCCAGGGATATTGCCGAACAAAAACTGGCAATGGAATTAAGGAATGTTAACAAAGAACTGGCTTTTCAAAATGAGGAGAAAGAAAAACGAGCGGATGAATTGAGTATTGCAAATAAAGAACTGCTGTTTCAAAATGACGAAAAAGAAAAACGGGCAGCGGAATTAATCATTGCAAACAAAGAACTGATCTTTCAAAACGACCAAAAAGAAAAACGCGCAGCGGAGTTGGTCGTTGCCAACAAGGAACTGGCTTTTCAGAATGAGATAAAAGAAAAAAGGGCTGCAGAATTGGTTATTGCCAATAAAGAACTTGCTTTCCAAAATGATGAGAAAGAGAAACGTGCTGCAGAGTTAATTATTGCCAATGAAAAAGCTGCCAGAGTCGAGAAAGAACTAAAAAATGCCCGAAAAATTGCCTCCGTAGGAAGTTGGCATTTAGATATTAATACAAATGAAGTATCCTGGTCAGAAGAATTATACAAAATGTATGGTATTGACCCATTGCTGCCTGCGCCATCATTAACCGAACAGGAAAATCTATTTACTGCTGAAAGTTGGGATATTTTATCTGTATCCATTGCAAATACATTAGAAACGGGAATTCCTTATGAACTTGAATTAAAAACGGTAAAAAAAGACGGAAGCAACGGTTGGGTGTGGGTGCGTGGAGAAACAGTGCTTGATAAAGAAAATAAGACGTATGGACTTTGGGGAGCGGCCCAGGATATTACAGTACGCAAACAATCTGAAATAGAGCTTTTATTTCAAAACAACGAGAAAGGAAAACGTGCTGCTGAGTTAATCATTGCTAACACAGAACTGGCCTTTCAAAATGATGAAAAAGAAAAACGGGCACAGGAATTAAGTGTTGCCAACATAGAACTTGCCTTCCAGAACACTGAAAAAGAAAAACGTGCAGCTGAGCTGGT
>JBBRCH010000138.1:0-6606 GCA_038204995.1 Bacteroidales bacterium | reverse complement strand
TTGGACAGGGGATTATTACTCTTTTTACCAGTACCGGCCAAATGACAGGGGCCACCCTGATCGGGATTATCGTTGCATCTATGTCGTCGAGGCTTGATGGGTATTCGCGAAGTTTCCTGGTGATTGCTATAATTGCACTTTCGGTAACGGTTGTAAGCTTCAGGCTTAAGAACCGTAGCCAGGAACTGGCGGGTGCTTCGGCGGCAACTGAACTTGCTCCGGATTGAAAAAGCCTGGTCGTGTTTCGACCAACTGATATTGAATAAATTGCCAAAATAAAATGATTTTATAACGGAATTTAACCGGGTTTTCAAAAATAATTACGTTTTCCATTTTTTTAAGAATTCGGGTATCAACATTAATGATCATAAAAACATGCAGCTAAAATGGAATAATGTTTTTATGAGTTTTCAACAGAAACAGCTAAATAGTTGATAACTTTCGAGCCATATCAGGAATTTATTTTGGTACATTTGTCTCGAGATGGCTATTTGAGAAATAATATTTTCTTAACAACATTTTCCCTTACAGTTTGAGCTTTAAATTTAATTTTGCCGTGATTTTCCAAATAGCATTATGGTCTTAATTATACATATACAAAATTTAATCAATCAACCTCAATACAACCAAATAACAGATTTTATAACCAAAACTACAACCAATGAAAAAAAACAACAGATTAATTAAAGGGTTTCGCTGGCAGTTCCTTTTTCTGGCAGCTTTTTTGATGAGTGTGACCCTCAGTTTCGGGCAGGTTACCACTTCAGGAATAAATGGAACTATTTCGGATACTAAGGGCGAAACCTTGCCTGGTGCTACAGTACTGGCGGTGCATTTGCCTTCCGGTACATCGTATGCTACACTTACTAACAGCGAAGGCCGTTACACTATTAACAATATGAGAATTGGAGGTCCTTACAAAATTACAGTAACTTTCGTTGGATACAAGGAACAATCAAATGAAAATGTAATGCTCTCTTTGGGTGTTTCGAGCAACCTTGATTTCAAGCTTGATGAAACTAGCTCGCAGTTAACGGGTGTCGAAATCATTTCAAACCGGAGTGCGGTTTTTAGTTCAGACCGCACTGGCGCATCAGCATCGTATAATTCAGCCAAGATCAGCATGATCCCTACCATTGGGCGTACGATTAATGATGTTATCAAGTATAATCCTTTCGGTAACGGAAGTTCGTTTGCAGGTCAGGACTCCCGTTTTAATAATTTCACTATTGACGGTTCGGTATTTAACAATGGTTTTGGACTCGGATCATCAGCACAGGCTGGCGGACGTACTGGTACCACAGCTGTTTCACTGGATGCTCTTGAAGAAATCCAGCTTAATATTGCCCCTTTTGATGTTCGTCAATCCGGATTCTCTGGAGCAAGTATCAATGCTGTTACCAAATCAGGTACCAACACCTTCTCAGGAACCGGATATTATATTTTCCGAAACGATGGTTTGGCAGGTAAAAAAGCAGATGGTCAAGATCTTGGTAAGATTAATATTGATGAGAAAACTGCCGGGTTAAGCATTGGCGGGCCTATCATTAAAAATAAGCTTTTCTTCTTCCTGAATGCTGAAAAATTCACCAGCAGCAATCCTGCATTGGATTGGTCATTGAACAGACCAGGTGCAACCGGAAATGTTTCGCGTGTTACCGAGGCTGATATGCAGCAGTTGGCCACTTTCATGCAAACCAATTTCAGCCGCGATCTTGGCGCTTTAGATGGTTTCAATAATGAGGTTAAGAGTCAGAAATTCCTTGTCAGGTTAGACTATAACATCAGTAAAATTCACAAACTCTCTATCCGTTATTCGCATCACAACTCAAATGCCGGGCAACGTATCAGCGACAGCAACAGCAGTGGTACCGCAGGTAATGGTAACCGTACCAACAGGGCCGATGCCATTTCGCCACAAAACACCGGGTATATTATTCAGGATAACACACGTTCACTGGCAGTGGAATTAAACTCAAATTTCAGTTCCAAAATATCAAACAGTTTTGTTGCTACTTACAACAAACAGATTGAAGACAGGGACTATATGGCTGATCAGTTTCCAACTATTGATATCCTTAAAGACGGCAAAACCTATACATCTGTTGGTTTCGACCCTTTCACCCCTAGTAATAAGCTGAATTATTCAACTTTGAATTTTACAGATAACCTGAGCTATTATTTGGGCAACCACACTATTACAGCCGGTGCATCGTATGAGTATTACAAATCAAATAATGTATTCTTCCCTTCATCCAACGGAGTATACGTATATAACTCGATAGCTGATTTTGAAACTGCAGCTTTAGCTTCAATTAATGATCCTAATAATCCCGTTTCACCTGTTACAGTAGCCAAATACAACCTTCGTTACTCGCGTTTACCTGGAGGAGTAGATCCTTTACAGGTGTTAAAAGTTTCGACATACAGCATTTACGCTCAGGATGAATATAAAGCTACCAATAAGCTAACACTTACTTTAGGTTTCCGGGCTGATCTTTTCGACTACAATAAGGAAACGGCCGCTGATTTTAATAACCCTGTTGTTGAAGGTCTGACTTTCAAAGACGAAAATGGTGATAATTACAAATTAAGTACCGGAGTATTCCCTAAGGCACGTATTCTTGTTTCCCCGAGATTTGGTTTCAATTATGATGTTCTTGGCGATAAAACCATTCAGCTGCGTGGAGGATCAGGTTACTTTATTTCACGTATACCACAGGTTTTGGTTTCGAACCAGTTAGGTAACAATGGAGTTAATACAGGCCTTTTAACTTATACCAACACAACTGCCTATCCATTCAGGGCTGACCCAAGTAAGTTCTTGCCGGATCCAAATAATATTCCTCCAATTGCTTCTCTGCCTCCTTACGTTATCAATGCTACGGATAACGATCTGAAGTACCCTACCATCTGGAAAACTGACCTTGCCGTGGATTACAAATTGCCATGGGGCGTTGTTGCTACAGGTGAATTTATCTACAATAAAACTATCCAGGGTCTGAGATACATTGATGCCAATCTGAAAGCAGCTGACCGCGCTTTTACCGGTCCTGATACCCGTGACAGATTCCCTTCACCCAAGTATATTAACACTGAAGTAAATAGCGCGTTTGTAATTAAAAATACAAACAAAGGCAGCTCCTATACTTTAACCGGAAAACTCGAAAAAACTGCCTCAAAAGGATTTAGTGGATTTGTTGCCTATACTTATGGACAGGCTAAAGACATACAATCAGTTGGTAGCACGGTTCAGGCTAACATGCCTACAGTTGTAGGACAGAACTACCTCGATGTTTCCTATGCTGACAACGATTTAAGGCACCGTATACTTGGTTTCGTAAACTACCGCTTCGATTACGGTCAGAAAGCCGGAGGCGCAACTATTTTAACCTTAGGTGTTGTTTCGAACAGCGGAAGCAAGATTTCGTATGTTTATGGCAATGATATGAATGGAGACGGACAGAACAATGACCTGATCTTTGTTCCGAATAAGGCTTCGGATATGCGTTTTGCACCATTTACCTCAGGAACAACAACCTTCACTGAAGCTCAACAGCAAGCTGCTTACGATGAGTATATTAATAACAACCCGTACCTGAAAAACCTTCGTGGCGGTTATGCCGAGCGAAACGGTGCTGCTTTCCCATGGCTGAACCGGGTTAACTTATCTGTTGTTCAGGAAATTTACGTTAAAGTGGGCGTAAAACAAATGAAGAACACTGTGCAGCTGAGGTTTGATATTCTTAACTTCGGGAATATGCTCAACAATAAATGGGGTGTAGGTTCAGTTAGCACAACGAATGCTCCTTTAACAATTGCTTCAACCGATGCAAACGGACTCCCAACCTACAAGCTGGGTACTCAGGTTGTTGATGGTACCACCATTCTGTTGAAAGATTCTTTCAGGAAGAGTATTACAATTGATAATGTATGGCAGGCCCAGTTTGGCATCCGTTACATTTTCTAGTATTTCTTATGTATGCAAAAAAGCATCCGGGTTTTCTCCGGGTGCTTTTTTTTTAACTTTGATGATTAAATTCTTATTTAACTCAAAGGTTCGACCTGTTGATTTATGAAAAAACTAATTCCCGTATTCGTGCTCAGCATATGTGGTATAATTGCAAACGCCCAGCTCGATAAAAATCCTGAATCCTTCATGGCAGGATTAAATGGCCGCCCGCTTGTTATTGGACACAGGGGAGGTTTCGATGCCAGCCTGCCTGAAAACAGTATTTCTATATTTGACTTCACCTATACGAATGCATGCAGTAAACCAATAGGAATTGAATTTGATATCAGAAAAAGTGCATCCGGAAGACTTTATATTATGCATGATTCTGCTGTAGATAGGACAACCAACGGGAATGGAAAAATTACTAATTTACCGGACGAATACATTAGGACCTTGTTCCTGCGCGACAGAACAGGAAAACTGACGGGTGAAAAAATCCCTCTTTTTACAGATATACTCAGCTTCGCTCAGTATAAAAACATAGTACTGATGCTCGACGTAAAAGGAAATATTATACCCGAAGTGATTGCACTTGTAAACAAATTTAATCTACAATCCAGATGTATTTTGCTGACTTTTACTAAGGATCGGTCAAAGTTGGCTATGCAATTGGCTGGTAAAATGATGATATCAGCCTGGATCGAAACCCCGGAACAATGGCAATTCATACAGGAACTCCAAATTCCGGCTAAACAGCTGATTACATATATAAGCGAAAAAACACCAACTGATCTGGCAAATGAAATCCATGACAGGAACGTACTTGTGATGACCGATATGAGCGAGGGTATCAGAAACAAAGCAAACCGATATGACCCCGGTTATTATAAGGCCTTTGTTTTAAAAATGAATTTAGGAATAATTATCACTGATTACCCGCTTTTTGCGAATAAAATTTACTGCAATGAATAATGCTTTATAAACCGCATGGTGCTACTGAGTTCTCACAATCGGAATGAAACTGAATATTAAAACAAACAACCTCACATGGCTTTTGAAATAAAAAAATAATCTGTACTCATTAAAAAAAATAAGCCTGATGATCCAAAATAAACACACCTTTTTCATTTTATTTATTTTTTTAGTTGTCATTTTAACCGGCAACAGATTATATGCTCAAAAGGAAAACAATCAAACCACTGTCATACTTTCTCTCGATGGATTTCGCTGGGATTACCCAGAAAAGACTAGTACACCGGCGCTTAATCTTATTGCCGGCAAAGGTGTTAAAGCCGTTTCACTTATTCCATCATTTCCCTCAAAAACATTCCCTAATCATTACACTATTGCAACCGGTTTGTATCCTGACCACCACGGTTTGGTTAATAACTCATTTTATGATTCCGCACTTCGAAAATCATTTTCACTCGGGAACAAAGAAGCTAAGTTTAACCCGGATTTCTATGGGGGAGAACCCATATGGATCACGGCTCAGAAACAAGGTGTAAAAACGGCATCTTTCTTTTGGCCTGGTTCCGATGTCGCAATTCAGGGCAAATATCCTGATATGTGGAAAGAATACAATCAGAACATATCCTTTATTCAAAGGATTGATACGATTATAAAATGGCTCAGCCTTCCGGGAGAAAAGCGTCCCCGCCTTATTATGGCTTATTACCACGAACCCGATGGCGCAGGACATACTTACGGTCCTGATGATTTCCGCACGCTTAAAATAGTGCATGAGGTGGATAGTATGACAGGAATCCTTTATCAGCGTATAAAACAATTACCTGGCGGGAATAATATAAATTTCATAGTCGTTTCCGATCATGGAATGGGAGCGATATCATCCGATCGCAATACTGCTCTGAGAGATTATGTCCCGGAATCATGGCCGGTGCGGATTGAAGGCGGTAACCCGAATTACAACCTGTATGCCGATGCATCCTGGACCGATTCGGCTTATGGTGCACTTAAAAAAGCGCCTGAATTAGAAGTATGGCATCCTGGTGAAGTACCGGGGTATTTAAATTACGGGACAAATCCCAGGGATGGAAATTTGATTGTGGTAGCCGATTCGGCCTGGAGCATAACACTTAAACATCCTGGTAATGCATTCAGTGGTGGGACTCATGGATACGATATCCGCAATACCGATATTCATGCCATATTTTATGCTGCAGGCCCGGCTTTTAAGCATGGATATGTTCAGCCATCTTTTCAGAATATACATATCTACGCTCTGCTTGCCCACCTTTTGGGGATTAAACCTGCCCAAACTGATGGTGATCTTCAGCATATTATCAGCATGCTGGCAATTAATCCATGAAATGGTGGATTTGTGAATACCTGGAAAAAATTAAAGAGTTTACTTTAGCCTCTTTAGTATTCTCAGGCTATGTGTATATACGTCCTGTTGGATGCTGAAAATTCCATTGTGATCAATATTGTCTATTTTCACGTGTCCTGAAGCATGTAATATTTTACCGGGTCCGGTAATAATGCCTACATGGATAATATCACCCGCAGGGTTATCAAAAAAAGCAAGATCGCCGGGAAGTACTTCATCTACAAAATCGATAGTTTCGCCATGAACCGACTGCTGTGCCGCATCGCGTGGCAAATCTGTTCCGCACATATGATAAACA
>JBBRCH010000137.1:0-6606 GCA_038204995.1 Bacteroidales bacterium | reverse complement strand
AATAGATAGAAATAGATAGAAATAGATAGAAATAGATAGAAATAGATAGAAATAGATAGAAATAGATAGAAATAGATAGAAATAGATAGAAATAGATAGAAATAGATAGAAATAGATAGAAATAATAAGAAGATATATCTGTCTGAAATTCAAGCGATAGCATTCTTATTAAATGAAACTGAATATTTTTATGTTAGTAGTTATATTTCAAGTTAACAAAAATTTGGTGATGACAATTATGTCTGGAATAAACACTTACCACTTGTTAGATTAATGAATAGTTAGTATTAAAAATATGGATATATTTTTTACATCGGGTTGGCTTTCACTCCTGTCTTATATGATGCAGTCTAACTTAAAGTTCAGATAATAAATGGTAAAATTATCAGTCAGGCTTAACAATTTTTTATTATCCAGGCGTAATCTGCTATTAAATAGCAATTTGGTAACTTCTGGTGAAAAAATGTTGCGTAAACTTGTGATACCTGGTTTTGATGGTATGCCTGTATATGATGTCGCTGCATTTTTTATCCGGGGTTTACAGAAAGGATCGCTGACAATGCGGGCTGCTGCTTTTTCCTATAATTTCTTCCTGGCACTATTCCCGGCAATCATTTTCTTTTTTACCATAATCCCATACATTCCAATTGCTGGTTTTCAGGATAATTTATTGGAACTGATGCAGAATTTCATTCCAAGAAAAGCATATGAGGCTGTGGAGGAAACACTGTTCGATATTGTTAAAAGGCCTCGCGGAGGGCTGTTATCTATAGGATTTATTATGGCAATGTATTTTTCCACCAACGGAATACATAGCCTGATTGCTGCTTTTAACCAAACCCGTCATACCATCGAAACCCGCTCATGGATCAAACAACGGATAGTGTCAATAATTTTGGTTTTTATTCTTTCGTTGCTCGTAATAATTGCCATAGTTCTTATCACATTCGGACCTTTGGTACTTGATTTCCTTGTAAAACATGATATGTTACGTGTCAGCTTCAGTTATTATCTGATTATTGCGGGTAAATGGATTGTTTCGTCATTTATGTTGTTTTTTGCATTTTCATTTCTGTATTACATGGCACCGGCGGCCGAATCAAGATTCAGGTTTATCTCAGCCGGAAGCACATTATCAACCGTACTAACAATCCTGGCTTCGGTTGGGTTTAATTATTATGTAAACAGTATTTCCCGGTATAACTCCCTTTATGGCTCAATTGGTACCCTTATCATAATAATGGTATGGATCTTTTTTAATGCCATGATTGTGCTGATTGGCTTTGAGTTGAATGTGAGTATAAGGAATGCAAAAAGGAAATACAGTAGACCTTCACATATCAAAACTGCTAAGGCCAGGGACCCACGCCGGAAGTAGTATTCCGCTTCCGTTTCTCTAATCCCGATTAGAAATCACTAAACTTTAGTAAAAGAACTATACAAATTGATGAGGTTCTTTGAGAATACTGTTGTATTGTATTTTTCCAGTACCGCTTTTTTACCGTTTCGTCCCATTTCTTCACATAGATTTTTATTATTTACCAAATACTGGATTTTATCAGCAAGATCCTTAGCATCACCACTTCTGAAAAACAGGCCGCATTGTTCTTTATCTACTATCTCAGTCTGGGGTTTGCAATCTGAAACAATGATCGGGCGCTCAAAAAGCATGTACTGAAATATTTTATTGGCAACTCCCGATTCATGCTGATCATCTTTAATAAGTGGTGATAAACATGCGTCACTTATTAAAACATACGAAGGAAAAAGTGAAATGTCCTTCCACGGATAATAAATAACATTTTTTCTGATAACTTCATTTTGAAAATAGGTTTCCATCAAAGTTGTATCAGCCTTATCTACCGGCCCGATGATTAAAAGTTTTACATCAAGTTTCCTGGAATGAAGAAGAATTAACGCTTCAAGTGTCGTGAAAATGCCACGACGCTCGGCAATGGCTCCAAAATAAAACAATAAAAAACTAGTACCCTTATCTAGTATGTTTTCCTCAACCGGATAATTTAAAAGCTCATTCAAATCCGGAACATTGGGATAGATGGTTATAGTGTCAGGCCGGAGAAAACCAAATTTCTTCAATAAGACCGATTTGTATGTTTCACTTAAAACAATAATTCTGTCGGCGCAGGAAAGATAATCTTTTTCAACTTTTTCCCATTTTTTCGGACGGGCAATCAGACTCATTGGGAATTTATTGGCCCAGTTAAAGCTTAGAATAGCTGCCGGATAATTTTCGTGCAGGTCGAGTGATATTGGGATCAGGCTATCCTTGGTTCCTTTTTTTGCTGATTTTGCCATATATAAATCATTGACATGCAATGCATCAATGGAATTGTCCTTAACAAAGTTAGCAATATGTTTAGCCCAAAGCCTGTTATATCCGGGCCATACAAGCATGGCTCCGAACAAAATATCTTTAATTTTTTTACTGATCGATATCCTAAAAATCTTTATCCCTTCAAATTCCTCATAATCCGAATATTTTCCAAAATTTAAACATAACACATAAACATTAAAACCTGCATTATAAAGAATTTTTGCTTCATTATAAACCCGGGGATCTCCATGAAATTCATTATCAACAATAATTCCAATATTCATAAAATGTTAAAATTATTCGATTTTTTTACTAAAGCCAATAATTACCTGGTTTTTCGCCTGTATCATCTTTCTGCAAAAGTACAGAAATAACCGAAACTTAGGTTATTGTAAACTTTAAGACCACCTCCTTTGATGGTGGTTATGTATAATTGGCTATGCCTGAAAATTAGTAATTTCGTAGCATGAGCGAATTTAAGAAATTAAGTCATGTCATTTATCGATGTAAGTACCATATTGTATGGACTCCAAAATATAGGTTTCGTGTTCTTGAAGGTCTGGTCAAGGAATTGCTGACCAAAGATATTCAGCTTTTGTTGGAATGGAAATCATGTGAACTGATAGAGATAAATATTCAAATTAATCACATTCACTTGATTGTGAGTATTCCTCCAAAGATATCAATTTCTCAACTAATGGGGATATCAAAAGGGAAAACAGCAATCAAAATTTTTAAAAGTTATCCTCAATTGAAAAAGAAACCATATTGGGGCAATCATTTTTGGGCAAGAGGATATTGTGTTGACACAATTGGCCTTGACGAAGAAAAAATCAAGAAGTATGTGATTTACCAAGAAAATCAAGAACGGATAGAGGAGCAGCAGACTCCTGACTTTGACACTTGGGTGTCCCGGACTTTTTTGACCTCTTTAGAACGGAAAAAACGAGAAAAAAAATATTTTCTTTGCCAAATATCCTATTCTAATCCACTTAACTTTAATTTGGGTGTCCCGGTGCTGAAGTCAGGAAGTATGTGATTTACCAAGAAAATCAAGAACGGATAGAGGAGCAGCAGACTTTCGACTTCGGTTCCTTATAGGGGCTTTTATGTCCACCTTCTTAGAGTGTGGATTCTTTAATTGAGTGATTCTGCTTGTTGTTAAAGGCTAAATTTAGCAGTAACGAGAGATCTGCAACTAATAAGTCACTTTAAATGATTAGGGATGGAGATGTTGCGTTTTAATATGGGCAGGAAATGGTTTTAAGTAAAATTCCTTATTGATCGGTCAGATCTTTTTCAAAAACTGTTGTTCCAGTTTAAGGATATTCTTATTGCGATCTTTAATCCGAACAGCAGGCACTCCTGCACATATCGTCCATGGTTCGAGGCTCCTTTTAACAAGACTCATTGCACCTACACATGCACCTTCACCTAGGATAACACCAGGTAGAATAATTGAACCTGCAGCAACGATGGCATGTTTCCCGAATACGACTTTTGCTCCTCCAACATGTGTAAATATAGCTGGTAACATTGGGTTGGCCATGAAATCACCGCTGTAATCGTCATTTTCGCTGTAAACCAAGACTCTGCCGGAAATTGTTACAAAGTCAGCAATGTCAATGCCACTTTTCCCATATAAAGCCGTGTAGGCTGATATATGAATATACGATCCGATGCTGATATTTCCACTCAGAATGCAGAAATCGTCTATACGAACATGATTTCCGATTCGAATTGAAGCAGCGCCATATATCGAAGCATTCCTGCTGATAAGAACATTTTCGCCGTAAGATTTAAGCCCAAGATTTTTTAATTCATCAGCGCTAAGGAACGAATCAGCCATTTGATATGATTTTATTAATAGTTTCAATGATCAAATCCTGAATTGATGATTCAAGATCTGGATAAATTGGGAGACAAAGTATGCGTGGTGCAATAGATGCTGAATTTATAGCCTTCTGTCCGGATCTTACATAAGGGAGTTGTTCGAGCGAAGGGTAAAAGTATCGTCTGGGTGCAATATTTTTCTTCAAAAGCGCTTCCTTTACTTCAAGTAAAATTGCCTCAGAATCAAGAATAATAGGAAAGTATGAGTAATTCCGGGAAGAGAAATCATTTTGAGTTTGTATTCTGATTGATTTTTGTTTCATGAAGGCAGTCATGTATTTATCCCATACTTTTTTTCGGGAATGCAGAATGATTTCCATATCATCAAGAACACACAATCCCATTGCGGCCTGCAGCTCATTCATTTTACAATTTATTCCGAGGTTTGTGATCTGGTCATATCCAGGAATACCAAAATTTATCATGAGTTTTGCTGAATCAAGGTGTTTTTTGTTTTTAAAAATAATGGCACCTCCTTCTATAGTATGAAACACTTTTGTTCCGTGAAAACTCAGTATTGATGCATCCCCATGTAGAAGAATACTTTTAGTTTTATAAGTGACTCCAAAAGCATGGGCGGCATCATATATGATTTTCAGATTGTGATTCTCAGCGATCTGACTGATAGCATCAATATCACAGGCATTACCAAATACATGTACCGGAACAATCGCCATGGTTTGAGGAGTGATACATTCAATTATTTTATCAGGATTTATATTTAAGGATCCAGGATTTATATCAGCAAAAACAGGATGAATGCCCTCCCATACAAGGCTGCTGGCAGTAGCTACAAAAGAAAAAGGTGTTGTAATTGCTTCATTTGATACTTCAAGAGCGCGGTATGCAATCTGCAATGCAAGTGTGCCATTCGAAACAAGCATCAGGTTCTCAACTCCCAGATATTCGCAAAGTCGTTTTTCCAGTTCCTGAACAAATTGTCCGTTATTGGTTACCCACCCGGAGCTGAAAATCCTGTCCACATATGACTTGTATTTATCAGGATCCGGCAAATATGTTTTAGTTACGTTAATCATCACAAGTGTTTACTGAATAAATTATTCCATAGTTGCGAATAATATGAAGGACTGATCAGTTTTTCAATATTTTTTTTATTGTTATCTGCTGAAGCCTTCTCTAAGGAAATGAATGACGCAAAATTACTTTTATTCAATGAACAAGTATCATAAATAATGCATCCGGAGTTGGACAAAAACGGAAATGAAGAAATGTCGCTTCTGATAAATACTTTTTTACCGAGATATAGAAGCGGAATTATATTTCCTAATCCTTGCTGTCGCTTGTGATTCATGATAGCAATATCCATTTCACTAAGAAAAATTGCATAATCCTTTGTCGAAACCATGGATAAAATTGGAATAAACTTTTCCTTAAAAGTCTCATTGCCTTTTCTGATTACAGTTGTAATATATTCCTGATTACCACTGTATGATAAAGGGCAATAGATATACATATCTTGGTCTGAAAATTTTGACAACAGATCCAGCATTTCCATGTGATTATTGGATGGATCAGCAGAATTACCTATTAAAATATTGATTGTTCTTCCGGTTTTCTGATTTTTAAGACCCCTCAGATTTTCAATATTGACGGGAATTGGGTATAAAATCTGAATATATTCTGCTTTGCACTTATATACCCTTATTGCTTCTTGTGCATCTTGTTTTACAAATGCTGCAATCTCAGGAAACCAAGGGATAATCCTTCTTCTAAGGGATTCAAATATCCTATTTTTTATACTTTCATTCTTTTGTTTATAAATGAATACATCTCCTCCCCAAACGATCCAAGTCGATTTTTTAATTAAGGATGGCTTTATCGCCCATAAAAGTAAAGAGGGCCCATATGGGAGATAGTGAAAATAGATCCATTTTGCAGCCTCCATTTCGGGTAAAACGTAACGGATCAGATGCTTAAAATTTGTCGAATATCTTATTCGTGAAGTAAGAGTAGGGCTATAAATATTTGAATCTGTATTCTTTTCTCTAAAAATGAATAAATGCTTATTAAGATCAATCGTATTTTCTAATAATCTTAACAGTTCATTACTGTATAGGCTTTCATTTGTAAAAAGATGGATAAACATAAATCAGAACCTGAAATTTAAGCTAAAGTACTAGTAATTGTTAAATTGATAATAAAAAAATAGCTGAAGCACATGTAAGCTTCAGCTTTTTTAGTTAGAATCAATCTGATTTTACCTTATCAGCGTAATTGTCCCATACACCTGTTCCGGCAGTCCCTTATGTTCACCCACATCTGTGTTGTACCAAATAGATCCATCGCGGAAGATTGCCGATATTTTCCATACATACACATCCTGCTGGCAGGGCTTGTGGTTATAGGTGCCATCCCAG
>JBBRCH010000136.1:0-7465 GCA_038204995.1 Bacteroidales bacterium | reverse complement strand
ACGCGAAAGCACATTGTTGGCAGCATATTCTTTAGGATCGAGTTCAAATTCCTTAACGATATTTCGGATCAGGCTTTTGCTGTCGTCGCTGTCGTAGATGGTAAAATTAGGAGGATAACCGAGTAAATGTCCGTCGATTCTTAGAATCCGGGCAAACACAGAGTGAAAAGTCCCCATCCATACATTTTTGGCTTCGCCGCCGACGATTTTTACAATCCTGTCCTTCATTTCGCGGGCAGCCTTGTTGGTAAAAGTGAGGCAAAGTATATTAAAAGGATCAACCTTTTTTTCGATAAGGTAGGCTACCCGGTAGGTCAGCACTCGGGTTTTACCCGATCCGGCTCCGGCTATTACCATTATGGGTCCATCGATGCATTCCACAGCCTTTCGCTGCGATTCGTTCAGTTCGTCTAAAATATTTCGGCTCAAAGTATCTGGTTTCGATTAAGGAAATGCAAATTTAAGATATATGGCTTTGCGGAGGGAAGATTTTTATTAACAGTGGGGATATTGGAAGAATATAATATGTTCAAGGGTTCAATGCTTCGCGTTCAAAGTTCAATGCTTAGCGTTCAAGGGTTCAATGCCTGCTGCGTTCAAAGTTCAAAAAAATTTAAATGCCATCGAAGTTCAAGGAATAAAAGTTCAAATTGTAAAACTTAACTGAGAGAAAAATATCACTTAAGAAAAGAATGATTACAAATAACGATTGTGTGTATAATTAATAACTAATTTCATTAATTTTCAGGCCATTAAAGAATTAAAACCTTAGGTACTTTGGTTTTGATCTAAGAATGAATAATTCTAATGAGAGTTCCTTCAGCTTTTTGCAATTTTTTCCATTCAAGATCTATTTAAAAAATCAATATACTTTTCAAATATGAAGCCATGAAAAAACTTTTTACGCTTTTCCTCCTTTTCGGGTTTATTTCGCTTTCCGCCCAGGAAGCTGATCGTTTTACCAATAACCAAAGCGACCGTCCCCGCGATCCCCGAACCGACCAGATGAACTTTGTGCCTAACGAGGTGCTGGTTAAATTTAAAGATGATATTGCCATCAGCAGCGGCACTAAACTAAAATCTGCAGGAATAAGCTCTATTGACAAAGTCTTGAAAGCCAATGGTGGATCAACTTTAGAGAAACTGTTTCCTTCGGAGAAAAAACTTAAAAGCGCTCAATTTGTGAAAGATCCGCAAGGAGGAGAAATGAAAATCCCCAGTTTGCACAATATTTACAAAATCGTAATTCCTCAGTCAAAATCTTCCGGCAGTATGCCTGCTGACATCTTCAAAGTTATTGAAGATATGAAAGCCTTGCCCGAAGTGGAATATGCGGAACCAAATTATATTATCAGCATCAGCGATTTTAAGCCTGTAGGACCGGAAATGACCATGCAGGAAGCCATGTTGTTGCCCGAAAATTCAAAACTATCCGATGCTGCCTCCGGATTAGTGCCAAACGATCCTTTATACCCTTCCCAATGGGGCATACCGGCTACCAATATTGATGATGTTTGGAACACAAATACCGGTAAAACCACCAGTATTATTGGTATTCTTGATACAGGCGTTGATTGGTTGCATCCTGATCTGGCTGCTAATATCTGGACCAATCCCGGTGAAATACCAGGCAATGGTATTGATGACGATGGCAACGGACTGATTGATGATATACACGGCTGGGACTTTATTAATAATGACAATGACCCAAAGGATGATAATTCGCATGGAACCCATTGTGCCGGGATTGCTGCCGCAGTGGGAAATAATGGAATTGGGATAGCAGGAGTGAATTGGAAAGCTAAGATCATGCCCATTAAAGTATTTCAATCTTCTGGATTCGGTGATGTTGCTAATATTGCCATGGGTGTAAATTATGCAGCAAGTAAGGGGGCAACTGTAATTTCGATGAGTTTTGCCTCTTGTGCTGAATCGCTGACACTTAAGAATGCTTTGGCCAATGCCTATGCAACTAGTGTTTTGGTGGCTGCTGCCGGAAACGATGGGCTTTGTATTGGTCCAGGCCTTTGTGCAGATATGAAACCAGGTGCACCACTTTATCCAGGAGCATATTCTTTTGTTCTGGGTGTAGAAGCTAATGCTTATGCTGGCCGTGCTGGTTTTTCTAATTTTGACCAGGATGGTCCGGTTTTTTCCAAGTACCCTGAATTATTTAACTATGAGCTGAAAGCTCCAGGTTCGGGTATTCTTTCCTGCGTGCCAGGTGGCAATTATCGTGAATACAGTGGAACTTCGATGGCTACTCCGCTAGTGGCTGGGGCTATTTCATTGTACAGGGAACAAAAGCCTGCAGAATCTCAGGAAATGTTGTTTGGAAATTGTATTAACTCATCAACTCTGCATTTAGATCTTTTGGGAGCTTTGAATGTCGTTCCTGTACCT
Source organism: Bacteroidales bacterium (assembly GCA_038204995.1). GTDB lineage: Bacteria > Bacteroidota > Bacteroidia > Bacteroidales > UBA4417 > UBA4417. The sequence continues at coordinate 5,062 of JBBRCH010000136.1, read as the reverse complement.
AAGTTGGATATTGTTTCGTATGAAGTGGTCGATACCCTTGATGGTGATGGTGATGGACATGCAGATGCCGGGGAAACCATTGAACTAAAAGTAAAAGTGCGTAATACTTGGGGACAGGCAAATAATGTAAAAGTAAGTGTTGGATTTGGAGAATTTGAAGACCAGTCCACAGCTGTTATTATCACTTCTGAAGCAACGGTTGGGTCTGTATCTGCTTACTCAACAAAGTTTAATCTAATCTCACTGAAAATTAAGATTGGCAAAACCGTCACAGATGGAAGGGGCATAGCATTCAAATTAAAGACTTGGTATGATAACCATCTTGGCGAAAAAACTTTGGAGACAACAATAAGAGTAGAAAATGGAGTGGAATTGAAAGGAATCATCAGCACTGATTTAACATTATATCCTAACAGACATTATATTATTACTGAGAATGTTGTTATTCCGGAAGGAGTTACGCTGACCATCAAACCTGGAACTACATTGAAATTTGCAGAGAATAAATCAATAGCTTTAAATGGAACTCTTTCAGCAGTTGGGAAAGCCGATAGCATTATTTCATTTACAAAGAGAGATTTATATGGTGCATGGAATGGGATTGCCAATTACGGGAAAATAATATTAGATTATAATTGTATTTCGTATGCAGGAAAGTTTAATAATTCTTCTTCAAAAATCTTGACTGGGAGTGGTAATACTTCTATCAAAAATTCAATTTTTGAATATAATACTGGATACATAAATTTAAGTATGACTGGGGAAGTAATAATCGATAAATGCCAGGTGACAAATAACGCATTACCCAATTTTTTTGGTTTCATTTATTTACCCTATTCAAATGCGTTCTACAAATCCTCAAATTTTATTAATAATACAACTCTATCTGGAATTGGTGGAGTGTTTTCCTCAGACTATTTTATACCTAATCTTGAAAATAATAACATTTTTAATAATAATAATTATAATATTAGGTGGTTGATGAATACTTTTTTCATTGATGAAATGCTTCCAAATTATTTTGGAACTACAGATGATAAAAAAATTAATGCATCTATTTATGATTTTGGAGAAAATGGTTCTCTCCCTTATTCGGATATTTCAAAAAGATTGACTGCTCCACCAAAAGAGAATCATGGTATTGTCTGGAAAGTCCTTGTCAATGGCAAAGATGCACAGGATCAGTTTGATCAGATGGATCCGGTTGGAGTTGGGAAGCAAAAGTTTGAGGTTTATTTTAACCGGGCCATGGATAAAAAATATCCACCAGTTGTTTCTATGGGTGTTCGATATCCATATAGTCAATCGGCTATTGCCGAATCAGGCAGCTGGAGCACGGATTCCACTATTTATACAGTTTATGGAACAGTAGGGTTGAACACCGGCGATGGCATTAACACCATCCGGGTTACCGGTGCCAAAGACACGGATCATTTCGAAATTCCTATAGAAGACAGGCGCTTCCGAGTAGTCGTGAATGCTGCAGGTTCTGCTTCAACGGCGTTTATGGCCACCCCTGGCTTAGGTAGAATAAAACTTGAATGGAACAATTCAAAACTACAGGATGGTCTTGGTTTTAATATGTATAGGATGGAGAAATTGAACGATACTGTATTAACCAGTCCTATACTTATCAACTCTACCCTTATTATCGATACCCTTTATACCGATTTTGCTGTTACACCCAATAAAAAATACTATTACTACTATAAAATTGTACGTACCAACCTGGCCGAAACAGATTCTTCCAAAATAGTAGCCACAATTCCTTTAACCGCATCCAAAGGCGATGCCAATGGTGACCTTACGGTGAATGTACTGGATATTACAACCCTTGTATCCTACCTGCTTAATCAGAATCCGCAACCTTTTATATTCGAAGCGGCCGATGTCAATAAGGATGGACAAATAAATGTTCTGGATATTATTGGGACAGTTAAAGTAATTAGCGGAGGTAAAAAACAAGTAAGCAGCGAAGTTGCCACCTACCCGGTTCCGGCATACATTTACCTGAAACCCGACAAAATTAAACTCCGGAGCGAAGAGCAAGTATCAGCAATGCAGTTTACACTTGTCGGAAAAAACCTTAAAGACGTCAAACTTTCTTCATTGCTTAATGGCTTTGAGTTTATATACCAGGCTACTGATACCACCCTTACCGGGATACTTTTCAGTTATTCCGGCAAAACTATCCCGGCTGGCTTGCAGGATATTTTGAAAGTTGAAACTGGTAAAGCCATATTGAACTGGGGTGATGTGATGGGTGGAGATGCTAATGGACAGTATGTTACTATAATACCGTCAGGCGAAGTAGTGCCGGTACCGGAAACATTTATTGCCAATGCTTTTCCCAATCCTGCTTCGGGTGAGATAAAAATCAGTTTTGATTTGCCGGAGACTGCACATGTAACTATTAGCATTTATAATTTATATGGTCAACTTATCAGCACACCCAAAGATGCTACCCTGAACTTTGGAAGTCATGAAGTACGCTGGCAAACAGGCTCAGCAGGAGTTTATATCTGCAGGATTCAAGCCTTAGGAACGGGTTTGAATAAGAAACAATATTCGAAAGAGATAAGATTGATAGTTATTAGGTAAATGAACTCAACTATATGAAATTGGCATTTTTCGCCCCCTTTTCCTTTTGAGGGGAAGGGTGCAAATTGGGAAATAAGTTGAAACCGGTTATGCGGTGAGTTTATTAAAACCAACATAGTATGAATAATAAGATAAAATATCAGATAATCACTTGTTTATTTCTGCTTCTGCCGGGCTTGGTGTCAGCAGCTAACATTATGCAGATTTCTTCTGCGACTGTGCAGTCAAACCAGCAGGTAACCATTAATGTGGTTATTGCAAATGCCGATCCATTCGTGGCGTTTCAGCTCGATATAGCTTTGCCCGTGCCATTTACGTTTGTCGCGAATTCTGCTTTGCTGAGTTCTGCCCGGACGAATGGGCATTCGATTAGTGCTACAGTTCTGGATGGCAACATACTCCGGATTCTGGGATTCTCACTTAGCAATGCTACATTCAAAGGGAATACCGGTACCATTGCAACCTTTACTCTTAAGGCAGGCACAGTGCCGGGAACTTACACGCTTAACCCGGCCAATGCTATTATCGGGCAGGTAAGTTCAGCCAATATATTAACCTCTGTTTCCAGTGGCACACTCACCCTGCAAGCGCCCGATATTAGTCTGAGTACAACCAGCCTCGATTTTGGCAGGATACCCCTTGGCAGTTCAGGCGATCAGTATGTAACTATTTTGAACCCGGGTAATCAAAACCTGATAGTCAGTAACATTACTTTTAATAGTGCTTATTTCAGCATTGTCGGGAATACCAATTACACCATACTCCCGAACGCGAATGTTATGTTAAAAGTGCATTTTACATCAACTGTTAAAGGTACTTATCCTAAAACAATGACCATATTCACCAACGATCCCGACCAGGCAACTTCAACGATTAGTTTGCAAGCCGTTGCTTTTGCTGTGAACGAGGTGCATTGTGGAAATATGTCAGTATATTCGGGTTCTCAGGGGATTTTGAGTTTATCCATCAACAATATGGAAGCTTTTACCGGCTTTCAGTTTGACCTGCAATTGCCGGCATCTCTCACCTATGTTCCGGGAAGTGTTCAGTTAAGTGTGCGTAAAACAAATCATTTGGTTTCGGCTGCCGTTTTTCCCGGAAACGTACTTCGGGTTGTTGGGTACTCTTCTGGCAACCTGGTTTTCACAGGAAATAGCGGTAATATCGTTTCTATGAATTTTAATGTTTCAGGCACTGGAGGTACATACCCGTTAAATCTGAGTAATGTGATAATCGGAGATGCCAATGGGCAAAATATTCTATCCGCTTCCTTTGATGGCAGTGAGCAAATTGCGGCTGCGAACATTTTCAGCAACAGCACCCTGGATTTCGGCGATGTTTCTACTCTCGCGACTGCAACCCAGTTATTGCGGATTTATAATTACGGGAACGATACATTAAAAATCAGTCAATTGCAATTCGCCAATCCGGACTTGGTTTCAGATATGGTTGTGCCATTTCGTGTCAATCAAGGAGCTACTGCTGATATTCCTGTGAAATTTCATCCTTCTGCAAAAGGACAATTAAATTCGACTCTGAAAATTTTCAGCAACGACCCTGACGAAAATCCTAAAAATGTAAGCATTTCGGGCAATGGATATGCTCCCAATTACCTTACGGTGAGGGATACTTCTTATTTTGCTACAAATAAAGTAACCATTCAGATTACAGCTGAAAATTATGAACCGTTTGTCGGCTTTCAGTTCGATCTCACTTTCCCTTCAGCACTAAGCTATATTGCTGGTTCCGAATTGCTCAGCAGCCGGGCTCAGGGCCATAGCATATCTGCTTCACTGATTAATCCTACAACCCTTCGTTTAATTGTTTTTTCAATGCAGCAAATGCCTTTTACAGGTAGTTCAGGTGCGGTGGTTAATCTTAGCTTTTCATTAAATACTGCAGGGCCGCAAAATACTTTAGCTTTAACGCTTTCGAATGCAATTATGGGAAACAGCCTGTCGCAGAATATTCTGTACGGAACTCATAATGGGACTTTAATGATTAATTCAAAGCCTACCGGGGTAACAGCTTCAGCAAATCCTAACCCAATCTGCGCAGGAAGCACATTGACTTTAACCGGAGGCGCAACCGGTGCAACTGGTTGGAGTTGGACAGGTCCGAACAGCTTTAGTTCAACTCTTCAGAGCCCAACCATTTCAAATATTACTACAGCCGGTGCGGGGGTTTATACTTTAACGGCAAGTAATTCAGGTGGTTCCGCTACAGCGGTAAATACAACCTCTGTAACCGTAAATTCCAAACCAACAGGAGTAACGGCTTCCGCCAGTCCAAATCCGATTTGCGCAGGAAGCACATTGACTTTAACCGGAGGCGCAACCGGAGCAAACAGCTGGAGTTGGACAGGCCCGAACAGCTTTACTTCAACTCTTCAGAGCCCAACCATTTCAAATATTACAACAACCGGAGCCGGAGTATATGCTTTAACGGCAAGCAATTCCTG
>JBBRCH010000135.1:0-7637 GCA_038204995.1 Bacteroidales bacterium | reverse complement strand
CGCCGAAAATGTTGTATATATTGACGACAGGGAAATGTTTGTTAATGTTGCCCAGGGCATAGGTATCACCAGTATTCATCATACAGATTATCTGTCAACATCTAAAGCATTAGCAGATTTAGGGTTGCCTTTCAGGCAGGAAAATATCGGAAATGCATCACAAAATACAAAAGAAGAAACCTCAAACTCAACTGGAAAAATATCGCCAATAGGTGTTGCATGCGATCATGGGGGTTTTGATTTGAAAGTACAACTGGTTGATTTACTCAAAACCGCTGGCTATGAAGTTAAGGACTTCGGTGCTTATCAGCTCAATAACGGCGATGATTTTCCTGATTTTGTAATTCCATTGTCGAACGCAGTTGCTAACGGAGAAATTAAAAGAGGAATAGCCATTTGTGGCAGTGGTGTTGGAGCTTGTATTGCAGCCAACAAAATTGCCGGTGTCCGTTCGGCTTTAATCACCGATTCTTTCTCTGCCCACCAGGGAGTTGAGGACGACAATATGAATATAATGTGTTTAGGTGGGCGGATCACAGGATCTTCGCTGGCCTGGGAATTAGTACAAATATTTATGAATGCCGGGTTTAAGGATGAAAAACGATTCCTGCGACGTCTTATCAAAGTTGAATTACTTGAAAAGAATAAAGATTAGAAACAGGAAATGAATGATTTTAAACCAGAATAAGTTTTTACAAAGCAAATTAAATAACAGATCATGAAAACAGAAACACTTGAACAGCGCGGGATCAATACTGTTCGGATACTCGCTGCAGATGCAGTACAAAAAGCAAATTCCGGTCATCCCGGTGCGCCTATGGGGCTGGCATCTGTTGGCCATGTTTTATGGGCGGAAATCATGAACTATAACCCCCGAAATCCGGAGTGGGCAAACAGGGATCGCTTTATTTTATCACCCGGCCATGCCTGTATGTTGCAATACAGCTTTTTGTACTTAACGGGTTATCCTATCACGTTGGATGATATTAAAAAATTCCGGCAATTGCACAGTAAAACTGCTGGGCATCCTGAATACGGATTATTGCCCGGCATTGAAGTAACTACTGGCCCGTTAGGTCAAGGGTTTGCCAATGGCGTGGGATTTGCCATTGCACAAAAATATATTGCAGCCCGGTATAATAAACCTGGTTTTGATATTTTCAATTACAAGATTTACACTATTTGCAGCGATGGCGATATGATGGAAGGTATAAGTTCCGAAGCCGCTTCAATAGCCGGGCATCTAAAGTTAGGTAATATGATTTATTTGTATGATAATAACCATATAAGTATTGAAGGTAATACCGATCTTACTTTTGATGAAGATGTTGCAAAACGCTTTGAAGCCTATGGCTGGCATGTTCAGGTGCTTGCGGATGGCAATGATTTAAATGCGGTGTCAGAAGCAATAAAAAATGCGCAAAAGGAAACAAGTCGCCCTTCCCTCATAAAAGTGCGTACACATATTGGCTTTGGCAGCCCCAATAAACAAGATACGGCTGCTGCACATGGCTCTGCGTTAGGCGAAGCAGAAGTAAAGCTTGTGAAGGAGAATTTTGGCTTTGCCCCTGATAAGTATTTTGTTGTACCCGACGAAGTATTAAATTATTATCGGGAAGCAGGTAAGAAAGGAATAGAGAAGGAAAAGGATTGGAATGAACTTTATAAAAGGTATAAAGAAAAATATAGCGATCTGGCAAATGAATATGAGTTATTAAGCAGCGGTAAATTACCGCAAGGATGGAAAGATAAATTACTGGTTTTTAAAGCGGGAGAAGAAATAGCCACACGCACAGCCTCTGGAAAAGCATTAAATGCAATAGCTGATTATTTGCCGAATTTAATAGGAGGTTCTGCGGATCTTGCACCTTCTACCGATACCAATCTGGAGAAATACGATTCATTTTCAGCGACAAATTACGCTGGCCGCAATTTTCACTTTGGTATCAGGGAACACGCCATGGGTGCAATATTAAATGGATTAGCACTCAGTAAATATATCATTCCTTATGGTGCTACATTCCTTATTTTTTCTGATTACATGAGGCCGCCCATCCGGCTGGCGGCGATAATGAAAATACGGTCCATCTTTATTTTTACCCACGACAGCATAGCGTTAGGAGAAGACGGTACCACCCACCAGCCCGTAGAGCAACTCATTGGTTTACGGTCTGTTCCTAACCTTACAGTAATTCGCCCAGCGGATGCCAACGAGACTGTACAAGCCTGGCGCGTAGCAATTGAACATACCGGTGGACCGGTTGCATTAATTTTAACCCGCCAGAAAATTCCGATAATTGATCAGGAAAAATATACCAAAGCCATTGAATTGGAAAAGGGGGCTTACATTCTTTCGGAACCAAATACACCGCCCGACATGATTTTAATTGGCACGGGTTCGGAAGTGCAGTTATTACTTGCAGCTCAGGAAAAATTAACAGAACAAAATATAGCTGCACGTGTTATAAGTATGCCGTCGTGGGAGTTATTTGAAAAGCAGGATAAAACGTATAAAGAAAAAATATTTCCGGGATCACTAAGGAAACGATTGGCAGTAGAAGCCGGATCGCCATTGGGTTGGCTTAAGTATGTAACAGACGAAGGCGATATCATAAGCATCAATAGATATGGAGAATCTGCCCCCGGTGAAGAAGTAATGAAGGAGTTTGGCTTTACTGTTGAAAATGTAGTAAAAAGAGCGAAAGCTTTGATTTTTTAGGGGTGGGAAATGATTTTCTTTAAATAGAACAATAAAAATGAAAGATACAAAATTCGACTACGGAATGATTGGCCTCGGTACCATGGGGCGCAACCTGGTTTATAACATGAGCGATCATGAATACACCGTTATTGGTTTTGATAAAAATAATTCCCAGGTGGAAACTCTGAAGAAAGAAGCTGGAACTGATAAAGTATTTGCCACATCAGACCTGGATGAATTTCTCAATGCGCTGAAGACACCTAAAGTAATCATGATGCTTGTGCCTGCCGGAAAAATTGTGGATGAAGTCATCAAAGAGTTAATACCTTTTTTATCAGAAAATGATTTACTGATGGACTGCGGTAATTCTCACTTTACGGATACCGATAGAAGGATTGTGCAATTGCAGGAATCAGGCATTCATTTTATGGGCGTTGGTATTTCAGGAGGAGAACTAGGTGCCCGCCACGGCCCAAGCATTATGCCGGGTGGCCCAAAGAAAGTGTATGAACGTGTGGCTAAAATGCTGGAATCTGTTTCTGCCAAAGCGAACAATGAGCCTTGTGTAACATGGCTGGGGTCAGGCTCCGCAGGCCATTATGTAAAAATGGTGCACAACGGCATCGAATATGGGTTGATGCAACTCATTTCCGAAGTTTATCATCTGTTGAAGGAATGCGTGGGTATGAGCAATGATGAGCTACACGCTATTTTTTCGAAATGGAATGAAGGAGAATTGCAGTCCTATCTTATCGAAATCACCGCAGATATTTTTACTCAAAAAGATGACCTGACCGACAGCCTGATCATTGATAAAATCCTTGACAGCGCAAAACAAAAAGGCACAGGTGCCTGGACTTCCGAAGATGCAATGAGTCTGCAGGTGCCTATTCCGGTGATTGATATTGCGGTTTCCATGCGGGATTTATCCGCTTATAAAGAAGAACGTGAAGCTGCTTATCAACATCTGGAAGGTTCTATAATGAAATTCACCGGAGATAAAGATGAGCTGGTAAAATGGATGGAGCAGGCACTTTATTTTTCAATCATCACGGTTTATGCACAGGGAATGGCGCTGTTACAGGTTGCTTCCCAAAAATATAAATACGATTTGAAATTAGAGAATATTGCTGCCATTTGGAGGGGTGGTTGTATTATCCGTGCGGCGTTGTTGGAAGACATTCGTTCGGCGTTTTCAAAGCAGCCGGATCTCTCCAATCTTATGCTGAGTGATTCGTTTTCAAAAAAATTAGTGCAATCGCAAATAGATATTCGGGAAGTTATACAGATAGCTGTAGAATCCGGGATTCCGATTCCTGCAATGATGGGATCTTTAGCCTATTTCGACAGTTACAGGAGTGGATGGCTCCCCGCCAATTTAATACAGGCACAACGCGATAATTTTGGCGCTCATACTTACGAGCGAAATGACAGAGAAGGGATTTTTCATACACATTGGAACAAAAAAAAATAACATGGAAACCGAGACAAAAACAGGCCCCACCATCATTGTAATACTTGGTGCTACGGGGGATTTGACCTGGCGTAAGCTGATCCCAGCCATTTACAACCTCTGGTTAGATAGCTGGATACCCGAGGAATTCGCAGTAATCGGGGTAAGTCGTGGTAAATACACAGACCCCGAATTTGAAAAACATTTACATGAAGGCGTAGATAAATTTTCACGACGGGGAAAAACAAAAAAAGATGAATGGAATATTTTTGCTAAATACCTGACCTTCCAGCAAGGGGAGTTTAATAATGCAACTACCTATTCTGCCTTAAGCAAGCAAATAAAAGTTCTTGAAAAAAAGTGGAATGCCACAGCCAACACTGTCTTTTATCTGGCTGTTCCGCCAAATGCATTCGAAGAAATTTCTATGAAAATAGGAACGTCGGAGCTTTGTTATAATAAGCAGAAAAGCCGCATTGTCCTGGAAAAGCCTTTCGGACACGACCTGGAAAGCGCTATTAACCTTAATACCTTGTTGCATACACATTTTGACGAATGCCAGATTTATCGCATTGATCACTACCTGGGTAAAGAAACAGTACAAAATATTCTGGCATTTCGTTTTGCCAATGCATTATTTGAGCCAATCTGGAACCGGAATTATATCGATCATATACAGATAACTGTGTCAGAAGAATTGGGCGTCGAACACCGTGGGAATTATTATGAGACTGCAGGCGCACTTCGCGATATGATTCAAAATCACCTGCTCCAGTTGATGTGTCTTATTGCTATGGAAGCGCCCATTTCATTTGAAGCCAACGAAATTCGCAATAAAAAAGTAGATGTACTGAATGCAGTGAGAAAAATAAAACCGGAAGAAGTGCATAAAAATGCAATAAGAGGCCAATACGGTAGTGGATGGATAAAAGGCCAAAAGGTTAAAGGTTATCGCCAAGAGCCTGATGTTTCTGAATCATCCAATGTAGAAACTTTTGCGGCAGTGAAATTTTATGTAGATAACTGGCGCTGGCAAGGAGTGCCTTTTTTTGTTCGTACCGGGAAACGGATGAATGAGACAATTTCCGTGATCACTATTCAATTTAAACCGGTACCTCATCATTCATTTCCGGTTGAAGCTATTGAAAACTGGCAACCTAACAAGCTTATCCTTAATATCCAGCCTTATATGGGAATTCGGTTAAGCTTTCAGGCAAAACAACCCGGGCTTAAAATGCTTCTGAACCCTGTTCACATGTTGTTTAATTACCATGACACTTACACGGGCGGAACACCAGAAGCCTATGAAACATTGCTGCTTGATATCTTCCGGGGAGATGCAACACTTTTTATGCGGGCCGACCAGGTAGAAGCAGCATGGGCAATACTAATGCCGGTAATAGACGCATGGAAAGCAAACACTTCTCCAAATTTTCCAACGTACGATGCCGGGTCACAAGGACCTCAGGATGCACAAGCATTGATAGCAGTTGATGGGCACAATTGGATCACAATACCTTTTGAAAAAAATGAACCTGAAGCAACAAAATAATATAAGTGTTTATCAGACTCCAGCAGCATTGGCGCAGGCAGCAGCTGATTTAATGATTAAAATTTCGAAACAGGCCATCGAAAGCCGGGGAAGATTTGTGGTATCTTTATCGGGAGGTACTACCCCCGAACATCTATTTGAGCTTTTGGCAAAGCCACCTTACCGGGATCAGATTCCCTGGAACAAAACCTTTGTTTTTTGGGGTGATGAGCGTTTTGTACCATCGGATAGCAATCTAAACAATGCCAACATGGCCAAGACTTTATTGCTGGATCACGTTAACATCCCATCAATCAATATTAACTCCATTCCTGTTGATTTGGAACCGGACGAGGCTGCAAAAAAATATGCAGGCATCATTACAAAATTCTTTGGGAAAGAGCCTCCCCGCTTTGATCTTATTTTTCTTGGCCTCGGCGAAAATGGCCACACGGCGTCACTATTTCCCGGAAGTGATGTGGTTTTTGAAAACACACGGCTGGTGCGGGAGGTGTATGTGGCAGAACAACGTATGTTTCGTATTACCATGACACCACATTTAATTAACAAAGCACATAATATTATTTTTCTTGTACAAGGAGAAAATAAGGCAGAAGTCTTAAAGACTGTGCTATGTGGCCCGCAGCAGCCGGATAAATTTCCCGCTCAGGTGATCCATGCGGAAGATGGCAATTTATATTGGTTTGTTGATAAAAAGGCAGCAGAGTTGTTGTCTGATTAAGGAAATACTAAATGAAGCATAAATTGTAGCTGAAACCGACTCTGTTAAATGATTTTAATAAATGAAACCTATGCTCATTTTTGTTGCCACACTGGATGGAAAAGTAACCAAATGGGGCGATCCTTATGTCAGAAAATAGTCGTCCAAAGAAGATCAGGAGTATTTTAGCAAGGTATGGAAGAACTCCAGACTTATTGTGATGGACAGCAGCACATATAATGCAGATCGGATTAAACCCTCTGCAAGCCATCATTTTATTGTTATGACGTCAGAACCGGCAAAATACAAGGAATTGGAAGTGCCCGGACAGCTTGAGTTTTCGGATAAATCACCTACTCAACTTTCTGCACGTTTGGATGAGCAGGGCTATAAAAATATGCTGCTGGTTGGCGGGCCACATATAGCTACTTCATTTTTAAAAGAACAACTGGTTGACGAATTATGGCTAACAATAGAACCAAAAATATTCGGGACCGGAGGCAATTTTGTCATCGATGAAAATCTCGATGTTGATCTGCAATTATTAAGCTTTGAGAAAGTAAATGCGCGGGGAACTTTGATTGCAAAATATAGTGTAATAAAATAAAAATTGGTCAGTATTTTTATTGCTGAATCTGGGTTAAACAGTTGAAACAAACTCCCTGACCCATGCATCAGCAGATAATCCCAGAGTCAGGTTTATTAAATCTTTTCCGGCGAATTATTCAATTTGGTTTTGACTTATATTTTAGAATCAGGCCTTGTCGGATGTGATTGATCATTATGTTTTAAAAACACAGTCATTACCACACCTGCCAAAACCAATAACCCTCCGATAATATGATAGGCAAAAAGTGTTTCCCCAAGAATTAAAATACCACTTGCAATGGCAATAACCGGGCTGAGGTTATTGAATACTCCAATTTGTGAAGCAGGAATTTGAGTTAGTGAAAAATTAATGAGAAAAGCTGTAAGCATTGAGGATAATACTCCCAGGTACAACACAACCCAAAGGAACTCTGTTTGAGCCAAAGGATTAAAAAACTGGTTCAAAGTATGGTAATGGATATGACTTGCAATACTCCATCCATTGAATACCAGGAATGCAAGGATTGTCATCCAGACCGTAATTTCCATGGCTGAAAAATGAACACTGATTATCTTTCCCAACACGAAGTATGCTACCAATGAAAATACGGACAACAATAACAACAAAACGCCTGTTAGCGTA
>JBBRCH010000134.1:0-7941 GCA_038204995.1 Bacteroidales bacterium | reverse complement strand
ATATTTTTACATGGTCGAAAAACAAAGACTATAACAATGGCAACCTGCTCTATTACAATACTATGTATTATAGAGGTGTTAACAACTTTAACCTTCCCGAGACCTATGTGCTCGGAATGAAGCTGCAATTGCACATCTGATTACTTTACTGATTGGGCTGGATTTCATGCTAATTGAAATCCTGATTAAACCCTAATTAATCATTAGACGGATTGAAAATCCGAACTATATGATTTAGTTGGGTTAACCCCGACATAGAAATTGTTTCAATGACTAATAATTCATTGATTACAGGCTCTTTGTCGATTCAGCATTTTCTATTGCTGAATTTGGGTTGAATTCGGCGTAAAGACAAAATAATAAAACTACAGAATAGATTGAGATGTATGATAATGCTCTCTCTCAGATAGGATATTCCTTATAAAACAAAATGTATTTCTTCGTTTTAACACTATTTTCATGATACTATTTAACAAGGACTTTTAATAATTAACTCTTTAGTATCGCTTTATTAATTTTACTTATTGTTTTTATCCCGGTACTTTCACTCAGCTGGGTTAAAAACAAGATGTTCCGCCCGGTGGCCTTATCGTTCTGTTTTACACTGGTCGGGGCAATGATTCTCGGTAAAGAATACTATGTGTTTGTACTTGATAAATCAGATGCCGGGGCTTATTTTCTCCGGAAAGTGAAAGTTGAAATAGGCAAGGTTTCGGATGGATATACCGAAATAACCAGCCGGCAAGATATCAAAAAGGTTCTGGTTAAAGGTGTTTATAATTTACCTCTATAATATTGACAGGGTTTCACTGCGGGTAAAGACCTTGATTTAATAAAATAAAAAGGCCGCCTTTAACCGGCAGCCCTTTGGTAAGTTTCGTTTGAATGTAAATATTATTCTTTGATATAACTCTCAATTGGTGCGCAAGTACAAACCAGGTTACGATCGCCCCATGCATCGTCGATGCGGGTTACTGCAGGCCAGTATTTATCTTCCTTTGCACATGTCATAGGGAATGCAGCTTTTTCGCGGGTATAGGGCATTGTCCAGTTGTCGGTAGTAACCATAGCCAGCGTATGAGGTGCATGCTGAATAACATTATCATGTTTATCCGTCTTGCCTTCTTCAATAGACGTAATCTCCTTTCTGATATCAATCATGGCATCAATAAAGCGGTCGAGTTCACTTAAAGGCTCGCTTTCGGTAGGTTCAACCATCAGAGTTCCGCCTACCGGGAAAGCAACCGTAGGTGCATGAAAGCCATAGTCCATCAATCTCTTTGCAATATCAATTACTGCAATATCAGCAGTTTTAAGAAACTGGTTACAATCGAGTATCAGCTCATGAGCAACACGTCCTTTGCTTCCTGAATACAGAATTTTATAATGACCTTCGAGACGGGTTTTAATGTAATTAGCTGTAAGTATGGCATAACGTGTAGCTTCGGTAAGTCCGTTGCCACCCAGGAGTTTTATATAAGCGTATGAAATAGGTAAGATCAACCCGCTTCCATAAGGTGCTGCAGCTACAGCCTGTATGGCTTGAGATCCGCCTGTTTTTACCAGGGGATGTCCGGGAAGGAAAGGGAGAAGGTGTCCGGCTACACCAATAGGGCCAACACCAGGGCCTCCGCCACCATGAGGGATAGCAAAAGTTTTGTGCAGATTGAGATGGCATACGTCAGCCCCTATAAAACCTGGATTCGTAAGTCCAACCTGTGCGTTCATATTGGCTCCATCCATATAAACCTGTCCTCCATTCTCATGAACAATAGCCATAACCTCTAATATTCCTTCCTCAAAAACACCATGAGTCGAAGGATAGGTAACCATTAAAGCAGCAAGATTGTCTTTGTGTTTGGTCGCTTTCTCACGAAGATCAGTCAGATCAATATTGCCATTGGAATCGGTTTTTACTACGACTACTTCGAGTCCGGCCATGGCAGCACTTGCAGGGTTGGTACCGTGAGCCGAAGCAGGGATAAGGCAAATTATACGGTTACCTTCGCCACGACTTTCGTGATAAGCCTTTATTACCAGCAATCCTGCATATTCGCCTGATGCTCCTGAGTTTGGCTGCATCGAAACGCCCTTGAAGCCGGTGATTTCGCAGAGTGCCTTTTCCAGTTCCCTGATCAGGATAGAGTAACCTTCGGTCTGATCAGTTGGGGCAAAAGGATGAATAGCTCCAAATTCAGGCCAGCTGATTGGGATAAGTTCGGCTACAGCATTCAGTTTCATGGTGCACGATCCGAGTGGGATCATGCTGCGGTTAAGTGCCAGGTCGCGGTTTTCCAGTTTTTTCAGAAAACGCATCATTTCCGTTTCTGAATGGTAGCTGTTGAAAACAGCTTCTGTGAGATAGCCCGACTGCCTGTCCATTGCCGGAGCAAATGTCCTGATAAGGTTGCATTCCTCTGGTTTGCATACAAATTCGGAGTATAATTTGGAAGCTGCTGACGCAAAAATATGCATTACCAGGTTTATATCTTCCAGCGAAGTGGTCTCGTCGAGACTGATACCAACCTTGTCCTCACCAATGTAATTGAAATTCACATGACTTTCAACAGCGAGTTTACGCAGGTTTTCTATTTTTATTCCCTCAGGAACCGAGATCAGCAAAGTATCAAAGAAATTTGCGTTAAGTTGCTTGTAGCCGTATTTCTGAACTTCAGAAGCAAGCACACCCGCAAGTATGTTGATATGACGTGCAATGTTACGGATTCCTTCAGGACCATGATATGCGGCGTACATCCCGGCCATAATAGCCAGCAATGCCTGTGCGGTACAAATATTGGAGGTTGCGCGTTCACGTTTGATATGTTGTTCCCTGGTTTGTAATGCCATGCGTAATGCACGGTTACCCTCGGCATCCATGGAAACACCGATTATCCGGCCCGGGATATAACGTTTAAAATCTTCTCTGGTCGCAAAATATCCAGCATGAGGTCCACCAAATCCCATTGGAATGCCAAAACGCTGTGTGGAACCAACAACTACATCAGCACCCCATTCTCCCGGAGGTGTAAGCAATGCTAAACTTAATAGGTCGGCGGCAACTGCTACTGCGATATTATTTTCATGTGCCCGGGTTACCAGTTTGCGGTATTCATGTATTTCACCGTATTGGTTAGGGTATTGAAGCAACATTCCGAAGATGTTGGCGGAAGGTTCGAAATCGTCGCACGATTGTATTAAAATATTTATACCCAGATGTTTGGCGCGGGTTTGAATCACAGCAACCGTCTGTGGGAAAGCATTTTCGGCTACTATAAAAGTATTTGCTCCTGCTTTAACAGCTTCGCGCGAACGTGCATTGTAAAGCATGATCATAGCTTCGGCTGCAGAGGTTGCCTCATCAAGCAGTGAAGCATTGGCAAGTGGCATTCCGGTAAGATCGGTGATCATGGTCTGGTAGGTGAGCAAAGCTTCAAGACGGCCCTGGGATATCTCAGCCTGGTAAGGAGTGTAAGAAGTATACCAGCCCGGATTTTCAAATATATTTCTTAAAATTACTCCGGGGGTAATGGTGTTGTAATACCCCATCCCGATAAATGATTTGAAGATTTTATTCTTTGATGCAAGGATTTTGATATGGTTCAGATACTCAAACTCATTGAGACCGGCAGGTAAATTTAGTGGTTTTGCCAGCCTGATGGATGCGGGTAGTGTCTCGTCAATCAGTTGATCGAGAGAATTTACTCCTATCGCTTTCAGCATACGTTCTGTATCTTCTTTTCCTGGTCCGTTATGACGATCGATAAAATTATTGGTAATCATATAGTTATGTTATTTATGTCCTGTTTTTTTTGCTGTGGCAAAGATACTAATCTTAATGTGAAACAATCAAAATCTTCGAGGATTATTATTTAATCAAGAACGATATCGGTAAATTTAATTATTCCGGTGCTAAACATCA
Source organism: Bacteroidales bacterium (assembly GCA_038204995.1). Classification (GTDB taxonomy): domain Bacteria; phylum Bacteroidota; class Bacteroidia; order Bacteroidales; family UBA4417; genus UBA4417. Next base: position 4,022 of record JBBRCH010000134.1, on the reverse strand, counting down.
TAATATCAATTATTTGTATATAAAGACTCTAAGTTCCAATTGAAAGGTTTCAAGTTAAGGGAAACAAGTTCCGGGGATCAGAAATCAGGAATCAATGACCAGATACTGGTAACACATATCAGGCAACCAGTATCCATCAACCGGTAACTAACAAAAAACAATCAACAAATTTTTACCTTAATCCACCTCAATAAACAATCATCGAAAAACTGTACTTTTGCACCCGCAGGAGAAAATTCAAAAGAGAATGAATGTATGAAATTTAATAAAACCGTATTTATCGGAGCCATGGCTATTTGCGTGGCTGCTACTTTATGGGGACTTGACGGTGTTGTGCTAACACCTCGTTTGTATAGTCTTGACATTGGATTGGTCGTATTTATTTTTCACGCGCTGCCATTTCTTTTGATGAATATATTTATGTATAGGGAGTACAGGCATATCAGGCATTTCAGTTCCGGAGATGTGCTGATGTTCTTTCTGCTGTCGTTGTTAGGAGGAGCGGTGGGGACACTTGCAATTGTAAAAGCCTTATTCCTGGTTAATTTTAAAGCTTTAACGGTAATTGTGCTTTTGCAGAAACTTCAGCCGGTTTTTGCCATTACACTTGCTGCACTGATATTGGGCGAAAAGTTAAAACGTAATTTTCTCCTTTGGTCGGCACTGGCAATTGTAGCCGGGTATTTTCTTACGTTCGGGTTCCGTTTGCCTGATTTTCAATCCGGAAACAATACAGCCCTGGCAGCCGGATTCTCCTTACTGGCAGCATTTGCATTCGGCAGTTCAACCGTTTTCAGTAAAAAAGTATTACGGAAATATAGTTTCTTCACAGCAACTTTTTACCGCTACGCATTTACCAGCATTATTATGCTGTTGTTTGTACTTTCAACAGGAACACTGAATCATATTCCGGAAATTACCGGATTCCAATGGTCCATTTTTGTAGTTATTGGAATAACCACAGGTTCAGGCGCTATTTTCCTGTATTATTTCGGATTGACCCGAATCAGGGCTATGCTTGCGACCATATGTGAATTGTGCTTTCCTGTTTCTGCTATCCTTTTCGACTACATGGTAAATAACAGGATACTGAGTTTTGTGCAATGGATCAGCGCTTTAGTACTGGTTTTCGCAATATTAAAACTTAGTTTGCAGAAGGAATAGTATGCTTTTGGTGAGATAAGCGGACTATTTGACCTTACGACAAAGTATAGTGTCTGCCAGAAGCAAAATATTGAATATTTATAGTTTAATTGTTCAAATGCAATAAGTTAAGCTGTCGAAACTTTGAAATGCTTTCATCTTCTACCTGATTTGATCATTTCTGAAAACTATATGAACCCGTAAGTCAAATTAATTTTGTGTATCGTAATTCATTTCCTTATTTGAATATCGTTTCTATACTATTATTTGCTTCAGATTTTCAATATTATCAGCGATTCAGTATTGTTTTAATCATTCAATAAAATATAAATGAAGGTTGTGATGACCGGCGAAACTGCCATGTGATTCTTCGCGGTTGCTGCTTATCCCAAGAAATTCGGCTCTGGCATCAATGAAATCAAAGTATTGATCGCGCAAAGAACAATCCTGTCTAGTAAACCAGTGTATCATCCTACGGGCTAGGGGTAGAATTAAATTACAAGCGACTTTTTAGAGAGTAAACTGATGATATTAAAAATTTTCCCGTTTTGATCAACAAATGAGAGAAGAGGGATTTTGTCTCCGGGTTTTAATGCCAGCTGAATTTGATTTTCTTATAAAAAAAAACCACAAATTCCTGCAGAAATTGTGGCTTTAGAGTAATGATGCTTTAAATACTAATCTGTAAAATCTTTAAGTGTATCCATAAGTTTGCGTCGTGTAAAGAAAATACGGCTTTTAACTGTACCAATTGAAATATTCAGTTGATCAGCAATTTCTTTATACTTGTAACCCTGGTGATGCATTTCGAATGGCATGCGCTGATCTACATCCAGTTTGGAAATACTTTTATTAATCTCTTTTTCCGAAAATTTCGAATCAGGAGCGGGGAAATCCGATTTACGCGGAATATTAAGGTAATATAAGTCTTCCGTACTATCTATAATGGTATTTGCTTTCTGATTCCGACGATAATTATTAATAAAAGTGTTTTTCATTATTGTATAGGTCCATGCTTTCAGATTGGTATCAGCTGCAAATTTATCGCGGTTTGCAAGCGCCTTCAGATAGGTGTCCTGAATAAGATCCTTAGCTTCTTCACGGTTCGAAGTAAGTAAGTTAGCGTAATATTCCAGATTTTGATACAGACTTATCAACTTGTGATCGAATTCTATTTGAGTCATGGCGCTTAATGTTTAATTATTACAATGCAAAGTTAAACACTTTTATTTAGAATTAGTCTTAATAATGTTAAAAATTTGTTAATTCTTTATAAAGCGATAAAACGGAATTATTAAAGCCACTGAATCAGTTATTTAGATAAACTTAAAAGTGTTACTAATTTACGACAAAATATTAAACAAAGGAAAAAAGTCATGTTAAAAATATGTTAAAGTAAAAAGTTGAATAGCTAACTTTCATAAAATGAAAGCGATACCGAAACATGTAAGAATCTCGATCAGAGGTGATTTTCTACAATTGATGAAGAAATTCGGAGAAATCGGATATGCTTTCGAAATAAGTAAAATTTCCCGGCAGCGCAATAGCAGTTTTAAGCAAGCAGTTACCCCCAATCAAAATTTGATTATCAGCGTATAGCTGCCCCATTTCGCTTATGAATTGTGAAATTCTTTCTTCAGGAAGATTGGATGTTAATGATGTGAGCACGTAATCAATTTTATAAATTTCGAAAACATTTTTAAGGTTTGCCAAAGGAACATTCTGCCCAAGATAAATAGCTTTATGTCCCTGTCTCCGGATTAAAAAATGCAGGTATAATAATGCCAGTTCATGGTATTCATTTTCGGGCAGAAACAGCAGAAATGTCTTGTAATTATCCTTTAAATCATGCTGAATATCTATAGCTAATATAAGTTTCTGCCTGACAAGTTGTGTGATAAAATGCTCCTGGGCGGGAATTACCGCACCAATCTGCCATAGAAGACCGATTTTCTCAAGAAATTTATTCAGCAAATTTTCAAAAGTATAGTCAAAACCCAGTTTAATAATAGAGGATGAAATGATTTTATCGAACCTTTGTTCATCAAGTTCAATCATTGCCATTACCAGGCTGTCAACCTGGTGCTCATTATCAATATCCTGGTAAGTGAGAGCTACCACGCTTTTGGCGATTTCATCTGCTGACATACTCTGGATATGTGAAATCTTGTATCCAAATTTGTTAAGAATAGCAACATTCATTAGGTGCCTGAGATCCTCATCGGAATAATAGCGGATATTTGTTTGAGTACGCGAAGGCTCAACAATCCCGAACCTCTTCTCCCAAATTCGAATAGTATGGGCTTTAATGCCGGTTATCTTTTCCAGATCTTTTATTGAATACCTGATCATCGGAGCCTTTTTGGTTTATTATAATAAAACACCCACAACAAGCTTTTGTTTAATGTTTTCTGATAATCTTTAAAATTCATAGTCCAAAACTACAATAAATGTTTGAGTGAAAAGTGAAAAGAGGTGATTATAGGTTTGATTCGCAGCGCCACAAACAATAGTCCGCATCATTTGCCATAATAGTTTATCAGTTTAGTATGAGTACAATTGGTTAAAAATAACATACATTTATTTAAACGGCCCTTGCATCCACTAAGTAATTGTTTTAAAATAAGTTCCTCAATTTTATAACTTTAAAAGTTTACTTTTTTTCAACTTTTGCATGATCAAAAGTTGAGCAACTTAGCGGAGCGATCTCATGCACACCTTTAAAAAATAAAACAATTTGTGCATAAAAATCTAGTCTTTATATAATTTCAGTGTATTTCATGTGTCATTGCTTATTTTTTATAGGTCACATGGATTACGCCATGATTAACCCAATACTCAAGATGTATTATAATAAAATCAATCATGGCTAATTCTAC
>JBBRCH010000133.1:0-8379 GCA_038204995.1 Bacteroidales bacterium | reverse complement strand
CTCAAACATTTCGGACCGCTTACATTCTGTTAAATTGCGATGAAGGCAAGTATTCCGAAAAAGTAACCAATGAGCAAATAAGTAAGGTGTTAAAAGTTGGAATGCGAACTGTAGACAGGGTTAAGAAAAAATTTATCGAAGAAGGTTTTGAAGGATGTCTGGAAAGACGGCCAACTTCACGTATTTATGCAACAAAGACTGATGGCGATATGGAAGCAAACCTGGTAACTCTCTGCTGTAGTGAGCCCCCAAAAGGATTTGCCAAATGGTCGTTGAGACTTTTGGCAGACAAGATGGTTGAATTACACCATGTTGAAAGCATTTCACATGTTACAGTTAGAAGTGTTTTAAAAAAAACGAACTTAAGCCTTGGAAAGTAAAAGGATGGGTGATTCCTCCGGAACAAAGTAGTGATTTTGTAGCTAATATGGAACACGTGTTGGATGTTTATAAAAGACCCTACGACAAAGACTATCCGGTAGTTTGTATGGATGAATCTCCCAAGCAGTTAATAGAAGAAGGACGTCCATCAATGGCTATGATACCGGGACAAGAAGCCAGAGTGGATTATGAATATATTCGCCATGGCGTGGTAAATATATTTATGGCAAATGAGCCGTTGAAAGGCAAACGTTTTGTGGAGGTCACAGAATTCAAAACTAAAAAGGATTGGGCAGTGTTTGTAAAAGGGGTCGCGGATGAACAATATCCGGAAGCAAAGAAAATCACATTGGTCATGGATAATTTTAAAACACATGCTGCATCTGCATTCTATGAAACATTTGAACCAGAAGAGGCAAAAAGAATATGGGACAGATTTGATTTTGTCTTTACCCCAAAACATGGCAGTTGGCTTAATATGGCAGAGATAGAGTTACATGTTTTAAATGGACAATGTTTAAGCAGACATATCCCAGATATGACAATAATTAAAGAAGAAGTTGATGCGTGGCAATCCCACAGGAATAATAAAAACAGTAAAATAAATTGGCAGTTTGCAAACAAAGAAGCAAGGGTGAAATTGAAAAGACTTTATCCGTCAATTCATGATTAACATGACACTAGCATAAAGTTATGATTAACAAGCCCGGAACAATTCTGCTGGCTCAACAGTCCTGCTATTTAGTTTGTGGGAATTGGCAGGTTCGAACTGCCGACCTCATGCGTGTGAAGCATGCGCTCTGAACCAACTGAGCTAAACTCCCGATAATATGCAAAAATAATGAATAAAAGTGAATGTTCTCACTTGATGGTTCTTTATAGTTTAAGCACATATCCACGCAGTTTTGTATCCCATATGACAAAACTCTCTCAGTATTCATTCCGGAATTCGATTTCCGCATATCACCCATTTATAATCTGCTAACGCAATCCTTACCGGATGGCTCCGTGTGCTTATAACTAACATTGTATCAGCACAAAAAAACATACTCCTCTGCTAAACGGGTAATAGCAAGCTCCTCTAACATTATTTTACTGCTTTCGGTTTCCCTGTTCATACCATGAAATAGAATATACTATATTTTACTTTGCAGCCAGGATCAGAATTTGAGGCTCCCTTCCTTATGAATATAGGCAAAATAACAGCCTCCGCCAGTTAATAAGCATATCAGCTGAAACAAATGGGGCTTAATCCTGTTAGTTAGACAGAGAATAATAGAATCTTATTATGAATATATCATTGAAAATACACTCTGTTAAAACAACAGATGAACTGGAAAATTCATGGAATACGGATGACTTAACCGAGCTTTTAAAAAGATTCGATTATCAGGATGCCGGAAACGTAAAGCAGAATGAATTAAAGGACTTTCTGTTTATGGCTATTACTGACTTTGAGCCCGTTGAAGCAGCCGCACAAATTCTTACTTACAAGCTTTCGGAAGTATTGAATGAGGGGCAAATAGATAATATTTCGCACGAAATGCTCAGAGAAAAAGTTTCTGAAAACTATTCTGATATTTATATACACAAAATCTTATTCTCCGTCAATCAATTGCTTTACAAAGCCTACAATGGAAAATTCCCTGATACTAAAGCTACTATCATAGAATTGGAAATGCGGGGAGAACCTGGTGATGAAACAGAAATAACAAAAGAGCTGGTTCTTAAAGCGCTCCGTAAGGGACTTTCAGAAAGTAATTTAATAAACAGGTTATTTAACGATCAATTAGAAGGCAAGGTTCCGTTTCCGGAAGCAGATGGGATACTATGGGATTTGCAAAACAAAGGAAACTTTGAGTACCAGGTGACAACTTCGGAAAAATGGGTAAAAAAAGATGATTTTATTAAACTGGAATATGAATGCACCGTAAACCCGTCTCCTGAAGAATCTACAGAAGATTAAAAGCCATGAGGATAACAGCATCAGCCCTGGCAGGTATTACTCTCCCGACACGATGCGTCTATATTTATTGCAAACAATACTCACTATCGGAATTGACAGCTCATTTTCAACCGGAATAAGAACAACATCATGGAAACGCAATATGCGGGATAAAAGGTTTGTTGCAGAACATCGTGGCGGGTTACTCACTATTGAAAACCATCGCAAATTAATAAGATGGGCCAGAGAATGTGCCGGACATCTATTGCCGCTCATTGAGGAGAACATGGATGTGCGGCTGGCCGATGCTATAGAGGTGGCAAAAGAATGGGAAAAAGGAAATGCAACTACAGGTAAGGCAATAAAAGCTTCAATAGGCGCACACGCTGCGGCAAGAGAATCTTCAGACCCGGTTTGGATAGCCGTAGCCCGTTCAACAGCTTATGCCGTTGCAACGGCTCATATGGCTGACCACGCCCCGGGAGGAGCTTTGTATGCTTTAAAAGCCGTGAAACTTTCAGGAAAATCAGCAGACGAAGAAAGAGAATGGCAAAATATGCAACTACAGCAACTTCCTCCCGAAATCAGAGTGTTGGTCCGGACTGCACTTTCGAAAAAAGAAAATGGGTTAAAAGTATAATGAAATAATAACTGACGTGTCTCCCTGGCTCTAACTTTCCATTTCAAACTTTTACCTGCGTGAATTATTTCGGAAACTGAACCTCTGTATGCATAAAAAAAATTCAGTTAATTCGCATTTTCTTTTTTCATTCTCTGTCAGAATCATTCTCTCACATATTCTTAAGTTTATTCCATATCTCCCTCACATTTTCCTCACCTTTGGTATAAGAAACTCTGGAATTCGTTTCATATATTTCCCTGGCAGGCAATATATTTATCTTTCCCGAATCGGGGTAATCAACCACATCCATGCCTATTGTGGATCGTATGTCCAGGTATTCGCAGGCAATAGCTCCTTGGTTATAAAATTGGTGGGCACCGGTATCACCCGTTTCGAAGAAGACCAGGTCACCTGACTCAAGAACAGTTAAACCATCAGGTGTCCGCAATGTCATTGAACCGGACAACAGCATCATCAGTTCCTCGGAGTTCCGGTGAGAATGGTAGGGAAACGAAAACATGTCAGGTTCAAGTTTACGCATATCGAATGAAAAATGAGAAGCACCTGAAAGGGTTCCCAGGCGGGGGATCAAGGTTTTTAACTTAAATGCCGGAAGGGCATTCGGATCTGTTTTGTACTGCAATATTCCCGGTTTGATTATCATTGGCATGGCTTCAGGATTAAAAAGGTTAGTTTAAATATTATAACAAAATACATCTGTTTATGCCTTTTAGTATTACATTTATAATAAACAGAGTAGCCCAATGCGCTGGTTTGTGATTTAGCGAAGCAATCTCATCCCAATTGCGGATATTCCTTCTGGCACCTATATCTTTACTCAGGTTTTAAGGAACAACCCGGAGGCCCTCCTTCGGAGATGAACTTAATACTGACAGAAATGCTATAGCATGGTAATTTATTTACATCGAATTAATTCTATTCTTCAGGTTACATTCTTAAGCCGTGTTTTAAGATATAGTATAATTTTTGAGATTATCCCCTTAAGCCATGAAAAAACTTATTACGATTGCACAGGTTCTAATTCTCTGCCTTTTTGCTAATCAGGCATTTAGCCAGGCACAAGCTGATTCTGCCAACTTACGCAGAGTCGAAACCATTGATGGGAATGATTATTAGGTCTTTTAATGGCTGAGGACTTATTACATATGGAGCTCGAATGCGCCAGTAACGTTTGTTTACAATGAATCATGCGAATCAAGGGTTGGGATTGTAAAAAGTTGATTATCAAACGATTCATTCGTAGGTTTCGAGCTCTTGAAGAATTTAACTTCCTTAAAAACAAAACATATGCCCTACCCTTGATTCGAATGATTCACTAATATAAAAAAATATATAAGCATTTATACCAGTTTGTATCCTGATGAAATTCAAAGTGGTTTTCCAATAGAAATCTGTTTTCATATAAAATCCAATGTAATTAGTTTAATATCCTGATCCGGAAACTTAATGGTTTTTTTAGATTTGAGGAAAATACAAAGGAAAATAAACGTATAGATTTAATTGATATAGGACCGACAGAACTGCCCAAATTGGCCACAAATAATTAAAATATTTTCTTGTGGCTTATTCATCCCGTTTCAAATGGAATCAACGGGAATGGAGGTCTCATATTCTTCAGTTCTGGTTTTGTATATTCAGAATATACGGATGTAAAATCTTTAATTATAAAAAGACTCATCCATGATTGCTTTTTTTTGAATTATTCACTACCTTTAAACCTTGTATTATTTATACCCTTACGCGCAGGGAACAATGGCCAAAGCCTTTTGTACTGTTGTTCTGAAATTATTTACTTATTCTGCTTGGTTATTCTATTTCTGAGGTTGTGTGTTCTGCCCAAATTAGGTTAAATTAATTTTTTAGCCTTTTCGGCCACTGATAATATATCGTTTTTAATTCATTTAAAACTTTTTTGTCATGAAACTAATTAGTATTCCTTCTGTCAAAGGGTTAATGCTTATCACTGCTTTTATTATTGAAACCTGTATTTCTGGTGTGTGCCAAAACCTGGTTGTACATCCAACCTATATAATAACATCAACAGCCCACGATATCTCACCCCCTTTGGCTGATATGCATATTATGCAGTCCGATAGCGGGAAATCAAGGGAAGAGAAGGAAGTTCCGAATCATAATCTATCAATTTTCTATAATGAGTTGAATGAACTGGTAGCAAGTGATGAAGGCCGTGATCCTGTTTTGCAAAGTTCGGCAGGTGTATTGTGGCCGAATACTACTATTGTAAATATGGATGGAATAAATAACGTAAGTAATTTTATTCCTCCCGATCCGGTTGGGGATATAGGGGCAAACCATTATATTCAGGCAGTGAACACCAGTTTCGCAATTTATTCAAAAACCGGTGATTTAATTTTCGGACCTGCTTCGATGGCCACAATCTGGACTGGATTTCCGGGACCCCATACCAGCGATGGTGACCCTATTGTGCTTTATGACCACCTGGCAGACCGATGGCTTATCACCCAGTTTTCCTTGCCCAATTACCCCAATGGCCTTTTTATGAGCTTATTGCCCTGTCGCAAACCCCGGATCCGTTAGGATCATGGTATCGTTACGCTTTTCAATTTAGCGAAATGCCTGATTATCCGAAACTTTCAGTTTGGGCTGATGGTTATTATATGTCAACCAGAAGATTCTCATCCGGAAGTTCAAATTGGCTCGGTCCGGGAGTTGCAGTATTTGAACGTGATTCAATGCTGGTAGGTAATACAGCACGGATGTCGTGTTTTAATTTGTCAAGTAATACTGATCCCCTGCTTCCTGCCGATCTGGATGGCCAGGTTCCTCCTCCCGGCAGTCCGGGATATTTTTTATCGGATGCTGAAGATATTCAGGGTGGTGGCGATCGCATCGAACTTTACACGTTGCATGCCGACTGGAATAATCCGGCAAATGCGGTCTTCGAAGGCCCTCAGAAAATCAGTACTGCATCCTTCGACAGGAAAATGTGCGGTACCTATAGCTCAGCATGCATTCCGCAAGCCGGAACATCCCGAAAGTTGGATCCACTTTCAAAGCGATTGATGAACAGGCTTCAATACCGGAACTTTGGTACGTTCCAGACGATAGTTGCCAATGGAACCGTTGATGCAGATGAGACCGATCATGCCGGAATCCGCTGGTATGAGCTCAGGACCCTGGATTCGACCTGGTTCATATTCCAGCAGGGCACCTATGCTCCCGATTCGAACCACAGATGGATTGGAAGCTTTGCTATGGATGGAACCGGAAATATTGCGCTCGCATATTCGGTTTCAGGAAATGGCATGTATCCATCTATTCGTGCAACTGCACGAAGGTCGGGGGATACTACCGGGCTTATGACTTATATGGAAGAGTCAATTATCGAGGGTGGAGGCGCTCAAACCGATGTGTCCTCGCGCTGGGGCGATTATTCCTGCCTCACTGTTGATCCGGTTGATGATAAAACATTCTGGTATACGAATGAATATTATTCTACCACCAGTGCCATGTCGTGGAAGACACGGATCGCTTCATTTACCATTGATAATTTCCCCGTCGGTATTGCTGAAAAGCCAGTCGCTGCTCTTCAATCACTTTTCAGAATGAAGAATTATCCCAATCCAGTCGTACACTCAACGGTTATCAGCTGGAAATTAGAAATCAACACTCACTGTATTCTGAAGATATTTGATTTTACTGGAAGGGAAATTCAAATACTGCTTGATGCACAGCAGAACCCCGGTGAGCACCAGTATATTTTTGATGCTACTGGCTGAATGTCTTCTTCTTCTTTGCAATAGCTTACCAAAACAGCTAGAAGCAGAATTGAGAATATTTTATTCATTGATAAGATTATTTATTGATTATTTCGGAAATGAAAAAGCAAATGTATGGTGCTTTTTAATATCATCTGTTCCTTTTCAGGGCAGAATAACAGTATCGGGTTTTATTATTCTTTTTTTACTGCTGTCACTTTTAAAATGATTACCTTTATGGTTATTCACCGGTTTGATAATTCATTACCAATTAAAAAGTAGAGTTCTCCGGCTAATCTGTTCCTATTTACGTAAAATCATTATTCAATGAATAGCAATGACAAAAACCAGGCTCCCTATGAAGTTTTCGAGGGATCAGCCTGGGAGGCGGGTCTTTTGAAAAGCATACTTGAGGATAACGATATTGAGGCTATTATGACAGAAGCATTTTCGCTTCCATGGAACACTATTCCTACAAAAGGCGCCTCTGCCAAAATATTTGTAGCGCTGGATGATCTCGAACATGCCAGGGAAATTGTGGATGAGTATTACACCAATATGCAGAAGGAAAACGCGAATGATCCTCAGGGGTAGATAATCTTACTCCGTCATTTTTTATTGATTGGCAGCCTGCTGTAACCCGGATTTTCATCCAAAATACAAACCTTGCTCTGTGCATGAGGAATTTTCATTTAAGGGAATTTATTGATAGTGGGCAGAACTCAAATTTCACTCGTTTTCATTGAATCTGTATTTAAATTCATTCTATACTGGTGCATCGCGATAAAAAAGTGCTTGGTCCAAAGTTTAATAGGCTTTTTTTATTGTAGCTTTGTATTTAACATATAAAATATTCAGCCTGCCAAAAATCCACGATCATGAAAAAAAGATGGCCGGTACTGGCTATAGTCATTGTGTTGCCAATATTTTTTGGTGCCCTTAGCTCCGATGAATTCATCGTAATAAGCTGGAACGATCTGGGCATGCACTGCTCAAACAAGGATTTTTCAAAATTAGCAGTTCTGCCACCGTATAATAATATCAAGGCGCAGGTAATAAAAAGAGGATCTGCCTCAACCCTGCCTCAAATTATGACTTCTGGTTACAATGTTCAGTATTCCGTTCCGGGAAACACTTACTCCGTTGGGAAAACCAATTTCTGGACATATTCGCAGCAATTGTTCGGTGTAACTCTGGCACCTAATATAGGGCTTACAGGTGTCGGGCTTACAGGAAATATGACCTCCACGGAAAATTATTTTTACGTGGATGGTGTTCCTATCACGCCTTTTCTCGATAATAACCTGGTGACCGAGAACCCGTTTCAACTTGCATTGATTGAAGTTAAAAACAGCAGCAATACCTTCCTATGCAGCACGCAACCGGTGGTTCCTGTTTCGAATGAACTAAGTTGCGTGAGTAGCGGATGCCACAGCAGTGAACAGGCCATTCTTAACGGACACCCTGATGAGGGTGGTTTTAATCCTAACAATACCCCTATTCTTTGTGCTTCATGCCATGCCGATAACGCTTTAGGAATGCCTGGTCAACCAGGTATACCATCATTTTCTTTTGTGATACACGATAAACATAAAGACAAAACGAACGATTGCTACAAATGTCACCCGGGACCGAATACTCAATGTTTCCGTGATGTAATGCATACAGGG
>JBBRCH010000132.1:0-8388 GCA_038204995.1 Bacteroidales bacterium | reverse complement strand
TGAAGGCGTAAATACCAATACGGTTATGATTCCACCGATGCTACTTCAGCCCTTTGTTGAAAATGCCATCTGGCACGGGCTGATGCAAAAGGAAGGCGAAGGAACCATCACCATTGAAATAAAGAAACAGGATGAAGAGTTTCTGAATATTTCTATTACGGATAACGGCATAGGCCGCGAAAAAGCGGCGGAATTAAAAAGCAAATCAGCCACCCACAAATCGCATGGACTTAAGGTTACCAGCCAGCGTATTGAAATGATGAACAAACTCAATTCCACAGGGGCAAAGGTGAATATTTACGACCTGAAGGATGAACAGGGAAATGCCACAGGGACTAAGGTGGAATTGATTATCCCGTTTTAGAATGTATCCGATTCCGTTGAAAATGTATAACTTCTTAAATTATTTTTGTTAATCTACTGATAACCAGTTAGAATAATCCGCCTTTCTTCGCTTCGGCTTATTACACTTTGCCCTCTCCATTTCTCCAACCATGGGCAAAAACCTACCGTTTAGCAAATACTTCCTACCGGCTACCAATTCCCGCTTTACTTTTCTTTCAGGGCATTATACCTTTATTGTATAGTATGATAAGGTATTATTAATTAACGAAAAACAGCTCCGTTATGGAGATTAACCCTTCCTTAAATTCAAAGCTATGAAAACACTTCTAAATGTTGTAATTATTATTTTAGCTCTTACCACTAATGGCCTGGTTGCACAAAACCAGAATTCAATCCCTAAAACCAGACCAGGACAATATGTTGCCAGTGAATCTGCGGATTCAGAACTATTATCTTCTGAATTTGTACAAGGGATGATAACTGTTAAACTCAAGTCAGGTACAGGTGAGTTCGGAAAACAAACCGGGACGGTACAGTTCGGCATTAAATCACTTGATGACAAAGTCATACAGTTCGGGGTGAATCAGTTGGATAAACGTTTCAGGTACAATGCAAGTAAGCTACGCGCTGGCTTGCCTGACCTTTCAAGGATTTATAAGATTTCTTTCCCTGTGGACATCCCACTGAATGAAGTAGTGAAATTATTCGCATTGGATCCGAATGTGGAGTATGCTGAACCTATACCGGTCTATCATGCAGCTGATGTCCCCAATGACGCTTTGTACAGCCAATGTCAGCATCTGGCACAGATTTTTGCAGAGGCAGCATGGACAATTCATAAAGGAGAAAACGGGACTGACACAATCGTTATTGCAATTATTGATACAGGCGTGGATTGGCATCATGTGGATTTAAGGAGTAATATATGGCAGAATTTAGGTGAAGATGCTGACGGCGATGGACATACCATGGAGGCTGTTGGTTTTCAGTGGGTTCTTGATCCCGGTGATTTGGATGGGATAGATAATGATGGAAACGGTTTTACTGATGATTTGCTCGGTTGGAATTTTATTACCAGTAATGGAGATCCAAGTCCAATTGCCGGCAATCCCCTGTTTTACCATGGGACTCATTGTGCCGGAATAGCCGATGGGGTGACCGATAACGGTATAGGCATAGCCAGTATCAGCTGGAACCTTAAAGTAATGCCGGTTTGTGTGGATGCACTTAATAATTTCCCATACGCCTGGGATGGGATAATCTATGCCGCGGAAAACGGAGCCGATATTATTTCCAACAGTTGGGGTGGTGATGTATATTCAATTGCAAGCCAGGAAGTGATGGATTATGCAACCGGATTGGGTAGTATAGTTGTGGCTGCTGCCGGAAATAATAATAATTCCGAGGTTTTCTACCCAGCAGATTTTGAAAACGTCATATCAGTTGCTTCTGTGAGCCTGGATGATACAAAAGCATCCTATTCAAATTATAATATTGCAGTGGATATATCAGCACCTGGTGGAGGTACCGAAGGAGGAATCCTGAGCACTGTACCCGGAAACGACTATTGGCTGGGATCAGGAACCTCTATGGCAACCCCATTGGTAGCAGGTTGCCTGGGATTACTTAAATCCTATCACCCTAACTGGTCGAACGACCAGATTATAACACAGTTACTTGGAACGGCCGATAATATCGATTCTCTTAATCCTGATTATCTCACCATGTTAGGATCTGGCAGGGTAAACGCATATAGGATGCTCTCGGAAGAGAACGTGATGCCATTTCTGAAACTTGGCCTGGTTTCTGCCAACACTGCTGATCAAAACGGGAATGGCATGAATGAGCCTGGCGAACTTGTTACTTTGAATCTCGACCTTCATAATTATATGCCGTGTTACGGCTCCGATAATGTGAACGTTTCCATCACAACGCAAGATCCTGATATTTCTATAATCCAGGGAACCTGCACGGTTAACATTCCTCCTGATAGTGACTTTGGCGTTTATGATACCCTGCAAATACAGGTCGGAGCAAATGCAAGCTGCCATTTTGCACAACTTACAATTCATTTTGAGTCAGATTTGCAAATAACTGCTGGCCAGGATATCATTTTCACAGTGTTGGTTAATCCATCAGGGATATTGGTTTTTGAAGGAGAAGAAAACGGACAGGATTATAGTGGTACCTTAATAACAAACTTTCTCGATCAGCTGGGGTATGCTTATACTTATTCCAATTCGATCCCTTCGTTGTATGGCTTTGAAACCGTATTCCTTTCATTTGGCAATTTTGGTCAATACCTGGATCAGGGAACTGAGTTCACAGAAAAAAATTCGCTCCAGGTGCAGGAATACCTTGAAGGCGGAGGTAACCTTTATATTGAAATGGGCGGGATGTTTTATAAAATGCAGAAAGATTTGTTTTCGAACAGAATCGCCATGAAGCAACTTTTCGGGGTAGACGCCTTTACTTTATCAAGTAGTCAAAATCCAATCGATACCCTTCGTGGAGTTGCAAATACACCCACTACAGGCATGATATTTAAGGGATCAGACCAACTATACAACTGGCATATTGACAAATTAACTCCTATCGCAAGCGCAATTATTCCGTTCGTAGAGAATAATTACGGCAACATTGCTATTATGAATGACGGAGCAACCAGCTATGGGCAGAAAGCCTTCTATATGGGTTATTCATTGGCTGATCTCCGCGACAGAAATGCAATCAGCTCGAGGTATAATGTGTTGCTTAAGACGATGGAATTTTTTGGTTATACGTTGCCTCCCGGTTACGTATTGTCAAATTTTATTGTTGACAAAACGATTGGTGGTTTACCTCTTGAAGTTCACTTTACCGATATTTCAAACAACGATCCAAACTACGCCAATAATCCTATCACTTCGTGGCAATGGGACTTTGATAACGATGGAACTATCGATTCATATGATCAGAACCCGGTTTGGACGTATGGAGAAGGAGGTACTTACGATGTAAAATTGATTACATCCAACGGAATAGATTCCGATACGCTTGTCGTTGATGGTTTAATTACTGTAAATACCGGTTTCCTTGTTTATGATGGTATTGCTGGTGGAAAGGATTTCAGTGGTTCATATATCAGAGATCAATTACAGGGGAACGTATATAACAATGTAGCTTATAGCAATTCTTTACCAAAGAGCCTTGAAGGATTTTCAGCGGTATTCCTGTCGTATGGCAACTGGAATTCGGGTTCTACCGCATTGGATAACGATATGGCCAGCATCATAACTGATTATCTTCAAAAAGGTGGGTATGTCTACCTCGAAGGTGGTGATGCTTTGGGTTATGACCAGGCAAATAATACTGTTTTGCTGGGATTGTTTGGATTGTCATCCGCTCACGATGGAGGAACAAATCCAATTGACAGCCTTAGCGGACAGGTAAATGCCCTGACACAGGATATGCTTTTTACAGGTAACAGCCAGGTTTCCAATTCATATATTGATTATTATGTACCCTCATCCAATGGGCTGGTGGCTTTTACTGAAAGCAATTACAGCACTGTGGCAGTGCAGCAGAGCATTCCCAATGGCCGAAGAACATTCTGTTTTTCCTATGCCTTATCAAAGCTAACTGACGGGGAAGCGCCAAATACCCGCGAAGCGCTGCTGAATCGTATACTCAACTTCTTCGGCATTTATACTACTGCTCCTACAGGAGAGAAACCCATCACGCTGAGTTGTAAAGTTTATCCCAATCCGGCTAACACCATTGCCACCATACAATATAACTTGCCCGAAGACAGTCAGGTTGTACTGGATATTTTTAATTCAACAGGGCAGAAAATAAGTCAGCTTGTTAACGGAAATCAACTAAAAGGAGAACAAATCATACATTGGAGTGTATCAGGTGTGCCGGCAGGATTTTACTATTATTCCATCAGGGCCGGGAAGCAGATAAACTCAGGTAAGATAATTATCCTGAAATGATATTTCTACCTAGCACTATTTTGGATTTTTTTAATACCAATCATATCAATAAACAACCAGCATGAAAAAAACATTTTTACTTTCGATCGTATTGTTCCTTTCAGGACTCAGTTCATTTGCCCAATGGGAATGGCAAAATCCCCTACCACAGGGAAACCAGTTAAATCCAGTTTTTTTTACTGATGCTAATACAGGATATACTGTAGGAAACTATGGAACCATTATAAAAACAGATGATGGAGGGATAACCTGGACAATATTATCATCTGGAACAACGGAAGATTTAAATTCAGTATTCTTTACTGATGCAAGCACAGGATTTGTGGTGGGTAGCAATGGAAATATTATGAAAACCAATGATGGCGGTACAACCTGGTCAGTTTTCCCGACCGGAACAACAATTCATTTATATTCAGTTTACTTTACTGATGCCAATACGGGTTATGCAGTAGGGGGCGATGGTTCATCTTATTTTGTCACTATCATGAAGACAACCGATGCAGGGACCACATGGACTGCTTCAGATTTTGTTGTCGGGGGCTACCTGAGATCTGTATTCTTTGCTGATGCCAATACAGGTTATGCAGTTGGTAGTTATGGTTTTGGTTTTGGACTTATTTTAAAAACCACCGATGGCGGTTCTACCTGGGATTCTATTCCAAATACTGCTTCCGAATTAACTTCTGTTTACTTTACTGATGCCAACACAGGATATGCTTCAGGGGTGGTCTTGGGTGCGGACAATAGTCATGGATTTGTTATTAAAACTTCCGATGGCGGGGCAACCTGGAGCGATATGACATTTATTGCTACCCACTGGCTAAATTCAGTTTTCTTTACTGATGCCAGTACAGGTTATGCAGTTGGTAATGGCATTTTTAAAACCACGGATGGAGGTACAACTTGGGTTGATTTATCAAATGGAACGTACGGTGGTTCTTCAGTTTTTTTTACTGATGACAATATAGGTTACATCGTGGGTGGTTATGGAACAATCTTGAAAACTGCGAACGCAGGAACAGACTGGGATATGAAAGGGCTAAGTTGTACATACCAGCCTTTGAATTCGGTTTTTTTTCCTGAAACCAATGTGGGTTATGCAGTTGGTGAGAATGAGACCATCGTGAAAACCATTGATGGAGGCATTAACTGGTACAATGTACATAGCGGCACAGACAATATTTTAAACTCAGTATATTTTACAGATGCCAACACAGGCTATACTGTGGGTTTTGGAATCATCTTGAAAACCATTGATGGAGGCACAACCTGGACTACTTTGTCAGTTGGAACGTGGGAAGAATTATATTCGGTGTTCTTTATCAATGCCAATACTGGTTTTACAGTAGGTTCCAACGGCACAATTCTGAAAACGATTGATGGAGGCACATCCTGGGTTACTTTATCGAGTAGTACAACTAATTGGCTGTTATCTGTATATTTTTCTGATGACAGTACCGGTTATGCAGTAGGTACCAATGGAACTATTCTGAATACAATCGATGGAGGTACTTCATGGACTAATCTATTGAATGATTCGAGTTTATATTTTAATTCCGTCTTTTTTACCGATAACCTAACCGGTTATGTTGCAGGGTTTGAATGGAGTATAGGTGGATTGATCATGAAAACAACTAATGGAGGTATAACCTGGACAAATGATTCGATTTTCCCGGATGATGCATTAAGTTCTATCTATTTTACTGATGCTAATACAGGCTATGCGGTAGGAAATGGCATCTATAAAACCACCGATGGTGGCACAAACTGGACTCTTCAGACTAATGGATCAAGTTATCCATTATCATCGGTTTACTTTAGTGATACAAATACCGGATATGCAGTAGGATATTTTGGAACCATCTTAAAAACGACAAATGGAGGAACTGCCGGGATAAATGAAACACGGCAAACAAACAATGTAACAAATAATCTGAAAACTTATCCAAATCCGGCTACAGAAAAATTAACGATAGAATTTTCCGAATCAGGCAGAAATTTAAATGGGAGCATTTCTATATATGGAATTTCAGGCCAGGAATTGATCCGGGAACAGGTTCAAGGTTCCAAGGTTGGATTAAATGTGACTTCACTTCCCAAAGGCCTTTATTTCATACGTTTGATAAATAAGGGAAATACTGAGTTTGGTAAGTTTATTAAGGAATAAGCTGATATTTGCATTCTTGCCTGCCTTGGAAAGGACTTAATGATTTACTTTCAAACGTGTTTTATTACTTTTACACTAATGAAATCCTTGATAATCTATATCTTGTTAATTGTCTTTCTGATCATTTCGTTCAGATCAAATATGTTTGCTCAACAATCCTTGCGTGAAAAGCTCCCTTTGCAAATTGAAAAGGAAACAAATGACACCCTCAGAATAAAACTATTGATGAAGTATGTTACTCTTCTTGGTGCTTTACCGGGTGACGAAAAAAAGTTCAACGAAATACACAGGCTTTCTTTAAAAAACAATTATCGTCCTGGTTTAATTTTCCATTCCTATTATGAAGGACTGATTTTTTCGAAAAAAGGCAACTATGATGAAGCCCTTATTAAAATCAAAAGCTGTATTGATGGATTGGATTCATTGGGAGTGGTTCAGTACATGGGCTATCCGCTCGGAGATATACGGGTTTATTATGAGTTAACAGGCAAACAAGTAGAGATAGTAAAGTATTACACTAACAAGATTGCTTATTATAAGAGTCACGGACCTGTTGAAAATACGGCAATCTGTTACCATTCCCTTGGACGGTATTATTTATCAATAGCTGATTATGATAAAGCAATAGGAAGTTTTATGCGTGCTGTTGATATGTATAAATCCTTTGACACGCTTGCAACTGCAAATGATTTGGAATATATAGGCTCAGCTTACCAGAAGTGGGGAAATTTTGACAAAGCTGAAGAATTCCTGAATTTATGTTTAGATGAGATGATCAGATTGAACGAAGTTTCTAATGACAACGCCTATGATGCATTAGGTAGCCTTTATTTTGAAAAACATGATTTTAAAAAAGCCTTACAGTACTATTCAGAAGGAGCAAAGCATTATGTTATACCATATCTTTTGGCCTCAAACATGGTCAGTACTGCTGCCGTTTACCTGCAACTTAACCTAAACGACAGTGCGCTCTTTTTCCTTGATAAGGCAGAGAAGATATGGGAAAAAGAAAAATTATCTCCCATTTTTATTAATAATTATTTTGAACTTGATTTTTGTTACTACAAATATTTTTCTGCAACCGGAGACGGAAAGCGTGCAGGTCAACATCTTAAAACAGCATTAATGACTGTAATATCTTCGAAAAATATTCCTTTTGTATTGAAGTATAGTTATGAAATGAGTTCCTTTCTTCTAAGGAGAGGTGATTCTATTCGGGCGCTTCGCTTCCTTATCCAGTATCATAGTATCCAGGATTCGTTAAATGCGATGAATACAAAGGCCCGAATTGCATCTTTTGAAATTGAACAGCAACAACAATTGAAGGAGAATGAAATAGCCCAATTGCAAAGTGAAAAATCAAGTCAAAGAAACTATTTCCTTATCGGGGGCCTTTTTTTAATGATAGTTGTCATTGGAGTGATTAGTCGTCTTCGCTATAAACGAAAAATGGATAAAGAGCTTATAAGTACTGAATTCAAAAAGCAACTTGCCCAGGCCGAAACCAACGCCTTGCGGGCGCAAATGAACCCGCACTTTATTTTCAATTCTCTGAATTCCATTAATAGTTTTATTATCGACCAGAAGCATGAACTCGCATCCGATTACCTGATCAAGTTTTCGAAACTGATCCGCCTGATCCTCGATAATTCGCGCAGTGAAACGATCTCCATCGAAAAAGAGCTGGAAACATTAAAGTTGTATGTTATCCTGGAGAGCGCCCGGTTTGACAACAAATTCAAGTGCGATTATAAAATTGCTGAAGGCGTAAATACCAATACGGTTATGATTCCACCGATGCTACTTCAGCCCTTTGTTGAAAATGCCATCTGGCACGGGCTGATGCAAAAGGAAGGCGAAGGAACCATCACCATTGAAATAAAGAAACAGGATGAAGAG
>JBBRCH010000131.1:0-8420 GCA_038204995.1 Bacteroidales bacterium | reverse complement strand
TCGCAGGTATCCTTTCAGCAGCACATACCACAACAGTTGACGGTAGAGAATCCGCTGCAGGAAAAGGTTATATGCATTTCGCAGTGTAAATTTTTCCCCGTCGAAGCGGAATGCAATTGTGGAGATAATCAGGTCGAGAAGGTAGTATCCGAAATAAAGCGCTACAATAACACCTCCCTTTGGCATAAACAAGGAAAACAGCAGCGTGATATCGACCAGGGGCGACAGTATGGGCAAAATAAGCTGGAAAAGCAGCATATTGGGCAATAAAACCCATCCTAAATTAGGATTTCGTCGTACAAACATCTGGTCGTGGTGTTTCCAGAAAACCTGCATAATTCCGAAGGTCCAGCGAAAACGTTGTTTTAGCAGCATATGCATATTTTCGGGCACTTCGGTAAATGCAAGCGCCTCGTTACAGGTGCGGATTTTGTAGCCGGCACGCAGCAAACGGATGGTCAGGTCGCAATCTTCGGCAAGCGTATCGGTTGTAAACATACCGGCTTTCATCACGGCATCGCGTCTGAAAGCGCCAATAGCCCCGGGTACCACCATAATAGCGTTTAGCGTATCATAGGCGCGTCTTTCGAAATTCTGACTGGTTATATATTCAATCGATTGCCAGCGGGTGAGTAAGTTCTTCCGGTTTCCCACTTTCACATTTCCGGCTACTGAAGCCACCAGCGGGTCGCTGAAATAAGCGAGCAGTTTCGAAACGGCATCCGGATTCAGAACCGTATCCGCATCAATGCATACCAAAACATCTCCGGTAGAAAATCCTATCCCGTAATTTAAGGCCGATGCTTTGCCCCCGTTGGGTTTGGTCAGTACTTTTACCTTCGGGTGTTTACCATAGAGCGCCTGTATGTTTTTAAAAGTATCATCTTTTGAGCCGTCATCAATAAATACGATTTCAAAATCGGGGTAGTCGCTGCGTAACAGGTTCTCAACTGTTTTAGGAGCCGTAATCTCTTCGTTATACCCGGGCACAATGATACTTACCTTGTATTGAACGGGAGAAACCGGTCCGGGTGACTGCTTTTTTGAATTTCTTTTTTGCCTGATGGCGAGTGTTGCAATACTCAGTATTTTAAACAGCGAAAGCAGCATCGCCAGAAAGAAAATGGCTGAGATCACCCGATTGAAAACATAACCCACCCGGAACACCGTTGCATCCGCCGATTCGAGATATTTGTTAAATGAGCCTGTAGCCACGGGCATCAGGTCATCACGTTTTTTGTCCATTAATTTGGCCAAACTAACAAACACATACCCATGTGCTTTGTAATAGGCAATAATCCGGGGCAGCGCTTTGATTGTCTCTTCGCGGTATCCGCCGGCATCGTGCATAAGAATAATATTCCCGAGTCCCTGCTGAGCCTCGGCCCGTGCAACAATAGTATCATCCGTAACACCTTCTTCCCAGTCGCGGGGATCAATGGAAGAACCGATGGTAAGGTAGCCCTCCTTCTTGGCGATGTAAATAGGCCGCAACTGCGCAGGATTGGTCGGCTCGGCATCGGTATTGTATGGCGGCCGGAATAACAGGGTGTTATGGCCGGTAATGCTTTCGATAATATATCCGGTTGATCGCAACTCGAGTTTCAGCCTGTCGTCCGATGCCAGTTCGAGGTTTGGATGAAGAAAAGTGTGGTTCCCGATTTCGTGCCCTTCTTTGTAAACCCGTTCAACCAGGGGTAGATTTTCTTCAGCATTTACGCCTGTCATAAAAAATACGGCCGGGACTTTGTTTTTACTCAGAATATCCAGGATACGGGGAGTATAGCGCTCGTCGGGCCCGTCGTCAAAAGTCATGACAATTTCCTTCGGCTTCTCACCGGTTTTGTTTATCACATATCCAGTAGGCAGGTCAATGTACAATTCTTCCGAAATAAGGTTTTCTTTTTTATCATATTCAACTTTAAATTTGCCCGGCTGAGGTTCAGTCATCACGTTAAGAACTTCGCCGGCACCGTTGTAATCGACATTATTGGAGGAAGGAACAATGTTGAGAAAATTACTGTTAAATGGTTTCAACGCTAAAGCAGCTGCCGAAAGATCGCGGTTATAAAACTGCCAGATCCTGGCATCTTCTGATCCCAGGTACCACATGCAAACCCCCGATGTTTCGAAATCAGCAGCCGTTCGCATAGCATTGAAAGCTGTAACCGCATCGGCAAAAAACACGTTGTGTATTTTATCGTTTTCGTCGTAATAGGAATAATTCAGGTTGTAATCGTTATCGTTAAATTTCACTTTTCCTTCACTTTCAAGTGCTGTGGTAATGGCTTCCTGGTATGTAACGTCCTGCCCCTGGTAATCGGCCTGCCAGTCGTATCCGAAAGCAGCAATACAAAGCACTACTTTATCGGAAGGTACTTTTTTACACAGATCGTACAGGGCAGCTTCCACCCAATACTGCGGAGCCACAGGCCCGGCAGCCGATGTGGCATTATGCAGGTCGTAGCCCATCAGGAAAAGAAAATCATTATACTTTGCCAGTTCAGCAACATTATAATCCTCGTTAAAAGGAGCTATATCCTGGGTTACAAAATATCCTTTGGAATGAAGTGCCTGGTATAATTCCTTCTGAAAGGCAATCATATATTCATCGGTAGTTTCATTCAGATCTTCAAAATCGATATTTACCCCGTTGAATTTGTAAGTTTCCAGTGTTTTAACAATGCTGTTAATCAAAACGGTACGACGCGCAGGAGAAATTATAATACGATGTACATTGGCCCCTTTCCATTTATTATTGAAAAAATTTGAGATCATAGGAACAATGGCCAGGTGGCTTCGGCGCATAACTTCGAGGGCTTCTGCATCAATGTCAGTCGACACAACATCAGAAGTATCCTGAATAAACAGCCATTCGGGCAATATCATATTCATTTTTGACGCATTGTGATTCAACGAATATTTGGATTGTATATCCCAGTTTACATAAAAAGCAGCCCGGATGGGAATGATATTTTTTACAATCCCCGGTATGACTTTATCTCTTTTATAAAAATTGTGACCCTCGCGTTTCCGGGCTTCATTGGCCAGTTTGATAAAATGTTTGGTTTCAGTACCGTGAACGTCATCATTTCTTATTTTTTGAATATCATCCTGGGTAAGCAAAAGATGCTCGTGCAAGGTTGGCAGGTTAAAAGCCTGTTTGTGGAATAAGGATATCAAAATCGCTGCAATGCCGACGACTAAAACGACAGCCAGAATTTTTACCGCCCATAGGAAACGATTCCAGCGGGTTGAACTTTGCGAATAGAAAACAGGTTTGCCTATTGGATTCACAGGAAATTATGATAAATCAGCAACGAATAATATCAGTTACAAATTGTAACCCTATCGCACATTCCGTACCAATGTTTTAACTTATTGGTTAAAAATTCTTAATTCAGAATCAGCAGATAAGCCTTATTAAACTTCAATGCTTAATTCTACATATTGAGCGAATAGACAAGAAAGACAATCGGTCTTAAAATAAATCAGTATCATTTATGCAGATTCTTGACTCGCAAAAGGAGTTAGCATTCGATTTCGTTACTTATTTTGTTTGAAATGAGTTTGCCCAGTCACAGATAGTCTTAATTTCATCGCTGGTCGGAACAGCATCAGGAGAATTTGCCCTGAATTTTTTGGGTGGCATTTTCCCTTTTGATATTTTCTTACACATTAACTTTGCTTTGTCAGCCTGTTTTTGGGCTGAATATTGGTCCCATTTCGATAAATTAACATGCGACAAAGCCAAAATCTTCCCTGGTTCAGAGTGACAATTCACACAGGATTTATTAAGTATTTTCATTACCCCCGGAGGGATAGGATTACTAAATACTTTCTCTTTCTGATCTGATTGTGCCGCTACCTTATTAATAGTGACTACTGATAAAAAGAAAATACCAAAAACTGCAAAGGCAAAAATCATATATCTTTTCATATTCCAAGGGTTTGAATTTTCTCAAAGTTACCATTTAATACCGATGTTGCAATGATCACCGGTGAATTAAACAAATCGATCTTTAAAATCAAATATTAAATCAAAATGCGAATTATCAACATAGTCAATAAATGGTTCGCTCTAAACTGCCTGTTGCTGATCAGGAGGCTAAATAAGGCTATTACCAATAAATATTTTGCTTTCTTTTTTGTAATAGGATGAATTTAAAATTACAAACAGCTTTGTAATCTCATTTATAATAGCTTGAATAAATATACGCTGATCATTGCTTATTTTGTCAACAGGCATTATACAACAAACAAAAATATTTAAATTCTGCGGGTTAGAAACAACGGAGGTAAAAGGGGAGCCGGGCAATCTTTCGATGATCAGCTTATTACTTACATGGGGGAAAGCATAGGAAATTCCTTCTCTTGTTTCAAAAGATTCACTGATTGTTCTCAACGAATTGCGACTGATTATCCGGAATAAAATCCAATCTGCCTGGACAATTCCATGTACGTGTGTACTAAAAAAATGATACGTTTTTTTAAAATCTTCTTTTGTCTCCGGATATTTCTCAACATCATTAAAAATGGATTTGATTTCCTGGATCTGAACATTAAGAAGGCCAATATAACGATATGAATCAGTCAGCCGGGTCTCAATTTTCTTCTTATCGTCCTTAATTTTTTTAATTATTTCTTTATGTTTAAGCACCTCATGTTTATATAAATTTAACATCAGGATGCTGATAATAAATAAAATACCAAGAAGAGAGCCTTCGATGGTTTCTTCTTCAATAATTAATTTTTTAGTTAATTGTATCGGGCCGTTAACTAAAGCCGGTATAAAAATTATAGCGGAAAACAGCACCACATAGATGATCAAATATAAAACCTGGAGAAAAGAAGGCTGAAACCTGAGTTTGTTCATCTTAGGATTTTTTGGATGTTAGAAAGTGGTCAACTATAAACAACAGGAGTTTGTCGTGAAGTTTTGTTTGATTTTGTTTAAACGAATTCATTTTCAGAATATACAACTACAAACGGATGATTCTGGTATTTAAAAATCGATTGTTTAATAAATCTTAACACAAAATCAGACAGAGTTCAATTATTGTGAAAAAAGAAAGCCTATTAATTATACAAAATAATCTATCCTGATTAATTTGGAAGCGTTAAAAAAGATTGAGGACCAGGGTCATCAGGGTTTAAATGTTGTAAAAGAAAGTCAAAGTTGAGATGCAATAAGTATCAGGTTATAGCCTGAAATCTTGTCTGATAAACTTATAAATCTTCTTCCAGGCAAATGTGAGTTAGTCGATGCCGGGTAAAGCATTGCATGTGATTCAATATCTCAACTCGTTTTGTCTTTCAAAAGCAAAAAGCAATATATAAATCACCGTTTCAAAAAAATGAACATAATTTGCAACTCCCTGACTTTTATATTTTTACTTTTGTCTGTTATCTTCAGAACAAATGATACATGCTAATTTCATGATTCATTCTTTTACAAGAAATGAATAATTGAAAAATAAGAATAGAGTTATTCAAATTTGAAGCAGAACCTGAATCCCAAATTTTGTAAAGATGAATACTACGAGCAGTTCACACACGGAGGAACATTTAAGAAGTTCTGAATTCATTACTGATATCGTAATTGGAATGTCCGATGGATTAACGGTTCCCTTTGCATTAGCTGCTGGTTTGAGTGGAGCAGTGCATAGCAACGCAGTAGTTATCACTGCCGGCATTGCCGAAATTGTTGCAGGCAGTATTGCTATGGGATTGGGTGGTTACCTGGCGGGTAAAACGGAACAGGAACATTTTGAGTCGGAACTGAAACGTGAATACGAAGAGGTAGAAGTAGTGCCCGAAAAAGAAAAAGAAGAGGTGCGGTTTATCTTCGCTGAATATGGATTAAATGAGCAAACCCAGCATACTATTGCCGATGAATTGGCTAAAGACAAGCATAAATGGGTTGATTTTATGATGAAATACGAATTAGGCCTCGAAAAACCTGATGCAAACCGTGCCAGGAACAGCGCAGCAACAATTGGAGGCTCTTATATTGTTGGTGGTTTAATTCCGCTGACAGCCTATTTTTTTACACAAACTCCTTACGAAGGACTTACTTTTTCGGCCTTGCTGACCATAATTTGCCTGTTTGTATTCGGTTATTTTAAAAGCAAGGTAACCGGCCAGCCGCCTTTAAAGGGAGCTGTAAAAGTTACCGTGATTGGTATAACGGCAGCTGCAGCAGCCTTCGTGGTAGCCAGGTTGTTTAATGGAATGTTTTGATAAATATTTTTACGCAATGGATAAATTATACAATATTATTGAATATAATTACTCCGGACTTATGAATCCCGAGTACGTTAAACCGTTGGTATTAATAATTTTACTAACTGCAATCGGGCTGATGGCATATTTGGTTTTAAAAGGAAAAAGCAAAAAAAACAAGCTTTTATTAGATCAGCCTTTCCCTGAAAGCTGGCGCAAAATCCTTAATGAGCATGTAAGTTTTTACCGCGAATTAGATACCTTACAAAAATCCGGTTTCGAAAAACGTGTGCAGTTATTTCTGGCTACAAAAGTAATAAACCCGGTTGATACAGAAATTGATGATAGTATAAGAATTATGGTTGCCGCGAGTGCCATTATACCCATGTTCGCATTCCCTGAATTTAATTATCCCAGATTGAGGGAAATAATTATTTACCCTAATAGTTTTGACGAAAAATTTCAGACCCAACATACGGAAGGAAATGAAGGAAATATCATAGGCATGGTAGGAAACAGGTTTATGAACGGGACTATGATTCTTTCAAAACCTGACTTGCTGAATGCATATGATGGTACAGATCACAAAACCAATGTTGGAATTCACGAATTTGTCCACCTGATTGACGATGTTGACGGAGGCACTGATGGCATCCCCGAAATCCTCCTGCAAAATGCATATGTTGTACCATGGTTGCATCTTATAAAGGAAGAAATGGCTCATATCGAACACGGACATTCGGATATCAGCCCTTACGCGCTTACCAATGACGCTGAGTTCCTGGCCGTGGTAAGCGAATATTTTTTCGATAATCCTGAAAAATTCAAACGAAGGCATCCCGAATTGTATGAATACCTGGCGAATATTTTTCATCAAAATCCTGAATAAGTAAATTCTTTTGCTCTCAGACTGGATGGTGCAAGTCATCTTGCGAGTTCTTAGGCTAATGAGTTTGCAGTGCTTGCGCAGCCATTTTTTAAAAATCGGTAGCATGGAAACCCTGAAAAAACAAGGTTGTAGCAACACGATTATTCCCGAAAGCCCCGATAACAAGCATAATAACCAGGATAAATATAAATAAAAAGTGTATCTTTAAAGTTTTAAACCCTATAACCCCTATATGAAAAGTAAAATTGATAAACCCGAAATACATCAGGCATATATAAAACAGCAGCATGAATTGATCGAAAATTTTAAACATCGTGAGGCGGAAATGAAAAAAGATGTATTCCACCGCAATGAATCTGCCAGCCAGAGCGAAGATCGCAAAGCCGGAAAGATGGAGATACTCAGAGCCTTAGGAAATGAATATGTTTTTGCTCAACAGGAAATGTCTTTCCTTGATTCATTGGACGCTTCAAAAGTAAGTACTGTTGTTGAACCCGGAGCAATCGTTGTTACCGACCAAATAACCTTTTTCATCGGTATATCCAGTGATAAAATTGAAATTGACGGAGAAACAATTTTCGGCATTTCAACAAAAGCTCCTATTTACAGAAGCATGGAAGGTTTGCAAAAAGGGAATTCGTTTCAATTTAATGAAACAAGTTATATTATTGAAGATGTATATTAGAAATTAACCGAATGAATATCTGATTGGTAGGGGGACTAGTGAAATTTAATATCTTATTCCTCTCCTGTCATCCGACTTCAAACCAAAGCGTTTTTATTTTATCGGATTCCATTCGATATCTTGAAATCTATGTATTGCATAGTGGTTGAGCCTAAAACAGAAATTCTGAACTATTAAATTTTAAAAACAGCTCTATCTAGCAGCTTTAAAAAAACAAAACACATGATTATAGACGTTCACACACACATTAACAATTACCACGAAGACAAAGTAATTTCATTGGAGGACAGCCTTAACCTTCTTTCAGATACCATGGCAGAAAACAAAGTTAATTATTCATTGGTGTTATCCTCCTATAAAGTCAACGAAAACAGACCCAGCACCAGGCAAGTGGTAGAAGCGATAAAAGGGAGGGATAATTTAGGTGTGATTTCAGGCATTAGTTTTCTGCATTACGATCACAGGGATATAAGAGAAATCGGCGAATACCTGGAGAACAGGCTTATAAAAGGTTTAAAATTTTATCCCGGTTATGAACCGTTTTATCCCGGCGACAGCAGGCTTAAAGTTTGGTACGAAATGGCTATAGAGTATGATATACCTGTAATGTTTCATTCAGGT
>JBBRCH010000130.1:0-8461 GCA_038204995.1 Bacteroidales bacterium | reverse complement strand
TGGAATTCGGGTTCAATAAATTTTACAACACCCGAAATTACAGAGGCATCAAATCCCATTAAAAAACCACCCATAGCAATTATTAACGCCACGAGTAATACAGACTTTTTTTGTGTTGGCATAACCTGGTTTATAAAGCGTTTTATTATTCTTTCAACTAATATTACACTATCTTAAATTAGTTCAGGTCAATTAAATAAAGAGCAAACTGGAAAACATGTTCGTTTATGATGAATCTGATGCCTTATATTTTGACAAGTAGTTACAAATCAAATTGAGTAAATTACTCCGGAAAATCATAAATTCAGCCTTCGGCGAAATTGCTTTATAAATACAAGGAGCAATTAAACAGATGCCATTTACTTGTATACCCTTACATAGTCAACTTCCATTTGTGAATTTGTAAAAGCAGGATCAATTGCGCCTCCGAAATTACCTCCCATGGCAACATTCAGAATAATAAAGCAGTTTTGATCGAAAGGCCAGGTAGAACTATTCCTGACCGATGGTGAATAAGTGTAGAATAAAGCGTTGTCGATACTGAATTCAATGCGGTCGGGCGTCCAGTTCGCCTGGTACAAGTGAAATTCAGTATTGTAAGTACTTACAGTTTTTGTACTGGTATTTATCGTATTGCCAAAACTTGAAGTCGTATGTATTGAGCTATGAATTACACCCGGGCCATTTCCAACATGCTCCATAATATCAATTTCGCCACATGCAGGCCATATTGCTGCTTTGTAATTATCTCCCAGCATCCAGATGGCTGGCCAGGTACCCTTACCGGCCGGAAGTTTGGCACGCACTTCGATTTTACCATATTTAAACGAGAATTTTCCGTACGAAAGCATGCGCGCCGATGTATACGCACTGCCTTGATAGTCCTCTTTCTTCAGAATAATTTTCAGAGTTCCGTCCGATACATTCACATTATCTGTCCGGCTAGTATAGAATTCCAATTCATTATTTCCCCAGCCACCGGCACCAAGATCATAACCCCATTTTGTGGGATCAGGAGTCCCTGATGTACTGAATTCATCCGACCAAACCAGGTTCTGAACAACAACTACAGTAACCATAGCGGATGCGGTGGCTGAAAGTTTTCCTGTATTTTTCGCTACTACTGTAATAGTATAAACGCCGGAGGCCTCATACTGATGAATTTTTACACCCGTTGCGGTTACTTCAGTTTTCCCGTCTCCAAAATTAAAAGTGTAATAGGTAGCATTAGTAGCTGCAGCAATAATTGAAACATTACCACTGCTATCTGCACTTGCGGTTGCATTTAAAGTAAGATTTGATGGAGCAACATCGGGTTCTGTATTATCCGGTTTTTTGCAGGATAAAGCTGCAAAAACAAGCAATATGGCTATTGGAATTAGTTTGCTCATAACAATTTGTTTAGTAGGATTCCTTAATAATACAAAACGGTATAATAGAACCCAAAGTACTTTATATCGTTTTTCTTTTAGATGCTTTTTAAAATTGCACCAGGTTGATCGGCATGAGTTTTAATGCTCTTTGTTAATTTGCATTGAAAACCTGGCTTCAACTGCATTTATCTTTAAAATAGTAAATGAAAGGAGGAGTTTTAATTGCTCCTCCTTTCAAAAAAACGGTGATCTGAAATTTAACAGTTATTTGTTAGCCGGTATCAATTGGATATACCATGCATTACCGGTTTCAGTCCCCTGAACCCTTAAATACATTTTAGTAGGTGAAATTGAAAGAATTTCATATTCTTTTTTGGTAGCACCATATCCAATGTACGTATCAGATCCTGCCAATGAAATAGCAGTAGTTGTGGTGGAGGCTTCAGGAATACCTGACGAAGACGGGACAAAGGAAAAAGCCGAAGTTCCGCCGGCATAAGGATAACATCCTTCGTCTCCTGTTGCAGGAATACCTGGAAGGCCATTAGCCAAAGCGCCTGTTTTTGTAAATGCATTATCAGTTACAACCTGCAATTTGTATGTTTTGGGAGTAAGCTTGGTAAAGGTAAAAGTTGCTGAATAAAAGCAAGGGCAGCATGAGAGTTTTTCATTTATCCCTGCTGACCACCAGGCTGGAGTAACTGAGGTAGGATCCCAGGGTCCCACGCCAAAATGACCAGGAACACTTTTATCTACAACCCAGCTTTTTGATGCATCTCCTGTTAAATCAGTTACGATTGTTTGGTCAAATACATAGTCAAAGGCAACCGTCACCTCTTTTGAAACAGTGGAGGTAGTACCGCCTTTTCCGGTTACAATAGCCGAAATTCTATATGTGTTTGTTCCAATCGATGTGAACTTTTTGGTCACTTTCCCGGTTGAAGGTATGACGGTATAATCCGAAACAGAGTTAGCATCAAAACCCACCTTATAAGCGAGTGCATTATCAGCACTTACAGTAATATTTACATTACCGGAACCATCTCCATTAGGATTTGCAGCGTCCTTTCCAACAATTTCTGTAGTAATTACCAGATTAGATGGACCAGTCAGATCACCCATTTGGTAATCCTGCTTTTTGCATGCACTATATACTACAAGCAGTGCTGCTATAACTATAAATGTTTTTATTGTATTTTTCATCAGTATGTTTTTTTTAGTTTGTAAGCCTGATATTGTCTATATAAATGATTGCACCAGCACCATCAACAGAATCATTGAATCTTAAAACAAGCTGTGCAAATTTTGCATTAGCCGGAAGCGCGGCAATTGTACTGAAATCAAACACTAACTCTTCCCATGCGCCGGAAGTAGTTACAGGAACTTTCAGAACTCCTACTCCGTTAGCTGGTGATCCACCAACAGCAGCTTCCAACTCAACATTTACCTTTGCACCAATAAGCGCTGCATTAGGATTATAAACCAACATTTTGATTTTTTTGCCAGTGGAAAGATCGATAGGAATATCCAGAGGACTATATGTCCCGCTCCAGGCTTCGAATCCACGAGTAAATTTACCAACAAGTGTGGATGTGTTTAATCCGGTTGCATTAGGGTTAGCCACTTTTGCAAACCCCTGTCCGCCACCGAATGTTCCAAAGAAATAATTGATATTGGCATTCTCAAAATCAATTGGTAAACCAAAAGGTACTGTTACAGTTATAGCTGTAACTTTCTCTGATTTTGCAGCGCCTCCGCTTAATGCAACTACTTTTACGTTATAATCACCTATATCTGTATAATTATGGGATACTTGTCCACCTTTAGCCAACGGAGTTCCAACCTCATCAACAACATCTCCGAAATAAACCAGATAGGATGCTGCATAATCAGCAGTAGCCGCCACCTTTAGATTCAGACCGGACTGTGTTAATGTAACTGCCAGGTTTTCAGGAACCCTATATATTAAAGTAAGTGGATAGGAAGCAACAATGCTGTCCCCTTTTATATTCTTGCCCACAATAGTAACTGAATAAGTTCCTTCAGGATATGCATGAGTTACATTAGAACCAGGTACCACCATAGCCGAAGCAGATGAACCAGTACCATGACCAAATATAACTTTAAAAGTAGTTATACCCTCACCGAGTGGAGTTATCTTGACCATCCCTGAATTATCATCGGAAATATCGAAAATTTCGGAAAGGTTCGAAGGTGCTGGGATGGTATTCAGAAAGGATGTATCCTTATCAAGTCCATCAATCTTTGCACAACTTGAAGCAACCACTATCAGGAACAGTATGCTGCATATAAATTTTATTTTTTTCATGTCTTTAACTGTTATTGTTCGTAACCTGGATTTTGATTTATTTTAGTACCTAATAGTTCCGCATTAGGGATAGGGAAAACCTCATTTTTGTTAGGTGTAAAACCTCTGCCTGCCAATTTTGAAGCAGCGTCGCCCCAGCGAACCAAGTCGAAGAAACGGTGGCCTTCGCCTGCCAGCTCCAACCTGCGTTCTGCTTTTATTGCAGCCATAGATACAGGAATTGATCCAAGTCCAACTCTGGCCCTTACTGCATCCAGTAATGCCTGTGCTCTTCCTCCGGTGGCGCCTAAAGCTTCAGCTTCCATTAAATAGGTATCAGCCAGGCGGATAACATAGGTATCTTGTTTGTAATTCAGAACAGCATCACCTGGTAAAGTTGTCACATCAGCGGTTGTTGGCAAAAATTTCTTCAGGAAGTAACCTGTATTCTGATACCCTTCAATATAATCAGCCTGTCCGGCAGCTTTAAGAGCTTTCATATCGAAAACAGTAGCTGCAAAACGCGGGTCGGTTTTGATTGCATCATAGAAATCCTGGGTAAATACATTAAAACTCCAACCTGCCGGAAGAGAAGGTGCAGAAGGTGCTAATTTCGAATAACCTCTTGGTCCTACCATTACACAAACAGAATTACCTTCATCGGTACCCTGACCCCAGTTGCCCCAGCCTCCCTGGCCAAGATTGGTGTGAGAAACTTCTAAAATAGACTCAGTGTTAAATCTGTTAGATACAGCCCAAAGATCAGCAAAATTATTTAATAATTTGTACCCATAAATGCTGGTGCCGCCAGGAGTTACCCCATTAACTTCAGCTAACTGTGCAGCAGCTAATGCCCCTTTATTTTCATAAAGATAAACTTTGCCAAGTAAAGCCTGAGCAGCACCTTTATTGAAACGGCCTGCTTCCGTAGCCATTGATACTGTCGCTGGTAATGCGGCTATAGCCTCCGTAAGATCCTTTTCAATCTGTACATAAATGGCTTCAGGTGTTGCCTGAGTCACTTCATACATATTGCCGGTTGTTAACGGTTCAAGGATCAAAGGAACATTCTTGAACATCCTTACCAGGTTGAAATAGCACATAGCTCTAACCGCTTTGGCTTCGGCAGCAAATCTTGCTTTTAAAGCTTCATCCATAACTGTAGTTGGCAGCTTGATAAGCAGCATATTAGCTTTGAAAACCCCTTGGTAATGGTCACTCCAGAAGCTAACAGGCATCGTTAACTGTGTAATGGAGAAATTGGAGAAGCCTTGTATTCCGGCTCCGTCAGTCTCAGAACCACCACCTGCATACTGATCATCCGATCCGGCGTTCATCATGGTGATCATATTTTCAAATCCTCCCGAATTTTTCCGCATAATGTCGTAAACCCCGACAAGAGCTGAATATGCTTGGGTTTCATCTGCATAATAATTTGCAGATAGGAATTGGCCTTTGGGTTGGATATCCACAAAATCTTTTTGGCAGGATACCAATAAAAGCATTGCCGCTGCAACAAAAAGGAAAGTATTTAGTATTTTTTTCATTTTTCTGTTTTTTTGTGAGTGTTTTAAACTAATAAAGCACAATTTGATTTTTTACAATTGAATGATCTTTTGCAGAAACTTAGAATTGTAGTTGTAAACCTGCTATGAAAGAACGGGCTTGAGGATAAACTCCTTTATCTATACCAAAAACACCACCCCCGATTTCAGGATCGTAACCGGTATACTTGGTAAAGGTAATCAGGTTTTCAGTCTGTATATAAAGACGGAATTTAGTAACCGATATTTTATTCAGCAAACTACTTTTAAAGGTATAGCCTAGTTGTACTTGTTTAAGACGAAAATAATCTCCTTTTTCGAGGTAGAAATCTGACATATTGGAGAAATTTCCGTTAAGGTCATTGCTTGTAAGGCGAGGATAAGTATTAGAAGTGCCTTCACCTGTCCAGCGGCTCATTGCTATAGTTTGATAGTTCGAATTAGCGATATCGAGACGACGAAGACCCTGGAAAATTTTGCTTCCTGCAGCTCCCTGTCCGAATATCAGCACATCAAACCCTTTGTAAGCAGCATTTAAAGTCAATCCATAGGTCCATTTTGGAATATTCGAACCAAGGAAAGTTTTATCATTATCTGTAATAACTCCATCTTTATCCGTGTCAACCCATTTGAAATCACCAGGCTGTGCTTTTGGCTGTATTAAATCTCCTGCAGTATTTGTATATGCATTAATTTCAGCCCAATTCTGGAAAATGCCATCCGTTTCAAACCCATAAAAGGAGTTATATGATTGTCCAACCTGTATGCGGGTTACCGGGCCCATGGATTGGAAGGAAGCATCACCTGCAATAAAATCAGCGTCCGAATTAAGATAGGTAACTTTATTTTGCAGATAGGCTATATTACCATTGGCAGAAAAATTAACATCTCCAATTGTTTTATTATAACCTAATTCAAATTCAACCCCTTTATTTTCCATGTCAGCAACGTTGGCTACAGGTCGGTTTGAAACCCCTACATAACCCGGGATAGGTACTTCACGCAAAATGCCGGTAGTTTTCTTTTTGTATAAATCAACTACAGCAGTAAAGTCATTTAAAAACCTCATATCGAAGCCAATGTTAATCTGTGAAGTTTCTTCCCAGTGTAAATCAGGATTATCAAGGGTTTTGGGGGCATAACCAGTGATGATAACACCTGGATTACCCAAGGTATAATTGAAACCACCCACAACAGTTGACAAATAACCAAATTCAGAAATGTTATCATTACCTACGACACCATAACCACCTCTGAACTTCAGAGTGTTAATTACTCCACCCGTTTTCCAGAAGCTTTCATTTGAAACAACCCAGCCAAGGGAGAAGGATGGGAAAATACCAAATTTGTTATTCGCGCCAAACCGGGTTGAACCGTCACGGCGAACAATACCCGTAAATAAATACTTCTCGTTATAATTGTAATTTACACGGGTAAATAAAGAAGAAATCTTATGTTGTGTGAAATCCCATGCACCCGATGTCCTGTTTGCCTGGGTAATGTCAAAATTGAAAGAAGCGTCATTATAATTGCTGATCGGAAGTCCATTAACGGTAGATGTTTGACCACCGCCGATTCCATTTACATAAGCTCCCTGCGCCAATAAGATGCTGAATTCATGATCTTCAATTTTATTGCTATATGTAAGAGTATTTTCAAGGTTCCAGTCTAAACCATTCTGAATCGTTTTTGAATAACTGTTCTTTTTAACATCAGGAATTGATGGGCTCAGATAACTCGTAGGTGTATATCCCTGCCATCCCCAGAATGACAATTTGGCCCCGGCTGATGTCCTGAATTTAATATGCTTATTGATATTAACTTCGAGATAAGCGTTTCCGATAATATCATCTGACCAGTTATATTGTCCTAACCTTGTCTGTTGATATGCCAGCGGGTTCGACATCTCCTGTCCAACATTTGAGGAAATGCCATAAGGATTCCCATTGCCGTTTGTAAACGCGGGAATAGTGTCACTGTTATATGGAGCAGCGTTCGCTAATAAAGGGTTTGTTTCAACTACCGGAGTAATAGGGTCGAGATTGATTGCCGAACTCAGAGGTCCGCCATATTCGCTGTTAGTATTACCAAGACCTATTGATTTAGCATGTGTATATCCAAGAGTCTGTCCGAAAGTAAATACTTTAGATATTTTATGATCGGAATTTAACCGGAGGCTTATCTTATTATAATTTGAAATGTCAGTCATTACAATACCTTGCTGGTTCGAAATTGCAAGAGAGGAATAAAACGTTGATTTGTCATTTCCGCCGCTTAGACTCAGTTCATGTGAGTAACGATTTGCATTGGTATTAAAAATCACATCTTGCCAATCGGTACCTGTACCATATTGGCCGATATTGGTGAACCTGGGTTCCAAACCGCCGTTTGTCTGCCGTTCATTGATTAATGTTGCATACTGTGTGGCATTTAACAGTTTCAGTGTTTTCGCCGGACCTGATGAGCCATAAAAAGCATTATAGTTCACAACCATTTTCCCTGCCTGTCCTTTTTTGGTAGTAACCAGGATAACGCCTGTAGCAGCACGTGTTCCGTAAATTGCCGCAGATGTCGCATCCTTAAGTACTTCAATGGAAGCAATGTCAGACTGATTTAAATACCCTATAGCCCCTGAAGCAACAACTACTCCGTCAACAACCCATAAAGGATCATTTCCTCCTCCGAAAGTAGTAACACCACGAACCCGTATTGTAGCCGGTTCACCAGGTTGACCGGAGTTAGCAGCAATGGTAATACCGGAAACCCTGCCTTGAAGTGCCTGTTCAACACGACCGTTTGGAATTTTCTCAATATCCTTTGCTTTTACACCGCCAATGGCACCAGTGACAACGCTTTTCTTTTGAGTTCCATACCCTACTACTACAACTTCCTCCATCAGTACTGCGTTTTGAGCAAGCACAATATCAATGGTTTTACTTGATGCAGTAACAGTAATTTCCTGGGGATCCATCCCTATAAAAGAAAATACCAGCACCTCTTTAGGATTGGCTTTGATAGTGTATTTCCCATCTATATCCGTTGTGGTTCCGGTTACGGTTCCTTTAATAACAACTGAAGCTCCGGGAAGAGGTAAGTTATCAGTGGCCGATTTCACGACTCCGCTGATCTGCACTTGCTGAGACCATGCCCAGAAAGTGAAAAATAAAAACAATGTACTTAGTAACAGATTTTTTTTCATAATACTAATGTTTGATTACATGTGATTGGTTGGATTG
>JBBRCH010000129.1:0-8528 GCA_038204995.1 Bacteroidales bacterium | reverse complement strand
GGTACTTTTCCATCAAGGGAAAAGGACAAAGAAAGGAACAATAAATTAAACTTAACCATTGATAAGAATTTGTGAATGCCACATAACAGAGTGATTTATTGCCAATATTTGAAATATAGCACCTCAAAGTAAGAATTAGCCCATTCCCCGTTAGGGGATACATGTCATTAGAATAATCGATCGATGATGGATTATTCCCCAGAGGGGATTGACATAATATTTTAATTATTAATGCCCTATGGGCAATTTAATCATCTTCCTAATCTATTAATATAAATGCCCTACGGGCAAATGTAACCGGATGTGAGTTTTTCCGCAGACCCTATTTAGGTTTTCCCGGAATTTCTTTTCTGTGATTTCCCGATGTAATCATAGTTTCTTTCATCCCTGCAAGGAAGGATCGAATGATAACATTGATAAAACCTTTGTTCATATCCCGCTCAACCTTGAAAGGGACAGTGCGCGGCGGCTTTCCGTCTTTTGAAGGATTAGCATCATCAATATAAGTATTAGCTGCAAATGTAACGATGGAATTGATCCATTTAGCCCGGTTATGAAGTTGCAGATCAACATCCAGGTCATGGTATAAAAATTTCATTTCCCCTTTCGCATTTGTTTTGTATGCGATTGCCGAAAAAGTAATCCCATCCGTTGTACCTTTTTTGATATTGACAGGTGCATATAACAGGAATAACGGATTCAGATCGGGCAGATTAAATTCAGCCACAGTTCCGCTCATATTGAATTCCGGTTTAAGGTAACTGAAAATAATGTCCAGATTAAAATAAACTTTATTTTCGATAAACGCTCCTGCACTCAGCGTAAGTGGTTTGGCCGAAGCCTGGTTGGAGATATTGCCGACTTCCAGCTTACCTCGCTGAAGTTTAACTTTGGCGTAATTGCCGTCAGGCTTCCGTTCGAGGCTCACTACATTAATAT
The DNA here is from genome assembly GCA_038204995.1 of Bacteroidales bacterium. Lineage (GTDB taxonomy): Bacteria > Bacteroidota > Bacteroidia > Bacteroidales > UBA4417 > UBA4417. The sequence goes on along the minus strand of JBBRCH010000129.1, from coordinate 7,589 downwards.
TGGTAGCTTTAAGCCGGTTAACTGTCAATGGTATTGGAATTTCAGACAATTGCTGCCCCAGGTATTCAGGAATCCTGCTCTTGTCGACAGGCATTGTTTTATCCTTGAAAACAGAAATCTCTATTTTGTCCATTTCAATTTCATCCACAACTATTTTGCGTTTGTACACCAGGGTATCAAAATTTACATTCATCAGCTTCATGGTGCCAATAGTACCCGAAACCTGTGTGGTTTGAAATTTATACCTTTTTTGCAGTGAAGCGTGGTCAATGTTTGGTCTGAATGACAGATTAACCAGGTTTGCAGATTTCTTACGGTACGAAACGGAGACAGATTGTGCTGAAATTTCAAAAACACTGTCTTCAGTCTGAATATCAAGGTTCTTCATACTTGTATTCAAATCTTTAAAACTATAAATTAACGTATCAACCGATTTTTGGATTTTGAGCTCCCCTATATCTAATTGATAATCTTTAATATCTGCAACCCTCAGGACATCATTCTTCAGTTTCCCGGAAATTTCACCTATACTCAACACAACATTTTTAAAGGTTAAAACATCCTTGCCCGACAGCTGATTTATGCTTAGAGCATTAAGCGAAATATTCAGCTTCCGGACTTTAAATTCCCGCTGTCTTCCGGAATTGATAATTCGGAATGAAGCATTAACCAGTTCAAACTTCTGCAGGAAATAGGAATCAATGAATTTTTTAATATTTTTAATGTTCTGACTTAAAGTCACAGTTGTATCCTGATAAGGCATCATTATATTATTGTCTCCGGCTAAGCGGACCTGTATGTCAGGATTAATAATCTGAATCTTTGATAGAATTAGTTTGTTGGATCTTAATAATGTGAAAAGTTTAACATTCTGTAAAAGTATTTTTCCGGTAGTGAGACGGAACGAACTGTTAATATAGGGATAGTTGTTTAACGGTTTTTCCCTTGGCTGTATAACCACATTTAATACTTGTATATTCCCCTCAAAAATATTGGCCTTCAGTTTTTCAAATTTCAGTTCATATACATCCGAAATAATATTGGAATTATAACTTTTTATTAGGGCATCAGCCAGAAGTTGGTTAAAATTGTTCAATATAAAAAACGTAGCTACTGTTGAAACGACGATAACAACTGCCATAATCCAGAGTAAATATTTTCTGAAATGTCTCTTTCCCGGTTTTTCCTGAATGCCTGATTTCATATAATCTCCAATTCTCCCTTAATTAATATTAATATTTCTTATCTGTTTAACCGGAAAAAACGGGAACCAAATCTTATGTTCATACAAACCCCAATCAGGGTATAAAATGCTTTCTGACATATTATTTAAAGTAAAAAGCAAGAGGTCTCTTTCCTGAAAAGCTTACACCAAATGTCCCTAAAAAAGTAGGAAAACTAATGCCATATTCAAAATATTGTTTGACTTGTGTTATTACGTGCCAACCAGGCCGGATGATGCCCTCGATTATTTTGAAAAATTAACTTCGCATTAATACCTTTTTAAAACTAGTTTTTCCGGACAGTTTTTTCTGAAGGAACTTTTAATCCTGCTTCTCTTGCTTCACTTATACCAATCGCGATTGCCTGTTTTCTGCTTTTCACCTTACCGCCACTGCCATCTTTACCAGATTTCAGAGTTCCATCTTTAAACTCATGCATTACTTCTCCAATTTTATCCTGTGCTTTTTTTGAATACTTCGCCATAGCATCAAAGTTTTAGATGAAGATTATTACTATAACAAAAGTAGTTGCCTGGAAATAAAAATAGTTACATAATAAAATTATTATTTTACATAATTGCCATTTCCCACTTCGGAATAGTATCAGCAATACGACAATAAGAAAATTTAATGGATGCCACTCAATGCCGGTCTGTACTGAAATCCGGAGGTTGATGAAAATAAACAGGTTATGCGCCAAAAAGCTATGTTCATGGGAATTTAGGAGCAATTTACTGTTATATTGTGATGGACTCGGTAAAACGGTTTCAACAGAAAGGCAATACGTTTTGAAATGTGTGAATCATGTAACTTATTGAAATAGTTATGTAACACATTTACAATGGACTACTTGTACATTTGCTGATATTCAAATAGTTAGGATCTTAGCTAAAAATAGTTCCCGGCAAAGTGAATTTTAGTGATATCTGAATAAGAATAATTTGCTTAGGTTCTGTTTTACAATACTGTGGAGAAGGGGAGAGTTAGGAATGAATAGAAAAATCTTAGCTCCGGAAAACAAGGCACTGTGCACAAGGCCCTAAGCACTATGCACACGGCACCTGGCATTAATGAAAAAAAAATGAAAAAAATCCTTATTATCCTAAAACACAACCTTTGCTTTTAATATCACAAACTACGGCATGGATAAAATAAAAAAGATCAATCCTGTTAAAAAGGTAATTCCAAAGATTCGGGTTGCCACGGTTCAGTCCATGAGCAAGCTCAGCGATAAAACACTGAAAAAAACAGAAGCCGCAGGCAGTTTCTTAACTGATTTTGCCGATGTAATCCTGTTTTTAACGAGGATCGTAAAAGAAACATTTTCGGGAGGCTTTGAATTTAAAGAGTTTTTTCGCCAGTGTTTCCAAATTGGCTATAAGTCGTTGCCGCTTGTTTCAGTCACAGGGGGAATTATGGGTTTGGTGCTTACCATTCAATCGCGGCCGGTACTTATTGATTTTGGTGCGGTAAGCTGGCTTCCCGGTATGGTGGCGGTTTCACTGATCAGGGAAATGGGACCGGTAATAACTGCCTTGATATGCGCTGGCAAAATCGGATCAGGCATGGGTGCCGAACTGGGTTCCATGAAAGTAACTGAGCAAATTGATGCGATGGAAGTTTCTTCAACTAATCCTATGAAATTTCTGGTTGTAACCAGGGTGCTGGCAGCAACCATTATGGTTCCGCTATTGGTTTTATATGCCGATGCACTTGGTATATTAGGTAGCTGGGCAGGTGCAAACATAAAGGGTAGTGTTTCTTTCGTCCTGTTTTTCTCACAGGCATTTTCTTCCATCGAGTTTATTGATTTTTTACCTGCCGTTATTAAGACATTTTTTTTCGGGGCTGTAATCGGACTGGTTGGAACCTACAAAGGCTATAATGCCGGGCGTGGAACTGAAAGTGTCGGCGTTGCGGCAAATTCTGCCGTAGTATTGGCATCACTGCTGGTAATAATTGTTGATTTGATTGCAGTACAGTTTACTGATATGCTAGTATTATGATAAAAGAACAAACTGAATCCACAGTTGCGACTGTAACTCAACTTACGGGCAAAGAGCCGGTTATTGAATTAAACCATCTGAAAAAATCATTTGGTTCAAATGAAGTATTAAAAGATGTTTCGTTAAAGCTATTTAATGGGGAAAACCTGGTAGTGCTTGGAAAATCAGGCAGTGGCAAGTCGGTTCTGATAAAATGTATTGTTGGTTTGCTGCATCCGGATGGCGGTACTATAAATGTATTCAACAAAGATGTAATTGCCTTGAATACAAAGGAAATGGGTGATCTGAGACAGAAAATAGGTTTCCTTTTTCAGAGTGGTGCCTTGTATGATTCAATGACAGTGAAAGAGAACCTGGAATTCCCGTTACACAGGATAAAAAAGAATCTTAGCGATAAGGAAATTGCTGAAAAAATACATGAAGTCCTTGAAAATGTTGGTCTCGCTGATGCCCTGCATAAAATGCCTTCGGAACTTTCAGGCGGTATGCGCAAGCGAATAAGCCTTGCACGCACCATTGTTGTAGACCCGATGATCATGCTTTACGACGAACCCACCACAGGACTTGATCCGGTAACTTCTGACGAAATAAGTGAACTCATTAATGCAGTTCAGAAAAAATATAAAACCTCATCTATTATCATAACGCATGATATTAAATGTGCACTTGCAACTTCCGACCGCATGATCATGCTTGCCGAAGGAGTGGTCTACAAGGAAGGAAAGCTCAATGACTTCGAACACTCTGCTGATCCGCTGATAAAATCATTTTTCAATTAGATTTCATAAACATACTCATTTTACAGATTAAAACTTAACGGGTACTAATAAAAACATACAATGGAAAATCACTCACAAAAATTTAAAATACGCCTGGGCTTTTTTGTCGCAGGTGGACTGGCCATTTTTGTACTGGCCATTTTTATAATCGGGAGACAAAAAAACCTGTTTAATCCTGTTTTTAAACTCACTACAACTTTTTACAATGTAAGCGGTCTGCAGGTTGGAAATAACATCCGTTTTTCAGGGATTAATGTCGGCACTGTCGATAATATCGTCATAATCAATGATTCCACCGTCAGGGTTGATATGTTGGTCAGGAAAGAAGTTCACAAGTTTATTAAATCCGACTGTCAGGTTTCCATTGGTTCTGAAGGAATAATTGGCGACAGGCTCCTCGTCATTACACAAGGCAGCACTGAAGCACCTTTGGCTAGAGAAGGGCAAAAACTCATATCAACCGAGCCTGTTGAAACGGATGCTATCATGGCAAGCCTGGAAGTAACCGCAGCCAATGCCGAAGTTATTTCGGATCAACTTGCAAATATTATGTCCAATATAAACGGCGGACAGGGAACACTGGGCCGGTTGATTCAGGATACTACCATTGCGAATAACCTGGATCAAACTATTGTGAATCTTAAAAAAAGTTCCAAAGGATTGGATGAAAACATGAACGCTGTTAAACATAATTTCCTCTTAAAAGGATATTTCAAAAAGAAAGCCAGAGATGCTGAAAAGCGGAAAGAGGAGGGAAAATAAAACCCGGGAGTAAAAAGAAATGCAATTAGCAAATGAATTTAAATCACTTTTCCAACATTCACAATGATAGTAAATGAGAACATGGTTCAAAATATTCAGTGTCCTGGTTTTTGTTTTATTTTTAACAACTGATTTTGCATTTGCCCAGAAGACCCCGGCAAAAATAGATTCAACCAAAGTTTATAAATCTATTGAATCCTTTTCGGTAAAACGCAAGTTTACAAAATATATGTACGGTATTTTTTTTAAACCGCTTGATAAACCTAAAAAAGCAAAATACAAAAAACTGATTCGAAAGCCGTACAGTGCCTTCGAAGGAAAAATTATAAGAAACATCAATATCGAAACATTGGATCCCTTTGGATTTTCGATTGCCGATACTATTGAAAAGAAGCAAGGAACTTTTGCGAAAACTGCAAACAAACTTCATATTAAATCGCAAAGGATCACAATCCGGAACCTTTTACTTATCCATCGAAACCAGGTATTTGATTCCTTGCTTGTTAAAGAATCGGAACGCCTGGTGCGCAGCATGAGTTATGTAACCGATGTTTCGTTTTTTGTAACAGCTACTGCAAAAGATTCCGACTCTGTTGATATTTATATCCGTGAATTGGATAAATGGAGTATAATTCCTGATGGAGCCTTTTCCGCTACCAGCATCACCATTAATTTAAGAGACAATAATTTTATGGGCTTAGGCCATGAATCGAAAAATGAATATACCTGGAATGATGCCGCAGGCAACTATGCGTACAAGCTGAATTACTATATTCCCAACATACGAAATACATATATCAGCTCCACATTTCATATGGGTAAAGAAGAATCCGGGAATTTTATACGAAGCATAGGTTTCGATCGCCCGTTTTTTTCTCCCTTTGCAAAGTGGGCAGCAGGAGTAAATTTTTCGCAGCAATTCCGGCAGGATTACATTCATGCCAATGATTCGATCCTGGTTCTGCAGCCGTTTAAATTTAATGTTCAGGACTATTGGGCAGGTAATGCCATACAGATTTTCAAAGGGAATACTGAATTTGATCGTGCCACTAATTTTATTTCTTCGGTACGATTTTTAAATGTGCATTATCTCGAAAAACCTGATGAAGCATATGATACGCAGCATTATTTTTCGAACGAAAATTTTTACCTGGCAAGCATTGGGATCTCAACCCGAAAATATGTCCAGGATAAATATATTTTTAAATTTGGCGTAACAGAAGATGTCCCTGACGGGAAAGTTTACAGCCTGACAGCCGGTTATCAGAAAAAACACAGTTCAGTTCGTAAATACCTGGGTGTCAGGATTTCTTCAGGTCATTATTACCCATGGGGATACATAAGCTATAACTTCGAATATGGAACTTTCTTTCATGGATCCAATGTTGAACAAGGTGTCTTTACTACCGGGGTGAATTATTTTACCGGTTTGAAGGAAATTGGTAAGTGGAAATTCCGACAATTTATTAAACCACAGCTTATAATTGGTATCAACCGCTTTGCTTACGATAGTCTTACCTTAAATGACGGATTTGGAATGGATGGATTTAACAGTTCTTCCTTGTCGGGTACCAGCCGGATGATACTTACACTGCAAACTCAATCATATGCTCCCTGGAATTTTATCGGGTTCCGTTTCGGACCCTTTCTTTCATTTTCAATGGGGAAACTCAGCGATAAGACTACTGCATTTAAAAACAGCAAGACCTATTCGGAAATCGGGCTTGGAGTTATGATAAAAAATGATCACCTGGTTCTGAATACATTCCAGATATCTTTTGCATTTTATCCTGTGATTCCCGGTAAAGGGCAAAATATTTTTAAAGCAAATTCATTCAGGACCACGGATTTCGGATTCAGGGATTTTCAAATCGGGAAACCAGCAGTAGTTGTATTTCAATAAAATATAAGGTGTTCAGAGTTTCAAGTTCTTAAACGTGGCAAAAGGTATAACGCTGAAACCCTTTTCATTAAAAACCCTGAAACCCTGAAAAGACCCTTGAACTTTTACCACTAAGGCACTAAGCCCACTAAGAAACATTAAGTTACCCTAAACAACTGAATGACAATCGTATGACCATTGTATGACAACTCTTTCCCTCTCACTTTGAACCTTGTACAACTTTAAACGCGAAGCATTGAACCTTGAAACCCTGAAACCTGAAACCCTTAAACTATATTTTTTTAACTTCGCATACTCAAGATAGTCATAAACAACCCGCAAAATGAAACATATCTCTAAACTCCGGATAAGAGTTAAAGTAAAATGGGCAGTGAACCTGCTGAAAAAGACCTTTAGCGGATTTATTGACGATAACGGAATGAAGCTGAGTGCAGCTCTATCATATTATACCATATTTTCCTTGCCACCACTCCTTATTATAGTAATTAGCCTGGCCGGTTTCTTTTTTGGTACCGATGCTGTGCGGGGAGAATTATTCGGGCAGATAAACGGCCTGGTAGGTAACGATGCAGCAATACAAATACAGGACATTCTTAAAAATGTAAAACTTTCGCATAGCAATACCTTTGCTACCATTTTAGGCATAACTATATTATTGATAGGCGCTTCAGGCGTATTTGCCGAAATTCAGGATTCCATCAATTTTATCTGGGGTCTTAAAGCAAAACCCAAAAGAGGAATTGTTAAATTTCTCAAAAACCGGCTTATGTCGTTCTCAATGATCGGCTCAGTAGGATTTTTATTATTGGTAAGTTTGATTGTAAACTCTTTAATGGATATTCTGAACAACAGGTTGTCAGGTTATTTCCCGAAGGATGCAGTATATTTATTCTATGTTATCAATCTGCTTATTGTT
>JBBRCH010000128.1:0-8826 GCA_038204995.1 Bacteroidales bacterium | reverse complement strand
GTTCATGCAAAAAAACAGGAGGAAGTCGAAAATCTTATCAAGAGTAGGCAAAGAAAAAATGTAATACATGAAAAAAATTATTCTCATTATAACAATTTGTATGCTTAACACAATTTCTGTCAGTGCTCAATCTAAAAAGACAGAAAAATTATTACTAGAGGGTGTTGAATTAAATGATATAGTAAAAATTAATAATGCGCTTTCGAACGGCGCAAAACCTAATGATGGATTAATTAAATCCATTCAACAAAAGAATATCAAACTGGTTAAGCTTTTTATTGAAAATGGAGCGGACCCATCTCAGGGTTTAAAAGAAGCCGTAGTTCAAAACAATATAGATATTGTAGAATACTTGCTTGGAAATGGAGCCCATTTCCTGAAAGAGAGAGCTAAAAATATTGATGGTGAGGTTTATTTGCAAATTAGTAAAGGTAGTCCGCTTATTCCAATTTATTACCTAAAAGGAAGATGGATGCTGAAAAATCCTAATAATACATATTCGTATGTTGAAAATATAATGAAAGAAAACTCAGTATATGTGTTTTCCCAAAAAGAAATAATCATGGGTAATCGTGCAATTTTATCAGCAATTAATAATGACAATTTCAAAATGGTTCAGTTGTTGCTTAAAAATGGAATCAATGCAAAGGATTCATGTATTGTAAAATATTATAATATTTTGGGAAATGCCCCAACGCCTGCTTTAATATTGAGACCAATCGAATATGCAATATCTAAAAATGCAAACTCAAGTATTGTTGAGTTATTACAGAAAAATGATGACACGAAAAATTTCAGGTTTACTTTTGAAAAAGTGTCCTTTATCTATGAAAATAAAAGTGATAATGTATTTGAATTGAAAACAAATGATTTTGCGATTATTTGCACAAAAAAAGTGAAAAACGAAAATATTTTCGGGGCGAAATTATTTTATAGCATCGATAATTTGAGCTTTAACGAAATAAAATTTATTGGATATCCCCGAGATTCTACAATAAACAGTATTGATTTTACCAATAGTGTTACAAAATATTTCTATAATGTATTTGGGGATAGTATTCATCCCAAGGAAATAATCTTTAAAATTGATATAAATTCTTACGGGGATTTTATTGATACCAGAAATGGGGAACACTATAGGACAGCGAAAATAGGCAACCTGGAGGTATTGGCTGAAAATTTTCGTTTTAAAGCGGTTAATGGATGTTGGATATACAATAATGATGCAAAAAACCTTGAAGTGAATGGTTATTTGTACACTGAAGAGGCAGCGAATTTGATTGCTCCAAATGGCTGGCATTTACCAAGTATAGAGGAATGGGATGAACTCTATGAATATTGCGGTGATGATTTTCAAAGCCTTGTAGATGCCTTATTAATAGGTGGAGGCACTGGATTTGACCTGTACATAAGCGGCATACATAGTATGTTTGGATACAGTTTATTGGGCAATGTTGCTGTTTTCAGATGTTCCGAACCTAACTCGAATATAAATTTAAATTTTGGTGGAGCCACAACGCTTTGGACAGCTACAACTTTTCACATAAATGAAACTAATCATGCGAAATGTGGGTTTAGCGTTCGGCTTTTTAAGGATAGGTAATATGTTAATTTACAAGATAACTTAGCAATATGTAAACAGTAGAAAAAATAATAAAAATTACCACTAAAAATTACTGATGACTATTTGAAAATTAAGCACGAAACGCTAACATCAGCTACCCGTCAAGTGCGGCAGCAGTGGTTTTCGGTGTGCATCTTTCCGCTCGGGCTTCATTTCGGCTTGACAGGAAAACGCCCGCAATCCGCCCCTGCGTGTAGCTTCCTACGTTAGCGGTCATTAAAGACGCAGCAAATGACATACATTGATAACAACATGAGAAAAGGATTTAAGAAATATTTTATAGTCATCTTGATTATTTCTTCGGTATTCTTCTTAATGGAGATGATATTTGGATTTGCAGCTAATTGGATGATTAAATCTGTGAATTACTTATATGTTGCTTCATTGATTTTTTTATTTACACAACCTGATTTCATAACTGAGCGATTAGAGCATTCAGATAAATTTATAGAGCTCAAAGGTTATGATATTTGGGGTTTACTACTTATAGTTTTGGGGATTACTGCTATATTAATATTTATAGGATTTAAAAGTTCGGTCATACTAATTTTTGCAATAGTAGCATTTTTTGTTTCAATTTGGATTACATTAAAATACAAAAAACTGATTACAAAACCTTTAGTTGTAAAAGGCTTGATAATAGGTGGACTTTGCTCTTTAGCTCAATATAATTACATTCCATCGTTGCTCGCTATTCTTTTGGTAACCCCATTTTTTTATATTTCAGCTTCATTGCTAAATGATAAATTTAGATTTACAAAAATTCATTTCAATAATAATTCGTTCTCTAAATCAATTACGTCAATTTTAATCGGTTGTTTATTGGCATTGCCAATGGCACTTTCAAACTTATCTGATGTAATGACAACGAATCCGTATAAATGGATAAATCAGTTTTGGCAACCAATCCTTGCCTTTAACTTTGTTTTATTGGAGGAAACTTTCATGCGATTATTTATTATGACTTTTATTTATGTGCTTGTAAGTTCAAAAACAGATAAAAAGCTTATTCCTGTAATTGCTGCCATTTTGATAAGTTCAACAATATTTGGATTAACACATTACCCTCACATAGATATTCAAAATTGTATAAATATTGCTATTTTATATGGGTTTCCTTTGGGTGTGCTATTCTACAAACGAGATTTTGAAACAGTAGTTGGTTATCACTTTATGATTAATTTTATTAGTGCAGTTTCAACTTATACAATGACCACTTAAAAAACTATCATACATGAAAACGAAAAAGAATAATGACATAATTGAAATTTTTGCAGGTACTTCGATAGATGCTGAAATAGTTAGAAGTTTATTGGAAGATTCTGGTGTTAAGACATTTTTGAAAGACGAGAATATGGGGACAATTGCTCCATGGCATGTTTCAGGGGGAGGAGTTGGAGCTGTAAAGATTATTATCAATAGTAACGACTATGATAAAGCAAAATTGATTATTGATAAATACGAGGAAAGCAAATAATAACGCCCGCTAACATCGTATATAAAACATTTGGCAGTCAGTGGGTTATCGAGCGTTTCAGCTCATATCAAAAGTAGTGGTAACTTGACAGGAAAGTGCCAGACAGTCGGCTGCTATTCTTATACTAACCCTTATAGTGCATTTACTTTCCCACTATCCATCCCCATCACTTTTTCTTCTTCCTTTTCTTCCTGTTCTTCTCTTCTTCCTCCGCTTCACGCATCAGGGTTTTCCGGTCCGGTTTGGTTACGGCAGGAAAGGCAAGGGTTTCGGTATTAAAGTGCTTTTTGATTTCCATTACAACAGCAGGTTGAATATTCCGGACTAAAGTAGGCCACCATTCCGGAGCAAAGTAGGCCAGTCATTCCGGAGCAAAAGATGCCAAAATAATTTGACATGGTATTGCTCAAGAGTAGGCTGGCTTATTTTTTTGCGTACAGAATGTACTGACATTCCGGCGCAAAGTAGGCCACTTGATAGTGATGAAAGATGAGTTAGGTTTGGAGGATATAAATCTTCCAAAATGGCTAATAAAACGATCACTATGGTACAACTTCGCAGAATTTTACAATTAAAGCAACAAGGGCTTTCTAATCGCCGGATAAAGAGCATGTTGACCTTGTCCCGCAAAACGGTTGATGAGTACGTAAACCGTTTAAAACAAACCAATAAAAGCTATAAAGAACTGTTAAAGCTGGATGAAGAGACTTTGCAGATTTTGGCTTTTCAACAACCGGATGTTCCGGTTTTAAACGACAAGTATACTGATTTACTGAGCCGGATGCCAGGCTTTGCCGAAGACTTAAAGAACCGCAAAACCACCCGGATGATCCTCTGGGAAGAGTATCGCCGGGACGTGGCCGATGGGTACTCTCTTTCCCAGTTTTATGAACACCTGAGCCGGTATCTGGAAAGCCGTAAAGCGGTGATGCATTTTGAACATTCACCGGCCGAACTGATGGAGTTTGATTTTGCAGGCGATCCGATTAACTACGTTAATCCACACACAGGAGAGATCATAAAATGCACAATGCTGGTATGCCGCTTACCCTGTTCGGGATACACCTATAACGAAGCCTTGCACTCCCAGCAGCGGCCACATCTGATAGCAGCCCTGGGCAGGGCATTGCAGTATTTTGGCGGAGTTCCGTTTATGGTACGCACCGACAATATGAAGCAGATTGTAAAAAAGGCAAACCGCTACGAGCCTTCGTTTGATGAACTTGCCCAGCAATGGTCGTTGCATTACAACACCACACTTACAGCTACCCGGGTAGCCAAGCCGCGCGACAAAGCAGGGGTTGAAAGCAGCGTGAACACGGCCTATTACCGTGTGTATGCCCCGCTTCGCAACCAGCATTTTCATTCTTTATCTGAGTTAAATAAGGCTATTCTTGAAACGACAGAAAAGCTTAACCGTGCTAAATACCAAGGCCGCGATTATAGCCGGTACGATAAGTTTATCAGCATGGAGCAACCCTTGCTGCGTCCTTTGCCCGATGAAGCTTTCGTTCCCAAAACAACCCGCTCAGCCAAAGTAGCCCGTAACTATCATATTATGCTTGGCGAAGACCGGCATCAATACAGCGTTCCCCATCACTATATCGGCAAGCAGGTAAGTATTGTTTATGATACCGAAAATGTGGAGATATACCTTAACCATCAGCGTATTGCCTCGCATAAGCGCAATTACCAGAAAAACGCCTATACAACCCTGGCTGAGCATATGCCTGCTAATCACAAGCATTACCTTGCGCAGCAAGGTTGGGATGAAGAATATTTTTTGAAAGCATCCACCTCTATCGGCGAAAATACCGTAGCAGCCATCCGGGTCATTTTAAAACAAAAAACCTTTATTGAGCAAACCTACCGCACATGCCGTGGCACCCTGGGCCTGGCAAAGAAATACGGTAACCACCGTCTGGAAGCAGCCTGCGCAAGAGCCTTGTTCTACAACACCAAAATTACATACGGCGCTTTAAACAGCATCCTTGAAAAGAGTTTAGACAAACAACCCTTACAAGCAACACTTAACTTCAATTTACCCGACCATGAGAACCTCAGAGGATCCGGAGCCTACAACTAATCCCCGGACAGCTCTTCTTCTGCGCTCCCCTCGGTATCCCTACCCACATGCCCATTCAAGATACCAAGGGGGCGAAGAAGAAAGCCTGATATACTTCACAACAAAATCCAATCTTAACATCTTAAATCCAACTCACCATGATCAACACCAATGCAACCTTAGAACAACTTGAACAACTCAAGTTAAATGGCATGGCTCAGGCCTACCGGGGAGCCCTTACACTTCAATCTCACGAACAACCCACTTCACACGAACTCATTGCACGGTTAACAGAAGCCGAAAGCCAGAGCCGTGCAGGGCAACGTACTCAGATGTATCTGAAACTAAGTAAACTTCGCTATGATGCCGTTATTGAACAGGTTCAATGTTCCCCTTCACGTAACTTCTCCCGGGAGGAATTGCTTACGCTTTCAGATTGCAGTTTTATTCAGCGAAGTGAAAACATTCTGATTACCGGTGCCACCGGTTGTGGTAAAAGTTACCTGGCTTGTGCTTTAGGTCGGCAAGCTTGTTCCTTAGGATACAAAGTGTATTATCTGGGAATGAACCGCTTTATCGAACGTTTAATCCTTGCCCGCCTTGATGGTTCTTACATAAAACTACTCAATCAATTAGAAAAAGTACCTCTGATTATATTGGACGACTTCGGGCTAGCTCCTTTGGATCACAACACCAAACTCACTTTACTTCAACTTCTCGAAGATCGGTATGGAAAAAGAGCTACTATTATCACTTCCCAACTTCCGGTAAAATCATGGTATCAGTATCTGGATGAACCTACTTTAGCGGATGCGATAATGGACAGATTGTCAGGTGCTGCACATAGAATTGAGTTAAAAGGAGAATCGTTACGAAAGAAAATGTAAGAAGAAAATAACCTATTTTTGCTCACTCACCGTTCATTGCTTAGTGGCCTACTTTAGTCCGGAATCACTGGCCTACTTTGTCCGGAATATTCATTTCGTGGTAGTCCTGGCTTTTAATTTCCATTACAACTACGGGCTTGCCGATATATTCTTCAATTTCTTCGAGGAGTTTGTTAGAAAGAAAGCATTTCCGTCAGATCAGGTATTTATTTTTAGTGAATGTAAAGTTTACTAAATTTACTGTGTTTTTACCGGATTATCAGAAGAGGTGAGTTGCGGATATACGGATATATATGCAATTATTCATATAGCGATTTGTTATGCCGCATGCACAAAAACGATTTCACCTAACGAATACTGAATTCATATGATTATAAAGAGACATAAAATTCTTCCATTGATTGAGATTATATTAGGGACAATTTTGTTGATTCGTGAAATTTATCAAATGACTTACCTTCCAAGTGTCCACGATAATTTATATGGTGGACTTGTAGATTTTATGAAATATAAAGAGAATACATACAGTCTAATATATTTATGGTCGATTCTTTTAATTACCGGGATTTTTAGCATGAAAAATGCAAAATTAAATTGGATTCTACATCAAATATTGATTATTTTGATTTCAATAATAACTCTTGTTCCAATGGTTTTTATGATTATTCAAGGACAAGTAATTGCTGTGATTTTGGGACTGTTCTTAATTGGATTAATACTTTTAGAAATTAGACTTTATCAATCAGATTTAAGAGAAAAACTGAAAATTATAAATATTAACAAATTGACTTCAATTATTTTAGGACTTTTTAGTGCCTTGATTTATTGGATAATTGAAATTAAATTAGGATAAAGGATAAGTGAAAAATAAAAGGAAGAAAAAAAATCATAGAGATAAGAATGGACGGGAATTCATAAAGAGAATCTACTTTGTCGGTGGAAAAATGAAACATGATAGAATTTATGTAATTGATGGCATTCCTGAAAATGAATTTTATGAAAAAAATGCGACTGACTTGGATTTCTTTATAAATGGAGACTACGAGTTAATGAGTAGTGAGAAATATTCTAAAAGTCATTTTAATGTGCAAAAAGGAGAAGAATCCGATTTGTCTGATAATGAAGATGTGAAAGATTTACCATTTTAATATTCGAAAAACAAAAAAATAATTCGTAGATAAATAAATATTGATAATAGATGTAAATAATGCACGACGGCACAACACACAATATAAAACAGTTGGAGTTTAGTGGTTTGCGGGGTTTTGGTTTTCGCACCAGCGTTTTCCTTAGTGGATACGAATGTGCCTCGAAAACCCAAGCGTTTCATATTGTCAACCGTTAGCAACAAGTTGTGGCAGAATGCCCAACCATATTACACACAAAATGAAAGTGTACGAAAATATGAATTGATTTTTATTAACACCGCAATTTGTTTGACAACAATTATTTATGAAAAAAATACTTTTTATATTGGGTATTGCTTTTAGTTTCCACGCTATGGCTCAACAGACAAGTATTAACTATAATTCAATAGATACTTTGAACTATCCTGTCAATATTTATGGCTTGGATAGTACTAAGTATTTTTCAAAGGCAAAACAAGTTGATCTAAGAAAATTTCCAACTTATGTTTCTATTATATTTGAAAGGCATTATGGTTGTATTGGTTATGTTCGCGAAAATGTTGAAATTTTTTTTGATGGATCAATAGGTTATATTTTACATTCGAAAAATGGTACACCAGATACGTATTTCAATTTTACTAATCGGGAAATAATTGTTGGAATTCTAAAAATGATGAATCAAACATTTGCTTTTGACAGTACAATACTTCTCAAAAATCCATATTCAAATGATCTTATAATAACTGGCTCTGGAGGTGGAGTATTGGAAATAGATATTACTTTCCTTGATGGAGAACATATGTATAATAAAATTATTTTTGGCGATATCTATAATTATTCAAAATATTTACCGACTTTATACCATTATCTGATGGAACTAAATCAAGATTCCAGTGTGAACTTGAATTATAAAATATCAAAAATGATAGTTTCCAAATTTAAATCTAAAATTGCAACAAATTTTATTCAAATTATGAATAAACCACAAGATACTCTTCAACCGATTCAATCAAGAGAATTAAAAATAGACAAACGACAATCATTAATGCGATTAAAGAATATTCAATGATATAAAGAAAACAACCTGTTGCTAACAAATAGCACTTAAACGCAGTCGTGTGTACAAAAGACAAATCGCAGCCGTGAACTCTCTCACGACTGCGATTTAAGTAAGTGTTGAACTTTACCGACCCGGTTCAAAACTCCCACATGGGGATTTAATATTTTTGCCTGCTTTTGTACCTCAGTTTTCAGGAATGTGGAATGCCTGTTGCTCCGGTTTTGCAGTTGTTTTTTGCTGGTTATTTCATCTGATACTGGTTAATATGCTTGTTACTGATCCGGTTTTGATTCGTTTTTAATTCGTTACGGCATAGCGGTGGCTGTCCCGGTATTTTTGTGGGATACATTTAGTTCAGCGATGTATTTAATCCTGATAGAGGCAGAACAGGGGAGTTGCGGATATACGGATATATATGCAATTATTCATATAGCGGATTGTTAGCGTTCATGCAAAAAAACAGGAGGAAGTCGAAAATCTTATCAAGAGTAGGCAAAGAAAAAATGTAATACATGAAAAAAATTATTCTCATTATAACAATTTGTATGCTTAACACAATTTCTGTCAGTGCTCAATCTAAAAAGAC
>JBBRCH010000127.1:0-8827 GCA_038204995.1 Bacteroidales bacterium | reverse complement strand
CCCGAAAATAAAGATAATTGCCAATAACGGCGATCAGCCGGTGGATAAAATGATGGTTTCGGTTACCAAACCTCTCGAAGATGCCATCAAGCAGGCCGAAAGTCTCAGGCTTATCCGCAGCACCACCAGCATGGGAAGCTGTGAGATTTCAGCTTTTATGGATTGGAACTCCGATATTGATCTTGATAAGCAGCAAATTGAATCACGTATTTCACAGATCAAGAATTCCTTACCTCCCGGTGTTGAAATTACAATTGAAAAGATGAACCCCTCCATTTTGCCGGTGATGGGGTACTCGCTGCAATCGGACAGTAAAGATGCGGTTGAACTGAAACTGATAGCTGAATATACCGTAAAGCCTTATTTTTCGCGCATTGCAGGGGTTTCAGGCGTTCAGGTTATTGGTGGTAAGATTAAAGAATACAGGATTATCCCTGATCTGCAAAAATTAAAACTATTAAAGATCAATACCCAGGACATTGCCAATGCTGTGCAGCAAACCGGGTTTATACAATCAAACGGCCTAACTATCGATTATAAGCGGCTTTATCTCACCGTAACCGATGCCACCATTTCGAACAAGGAACAGCTCGAAAACCTGGTTATTTTTAATGATGCCACCCGGCAGGTTAAAATCTCAGATATCGCTTCAGTTGTCATAGCTGAACAAAATGAGTATGTTAAAATAAAGGCCGATGGCAGGGATTTTCCGTTGGTGGCAATTGTAAAACAGCCCAACAGCAACCTGATTGATGTAGCGGACCAGGTTTCGCAGAAGGCCATGGAGCTGAACAAAATTCTGCCGAAAGGCGTGATACTGAAACCTTATTATAACCAGGCTGAATTCGTGCACGACAGTATTAAAAGCATCATTGATGTTCTCTGGATCGGGCTACTGTTGTCTATTGTAGTAGTCATTATTTTCCTGCGTTCCTTTAAGGCAAGTTCGGTGCTGCTGGTTACCATTCCGCTCACTTTAGCGCTCACTTTCATCACGCTTTATTCACTTGGATTCGATTTCAATATTATGACCATTGGAGCTATAGCGGCATCCATCGGACTGATCATTGACGATGCCATTATCGTGGTTGAACAAATCCACAGGGCTCATGAGAAAAACCCGCAGCAAAAGTCAATTGAGTTAGTCGGGAAAGCCATCAGTTTCCTGTTTCCTGCTATGGTCAGCTCTTCGTTAAGTACCATTGTAATTCTGATTCCATTCGAGATTATGACAGGCGTTGCCGGTGCCTATTTTAAAATCCTCACGGAAACGATGATCATAACCCTATTGTGTTCGTTTTTTATTACCTGGATAGGCTTACCTGTTATTTACCTGCTTTTTTCGTCGGACAAAGCTTTTTCGAAAAACCCAAAACCCTTCCGCGCTCCCGAATACAAAAGGATGGGAGTACTTTTCAATAAACCATATTTCAGTTTTGTTATCATTGCATTGCTTGTTCTCAGTATCGTTGTTATTATTCCCCGGCTGAAAACCGGCTTCCTTCCGGAAATGGACGAAGGATCCATCGTGCTGGATTACAACAGTCCTGCGGGCACATCGCTACAGGAAACCGACCGTATGCTGAATGAAGTGGATAAGATTATTGAATCCATTCCTGAACTTAAAACCTATACACGGCGCACCGGGACGCAGATGGGATTTTTTATAACCGAGCCAAACCGCGGAGATTATTTAATTGAACTAAAAAAGAAAAGAACAAGAACTACCGATGAAGTATCCGATGAAATCCGTAAAAAATGCGGGCAGGAGCTTCCGGCTCTTACGGTTGATTTCGGGCAGGTAATAACGGATATGCTGGGCGATTTAATGAGTAGTGTGCAACCTATCGAAATTAAAATTTTTGGCAACAACCACGACGAACTTCTTCGTTTATCAAAACAGGTTGCTGACAGTTTGGAAACGGTTCAGGGCACTGCCGATGTATTTGACGGGATAGTGATTGCCGGCCCTGTTATGAAAACTATTCCTAAAACAGGCAAACTAAAACAGTTCGGACTTACCTCCTCCCAATTGCAGGAGCAACTAAGTACTTACCTCGAAGGCACGGTGGTTGGCACTGTTCCCGAAAAGGAGCAGCTTACCAATATCCGCATGATCTTTATCCCTAACGATAAAACTTCCCTTGCTGATTTGAAGCAGGTTCCCATTTGCACCAGTGCGGGTGATTATTTCCCCCTGTCGCAATTTGCAGATTTCAGTATTCAAAGCGGGGTTTCCGAAATTAACAGGGAAAACCTGCAAAGCATGGGCGTGGTAACTGCACGATTGAATAACAGGGACCTGGGCAGCATTATGAAAGATGTGCAACGTAAGATGAAAACCATCAGTTTACCCCCTTCCTACCAGTTAGAATACGGGGGGTCCTATGCCGAACAACAGAACTCCTTCGCCGAATTATTGAAAATCCTGATGGCAGGAGGCTTGCTGGTATTTACGGTGGTGCTTTTTATGTTTAAAAGGCTGAAACTTTCATTAATCGTTCTCTTCATCAGCATGCTGGGCATTTCGGGAAGTGTTATTGCCCTGTACCTTACCAATACACCCTTAAATGTGGGAAGTTATACGGGATTAATTATGATTATTGGCATTATTGGCGAAAATTCCATATTTACCATTCAGCAGTATCTTTCCGAAATGGAAACAGGAGGCCGCAATTCGCTCTTACTGGCTGTTTCAGCCCGTTTACGGCCAAATTTGATGACCGCTTTGGGCGCTATTGTTGCACTTTCGCCGCTGGCACTTGGAATTGGAACAGGGGCACAAATGCACCAGCCACTGGCTATTGCGGTGATCGGAGGATTCATTATTGCATTGCCCTTGTTATTAATTGTGTTACCGGCCTTGTTAAACCTGTTCTTAAAAATCCCAACGACAAAAAACGCGGAAATTCCATGAGGATGTTTATTCTTTTAATCAAATGGTATCTCGTTACCCTGCTTTTATCTTTCCCGCTGCTGGCTTTCACTCAAGCTGACACAGTCAGCGTTTCCGACCCGGCAAAACACCATACTTATGCTTTGCAGGCTATGTATCAGAGCGGGTATGTATTTGCCACCAACCCGTTTTTAAAAGGAATAAATATCGAAGCAGAAAAAATAAATGCTTTCCAGGCATTTTCCTTAAAATCTTCAACACAAACTTCCGGTACAAAATATTGGGAGCAGTTGTATAACTATCCTTACTATGGTGCAGGATTGTATGTAGCTGATTTTTTCAATCCGGAGGAAATAGGAGTTCCTATTGCCTTGTACGGATTTTTCGATGCACCTTTCAAGCGATGGAACAAATTAACTTTTAACTACGAAATTGGGTTTGGAGCCACTTTCCACTGGAAAGCTTTTAACCCTGTTACGAATCAATATAATATTGCTATTGGCGGCCGGGAATCTTTCCTGATTGATGCCGGATTAAACCTACAATATCTTCTTACAAACAGAATTGAAATAATTGGAGGTTTCAGCCTGACGCATTTTTCGAATGGAGCTTTGAAAAAGCCAAATTTCGGTATCAATACATTGGCACCTAAATTAAGCTTAAAGTACAATTTTTATGACAAACCTGTTTTTATTAAACAGGAAATCCTTGCATTTGCGCCTAAAAACGAATGGCTGGTTTCTGCTTTTGGCGGGCTCAAAAATGTAATCTTCGATTCCGCGAATATTGCCATCCTTGAAAAATACGAAGGAGTGAATTTCCCTGTTTTTGGCATCTCCACTATATTTAACCGACAGGTAAGCTATAAATCAAAATTCGGGATAGGGGCGACTTTTACTTACAACGGAGCTGTAGACGCCCAGGCAGCTGTTGAAAACAATGACCTGGAGCCTGAGCCAGGTAGGTTTGGCAATAAAATCATGATAAGTATATACCCTTCTTACGAATTGGTAATAAATAAAGCGGCTATTGTTATTCAACCCGCAGTTTACCTTTATCGCAAAAAACTATTTATCCAGTCGCCAGTTTTTCACCAACGTATCGGGTTAAAATACCACTTGACAAACCGATTATTTGCTGGCATCACATTAGTTGATTACAAATTTCATGTGTCCGATTTTATTGAATGGACTATAGGATACCGGCTTAAGTAGAAGTAGAATTAGTTTTAACTTCAAAATTCCTTTAGATTCCCAATTTACATTTGCAGCAATTAAACCAGTAAAAATCTTAAAAATGAAAAATTTAATGCTTGTGATTGCTGCTGCAATCTTTATTAGTCTGAATGCCTGTGGTCAAAATGCCAAAGATGTCCCTGCAAAAGTAAAAACCGGTTTCGACCAAAAATTTCCCGCTGCACAGAAAGTAAAATGGGGAAAAGAAAACGCCAATGAATGGGAAGCCGAATTCACCTTTAACGGCAAGGCTTACTCAGCAAACTATAAATCGGATGGAACCTGGCTCGAAACCGAATATTCTGTAGCAATGAGTGAAGTTCCGGCTGACGTTACAAAAACACTTGCTAAAGAAGCACCGGGATACAAACTCATAGGCTCAGATATTTCTGAAACGCCAAAGGGAATAGTGTATGAGTTTGACATCAAGACCGGCAATGTAAAAAAAGAAGTGGCCATAAATGCAGATGGAACATTGGTGAAAATAGTAACCGAAACTAAAAAGGGAGACGAAAAGGACTAAGTGTTTACCTGTTTCGCCATGCAGCGTTTATGTCCAATTTTGAGTCATAAACGCTGTTTTTTATAGTACAAACCCAACCTTTTTCTCTTAAGAATATCTTTATTAATGTTGTCGCATAATCTAAAAACGATAGTTGACGGCTGTGTCAAAAACGACAGAACCTGTCAAAAGCAGTTATATGCCATTTATGCCCCGGGCATGAATAGCTTGTGTATGCGTTATGCACGGAATTCCATTGACGCCAGGGATATTTTCCAATCCGGGTTTCTAAAGGTTTTTGAAAATATTCACCAACTGCGGAATATCGATTCAATTGAATGGTGGATACGGAAAATCTTTGTGAATGAAGCGTTTATTTTTTACAAAAAAGGGCTGAAAACAGTTTATACCGATGTGGAAGTAACATTTTCCAATAAGCTGATCGAATCAAATAACATAATTAATGACCTGGAGCTGGAGTACATCACAACATTAATACAAAACTTACCCGATAAGATGCGTCTTGTTTTTAACCTTTATATCATAGAAGGCTACAGCCACCAGGAAATAGCTGATCAACTGCATATCTCGGAAGGAACATCAAAGTCAAATCTTCACGATGCCCGTAAAATTTTAATGACGAAAATTAATAAACTGACTTCATTGCATAAGGCTCTGTAAAATTAAAAAGCTAGTAAATGAGTATAGATTTACACGAAAATGATTTTGATGCCTTCATGAAACACAAATTTGAGGGCCATACTTCCAGTCCCCTGCCTGAATATTGGGATCAGATTGAGAGTCAGTTAAACCATCAGAATGTAGTTCAGGGAAAAAGAACCATCCGATATTGGTTGGGTGCCGTTGCTGCCGCTGCAATTATATTGGCGATTTCTCTTTATTATACCGTAAAGGAAAATCCTGCAAATCCTTTAAAATATTCAGATACCATCCATTCTTCCGTGCAGCATAAAAAGGATTTTGATCAGTTTGTCCCTGAAAACACGGTTTATAACACCAGAAAAAACGCCCGGAACACTCAAAATTCAAAACCGGAAAACAAAAACAATCTCCTTTCTTCTGAACCTGATCAGGAAGTCAGATCTAAAAAAACTGATCCTTTTACTATTGAAACCAATCCGGTTTCCACTAACATTATTAGTAAAGAAACAACCATTGCATTAAAAAACCCGGAACTGCTTCACGAATCTTTAATAAAGAATGCATTCAACGATACTGTGCTGAAAGAACAAACAATATCACCTTTCACCAATACAGTGATAACAGGTAAAACTGCCGTAAATGAGAATGTCCTTTTCAATGTAACTGACAGTATCCAGCCTTTTAATCCATTTACAGATACTATCATTGCTTCGTTAGCGGGCAATACAAAACCTGCGCCCACACCAAAGCACCGGATGTCCTACGAAGTGTTTTTTACACCAGGATATTCTTATCGGACTTTGTCCGATAACCGTGCCTATTATAATCCTGAATATAACAAAGCCTACTTTGATAAGCATGATAAGGGATATATTACTTTCTCTTCCGGCTTGTTGACTAACTATAAGATAAATGGTAAAATTTCGATCAGTTCAGGGTTGTCCTATGCTCAATATTCGCAGGAATTCAGCACTGAATCATTCCATGTTAATTATGACGGCGCTCAAGATGCCTGGATTTATACCTCATCAGGCGATTTACATTTCAAGATTACAGCATCGGATTCCATTTCTCAAAATGACATATTACGCTCATCCGTCCGCTTTTCATACATAAATATCCCGCTGCTCTTCGAATATAAATTTGCAAAACATTATTTTATCGATGCAGGAATCAGCTATAGCTACTTAATCAGTCAAACATTGAACCTGAAGGCGGAAAACTATGACGGTAATTGCGAAACTACCCCTATTTCAGGTCTGAAAAAGAACTCGTTTTGTTTCAATCTCGGCATAGGCAGGGAAATCCCGCTGAACAACAATTTCTCACTGATCATTCAACCAAGTATTAACCTCTTTATTACAAGCATAAACGACAAGGCTTCAGTGAAGTCATATCCATTTTCAATCGGACTGCAAACCGGGCTTAGGTACAGCTTATAGAAACAAAATGTTCGATTTTCAAAGAACCAACCCAACCTTTTTTGCTTTTACAAATCTTTATAACATTAAAACATTCAATACATACCACAACAATTTATTCACATTACTAACTTAATCCCAAAACTCATGAAAACAAGAAACATTGCTCTGATCGTTTTAAGTCTGGTTATACCCTTTTTATTAGGTGTAACAAGCTGCAAAAAAGATAATGCCGGAGTAAAATCGGTATTATTAACTGTTAAAACCGCTGTAGCAAAAACAGCAACCTCCACAGGCCTCGAAATTCCCTTGCTGAATGGATCGTTAAGCGTTGCATCGGCCAATGTAAATATAGCGAATGTTAAAATTGAAGAAAATTCAGGCGAAGAAAACCAGCAAGGTGAAAATAATACGGGTGGCAATGACAACGAAGGGAATAGTTCTGAGGCTGATAGTGGCGATATAGCTTTACCTGGCCCTTTTGCCCTTGAAATATCAGCCGGTACAAGTTCGCTTGGACAAGTTAACGTGTATCCGGGCACATTCAAAAAGGTAAATTTTGAATTTCTAACCAGTACAAATGATCCCTTTAATGGCAATACCATAGTTATTTCTGGTAATTACTTAAAAGCTGACGGAACAACCATTCCATTTTTACTACAATCCAATTTTGCTGAACAAGTACAGCTGTTGATTGCTAATGGTGGAATAGTTGCTGTAGCAAATAGTACACAAAATATTCTGATACAGTTCGACTTGAATGCATGGCTTAATATTGATTTTGCAAGTGCTCAGGTTACGAATAACCAGATTCTTATTGATGCCAGTAACAATAATGGCTTGCTGAATGCTTTCAATACCAATGTGGCTATGAATATTGATGCTGATAAAGAAAACAAATAGCAGCTTAATTGAAATAAAGTTAATAAAGTTGGTTGTTGGTTAGGAGTGCCTTAGAGGAGCTGCCAGCCTTATTCTGCAATTTGTAATTTCTCAACAAAACGCAATAATAGGCAAGGTGGCTTCTCTAAATTTATATTCTTAACAAAAAACTGACATCAAACAATCTAACCTAATAACTATGAAGTTTAACACTAGCTTTTTAAAGAGATTACCCGGCTTGCTCATGTCTTTTTTGCTAGTTGGGACTGTTACTGCCCAAAACATTACTATAAGTGGCTACATAAAAGATGCAGATACAAAGGAAACATTAATTGGTGCTACTGTATTTTCAACTAACACGAAACAAGGTACAACAAGCAACGTTTATGGTTATTACTCCTTAACACTTCATAAATCCGATACGCTTGGTTTGATCATTTCATATATAGGCTATCAGGCACAAGCAAAAAAACTCACCATAAAGGATAATCTGCGGTTGGATTTTCTGCTTGATCCAAGTGCCTCTGAACTAAGCGAAGTTGTAATTACTGCAGATCGAAACGACAACAATGTTAACAAAGCTCAAATGGGTGTTATTTCGGTACCTATGCATGCAATTACCACGTTGCCGGTATTGGCCGGTGAAAGAGATATACTAAAAGTGATACAATTTTTGCCGGGAGTTCAGCAAGGACAAGAAGGAACAACAGGCTATTTCGTGCGTGGCGGCAATATTGATCAGAACCTGGTACAACTCGACGAAGCTACCATCTATAATCCGAATCACTTATTCGGCTTGTTCAGCACCTTTAATGTAAATGCAATTAAAAGTGTAACTCTTACTAAAGGTGGTTTCCCAGCCAACTATGGTGGTCGTTTAAGTTCCATCATGGATATAACCATGAAAGACGGGAATAAGGAAAACTACCAGGTTGAAGGAGGAATCGGCCTGCTTTCAACAAATTTAACCGTACAAGGCCCACTCGAAAAAGGAAAGTCTTCATTTATCCTTTCGGGCAGGCGCAGCTACATTGATCTGCTTGTAAAGCCTTTTATTCCGGCAGGTATCAGTGGTACAAACTATTATCTCCTGACTTCAGCACCGGGACACCCAAATTAAAGTTAAGTGGATTAGAATAGGATATTTGGCAAAGAAAATATTTTTTTTCTCGTTTTTTCTGTTCTAAAGAGGTCAAAAAAGTCCGGGACACCCAAGTGTCAAAGTCAG
>JBBRCH010000126.1:0-8957 GCA_038204995.1 Bacteroidales bacterium | reverse complement strand
TTTAATGCCCAATCAGGATGATTTATCATAACATTACGTATTTACGTAATATCAAAACTACAACAAAAAATCCGACAAGTCAAGCCTGACGGATATTCTGTTAATAACTATTACGTATTGTTGAAAAGTTACGGTTTAAATCAGAAACAGGATGGAATGCATCCGGGAAAATTAACCAACTTAATAATAACACCCTGGCTGGCGCGCGTCTCCTGACGCGTGTCGACACAATTTAAACCAGAAAGCAGGATGGTATACATCAGAAGATATCAACCACCCCGGTTGGCGCGCGTCTTAATTTCAGACGCGTGTCGGCACAATTTTAATCAGAAACAGGATGGAATGCATCCGGGAATATCAACCAACTTTATAATAACACTACCTGTAATGGAGAAAACTAAAAAGCCGGCATAAACTACCGGCTTTCCAATTTCTGATTTACATTTAGTTATCTGGCGTATTTAAAATCTTTGCCAGGATAATGAGCGCTGCTGCCGAGTATTTCTTCGATACGGAGCAACTGGTTGTATTTTGCTATACGGTCGGTACGGCTTGCTGAACCGGTTTTAATAAGGCCGGTATTTAAAGCTACAGCCAGGTCAGCAATAGTAGTATCTTCGGTTTCACCCGAGCGATGGCTCATAACAGCAGTATATGAATTGCGGTAAGCCATATTTACAGCATCAATAGTTTCGGTAAGCGTTCCGATCTGGTTTACTTTTATCAGAATTGAATTTGCTACGCCCTTATCAATACCCATCTGAAGTCGTTTGGTATTGGTGACGAATAAATCATCACCAACCAGCTGAATTTTCTTTCCCATCACATCCGTCATCAGTTTCCATCCATCCCAATCGTCTTCGGCCATGCCGTCTTCAATGGAAATAATAGGATATTTATCAATCCATGTTTTCCAATAATCAACCATTTGCGAAGGGGTTAGTTTTTCACCGGTCGATTTCTTCAGGTGGTACATATTTTCATCGGTAAGGAAATACTCGCTCGATGCAGGATCAAGTCCGATATATACGTCTTTGCCAGGCTTATAACCAGCACTCTCAATTGCCTGAAGGATTACTGTGATAGCTTCCTCGTTCGATTTAAGATTCGGTGCAAAACCACCCTCGTCACCCACGTTTGTAGAATAACCGCCTTTTTTCAAAACGGCACTCAGGCTATGGAAAACTTCGGCACCCATACGCAGGCCTTCCCTGAACGAAGGAGCTCCGACAGGCATAATCATGAATTCCTGGAAATCGATGCTGTTATCAGCATGTGATCCTCCGTTGATGATATTCATCATAGGGATTGGAAGTGTATTTGCGTTAACACCACCAACATATCTGAACAGATAACTGTTCGACTCCTGGGCTGCAGCATTGGCCACGGCAAGAGAAACGCCAAGAATGGCATTTGCCCCCAGATTTGATTTATTAGGCGTGCCATCCAGATCTATCATTTTCTGGTCAATCTCATTCTGTTCGGTAACAAAGAAACCTTTCAGTTCTTCGGCAAGTACCTTATTTACATTCTGAACGGCTTTCAGAACACCTTTTCCTTTGTATATGGCTTTATCACCGTCGCGAAGCTCACAGGCTTCGTGTATTCCGGTTGAAGCTCCTGAAGGAACTGCCGCACGGCCCATAATGCCGTTTGATGTGAATACGTCTACCTCAATGGTAGGATTGCCGCGTGAATCCAAAATCTGGCGGCCTGTAATGTTAACTATCTGACTCATATATTTTAATTTAAGGTTTTGGGATTTAGGGGTTAGGGAATGAACTAATGTGCTAATGTGCTAATGTGCTAATTACCAATTTTAGAAATTATTGCAATGTCACCTTACCGCATTATCATATTATCGAATTATCACATTATCGCATTATCGCATTATCGCATTATCACATTATCACATTATCACATTATCGCATTTGACTCTTCCAAAAATCAGAAAAGGATAAAGCAAAGAAACCTTCACTTTATCCTTTTAAATAATTCATTGTCTGAATTTTAGTTATTTTTCTTCTGGTTCCGTTTCATTAACTTCATCCCCTTCCGGTTTTTCAATAACCTCTTCAGCTTTATCCTCAACTTCTGCAACAGCTTTGGCTTTCGGAGCTTTTTCAACTACCGGTGCTTCTTTTATAGTATCAGCAGCTTTTTTTGCAGCTGGTTTACGGCGACGAACAGATTTTTTCGCTGTCTTATCTTTTCCTGCTAAAAGGTTTTCGTTATAATCGACCAGTTCGATAATGCACATATCAGCATTATCACCGAGCCTGAAGCCGGTTTTAAGAATACGTACATAACCGCCCGGACGCTCAGCCACTTTAACTGATACATCACGAAAGAGTTCTGTAACAGCTTCTTTATCCTGAAGGTAGCTGAATACAACACGGCGTGAGTGTGTTGAATCTATTTTAGCGCGTGTAATCAATGGTTCAACATATCCGCGGAGTGCTTTAGCTTTAGCAATGGTTGTACTGATACGTTTATGCATGATCAGCGAGCTGGCCATATTGGACAGCATAGCTCTGCGATGAGTACTGGTTCGTCCCAGGTGGTTTATTGATTTCTGATGTCTCATTTCGCTTATTCCTTATCTAATTTGTACTTCGCAACGTTCATACCGAATTCCAAACCTTTGGTTTTTACCAGGTCTTCCAGTTCGGTCAGCGACTTTTTACCGAAATTGCGGAATTTCAATAAGTCGTTTTTATTAAAAGCCACCAATTCTCCGAGAGTTTCAACATCGGCAGCTTTCAGGCAGTTGAGGGCGCGAACCGAAAGGTCCATATCCACCAACTTTGTTTTCAGCAACTGGCGAACATGAAGGGTGTTCTCATCAAATTCTTCGGCCACTGCTTTTTCTTCGATATCGAGAGTTATTTTTTCATCGCTGAAGAGCATAAAGTGATGTATGAGTATTCTTGCGGCTTCTTTCAGGGCATCCTTTGGGTGGATAGATCCGTCAGTTTTAATTTCAAGAATAAGTTTCTCGTAGTCAGTTTTCTGCTCCACGCGGAAATTTTCGATACTAAACTTCACGTTCTTTATCGGAGTATGGATTGAATCCATAGCGATTGTTCCCAGGTGCGCTGTAGGGATTTTATTCTCCTCAGCAGGGACATATCCTCTACCTTTATTAACGCTGATCTCAATATTGAGTTTAACTGTTGGCTCCATATGGCAGATTACGATTTCAGGATTCAGTACCTGGAAGATCGAAAGGTGCTTGGCAATATCACCAGCAGTAAAAGTGTCTTTACCTGTAACGGTAAAGTTGATTTTCTCACTCTCTTCGGATTCGATTTGTTTACGGAACCTGACTTTTTTCAGATTCAGTATAACGTCTGTTATATCCTCAACCACGCCTTTTACCGATGAAAATTCATGTTCAACGCCATCGATGCGCAAGGAGGTAATAGCATAACCCTCTAATGAAGAAAGTAAAATCCTGCGCAATGCATTACCTATTGTGATACCAAAACCAGGTTCGAGAGGACGGAATTCGAAAGTACCGTCGAACTCATCAGCCTGAATCATGATAACCTTATCAGGTTTCTGGAATGCTAAAATTGCCATAAAATTCCTTTGTTTAAAAAATAATGCAAAATAAAAAATTACTTCGAATACAATTCAACGATGAGTTGTTCCTTGATAGTTTCCGGAATTTCCTCACGTTCCGGGAAATTAACAAATTTACCGGTCATCATAGCGCCGTCCCATTCAAGCCACGAAAAGCGCATTATACGTCCTTGTAATGAATTCTGGATAATTTCCAGTGATTTGGCTCGTTCGCGGACAGCTATTACATCTCCTTTACTACATTCGTAGGAAGGGATATTCAATACTTTTCCATTCACAGTAATGTGACCGTGACTTACCAGCTGGCGTGCACCATCGCGTGTCGGGGCAATACCCAAACGATATACCACGTTATCGAGGCGCGACTCTATTAACTGCAACAGAATTTCGCCTGTAACTCCCTTTTTACGGGTAGCCTTTTCGAAAATATTCCTGAATTGTTTTTCAAGAATACCATAGGTATATTTAGCTTTTTGTTTTTCCTGAAGCTGAACACCATATTCCGATTGTTTTTTCCGGCGTTTATTCTGTCCGTGCATTCCGGGAGGATAGTTCTTCTTTTCGTAAGAACTGTCGGGTCCGTAGATAGGTTCTTTGAATTTCCTGGCTATCCTTGTCTTAGGACCAATATATCTTGCCATAAAGCCTTTTGATTATGTATTATTAAACTTATTGTTCTTAAATATCGAAGTAAGAGGTTGATATTAAACCCTTCTGCGTTTAGGAGGTCTGCAACCATTGTGTGGCAATGGAGTGATGTCCTGAATTTCAGTAACCTCAATGCCAGCGGTATGGAGCGTACGTATAGCTGATTCTCTTCCTGAACCCGGGCCTTTAACGTAAACTTTCACTTTGCGGAGTCCAAGATCGTAAGCAACTTTTGAACAATCCGTTGCAGCCATCTGTGCTGCATAAGGAGTATTCTTTTTGGAGCCTCTGAATCCCATTTTCCCTGCCGAAGCCCAGGAAATAACCTGGCCGGCATTGTTAGTCAGCGAAATGATGATATTGTTGAAAGATGCCGAAACATAAGCTCTTCCGGTAGCTTCAACTTTAACAACTCTTTTCTTCGATACTTTGGTGGTCTTTGCCATAGTAAAACTATTTTTACTTTAATTGCATTCTTATTTGGTTGCTTTCTTTTTGTTAGCAACAGTCTTTTTCCTGCCCTTACGTGTGCGGGCATTGTTTTTTGTACTCTGTCCACGAAGCGGCAGTCCTAAACGATGACGAACGCCACGGTAACAACCTATGTCCATCAGGCGTTTGATATTGAGCTGCACTTCTGAACGGAGTGCACCTTCAATTTTGAAACTGTCATTGATGAGTGAACGGATATTATTCTGTTCGTCATCATTCCAATCCTGAACTTTTTTGTTGCGGTCGATACCGCACTGGTCCAGAATACTCTGGGCTGAGGTACGGCCGATTCCGAAAATGTAAGTCAGGCCTATTTCACCTCTTTTGTTTTTTGGTAAGTCAATACCAGCAATACGTGCCATATATTAATAGCTTATGGGATTACAAATTTATTAACCTTGCCTTTGTTTGTACTTGGGATTCTTTTTGTTGATCACGTAAATCCTCCCTTTCCTGCGTACAATCTTGCATTCAGGTGTTCTTTTCTTAACTGATGCTCTAACTTTCATTGTTTGAGTTATTTCTGGTGTATTATTCTTTATTTATAACGGAAGTTAATCCTTCCTTTACTAAGATCGTATGGCGACATTTCAATTTTTACTCTGTCACCTACAAGAATTTTAATGTAGTGCATCCTCATTTTTCCTGAAATATGGGCGATGATCATGTGCCCGTTTTCAAGTTCAACCCGAAACATAGCATTACCAAGTGATTCTTTCACTATGCCATCCTGCTCGATTACAAGTTGTTTTGCCATTTATTATTTTGTTATTAGTATATCAGGATTAATAACCTGTTCAATTTCACTGAAACTCGACAAAATATCTGCTCCGTTATTCCGTATTACGATAGCGTGTTCAAAATGTGCTGACGGTTTACGGTCCATAGTCCGTATTGTCCATCCATCGTTTTCCTGCATTACCTGCCTTGTACCAAGGTTAATCATCGGCTCAATACAGATAACCATTCCATTTTCCAGTTTTGGTCCTGTCCCTCTCTTCCCGTAATTCGGAACTTCAGGTTTTTCATGAAGACTTGTTCCAAGTCCATGTCCGACCAAATCGCGAACCACTGAGTAACCAAAGCTTTCCACGTAGGTTTGTACTTCGTAACCAATATCACCCACACGTTTTCCTGCAACAATTACATCAATACTCTTCAGCAATGAATCGTGAGTCCGTTTCATCAGCATCTCCAGTTCAACAGCCATAGGCAGTATCCCGAATGAAAATGCAGAATCTCCATAATATCCATCAATAATGGTACCACAGTCGATTGAAATCAGATCTCCTTCTTTCAATTCGCGTTTTCCAGGAATCCCATGCACTACTACCTCGTTAACCGATATACATAGCGTTGCAGGAAATCCTTGGTATCCTTTGAAAGCAGGTTTTGCTTTATGGTCGCGGATAAACTCCTCAGCTATTTTATCGAGAGCAAGTGTAGTAACCCCGGGTTTGATATACCTGGCAACTTCCGCTATCGTTTTTCCAACAAGTAAAGAACTCGTACGTATTTTTTCTATTTCTATTTCAGTCTTTATCAAAGCCATTATTCCAGTTTTACAACTGATTAAAAAGCTGCTGCAGAAGTACGTCCTTTGATACGTCCTGATTTAGTCAATCCTTCATAATGACGCATCAATAAGTGACTTTCAATTTGTTGCAGCGTATCCAAAACAACACCAACAAGGATCAATAATGAAGTTCCTCCGTAGAATTGTGCAAACTGAGAACTTACTCCCACCATTCGAACCAATGCCGGCATTATAGCAACAAATGCAAGGAATAAAGAACCCGGGAATGTTATTTTTGACATTACCGAATCGATAAAATCTGCAGTTTTCTTTCCTGGTTTTACTCCAGGTATGAAACCATTGTTTTTCTTCATGTCTTCTGCCATCTGGTTAGGATTAACGGTAATAGCAGTATAGAAATAAGTAAATACAATGATCATGAGTGCGTAGGTGAAGTTGTACCAGAAACCATTAATATTGGTAAAGGTTGCTGCGAAACCCTGAAGACTTTCGCTGCTGGCAAAACCTGCAATAGTTAAAGGAAGAAACATAATTGCCTGGGCAAAAATGATTGGCATTACACCGGCAGCATTTACTTTTAACGGTATATACTGCCGCACGCCACCATACTGTTTATTTCCTACAACCCGTTTAGCATATTGAACCGGTATTTTCCGAGTACCCTGCACCAACAGAATACATAACAGTACTACAAGAACAAGTACCGCAATTTCTACAATAAAGAGAACAAGACCGCCACCTTTTTGCTCCATACGTGCGAGAAACTCACTGAAAAGTGCAAACGGCAACCGGGCTATAATACCGATCATAATGATGAGTGAAATCCCATTACCCAAGCCTTTATCAGTAATTTTTTCACCCAACCACATAACAAACATGGTACCCGATACCAGCACAACTACTGATGAAACCCAGAAGAATACAGACGGGGATGTTATGTTTGGATCAAAAGGTGTAATTGCCTGGGCAGGTAATTGAGAGATCAGGTTAGCAATATAGCCCGGAGCCTGAAGTGCTGTAATCAAAACGGTAAGATAACGTGTAATCTGGTTGATTTTTTTACGTCCGCTTTCTCCTTCTTTCTGCAGTTTCTGGAAATATGGGATCGCCATACCAAGTAACTGTATTACAATAGAAGCAGAGATATAGGGCATAATTCCCAGTGCAAAAATAGAAGCGTTACTGAAAGCACCACCGGAGAACATATTAAGCAAGCCTAAAAGTCCGTCAGCTGATTGGTTTTTCAAAGCCATCAGTTGCTGGGGATCCACCCCGGGGATAGTAACAAAAGATCCGAACCTGTAGATCAGAATCAAGCCCAGGGTGTAGGCGATCCTGTTACGAAGTTCGTCGATCTTATAAATATTTTGTAGTGTCTGAAAGAAGCGTTTCATTAAGTTCAGAGTTTAGTAACAGTTCCACCAACTGATTCGATTGCCTCAACAGCTTTTGTTGAAAAAGCATGGGCTGTAACATCCACTTTTGTAGTGAGTTTACCCCGGCCTAAGATTTTCAGCAGGTCTTTTTTACCCAGAAGGCCGTTTTCCCTGAGTACCTCAGGAGTAATAACGTTCAGGTTCCTGGATTCAGAAAGTTTTTGCAGTACATCAATATTCAGTCCGGTATATTCAACCCTGTTAATATTTTTGAAACCTCCTTTAGGTACCCGGCGATATAAAGGCATCTGGCCGCCTTCGAATCCACGTCTGCGTTTATAACCTGATCGTGATTTGGCACCTTTGTGTCCGCGTGTGGATGTACCACCACGACCTGATCCCTGGCCACGTCCGATTCGTTTATCCGTCTTTGTAGCGCCTTCTGCCGGCTTTAAATTACTAAGATCCATGTTATATGAGTTCTATAAAGGATTTACAATTAAATTTCTTCCACTTTCAATAAATGACTGATAGCTCTTATCATGCCTTCGATCTGAGGAGTGGCTGCATGGTCAACCGGGCGGTTCATTTTAGTGATGCCCAGTGCACGTAGTGTACGTTTTTGACGTTCTGGTTGTTTAATACCACTTTTAATTTGGGTGATTCTTACGTTTTTCATCGCGTATATGTTTAGTGGTTAACCGTTAAATACTTTGTCCATACTGATACCACGCAGCTGAGCAATACTATGGGCATCTCTCAATTGGCAGAGACCTTCGATGGTTGCTTTAACAACACTGTGAGGGTTTGATGAGCCTTTTGATTTTGCGAGTACATCAGTAACTCCGACACTTTCGAGTACGGCACGCATGGCACCACCAGCTATAACACCGGTACCTGCTGAAGCGGGTTTCATAAAAACCAGGGCTCCGCCGTATTTACCTAATTGTTCGTGAGGAATAGTTCCTTTGAACACAGGTATGCGTACCAGGTTTTTCTTGGCATCTTCAATTCCTTTAGCAATAGCAGCCTGTACTTCCTTTGCTTTACCCAGACCGTGACCTACAACTCCATTTTCGTTACCAACCACAACAATGGCTGAGAAAGTGAATGTACGACCGCCCTTGGTAACTTTAGTAACGCGCTGTATGGCGACGAGCCTGTCTTTGAGTTCAGTATCGCTCGATTTTACTTTGTTTGTGTTTACGTTTGCCATAGCTGTAATTAAAATTTGATGCCACCTTCTCTGGCTGAATCAGCCAGGGCTTTTACTCTACCATGATACAGATAACCGTTACGGTCGAAAACCACTGTCA
>JBBRCH010000125.1:0-9180 GCA_038204995.1 Bacteroidales bacterium | reverse complement strand
CCACATAACTTGGTTTGCTCCGACATATTGTGCGAAAGCAGGTAGCCGGGTTGAGGGTCAATAAAACCGGGATAGTTGGAAACTTCGTGCGTGGTTGAAACATGGCCGCCCGGAAGTGCGATATCAATAAGCACCGTATTTACTTTCGACTGGCAGAGGTACAAGCCGGCAGTGAGCCCACCCGGACCGGCACCCAGGATAAGAACATCGAATTCAGTTACGGATGATTTGATATGCGAATTAATTTCTTTGACCCGATTCTCAGGCAGCATGTCATCCAGGTGGTGAATAATGTCACTGCGCTTGATACCGCCGGTAAGCATACCGCCAAGCTGCACTCCCTTATCGAAAAACAATAAAGTAGGTGATGATTTTACGCCATATTTTTCAGCTATTGGCTTATTCTGCTGGCGAAACATTTTTATAAACTTGATATCGTTGCCGTATAGTTTGGCCAGTCCCTCAAATTTGGGAGCAAGGGCATCGCAAGGCGGGCATTCGGTTGAGTAAAAATCAACGACTACTTTGCCGCCGGCAAGTACTTCAGTTTCAAATTCGGTTGAGGATATTTCTTTCATTACTATTTTTTAACCTTTTTAATATTCTTCATTTTTAATTTAAAACCAGGGCTAGTTTGACTGACCCGGTTCGAAGTATACCGAAAATCCCATTTCGAGTAATTCCTTCACAGGGCGGCAATCGGTTGAACAAACGCTGCCGGTATAGTTTTTGGCCACAGAGCCACAACCTCCGCCGCAAGCCAGCTGCATATTGCAGGAACTGCATTCGGGAATGGAAGTTACATCGCGGTTTTCCCATGCATTGATCATTTCCTGCTTACGGGTAGTTTCGGGGTAGAATGTTCCGAGTGATTCACCTTCTTTTCCGACAGTGGCCGTACACGAAAAAATATGCCCGGTATAATCGAAAGCCCATTCGGTTTTGCAGGCCGGGCAAGCATCGAACAAAGGATCCGGAAGATCGCCGTTCTCGGCCAGGAATTTTGTAACGGAATAGGCCGGCTTGTAAAACTCAGTGATATATGGATGTTGTTTTACAAGCTCATAGATGGTTTCATAGAGGGAAATGCGGGTGAAAAGCTTTTCGGAAGTAGCCTGACAATGATGCAACTCATAATTGCGACCAAGCTGTGTTTTGAATAAGGGACTTGCCGTCCAGCCTTTGTCGATGGCAAACTTTGCCAGGTCGGGCAAGCCACTGATGTTTTCCTTGTCGGCAACTACACGAAGATTAACCGGCAAGTCATTCTGCAGGCAGGCATCAATTCCTTTCACTATCTTCTCAAATGTAGCTCCGCCTCCTTTGAGGAAACGGCGTGCATCATGCACACTGCCGATTCCATCGAGCGTGATTTGAATTTCACGTATACTGGCTGTTTTCATTATCCCGATGTACTCTTCGAGCGAATAGCCATTGGTTACAAAACATACTTCCAGTTTGGATGCGTTTGCCTGCTGAAGCAAGTAAGAAATCATATCCTTTTGCTTCGGTGAATTTAATAAGGGCTCACCGCCAAAAACGGTAATGTATTTTTTGCGGCCGGCAAATTCTGTATTAACATACCTGAAAAAGGCATCGATTATATCGTGGTTGAGTTCCTGCTTGGTATTGGAGTATTCATCCTGGTAACAATAGGTACAGGCAAAATTGCAACTGTAATTGGGTACAAAAAACAGCTGTATCTCGTCATCATCACGAGCATCAATAAAATCGAGGTATTTGCTTCGATACATGTGCTCCTCCTCCTTTTCATCAGCAAAATAGCCTTGTTCAGTTAACTGGGCAAGAAAATCGGGAACAATCTCGTTACCTGCCTGAAAATCAATCAGCATCCAGCCTTCTTCAGGATTCAGAATATCAGCGCTACCGCTTAACAGGTTAACGATGAAATAATTATCCGACCCTGTAATTTTTGAAAAAATATTATGCTTTGAATAATTCATCAAGCCCTTGCCTTTTGTATATGAATGCTTAAAAACCTGGGAACTTTTCCCTGGGATTTATAATTTACAAATGTTTTAGTCGTGACAACCCACAATTGTTTTAGATGTTTTCGCGCAGCACTGGGCCACTTTTTTTGTATTCACTTTTACTTTAGTCTTTTTAATCAGGCTTTTCATAATCTTTATTTTTGAATTTTATTTAATGTATTGAATACTATATGTTCTGATTTTTGTTTAGTGGCCACAACTGCAGATGGACGCTTTTTTGCCTGCAATGGTAAAACTGCATACTTCGGCATTTCCTTTGGCATATGGGGCTGATTCTTCCAGTATTTCGACAGTTTCGAAACCGGCAATCTCAAGTTGCTGCATATATTCAGCGCGAGTTACCGAGCCGGCCCAGCATTCAGCTACAGCTACAGAATCGTTGCGGTATTTGTCGGCAATGGTTGCAGTAGAATAAATATCGCTTATCACGAATCGTCCTCCCTTTTTAAGGATGCGATAAATTTCATTCCATACAGCCTGTTTGTCTGATGCATGGTTTAGGGTGCAGTTCGAAATAACCAGGTTGGCTACTTTGTCGGGAAGTTTGAGTTTTTCGAGTTCGCTTCGTACAAATCGAACATTTTTCACTCCAAATTTGTCTGCATTCTGCCTGGCTTTTTCCAACATTCCCTCCGAAATATCGATGCCATATACAAATCCCGTTTCGCCTACTGATTCGGCCATGCGCAGCACATCCGTGCCACGGCCGCTGCCCAGGTCAACGCATACTTCTCCGCTGAGTGGCTCGGCATAATTTATTGCGCCGCCGCAGGAAAGACAGCATTCAGTTTCCGCTAGTTCGCTATATCGTTTATCTATTTCTTTTATTTCCATTTTTACAAAGATATCGAATTTATCAGCATGTTTTGCACGGCCGATTTACAATAAAAAATCCCATCGCACTTCCCATCAGAATACTCGAAAAAGGATTACTGGTAATTCCGCATGTACCAGAAGCGCAGCCCACAAAATAGTAGTATAAAAAACCAATTGTACCGCCAATAATCACAGCAGATACAGGTTTCCAGAAGTACCACGACCGTATCAATTCGTTGAATGCTTTTGGCTTATTATCAGTTTCACAGGTTTCTTTCATCAGATGTATTATTTTATATTAGTTTGAATTGCCGGGCTATAATTTGCTGATCCGGAACCCGTATAAATTTCCGGAATTATTTCCGGCACTCCGGGATTAAATAATTTTCCATAATATTAAATCTCCTCAGTATCTACAACTTTTGCAAGGATCTCAGCATATGGCATAATCAAATATTTCCTGCCTTCAAAGTCAATTTCGGTTCCGCTGTAGGGTTTAAAAATTACCATATCGCCGGGTACAATCTCGGCATCTTCAATCACACTCATCCAGGTGACAGGAGCCATTTGAGGTTTTTCCCTCAGTGTATCGGGGATAATAATTCCTGAAGCGGTGCGATGTTCCTCTTTTGAAACGGTAATGTCAATAGCCACTTGCTGATTAACGGGCTGTAATTCTTTCATTTTAATTATTTTTATGATTCGTTATATTTTGTATTGTAAACTGCCATTCGGACAGGTTGTTACGCATTTTAAACATTTGGAGCAGGTGTAGCTGTCGCCAGGTCTTTCCTTTTGTGGTTTGTACAAACTATATTTTACGGGTTCCATGGAAACTATGTAGCATTCCTTATCGCAGATTCCGCAATTCTTGCAGCTGTCGTTATTGAGTTTTATCCTGAAAAAGGAATATTTATTCAACCAACCTGAAATCCATGCAATCGGGCAGCCTATTTTATGGTACTGATACATCGCCTTCAGTTTCCCATCCGGATTCAAACCCATCATAAATTCCATGATCAGTCCTAACGGGCAAACCCAGCGGCAGAAAACCTTCCCGAAAACAACACCAAGTACCACGCCAGCCAGCAATACGTACCATAACGAGATATGATACTGTGAAACAAAATAATACAGCGAACCACCTAACAAGGAAAGTATCAATATTCTTTTGTCGACAAGCAATTTTAAGATTTTTCGCATAATGAAAAAACAATCTGATTATTAAATTAATCCTCCAAACATGCTTGGTTCATGCTGGTATGTAAAGGAAATCGCATTATGGCTCTGATATTTTATTGAACTTCGAGAAGTTCTTTTAACCGTTGCTGATTAAACCCTACCACGATCTGACCGTTTATATCAGTTTGGGGAACGCCCTGCTGGCCTGATTTCCTAACCATATCTCCAGCGGCACGCTCATCGCGTGATACATCAATATCACTGAAATTTATATTGTTTTTGCGCAGCCATGTTTTCAATGTATTGCACCACGAACAGCTTGGGGTTGAATATACCGTAACATTTTTGGCACTTTTACCCGATGCTCCTGCTTTAGCCTGAAAAGCTGCATTTTCGAGTATCGCAGTATAATTGGAGACCGTAAGGCAGCCCTTAACCGTATTAATATGCTTGCCATTTTCAAAAATAAGCAAGGAGGGAACGCTGTTTATTCCATAATTGGAATGTATGTCGCGAACACTCAATACATCGGCAGTAAATACCTGCAATCCGTCCTTTTGTTTGATATCAGCCTCTTTCAGTGCGTTATAAGCACAATCGCCAACTGCACTTCCGTTTTTAAACAATAAAAGGAAAAATCTATTTTGGCCTGAAACAGCAGCAGTAAAATCAGCGTAAGAGCTAACAGATTTCATATATTATAATTTATTTTTCAGGGGGCATAACTTGCCCCGATGTATCGGAATGGAATGTGCCATTAACATAATCATTCCCGTTGGGGAACAGATTTTTGCTCATGGCTATTTCATCTGTAGCTATTAAACTTTATTGATTTCGGTCACCAGGAAACTCTTGGTTTTAACGCCGACAAAACGATTAACTTCTTTCCCGTTTTTAAATAAAATCATGGTCGGGATATTCCTTACCCCGTATTTGGCTGAAGACGAACGGTTCGATTCCACATCAAGTTTAGCTATTTTCGCTTTATCCCCCAATTCCTCAGCCACTTCGTTGAGTATGGGTGCCATC
This sequence comes from Bacteroidales bacterium, assembly GCA_038204995.1. GTDB lineage: Bacteria > Bacteroidota > Bacteroidia > Bacteroidales > UBA4417 > UBA4417. The sequence goes on along the minus strand of JBBRCH010000125.1, from coordinate 4,141 downwards.
ATTTTACAGGGCATACACCATGCGGCCCAGAAATCAACCAGCGTAACGCCGTTTTTCACCATTGCGCCAAAATTGTTGTCGCTCAGTTCCTTTATCGCAGAGTGCATTTCAACCTCCGGGGTATTGCGTATTTTCTTGTACGTCATATACATATATGTAATAAACGCCGCAATTACTAATCCTGCTATTATATATGTTATCATTTTTTATGAATGTTGAAATATGTTAGTTTTTTGATACTCATGTATGTATTTTGATGCAGCTAAGGCAGCAATAGTTCCATCGGCAACAGCGGTAGTAACCTGGCGATAGCGTTTGGCCACTGAATCACCGGCAGCATAAACGCCCTTAGTGCTGGTTTCCATATCGCCGTTTACAACAATTTCTTTCCATTTATTCAGCTCGATTTTCCCTTCGAGTGACTCCGTATTGGCTACATAACCAATAAAGATAAAAACGCCTTCTATAGAATGATTCTGAGTTGTACCGTTCTTCAGATCAGTAATTTCAACGCTTTCCAGTTTTTCTTTGCCATGAAAAGCCGTAATCGCCGATTCCATCATAAAGCTTATTTTCGGATTCTGGCGGGCTTCTTCAATTGCAAACTCAAATGCCTGAAAATGATCGAACTGGTGAACGATAGTTACTTTGCTGGCGTATTTGGTAAGTGAAACTGCTTCTTCGAGAGCTGAATTTCCGCCTCCTACAACCATAATCTCTTTATTGGTAAAGAAATCGCCATCGCAGGTAGCGCAATACGAAATACCCTTACCTTTAAGCATATCCTCTCCTTTTACGCCAAGCGTACGTGAACGTCCGCCCGGGCTGAGGATAACTGCATCGGCTGTAAACATTGACCCATCATCCAGGAAAACTTCTTTTACGTCGCCATCCAGGTGAAGCGCTGAAACCAAAATATTAGCCTTAATATCACATCCAAATTTCTTTGCCTGGTTTTTCATGATATTGGAAAGCTGGTACCCGCTGATGCTGTCTACCCCCGGATAATTGGCAATTTCGTGGGCAAGAATCATTTGTCCGCCAACTGTGCCCTCGTTGAGAATTAAAGTACGCACGCGGGCACGGGAAAGATAGATGCCTGCCGTTAGTCCGGCAGGCCCTGCTCCTATAATAATTGCGTCGTAATGGTTATTTTGATTCATAGTAATTTAATGTTTACATATACAGGAGTTTTGTCCTGCTATGAATATCTGTCAGCATGTTCAGAAGTTATAAAAGAGTTTTTTATGCAGGGCAGATTTTCAACTTTATCTGGAAATCCATCCCTGAAACCCAATCGCTAACTGCTAAATCATTTTTATTTTACTAATTCGCTTTCCAGTATATTTTTTACCTGGCTAACCGATTGTATGCTTGAGGTAGCTTTAACCAGTTTACCGTTTTTATAATACATGGTAAAAGGGATACCCATAAAGCCACGAACCTCAGGTGTGTTGCGGATTACGTGCGACTCAGGGCTATCGAATTCCATATCGGCAAATTTCACATTGGGATACTGATCTTCGAGATCTTCCATTATGCCGTATACCGGGATACACATTGGGCCCATACGGCCACAGCATATCATTACGTTTTCGTTTTCGCTGATTAATTTCTGATGATCAGCAGCAGTTTCAATGTGTTTTAAATTTGTGTAAAGCATTTTTATTGGGATTTATTGATTAGAAGTTAGAATTTATCTGAGTATATATTTACGATTGACGAGGTACGAGGTACGATTGGGGAAGATCCAGGTTTTGCGGAAAATTGCTAAATTGACAATTCGTAAATCGTAATTCGTAATTCGTAATTCGTAAATTATTAAAGTATTTTAATCTCATGTGTTATTTCCATGGCTTTGCGATATACAAAAGAAACACCGCAATACCTGTCTTGTGAAAGGTCAACGGCTTTCTGAAGTTTTTCAATCTCCAGGTTCTCGCCTTTGAATTCATATATAATGTGCATAGCAATATAATGTTTCGGATGTTCTTCCGTCATATCGGCTTCAACCTTTATATTGAAATATTCAGGTTCGACGCGCATTTTTTTCAGGATTGAAATAACATCCATCCCTGTACAACCTGCCAGCGATGCAAGCATCAGTTCTTTTGGACGTGCGCCTTCATCCTTTCCGCCGACAGCCGGCAAAGCATCAATGATCACATGATGACCGCTTACGAGGGCATCAAATTTCATATTTCCCTGCCATAAAGTATCTACTGTTTGTTTCATGATATTTTTTGTTTTTGATTATGATGCAAAATTACACTTACTACTTATGCGAAATTGCATAAAGATTAAGTTCTGAATAAGCCATAAGTTGAGATTACACAAGTTTATTGTTGAGATAGTTCTTACTTTTGCAATCCTGATTGTTATGATTGTATGAAAACTTACTCAACTATTGATGATTGCGTTATTGGCGGGCTTGATGCACCCTGTTTCGCTAACCTGCTTCCCGAAGAAATTGATTTGATTAAAGAAAGTAAAATTCAGGTTTTGTTCCGTAAGGGCGAAAACCTAACTAAACAGGGAGCTTTTGCTTCGAGCGTGTTATTTGTGGTGGAGGGACTGGTACGGCAATATATTGTCGGCGATACCAACCGTGATTTCAACCTGCGCATTATCCGGAGCAGTGAATTTATAGGGCTCTCGGCCGCTTTCAGCAAACATACCTATGATTATTCAACAGTTGCTTTAAAAGAAACATTGGCCTGTCTGATTGAGAAAGATGCCATTGCAGGGCTGATCAGGAGCAACGGGGATTTTGCCTATGGCCTGATAAACCGGTATTATGAAAACGACAGCTCGCTATACAATACCATCCGCAGCATGATGTACAAACAAATGCACGCAAGGCTGGCTGATGTTCTTTTGTATCTTGATACTAAGCCTTATAACGATGAAAGTGTTTTCAGCTACCTGTCGCGGAAAGAAATAGCCGACTTCGCGGGCTTATCTACGGAGAGTACAGTAAAATTGCTGAAAGGCTTTGAAAAAGACGGGCTCATCAGGCTTGTGGATAAGGATATAGAAGTACTTGAACGTGATGCGCTTATAGAGATCAGTAAGAGAGGTTAGTATTTGAGCAGGGAAAGGAAGAACAGGAGAAATTGGAGAAGTGACAGATAAAAATCGCTACAAATAATCCGCTTTTCCCACTCCAATATTTATAAACGGTTTGATGGCCCGGTTATAAATTCCATGCATATAGGCAATCGCCATACCATAATTCGTAACTGGTATTCCCGCATCAATGGCCGGTTTCAGACGGTTAACCAGTTGGCGGCGGGTAATCATACAACCTCCGCATTGTACAACCAGAGCATAATCACGGATATCACGCGGAACCTGGTTAAGGCCGGCAACCGTATCATATTCGAGTTTTTTACCGGTAAAATTGCTCAGCCATCGCGGAATTTTCACCCGGCCAATATCATCGCACGATACATGATGGCTGCACGATTCAAGGATCAGGATGCGGTCGCCGTCTTTCAGTTCGCCAATTTTGGGTGTTCCTTTTATATATTGTTGAAAATCGCCTTTCTGCCTGGCAAGCACAATACTGAAGCTGGTTAACGGAATTTCTTTCGGGATGGAGGCATCCGCTTTCAAAAACACCTGGCTGTCTGTAATCACCAGTTTTGGTTTGGGCTCCATCCGTTTAAAATAAGCATCCACTTCCCGCTCTTTGCAAATGGCAACTACTCCATCATGATCTAGCACATCGCGTATTACCTGCACCTGCGGAAGGATGAGCCTGCCTTCGGGCGCTTCGATATCTATAGGAGTTATAAGCAAAACCGTATCTCCATAAGAAATCAGGTCACCAACGAGGGTGCCTGGTTTCCAGGCTGTTTCGGGCAGGAAACTTCGCATCTGGCTGACCAGGGGCTCAATACTTATTTTATTTATCAGGCTGAAATCAAGGATAATTGTAAAAAGCTCTTTCTCGACTTTTAAGATTGTATTCGCTCTAAGCGGCTGCAGGTCCGATTTATTATGAACCACAAAATAAGGAACATCCAGTTTGTTGAATTCATCAATCAGTCCGTATTCGAATTCACCCAAAGTATTTTCAGTAATCAAGAGTATTGCCAGGTCAATGGTTTTAATCACTTCACGGCTGCGGGCAATG
>JBBRCH010000124.1:0-9213 GCA_038204995.1 Bacteroidales bacterium | reverse complement strand
TGACCCGCCGGCTATATTCGCTTACAGGTTTGAAAAGGCTGAAATTGTAATTGTTGTTTGTCTCCAATTTATATCTAATTAATTAGTTATGTGTATATTAATGAAGTACTGAATTTCAAATATACAGTTTAAGTGAAATGTTAATCAAAATTCAGAATTGAAATTCAACATTGTTTTAGAACAACTTTTTTTGATATATTTGTCCTGTACAGCAACCATGAAATAACAGCATATGCGGTTTTCGAAAAATGTAAATTGCGATACTTGCTCATTGAAATGCGATGTCTATTCAACGCTGGCAAGTGGAGCCGGAAACACTAATGATATTAAGCCATTGCATGCCGGGTTTAAAAAACACGATATAATCTGTAAACAGGGTACTGAAGTTACCCATGCCCTGTTCCTGGTAAAAGGGTCGGCCAAGCTTTATATTGAAGGGTTAAATACGCGGAATATCATTTTGTATATACTCAAACCACCGGCATATATAGGTTTGTTGTCGTTTTTCGAAAGCACGAATTATTCCTATACGGTTACGGCACTCGAAGAAACGGAGGTATGTTTTATTGAGCTGGACTTTATCAAAAAGCTGTATGTCGAAAACCACGACCTGCTTCTGAAACTTAATAAGGCATTTGGCAAATCTGTTTCGAACATTATGCGTAAAATTATTTCGCTCAACCAGAAACAAATAAGGGGCCGGATTGCTGAAAATTTAATTTATTTGTCGGAGTTACATAACAGCCATAAATTCCATCTGGGTCTTTCGCGAAAAGAAATAGGCGAAATGGCTGCTATTTCGGAGGAAAATACAGTTAGACTGCTTTCTGAGTTTTCGAAAGAGAATATTATATCGCTCCAGGGAAGGGAAATAGAAATAGTAGATATGCCGTTGTTAAAAAAGATTAGTGAAGTGGGGTAGTGTCCGGAAGCAAAACTAACTTTGTCGGGACTTTGGTGGTTTTAAAATATTTTCTTTAAGAACTTTGTTACATGTAAGCCTGAAAAACATCCTGCAATCATGAAACTGACTGAAAAACAAATAGAAGAAATTGCTGATAGCCTGGACTGCGGGATGAGATGTTTTTATAATATTAAGACAGGTGAGATTAAAACAGTACTCAATTTTGATAGTTGGATGGGTGCTGACGAAGAACCCTGGGAGGAGGAATCGAAGGAGATTGATGATAACCAGGCTGATTATTTTGAATTCGTAGGATTTGAATCTCATGAATCTTTTCGAATAATGGCTGATTTTGTAGAGAATATTGATGACCTGAGATTACAGGATAAATTGATAAATGCATTAAACAGGTCAAAACCATTTCGAAACTTTAAATGGCAAATTGATAATTCAGGAGAATACAGACAGCTGTGGTTTGATTTCAAAAAAATGCGATATATTCAGTGGGTTAATGAGCAGATTGATTTAAACAAGGAAGATTTCAATGAATAATGCAGATATAGATAAGGAAGTAAAACGGCTGGCACATTTAAATCGTTATGAGAAAGGATATGTTTGTGCTGTGGATATACTTTTTCAACTTGACTATCTGAAAAAGAAAGATTATGAAGACTGGCGATCGGGAAAGATTGATTATTTAGAGAAAGTTTGCAATATTAATTTGAGTAAACTGACTTTGATAAATAAGTTGATACGAAAATATTCGACTGAATTAAATTTGAAAAGTTCCTGGACTGGAAATAATCAATTTGGTAAAGGGAAAAAAAATCGGTTACGATTTAGCAAATCCGGAGATAAAACTATTGAGGACAGATACGCTACACATTATATTGATAAAAACAGAATGATTGAATTAATAGAAAAGACAGCCAGCATGTAATGCGCAGTCCTGCGCAATGCAGGGAGAAGTAGAAAATCCTGTATGTGCAAATCTAACGAACGTAGTAACGCTTTGATAGGTTTGTGTTTCGAAAACCCGAACAGCACTTACAGCCAAACATTTTAGGGTATGAAAATTCAATATTGCTCCGATGTGCACCTGGAATTTGAACTCAATAGCAAATTTCTGTTGCAGCATCCTTTGCAGGTAAAGGGCGATATACTGATATTGGCCGGAGATATTGTGCCGCTGCACGACGAAAATTTCAACCATCCTTTTTTTACTTTTGTTTCGGCGAACTACCGCAAGGTATTCTGGGTGCCGGGTAACCACGAACTGTATTACCGCGATACCAGCGAACTTAACTCATCGTATCGGATTGTACTTAAAGGCAACATCGAAATTGTAAATAACATTGAACTGGAATACGAAGGGGTTCGCTTTGTTTTTAGTACGTTATGGTCGAAAATAAGCCCTCTGAATCAATGGGTTATCGAAAAGAATGTAGCCGATTTCGAGTGTATTACCAATGGTAACAGAAAATTTACCGCTAATGATTTTAATAAGCTTCATGATGAGAGCTTGCAATTTATTACCCAATCGTTGCAAAAGAAAAAGCCGAAAACAGTAGTTGTTACACATCATTTGCCTTCCCCTTTGTGCAATTCGCCAGTGCACAATAACAGCCCGATTAACGAAGCTTTTTGTGTTGATTTATCCGGTTTTATTGCCGACAGCCAGGCTAATTTCTGGATTTACGGCCACAGTCATTTTAACCAGGCTCCTGTGTATATCGGCGAAACCATTATGCTTACCAACCAGTTGGGATATGTGCAACGCAACGAACACGGTAGTTTTAAGCAGTATGCTTTTTTTGCTCTGTAATCCCATTAGCATTATGCCGTTATCCTGAAATCGGCACTCATACTGTTTTTCTGACTTCTGACATTTCTAAATTCTGTGAAAAAGCAACTTTATTAACTATTGATAATCAATAGTATAGTTTTTTAAAATCAATTTTTACAGCATATTTGTCTTTTATTTCATTTATTATCTTTGGAAAACCCAAATTGATTAAGTAGATTTATTCTGTATTCTTTAAGAAAAAAGAATCGGTATTTTTTTTATGTCCTTTTGTCTTGATGCAAAAGGACCAAAAAATCAAGACTTTATAACATTTCAGTGTAGTTCTACGTCTGGTTTTTGCCACGCAACGCAAGCCGTTCACCATAAAGTAGATTTCGGAAATAAAGTAATATTTTCATGGTTCACTTCTGCATTGCTTGAAATGCCCCACGCTCATAAAACCATCCTCGAACTACTACTGAAATCTTATAATGTCGATCCCTACATCCCGAAAGCCCTGCTGTGAGGCAAAATCCATGTCCCGATTGTTGCCATAAGTAAAAACTTTCTTCGCAGGGACCGGCCTCAGAAAAATACGCCAGCAGTTCTTGGAGGAGGTGTGTGCGAAAGCCACGTGCGTAGCAATACACAGCAACTCTAAATGTCAGGAATTGAGCGAGTTTTCATGCCTTGTATTGCGAGGGACAACTCCGACTTAGAACTGCCAGTATTTTTCGAAAGCCTTGATTTTTGGGTACTTTTTTATCAAGAAAAAAGTACGAAAATAAGAATAAAAGCAGGTGATGTCAATGGTATTTGTAAAAATGCTACCGCACTAAATTTCTGAAGTCAGCAGTATGCTTTTTTTGCTCTGTAATCCCATTAGCATTATGCCGTTATCCTGAAATCAGCGCTCATACTGTTTTGATACACCTGTATCAGCGAAAGCACTTTTTTCAGTATAGTAATCTCCACATCAAGGAGTTCCCTGGTATTCATACTATTCGACAATGGTAATTTGTTGTCGCTGAGGTTCACCTGGTTTTTGAGCCGCAGTTTCATCAGGAAATTATAGGCAAACAAGAGCTCATTTAAGGCGGTTTCGTTTAAACTGTTACGGGTTTTCAGGGCCGATAACCGATCCAAAGTATTGGTACTCCTGATGTTATCTTTCAGGGCGTAGGTGCGAGCGATCATTGCAACCAGATTTACAGCCATTTTCAAATCGAACAGCTCAGTGTTCTTATCGGACATAATTGTGCCGGAACTTACATGAGGAACCTTTGTGTTTACGGCATTATGCGCAAGATGGTATAAAAGCAGGGAACGGTTTTCGAGTTGGTTGCTGATGACTTTTCGTAACCTTTCGGTATGTGCCTCATCACCGTAAACCTGCCTGAAATCGAAGAAAATTGTGGCATCCAGCAGATTCTGAGGTTCAGGGGTGAGCATCCACCTTGTAAAATAGTTCTCCCAGGTACTGATGGGTTTACACCATTGCGGGTTGGAGGCCATTATATTTCCTTTGCAAAAGGCGTAACCAATATGATTCAGCGAATGGCATACTTTTTCGCCCAGACGTAAAAAGTAGGCATTTACAACTTGTTCCTTGCCGGCCGGAACATCATCGTAAATAATGGCGTTATCCTGATCGGTGTACAAGGTTTCTTCCTGTCGTCCTTCGCTGCCGAGGCATATAAATGAAAAACCAACTGGCGGCGGCCCGATTTCCTGTATGTTAAGTTGTATAAGCCTTTGTATCACCGAATCGGAAAATCCTGAAGTTATATTTGTAATGTGTTTTACCGAAATATCGCTTTGTATCAGTGGCTTTACAAGCAACTGAAGAGAGTTATAACAGAGTCGCAGCTCTTCGTCGGTTTCAGCATTGTTAACGCTGGCGATATAGAACGACAGTGATTTTTTTAATTCAGCATAAAGCTCATTTGCTTTCAATACGCCGGTAATTTCACCTGCTTCGTTTCGCAAAGGCAGGTAGCCGATATTTTTTTGGTCGAATATGTTCAGTGCCTGGCTCACCGTTGAATTTTCGGAGATAGAAGTGATGGGTGAACTCATAATTAAATAAGCCGGGTTTTCAATATGCAGGTTCAGCTGAAGTACCCGGCTGCGGATATCGCTGCCTGTTATAATTCCAAGGAAACCGTTATCATTTCGGGTAAGCAGCACATAATCATTATCGCTTTTCGACATGGTTTTTACCACTGCACCAATATTGGAGTCGGCATCGAGTGTATTAGTTGGCGACACATAAGCCTTTACAGGCTGGTCAATTAAAAAGGAAGCGGATTTTAAACCGGTGATTAATCCGGCGTTGGCAGTTTTTTCTTGTTCACTCAGGGTAATATCTTCAATAATGCCATCGCAAAGCTGGAGGTTGGTATTTTCGTCGTTATACACTACAAGCGTGACCGAAACAAAAGCAGTTTCCGAATTTTTTCGCTGAATTTTGATAACCTTATTTTTAAGGAACCCGTTTTCGAGCAGGTTCTTTTTCAGTGTTTTCCGGTCTTCCTTATCAGCCAGAAGCTTCAGGATATTGGTTTCGGATAAGTCGTTGAAATGAGTAAATCCTAATATTCGCAGTGCAGTTTCGCTGGCAAACATTAATTTCCCTCTGTCGTCGAGGGTAGTTCTGAAAAACCCGACATCCAGCATGCTTATTAATTTCTGGTAATCGGGTTTTAGCTGTTGCGACTCTCCGCTAACAGTTATATTTTTGACAATAAGTATATTTACAGGTTTCCCATTCAAAACCGCTGTTGACGAAGTGCCGATCACTTCGATAAATCCACCGTTCTTTTTTTTCAGGTTTATTTCATATTGACCTTCGCGGATATTACTTCCCGATAACACTGCAGCAACATCGCCGTTATTGTTTTCGCTGATTATTTCGGGTAATGCCAGGTTGATAAGTTCAGTGTTCCCAAACCCGGTCATAGTACAGAAAACCTTGTTAGCAAAGCTGATTTTCCCGTCAATTATCATTATTAAACCTTCGGTGGCGGCTTCAACCAGAGTGCGGTATTTTTCCTTCGACTCGTGTAATTCGTTTTCGGCTGCCATGCGTTTCCGCTCTGTTTTAAGACTTTGCTGCGAAATAAAAAGAAGCAGTAATGCTATTAAAACCGAAATGCCTGTCGAAATCCATATAAGTTTTGCGGTAAGTGCTTTGATTTCCTTTTTAACATCTTCAATGTACACACCGGTACCTATTACCCAGCCCCAGGGTTTGAAGCCTTTAACATACGATAGTTTCGGAACAATATGAAGCGAATCCTCTTTCCACTGCCACATATAGTCTACATAGCCTTGCTGTGATTTTTTAACGGTTTCAACACATTCAACAAAAAGCCGTTTGCCATGCGGATCGCTGAAAGAGGTTAAGTTTTTTCCGTTTAAATCGGTGCGGTAAGGGTGCATGATCATGGTCGGAACCATATCGGTAATCCAGAAATAATCCTTGTTTTCGTCGCCGTAGCGCAGGTATTGTATGCGCGACACAGCAGTTTGCTGGGCCTCTTCGCGGCTGAGCAGGCCGTTGCGTTCGTCCGATTCGTATTTCGATAATATGCTCCATGCCGAGTTGGTAAGCTCTTTGATCATTTCGCGCTTGCCATTCATAATGTTCTGCTGGAAGCGCGGGATAATAATCAGGAAAATAGAAAGTATAAATAAAAGTATGGTAATAACCGAAGGGATAAGTATTTTCAGGTAAATCCGGGTCATACTTCAGAGTTGATATTTAAGGATTTGCTGAATCTGAACTTTCAGGCGCATATGCAAATCCGGATTACGGAATTATTAAGCCAGCGATAAATCACATCAAAGTTAGTTAATTATGATTCAGAACCGTATGGTCCGGCAGCATTTTTATCCGGCACTGGGTTTCGGTTACTTAGTTCCTGAATCCAACTTGTTGACATCCATAATAGAATTCAATACCGGCACTAAAACGTCAGTACTTTTGCCCCGCTTTTCAGGTAATCCGTCAATGGTTTGCCCATGCCTTTAACATCATAGCCCAGTTTTCGGAGGTCATCAGCAATTCCATAGGCATTGGCGCAGGCAACGCAGGCTTCAATCACTACGCCATCATTTTGCATAGCTTTAAGCTTTTCCTGGATTTTTATGTTTTCCGAAGCCAGCTTTGCCGAAGGTCCCCATACAATGAGGGTAACTTCTTTAAACCATCCCTGCGTTTTTGCTGCGTGTGTGTACATCAGCGCCACGCGTTCGGCAACATATGGGTCATCGCTTGTCCATAGTACGACAAGTTTATCGGAAGGATCTGGTGTAGTTGGGACTTGTGCCTGCAAACCTGAGTGGCTAAGCATCAATAGACTTAATAATACAATTAATGACAGTTTTGTTTTCATATCACGTTGTTTTAGCTGATTAAATTTAATTTAGTGGGTATATTTATTTTGCCGGAAGTCAGAAGACGGAAGTCAGAAGTTCCCCATGAAATAGCCATGATTCGATAAATCACCAACCGAAGATGATATTATCCTGAATCTGGCGAACCTTTAGCTCACGAACACCTTTTAAAACAAACAAGATGTGAGTAATTCCATCTGACCCTTAAAAAATAAATAATAACAGATGAAAACTTCATTTATCTTTGAAAGTAAAGCTATGGTAACTGTGCCTTTATACTGATATTTTCCTTATTATGGAACCAAACCTCAAATTAGCACTTTCTTCCGACTTCGGACTTCCGACTTCCGACCTTTTAAGATTCATTTCCATTCAATTCGTAGTAGAACCCTCAATTTTGAAAGGATTCACAGCGTAATAAAATCCTTAATCCAACCCGAGGCAGGGTTTGCTCTAATAAATTCGGGTACGGCAAATTGTTCTATTTTCCCTTCGTTCATTATGGCCACTTGTGTACCAAGAGTAAAAGCTTCGTGTAAATCATGCGTAACCATAATAAAGGTCAGTCCCAATTCACTATGCATCTGTTTGATTTCACTTTGCAGGTTTCGGCGCGTAATGTTATCGAGTGCACCAAAGGGTTCGTCCATCAGTACAATTTTCGGGTTGGCGGCCAAAGCCCTTGCCACGCCAACGCGCTGCTGTTGCCCGCCACTGAGCTGATCAGGAAAATTATCGAGTTGTTGCGCATCAAATCCCATCATTTTAGCTAACTCGGCCACCCGTTGATTTTGTGCCTCTTTTTCATTCCCCGAAATACTCAGAACAAATTCCATGTTTTGCCGTACCGAAATATGCGGAAATAGTCCTCCCTGCTGTATTACGTATCCTATATTCCGACGGAGCTGTATTTTATCCCAATGTCTGATGTCAGTTCCCATCACTTTTACCTGTCCTGAATCAAAATCGGTCATGCCATTGATCAAACGCAGCAAAGTTGTTTTTCCACAACCGCTTGGACCGATAATCGTGATAAAAGCGCCTTCCGGAATAGTTAACGAAACAGAACGCAGAACCGGGTTTCCGGCCTGGTACGATTTTGTTACGCCTGATATTTCGATAATAGGATTAACCATTTTGCATTTTTAGTTCAGTAAGTAATGATTTCAAAATAGTTTCTCAAATTTACAAATGTTTTAAGTTTACTTTTTTCAACTTTTGCATGATCAAAAGTTGAGCAAAAATCTAGACTTTATATAATTTCAGTGTATTTCTACGTCAGGTTTTTTGCCACGCCACGCAAGCCGTTCGCTTGGAAAGATTGAACAAATATACTTGCTTCACAGCGGCGCTCACTTCTGCATGCCTGCCTGACTGCGTCGCAGGCAGGGCTTGTAATGCCCCACGCTCACAAAACCTTCCTCGAACTACTACTGAAATTCTATAATGTCGGTCCTTCAAAAGATAGTTTTCCTATAAGACATTGATTTGGGGATGTTATTTTGAAAGTTTTATTAAGTTATTTGCCTTTAAAAACGAAGCAGCTACTTCCTCCGGTGTTTTCTTGGCTATCTCCACTTCGTAATTTAGTTCCAGCATCTTTGCATCATCAATTGTGCCGTTCAAACGCCTGAGTAAATCAACCATTTCAGGATAGTGCAATAGTATTTCATTCCTTACTACGATGCCGGCCTGGTATGCCGGGAAGAAATTCTTATCATCGCGAAGCACACGAAGCTTCATTTGCCGGATTCGCGAATCGGTTGAAAATGCATTTATAACATCCACAGTGTGGTTTTCGAGAGCCTGGAATTTCAGGTTCACATCGAGTTCGACCTTGTTTTTAAAGTTGAAAGGATAAACGGTTGAAAGTCCTTTAAAACCATCTACGCGTTCGTAAAAATCAAATTCAGCGCCAAATGTAAACTGATTACTTTTTGATGCCAGGTTTGAAAATGTTCTAATGTTTTCCTTGTTGGCTATGTCTTCGGGCAAAGCCAGGGTAAAGGTGTTGTTGAAACCAAAACGGCAGGCCCAGGTAAGGCTGTATTTTTCAGTATATGCCGTTTCCAGCGCTGAATATAAACTGTCGGGATTGCGGATTTGTGGTTTCTTCAGGACA
>JBBRCH010000123.1:0-9272 GCA_038204995.1 Bacteroidales bacterium | reverse complement strand
GTAAATTACGGTACTATGGGCGCAGGTTCACATACCCTTACACTTGATGCCAGCAACCTTACAAGCGGTGTTTATTTCTATACCGTAACCATTGGCGATCAGAAAGCTACTAACAAATTGGTTATCAAATAACCAGGTTTGGTTACAATAAATACAAGGGGCTGCTTTGCAAAAGGCGGCCCTTTGTATTTATAGATGGATTTACTTTAAAGTGATTTTATTAACGCTCTTCGTTAGGTAGCGGATTGGTTATTCAGAGCATATAAATATATGTGATATACACTCAGTATAGATAATGATTTTATCTAAACCTGTGTATTAAAATCTTTATTTCACTCACTTTCCCGAAAGAAAAAACTAATAATAGTTTTATACTACTTTTGCATCTATGAAACATAAAACTGAAATAGTTGAAAAGCTGTTGCATAAAAGCTGGATCTTATGGCTGTTGATTGCAGGTTTAACTATTTTACTATATTCCAATACCGTATCATACGGAATGCTGCACAATTTTGATGATGACGCCTATTTTGCTGACCCACGCATCAATGAGTTAAATGTACCCCATGTTAAAGCCTGTTTTTCGGATTACTTCCTGGGGATGTACCAGCCTTTGCCGGTGCTGAGTTTTGCTGTTGTGAATCATTTTTACAGCAAATCCATGCAACCGCAGCGGATTATGAATATTATGATTCATTGCATAAATATAGTATTAGTACTTCTCGTAATAAAAAAACTTACCGGTAATGTTACTATCGGGGCTCTTACAGCACTTTTTTTTGCCATTCATCCTATGCATGTCGAATCAGTAAGCTGGATTTCGACCAGGAGTAATCTCATGTTTTCAGCTTTTTATCTGGCTTCTATCTTAGCCTATATCAGTTGGGGGAATAAGCATAGCCTTTTAAAATGGCTTATCATTTTTCTGTGCTTTTCGCTTGCTCTTTTCAGTAAAGTAACAGCTGCAACCTTACCCGGAGTGTTTTTACTTATCGATTGGCATTATGGCAGAAAATTCAAGCTGGTCAATTTATTTGAATACTTACCTTTATTCTTCCTTTCCGGAATTTTTATATGGGTCGGAGTTCAGGCTTCGAGTGCCTTCGGTCATATCAGCGAAATGGGACAGTCCTATTCTTTTGTCGAAAGAATGGTTATATTTATGCATGCACTCTGGCTGTACCTGTCAAAATTCCTGGTTCCTGTAAATCAAACCGTACTATATCTGTACCCTTTGAAAGAGAACGGGACATTGCCGTTATCTTTTATTATTACCGGAATACTGGCCGCAATCAGCAGTTTTTTATTGATTTGGACCGGGCTGAAACTGCGAAAGAATGAAACAGGAAGGGCTATACTTTTCGGATTCATGTTTTTCCTTATTACGATCAGTATTGTGATGCCTCTGAAATGGTCAAGAACTGTTATTATTGCCGAGCGATACACATATCTGCCATACATTGGATTGACAGTTGCCCTTCTGGTCGTACTTTTCGGTTTTGCAAAGCAAAAAGGCCGAAAAGTTAAAATTATTCTGTTCTCGCTGCTGTTCATTACAACGATACTTTTCTCGGTAAGGACTTATCAAAGGAACAAGATTTGGGAAAACCCTATTACGCTTTTTACGGATGTAATTGAAAAAAATACAGGCAAAGCTGAAACTGCCATGGGTTACTATAACCGGGGGAATGAATTTTTCAGGATCCAACATGCAGAACAGGCAATTTCAGATTATTCAGCTGCTATAAATTTCTATCCGGAATATCACGAGGCATTTTACAATCGTGGACTTACTTATTATCTCACCGGAAATAATAATGCAGCCATAACCGATTTTACGAGCACAATAGGAATTAAAAAGGACTTTGTGGATGCATATATAAACAGGAGTGCTGCTTACCGGAATACCGGCAAGTACCTGTTGGCTCTGAGCGACCTTGACAGCGCAATTCAGATCCGACCCAGCTCTTTAGCTTTTCTGAGCAGGGGTGTATTATATTATTCAAATTTAAACATGCCCGAACAAGCCTGTTCCGATTGGTCTGCAGCTGCGCAAATGGGTTCGGAAAAGGGAATCCAATTACTACAGCAGTATTGTAAAGGACAATAATCTGTTTGTATGAATCCGGATCGAAATTATATCTTCCACACAATTAATAGTATTTGTGCATAGTGCATTTAATATTTCCCGGAAGTGCATAAGACATGCAGCTTTTTATATCTTTGCAGACTGAAAACCAGGAAATGCTACTAAGCGAAATCAAATACCTTGTACTTAAAGATATCAAGCTGGAATTTAAACAGCGGTATGCCATTAATGGGATATTGCTGTATGTGGTTTCAACGATATTCGTGAGTTACCTTTCTTTTGCAAGGATCATTGATTCCGCCACCTGGAACAGCCTTTTCTGGATTATTATGCTGTTTGCAGCCGTAAATGCGGTATCAAAGAGTTTTGTTCAGGAAAGCACATCGAGGCAACTTTATTATTACACAGTAGCAAGTCCGCAGGCCATCATTCTTTCGAAGATGATTTATAACTTTATGCTGATGGGTGTGCTATCGCTGTTGTGCCTGCTGGTATTTACTTCACTCATGGGAGAGTTCGTAGTGAACTATCCTTTGTTTATCAGCGCCTTGTTGCTGGGTAGTTTCGGTTTTGCCTCAGCCCTTACCATGATAGCAGCTATTGCTTCGCGTACAAATAATAATTTCGCCCTGATGGCAATACTTAGTTTCCCGGTTGTAATGCCTCTGCTGCTTACTTTGATGAAAGTATCATCGGCAGCCTTAAGTGTGGGAACAATGGCTGGCAATATCAAATACCTGGCTGCGTTACTTATGCTCAATGCCATTGTAATTGCTTTATCATACGTGCTTTTCCCGTATCTGTGGCGCGATTAATAATTTTACGTACAATTTACAACTCTAAACAGACTCGTCTGACCAACTTATCCGAAATAACAATTAGTTTCAATAACGAACTCTTATAAATGAACGAATTTTTTAGAAATAACTGGTGGAAATTACTTGGTGTTGCATTGATACTTTATAGTATAATTGCCGGTTTCCTTATAGATGTACCCGAACTGCCTATTATCAGGCAATCCATCCGGAATCTGTTCTTCCATGTGGTGATGTGGTTTTCAATGATGGTGATGTTTGGTACTTCACTGGCGAGAAGCCTTCGTTATCTCTCAACATTCGATATTAAGCATGATGTGTATGCGATACAATCCGTTAACGTTGGCTTGTTTTTTGGAATGATGGGTATTTGTACCGGGATGGAATGGGCCAATTTTACCTGGGGAACACCCTGGACGAACGATCCCCAACTAAACGGAGCTGCTTTAACAATCCTGGCTTATTTTGCCTACCTCGTTCTCAGGCGATCGATTGACGAAGAAAATAAAAGAGCCCGCATTGCTGCCGTTTATAATGTGTTTGCTTTTGTGATGCTGATAGTTTTCATCGGGATACTTCCCCGGCTTGCCCAGGGATCGCTGCATCCGGGCAAAGGTGGCAGCCCGATGACTGTAAATAATCTGGATTTCGGTATGAGGCTGGTGTTCTATCCTGCCATTGCAGGGTGGATAATTATGGGGTACTGGCTCACAGGAATCAGGGTAAAAATGGCTAATATCAGGGTCCATCTTGATAACCCGGAATAAACCGGTTCGAATTCTGTTCAGAAGAGAACCCTTAAACATTAAGAACATTACGTTGTTTAATTAATACCTGATATAAAATGGAAGAGACTAAAATATTTGTCGTAATAACTGTTTTTTCAACCATATTGATTGCATTGGCAGCCTATCTTTTCTGGCTCGACAGAAGAGTTACGAAAATGGAAAAAGAAATTAAAAATAACAAAAACTAAACATGAAGAAGACACACATATTTATTCTTGTATTTGTTGTTGCAGCCATAGGCGTGATCATAAGTCTTTTTGCCAACACAAGTACATACACTGATTTTGCAGCAGCTGTTGATAATCCTGGAAAAGAATTTCATGTAATTGGTAAATTGCTGAAAGATAAGCCTATCGTTTATGATACTAAGGTGGATGCTAATACGTTTACGTTTTACATGGCTGATCAAAAAGGGGAAGAACGGCAGGTTACCTATAAGGGTGCCAAACCGCAGGACTTTGAAAAATCAGAACAAGTAGTAGTAATCGGTAAAATTGAGAACGGTGCTTTCGAGGCCAGCAGCCTGCTTTTGAAATGCCCCTCAAAATATAATGATGAGAAAAAACCGGATTCTTTCGGAGATAAAGAATTTGGAGAATAGATGAAGAGTAAATTCTGAAAAATAGCAGAAAAGAGAAGCCTTCAAAACCCTTCTCTTTTTTTTGTCTTTGATCCGTTCTGATCCGATTGATTAAGTTTTATGCAAATGTTGAATGCTCTTGATTTTTTCGGATAGTTAAAATTTTGTAGCTTGGCCGATTATATTTACCTCTCTGCCATTTAACAGAAACTGTGATGTCATACGCTAACTTACAGGCATTTATCGAGGCAATTGAACGCTCAGGTGAGTTGATCAGGATCAAGGATTATGTTTCACCTCATCTTCAGATCAGTGAAATTTCTGACAGGATGAGTAAACATAATGGTAAAGCCCTTCTTTTCGAAAACACAGGTACACGCTTTCCTTTGCTGATCAATTCAATGGGGAGCGAAAAACGGATGTGTATGGCTCTTGGTGTGCAATCGCTTGATGATACAGCAAAGCAGATTGAGGAGCTCATGGCAGGGCTGATGATGCCACGCGATTCCTTTTTTAGTAAACTGGCGATTTTACCCACGCTGGCTGAGGTCTCGGCCTTTATGCCGGGCCACAGGAAAGGAAAGGGCGCCTGCCAGGAGGTAGTGATGGAAAAACCTGATCTTACGCAATTACCTGTTCTGACCTGCTGGCCGCACGATGGCGGGCCTTTTATCACTTTACCGGTTGTGCATACGCGCCACCCTGAAACCGGAGTGCGTAATGTTGGTATGTATCGTATGCAGGTTTTTGGTCCGGATAGAACGGGAATGCACTGGCATCTTCATAAAAATTCGGCAGCTCATTTCCGCGAATACAAGCGGCTTGGACGACGGATGCCCGTAGCAATAGCCCTGGGCGGCGATCCGGTTTACACTTACTGTGCAACAGCTCCACTGCCCGAAAATATTGATGAATACATGTTAGCCGGCTTCCTGCGTAAAAAGAAAGTAGAACTGGTAAAATGCCTAACTTCAGAAATTGAAGTGCCTGCCGATGCTGACTTTATCATCGAAGGGTTTGTCGATCCGGCTGAAGATCTTGTACTCGAAGGGCCATTCGGTGATCATACCGGATTCTATTCGCTGGCTGATTATTATCCGGTATTTCATGTTACATGCATTACACACTGGAAAGATGCAATTTATCCTACTACCATCGTTGGCATCCCGCCCCAGGAAGATAAATGGCTTGGTAAAGCGACCGAGCGGATATTTCTGCCACTTATAAAATTAAGCATGCTTCCTGAGATAGTGGATATGGTTATGCCTGATGAAGGCGTATTTCATAATATAGTATTAGTGAAAATCACGAAAACCTATCCCGGCCAGGCCCAAAAAGTAATGAACTCATTATGGGGAGCCGGACAAATGATGTTTAACAAAATATTGGTTGTTACTGATACAGATATTGATCTTAACGACAGTAATGCAATTGCCGGGCTTATCAGTAAACAGGTTCATCCTATTGAAGATATTATTTTTAACAGGGGGCCGGTGGATGTTCTCGATCACTCAAGCAGCCGCTTCGCACTGGGCAGCAAACTTGGCATTGATGCAACAACTAAATTTCCCGGGGAATCTGTATATAACTTTCCCGGGGTTTTCTCTTTCAGTGAAAATCATCCGGAATTAGAAAAATCATCCTGTAATTTTATGCTTACACGCAAAAAATTGCCTGTTCTGATAGTAGCAATCGATAAAACAGGAACAAAATTACGTGAAAAACATCAGCGTCTTTATTCTTCAGGATCATTGCAAGGAATAAACTGGGTTGTTTTTGTTGATCCGGAGGCAATCGAAATGCGAATTCCAGATATAGTATGGCTGGTAGCGAATAATATTGATCCTCAACGAGATTGTTTCTATGCAATGAATGAAAGTGGTGATCCTGTATTGCCTATGGCTATCGACGGAACCGGCAAATCACTTGCCGCTGACGGTTTTAAACGCCAATGGCCTAATGTGCTCGTAATGGACGATGCAACTATTCAGCAGGTTGATGCTGTTTGGGAAAAACTTGGACTGGGGACTTTTATTCCTTCCCCTTCCCTGAATTATAAAGTGCTGTTAAAAAATGACGGAGCAGTGGCCAGGGGATAGTTATTTAGTGCCTTAACAGCTATATTTGTGTATGTTGTGGCAGAATATTTCAAATTATTATTGGTTTGGGTTTGTACAGGTTAGGAATTAATGGTTTTGTTCTCTGGTTGTTTGTTCTTGGTTCCTGATTTCTTGTTTATGGTTCATTGCTTCAACGCCTCTGAGTGCGCCGCACCTGGTTTGGAGTTCAAAACGCTTCGCCATTCAGCACTTAAATGTTCAGATCAGCTTCAACCAGCAGATAAATTTCAGGCATAGAAAACAATTTCCCCATCCCTCTTTGCTTTTATCTAAAACTTCTGCTTTTACCCTTTGCCTTATGCCTTGTATCTTTTATCTTTTATCTTTTTTTATCATTTCCCTTTTGTCTTTTCCCTTTTTTCTTTTTTCTTTTACCTTTTTCCCACTCATTCACTTAAACTCATTCTCTTATTAAGTCTAAATCCATTTTTCACCGCTTTTCCCGGCCTGGTTTGCCAGTTCATTTTAAATAATTACCTTTGCTTCATATTTTCTTTTAACAAACATTAAATCAATAATTTTATGCGTAACGAGATCTTCAAAGAAATAACTTCAGCCAAAGCTATCGAGCTGGAAGACAAATACGGTGCACACAACTACCACCCTTTACCTGTAGTTTTGGCCAAAGGTGAGGGTGCTCTGGTATGGGATGTTGAAGGCAAACAATACTTCGATTTTTTATCGGCTTATTCGGCAGTTAACCAGGGTCATTGTCATCCTAAGATTATTGAAGCCATGGTTGACCAGGCTCGTACGCTTACACTTACCTCAAGGGCTTTCTTTAATGATATACTTGGCGTTTACGAAAAATATATCACCGAATATTTTGGGTATGATAAAGTTCTGCCGATGAATTCCGGTGCCGAAGCTGATGAAACAGCGCTTAAACTTTGCCGCAAATGGGCGTATAAAGTCAAAGGTATTGAGGATGGTAAAGCAAAAATTATTGCTTGTGAGGGTAACTTCCATGGTCGTACTATTACCATCATTTCCATGTCGACTGACCCGGATTCATATTCAGGATTCGGGCCCTTTACCCCGGGTTTTATCACCATTCCTTACAACGATCTTGCAGCGCTCGAAAACGCATTGGCCGATCCCGATGTAGCCGGTTTCCTGGTTGAGCCTATACAGGGTGAGGCAGGTGTTTTTGTGCCGGATGAAGGCTATTTGTCAAAAGCGTATGATCTCTGTAAGAAAAAGAATGTTTTGTTTATAGCCGACGAGGTTCAGACCGGAATTGCACGTACCGGAAAACTCCTTGCCTGCGATCATGAAAACGTCCGTCCTGACATACTGATTCTGGGGAAGGCCCTTTCGGGTGGTGCTATGCCGGTTTCGGCAGTATTGGCTGATGATGAAATAATGCTCACCATTAAACCAGGTGAGCACGGTTCAACATTTGGTGGTAATCCTGTTGCTGCAAGGGTTGCTATTGCTGCTCTCGAGGTCGTAAAAGAAGAAAAACTTGCTGAAAAGGCTGAATACCTGGGTAAAATATTCCGCAACGAACTCAAAGCTATAAAAAGTGATATGATTGAGCTGGTGCGGGGAAAAGGATTGCTTAATGCTATTGTTATCAGGCCGACAAAAGGCTTTGAAGCCTGGGATGTATGCATAAAAATGAAGGAAATGGGCCTGCTAGCCAAGCCAACACATGGCAACATCATCCGGTTTGCACCTCCATTGGTTATAAGTGAGAGCCAATTGCGCGAAGCCATTGAGATCATCAAAAAAGCAATTATTTCATTTGAATAAATCATTGAGGAAGAAGAAGAACAGGAAAGCCCGGCAGAAAAAAACTGCCGGGCTTCTTACTTCCCATATTTGCCACTATAATTCTATTTACTCAAAAAAAAGGCTATTTCATATTTATTCGTAACCTGTTGGACTTGCAGTGAAAAGGTAATTTTAATTATGGTGTAAGTTCCCCCGGTCAAGGTTCGGTAATTATTTCACGAGTGATTCATATCGGGCTTGCACCACTTCCCAGTTCACCACATTCCAGAATGCCGAAATATATTCGGGGCGGCGGTTCTGGAATTTCAGGTAATAGGCATGTTCCCAGACATCGAGGCCCAGAATGGGAGTGCCTTTGCAATCAGCAGTATCCATCAAAGGATTATCCTGGTTGGCGCTTGAACATACGCAAAGACTCTTGTCAGCCTTTACTGAAAGCCATGCCCAGCCGCTGCCAAAACGGTTAGCTGCAGCATCATTGAATTTAGTTTTGAAATCTTCGAATGAACCGTATTGTGCTTTAATGGCATCAGCAAGTTTGCCGGCAGGAGCTCCGCCGCCTTTGGGCGACATGCTTTCCCAGAAAAGTGAATGATTGTAAAATCCACCGCCATTATTGCGGACAGCCACCGGGAGTTTGCTTATCCCGGAGAAAATATCCACCAGGGAAGCGCCGTTCATTTCATTATCTTTTATAGCAGCTACAAACTTGTCGTAGTAAGCTTTATGATGTTTTGTGTAATGGATCTCCATGGTCATAGCGTCGATATGGGGTTCCAGTGCGTTAAAAGCGTAAGGTAATTCAGGAAATTGATAGTCCATTTTTACTTTTTTTATAGGTTATTAAATATTATTTAGATACAGTATAAATAACAATCCTGAAGATAAAAGGTTTGAAAAATTATTTTTGAGAAGTGAAATAAGGAGAAAAGAAATGTGGTGAAAATGAAAATTAATTACTCCTGACGCCTGATATCAATTGTATACTGTATAAAAAACGTACTTATTTACCTGCCCAATTCTCGGGTGAGGAAATTCTCGCCAGTAAAAGTATTGAATAATTCATTGAATACGTTTTGATTATTCTTTCTGGTAGATGAAATAAAGCCTTCAATACGGGCGTATATGTTTGCCCCTTGT
>JBBRCH010000122.1:0-9933 GCA_038204995.1 Bacteroidales bacterium | reverse complement strand
ATACTTCTTGATCTTTTCTTCGTCAAGGCCAATTGTGTCGCCACAATATCCTCTTGCCCAAAAATGATTCCCCAAATATGGTTTCTTTTTCAATTGAGGATAACTTTTGAAATTTTTGATTGCTGTTTTCCTTTTAATATCCCCATTAGTTGAGAACCCTATAGCTTTGGCGGAATACTTACAAATAAGTGAATGTGATCAATTTGAATATTCATCTCTATCAGTTCATATGATTTCCATTCCAACAACATCTGAATATCTTTGGTCAGCAGTTCATTGACCAGACCTTCAAGAACACAGAATCTATATTTTGGAGTCCAAACAATATGATATGTACATCGATAAATGACATGACTTAATTTCTTAAATTCGCTCATGCTAAGAAATTACTAATTTTCAGGCATAGCCAATTATACATAACACCACCAAAGGAGGTGGTTTTAAAGTTTACAATAAAAAAGTTCAAACTGATGAAGATTCTATTCCATGTTCGGACTAAAGTATTATTTGTTGTGATAGTTTGTTGGAGTTTGATAACCATCTCATGTTCATATAAATCAAACCGGCAATTACAAAGCCAAAGCAGTGCTTACCGATATCGCACAGGATTTCCATCTGATAATGTATCAGCAGAACTTACAAGCATTTTAACCTCGGTGAAGAGGATTATAAATTACTCCAGCTATCGCACCTATATTTTCGACAACGATGCAAAAGTTACGCTAAAGGATCTTAATTCGGAAGGGATACACGAACGCACCCGCGCCGGTATAGTGACAAATGAAGCAACTGAAGGAAGCGCACTCATTATTTGTTCGAATGGCAAAAACATAGTTTTGCTAACCTGTGCACATGCTGTCAGAGCGGCTGATACCATTATAGATTGGTATGAATACAGCGATCTGGGTAACAATCGTTATATTCAAAGCATCTCCATAAGGTTCAGGCAACAACTCTACGTGCGCGACATACCTGAAGGCAGTAAATTCAGGGAACTGGCGAGTGACACAAAAAATGATATTGCATTCATAGGGACCGAATACACTGAGCCAGTAAATAACATTCCTTTCTTTAAAAATAAGTGCGGAAATTCATCTGATCTGGAGTGGGGAAGTTTCCTTTACTTTGTTGGATATCCTACGGGTCAGCAAATGGTAACGCATGGTATTGTTAGCACGTTACCTCAAAAAGCTGGCTATTTCCTTACTGATGCACTGTTTAATGAAGGCTTCAGCGGGGGAATCGCTTTAGCGGTTACCGAATCAGGCGGGAATTTCGAACTTGTCGGGATGGCTCGTTCAGTTGCAGGCAATTTCGGCTATATGCTTAAACCGGAAAAGGAAAATCATGAATTTACATATAACCCGGCGATACCCTATACAGGCAATGTGTATGTTAATCAGAAGAAAGATATTAGCTACGGTGTTACCTCGGTTGTTTCAATAAACCAGATCCGTCAGTTTTATACCGAAAATCGCACCAGACTGAATGATACAGGATATAATCTGGATGAGTTTTTCGGATTTAATTCAAAATAAAGTTGGCTGAAACATTTTCCAACATATTACTCCTCCCGGTTGACTCATCTGCCCTTCGAACCTTTTAAAGTTTAGCATAGGCTGCTATAATTCCAGTTCCAAAGATGGGTCCCAGAAAACATCCTTAAAATTCACAATCTTGTCTTTTTCGACAAGTATGCCTTCATTTGCCAGGAGTTGCTCCATAGTCTGCAGTCCGCCAAAATGATGTTTCCCGGTGAGCAAGCCGTTCCTGTTCACAACGCGGTGGGCCGGTATGTGCTGCAGCATGTGATGGGAGGCATTCATTGCCCAGCCGACCATGCGGGATGAACCTCCGGTGCCGAGGTATCGGGCAATTGCGCCATAAGAGGTAACTCTGCCAAAGGGAACCAGTTCGACTACTGCGTATACTTTTTCGAAAAAAGAGATTTCTTTCTGCACAGGGTTAAATTAATCAGCTTTAATTTACAATGAAAACCACATAAACTGCATATCAAAAGCTGAAGATAAAAAACAAAAGTAGGAATATGAAAGACATGCATTCAATGCCATTTCCATCATTTTATTTAAAAAGTTGATTTTCAAGATTGATTTTCAAGATATTCTGAACCTAATATATTAAATCTCTGTCTTCTGCCTTTTTTTAAAGGTTTGTGAATCAAAGGATAGAGTTTAGTGACATCAACTACAAAATCAGGCTCCGTTTAATCTGAATCGCAGGTACTTTATAGTTAAACCCTGTTCAAGCCATATTTTCTCGTAATGGGTTTGCACATCAATTACATCCTTCACTTCAGGATCACCGAAATTTGAATAAAGATCACCTGTACTGTATATAAGTTTGTGACCGCCATCTTTAATCACTTCCAATGTATAATTATAAAACATATCATTGTCTGTTTTCAGGTGAATAATGCCGTCGGGTTTTAACAACTGCCTGTACCTTTCAATAAACTCAGGAGAGGTGAACCGCTTGCTATACCTTGGACTTCTGGGCTGTGGCTCAGGAAAGGTAATCCAAATTTCAGCTACCTCACCCGGACTGAAAACCCTGCAAATATTTTCTGCACGAATGCGAACGAAAGCTACATTCAAACGCTTTTCTTCATTACTGGTTTTAGCACCTTTCCACATGCGGGCACCCTTTTTATCAATTCCGATAAAATTGCGTTCAGGATATTTCATTGACAAATCAACAGTATATTCTCCTTTGCCACATCCCATCTCAATAATAATAGGGTTTATATTACCAAAGAAACCGGTATTCCATTTTCCGCGTAAGGAAAAGCCAGCGGAAAGTTCTTCCCACCCGGGTTGAAAAAAATGATTAAAAGTTGCATTTTCAGCAAAGCGCTGAAGTTTCCTCTTAGCCAAGATACTATTTTTTTAGTGAAGAATTTTATGATAAGGAACCACGGACAGCATAAAGCTATCAATCCTATCCCTTGTGTTTTTTCAGGATCCAGGATGAAGAAAATCCGGATTTTTTAATCACATCCAACTGAGTGGCCGCTTCCTTATAACTGGCATATCCGTTCAAGCTGACGACATATAATCCTCCGGATGTCGTGTCCACCACCGATGCGGGATATCCCTGTTCCTGCAATGTATTAATTAGCTTTAATGCATTGTTATGATCGCGGAAAGCGCCTCCAATAATGAAATAGTTCTGATTAATGATAGTAGTTTCTGCTTCCGTCGCCGGAACGGAACCGCCTATGATTATTTTGTTTTTGGCAAGTTCGGAATAAGAAACCATGCCGGGGTCAAAGGATATATTTTCGCTTGCCAGTATTGCTGCCGGAGATAGCGCAACTTCCGGAGTAGATTCTTTAACTGCTACAGGGAATGAGGATACCTTAACAGTTGCTGTTTTACCCGGGGTTGAACGTACCCAGGAATACATACCTGTATAATTATGTACGTAATTATCGACAATATTACCACTCAGCGAGCCCCATAGTCCAAAAGCTATAAAGGGAGCAAGTACAGCAGCCCATTTCAGGGTTTCGGGAATTAAACGGCGTAATTTTGCTCCCCTGTACGGAGATTTAGCTGGTTGAATATCAGGTATTATCGATGAATCCAGGTTAACGGCTTTAGCAAAAAACACCGGAAGGCCAAATGAATCAGCATTAAAATTAACTTGTTTCGAAGGTGAGAATTCAATTTTCCCAGAGGCGTTCAGGAAAAGATCACCTATACCCGCAAACTCCAACTTGTCACCTTTTTGCAAGTCATCAAAGCTGGTTTCGACGAAAATTCTGATTTTGTTTATTGCTTCAGTGTAAGAAGAATTTTCTATTGAAGCAATATAATTGGCCAGCAACCCATCATTACCCGCAAGCCCGGCATTAAAAGCCACACTACCCAAAGGTGGAAAAAACTCATGGGTTTCATGAAGTATCTGTGCCGGACGATACGCTTTAATGAAGCCACCCAAGCCAGGAACAATCACACATTCGTGATGGTACAGTAAATCAGCTATATGCCGTGTTATCATTAGTTTTTTTTGACTTTTCAATCAGCTAAGATAATACAATCAGCACCGAAATATCAAGCATTGTTAGTAAGTTTCAATAAGTCTTCAGGCACATCAATCCCAACTGTCTCAATATCAGTTATAGCAGTATGGATACTATATCCATGATACAACCATCGCAGTTGTTCCAGCGATTCGGCCAGTTCGGGAGAAGCCGGAGGAAGGTTTAAAATTGTCTTAAGTATTGAAGAGCGGTAAGCATATAACCCTATGTGCCTGTAATATTTCTGGTTGTACATCCATTTATCCTGGGGCACTCCCCTATAGTATGGGATGGGTGAACGGCTAAAATACAAAGCTTTTCCTGCATGATCAGCAACAACTTTCACGACATTGGGATCAAACAGGTCCTCGCTTTCTCCAATCTCCCTGATAAGGGTGCCAATTTGCACTTTGGGATTATTAAAAAGTGAAACGACTAGATCAATCTGCGAAGGATCTATAAATGGCTCGTCACCTTGAATATTTACAATTACATCATAAGGACATTTACCAAGAAATGAAAGGTTTTCAACCACTTCACCGATACGTGAAGTGCCTGAATCATGGCTTCCTGAAGTCATCATGACTTCACCGCCACATTCTTTTACATGATTGAAAATCCGTTCATCATCAGTTGAAACTATAACCCTGTTTAATGCTGTGGTTTTCAAAGTCTGCTCATAAACACGCATAATCATACTTTTACCTTCAATCATAACCAAAGGTTTTCCCGGAAAACGACTGGAAGCATAACGGGCAGGAATAACTCCTAATGTATTAATTGACATGTGAAACGGTATGAACTTAACAGAAATATTAATAAGACCGTGCGAAAATCACCCTCTGTTTTGAAGGTTTACCGGTAAGTATGCATTTACCAATATCCTTTTTACCATCCAGAGGTATCAAGCGGATTGTTGCCTTGGTTTCGTCCTTGATCCGCTGTTCAGTTTCAGGTGTTCCATCCCAATGTGCTAAAATAAAACCGCCTTTACCATCAAGCTGAGCTACAAACTCATCCCATGAATCAATAAGAGTTGTGTTCTCTTCACGAAAATCGTAGGCTTTCTGAAAAAGATTTTCCTGTATGCTCTCGAGTAAGTGACTGATTTTATGCTCAATGTCCGTTATTTGAAATACAGATTTCTCAAGCGTATCGCGACGGGCAACTTCAACGGTTCCATTTTCGAGGTCGCGTGGTCCTATAGCTAAACGAACAGGAACACCTTTAAATTCGTATTCATTAAATTTCCATCCAGGCTTTTGTGTATTACGATCGTCGTATTTAACGCTGATTCCCATGGCCTTCAGTTTTTTCATGATTCCATTTGCGGTTTCCGAAATCAGTGCCAGTTGTTCATCATTTTTATAAATAGGAATAATAACTACCTGTATAGGAGCAAGTTTTGGAGGCAATACGAGTCCGTGATCGTCGGAATGAGTCATAATAAGAGCACCCATCAGTCGTGTAGAGACACCCCAGGATGTGGCCCAGACATAATCCAGTTTATTCTCTTTACTCAGAAACTGAACATCGAATGCTTTTGCAAAATTCTGACCCAGAAAATGTGAAGTGCCGGCCTGAAGAGCTTTACCATCCTGCATCAGTCCTTCGATACAGTAAGTTTCTATTGCTCCGGCAAAACGTTCATTGGCAGACTTCACACCTTTAAGAACCGGCATAGCCATCCATTTTTCAGCAAATTCAGCATATATATTGATCATTCTTTCTGTTTCCTCTATGGCTTCGGCTTCGGTGGCATGAGCTGTATGTCCTTCCTGCCATAAAAATTCGGTTGTTCGGAGAAACAGCCGGGTACGCATTTCCCACCTAACTACATTTGCCCATTGATTGATGAGAATGGGTAAATCGCGGTAGGATTGTATCCATGTACGGTAAGTATCCCAAATAATTGTTTCGGATGTAGGGCGCACAATAAGTTCTTCTTCCAGTTTTGCATCAGGATCTACAATTACGCCTTTCCCATCAGGCGAATTTTTTAACCTGTAATGTGTAACAACGGCACACTCTTTGGCAAAGCCTTCAACATGCGATGCTTCTTTACTAAAAAACGATTTTGGAATAAACAGCGGGAAATATGCATTCTGATGCCCGGTCTCCTTGAACATATCATCCAGAACCCTCTGAATTTTCTCCCAGATCGCATAACCATATGGCTTGATGACCATACAACCCCGAACTGCAGAATTATCAGCCAGTTCAGCTTTAATTACCAGATCGTTGTACCATTGTGAATAATTCTCTTCGCGTGTTGTAAAATCTTTTGCCATTTTATGATTTGTGGTATGATAATTGTGCTTTTTCAAGTGTTAACAAGCTACAAAATTACAAAAAATATCGCTCTGTAAACAATCAAACCAGCTTTGAAAAAAGCTTTAACCATAAGGAGGTCGCCATGAAATACTTTATTCCGATTATTGCAGTTGCATTATTAGCAATAACTGCATGCACCACACAATACCAGGCCACCAATTACGACGATGTGTATTATTCGCCAAAGAACCAGCCGGAAGCATCAAAACATGCAATGGTTGTTAAAACGCCTGAAACGGATATAAACACTTATGGCAATACTGAATCACAGCTTCAGCAGGAACAGAATGCGTCAGCTGAGGTATATGACAATCCTGATACATCCAATTATTATGATGATCAGCAGTATACTGATGATAATAATCCAAATGTTAATAACGGTTATAACGATGATGATTATTATAACTATGCGTATTCAGCACGATTACGCAGGTTTTACAGTCCATACAGCTATAACAACTATTACAACGATTATTACACCAATTCATACTGGTACGATCCAAATCCCTGGAACTGGGGCACCAGCATATATATGGGTTACAACTGGTGGGGGTCTTCCTTCTCGTATGGTTATAATCCCTGGTATACAGATCCATATTATGGATGGGGTTTTGGCGGATATTACGGCTATGGATATGGATACGGTTATGGATTAGGGTATGGTTATGGCGGATATAATCACGGGTACTGGAATGGATATTCTGACGGGTACTATGGCAGTTACTTCAACAGTTATGACGGAAATTCAAACTATTATGGTCATCGTGGATCAGTCGGGAGCACTGGAAGTACGGGTAACCGCGACAACAGAACTTTTGGTGAAAGATATGAAGCCAGTCAGGCTTCAGGAAAATCCAGTGCAGCTGTAAGAGAAAGCCGGGGCAACGGGATAATAGTTCCTCAGGGTCGGAGTACTCAATCAACTGAAACCAGGCGTGGAACTACAATAGACGATTCAAGAGGTGGCCTTTCACAAGGATCTGCTCTCCCTCAGGATGCAAGAAACGGATCCGCCGGGACTATAAATAATACCAGTACCCGTGAACAGAAAGCAGGTACAACTATTATTGACAATCGCAGTACACGTCCCGGGACTACAAACCAACGGCCAAATACAAACAGCTCACAACCTCAACGCCAATACCAGTATATTTCACCCAAACGTAGTGATCAGAATGCCGGAAGCAATAACAGGGGAAATGTAAACAACGGACGAAATACCCAGTCGTACACTTCGCCTGAATACAACCGTCCACGATCAGGCCAGGAATATACCTCACCAAAGTACAGGAATACCCAGCCTTCAGGTAATGATCAGAATACCGAGGTAACCCCTGCAACAAGAAGTAACACTCAACCAGCTAACCAGAACCGCAAATATACGCAGCCAGCAAACAATCGTCAGGCTCCACAAAAATATAACGGGAGCAACCAGACACCCCGAAATAATTCCAGCTCACAGCCCTCACGATCAAACACGTATACGACTCCTCCACGCAGCAGTTCACCAGCCCCTGCCCGGTCGAACGAAAGTTACACCCCTTCGCGCAGTTCGTCGTCAGGATCAAGTGGAAGCTATACCCCTTCCAGGAGTTCTTCTTCAGGATCAAGCGGCAGTTCATCATCGGGTTCAAGCGGCAGTTCATCTTCCGGTTCAAGCGGCAGTTCATCTTCCGGATCAGGCCGTAGTTCTTCCTCAGGATCTGGTGGTCGCCGATAATTTACCTTTTCTCTTTACTAAAACTGCTTTTAATACTTCTTTGATTTACCTGCAAACCTCACCAGTATCACTATCTGTATAGGGATTGCAGGTTTTTTTAATGACAATAAAAACTTCACAGCCATGAAAAAGACACTCATATTTATTCTTACCATCATTTTGTCGGTTACATTGTTCGCGCAAAATGAGAATGATGCACTTCGTTATTCGCTTATAAATTACGGAGGCACCGCACGCTTTACAGGTTTGTCGGGTGCCTATGGTGCAATCGGCGCTGATTTTTCGTCGCTGAGCCAGAATCCGGCAGGTATTGGCCTTTACCGTAAATCAGAGTTCTCCATAACACCAGTACTGTCAACAAGTAATACACAGTCAAATTATTTTAACAACCAGAATACTGACTTCCGGACGACACTTTACCTCGCAAATATCGGTTATGTAATGACAATAAAGCTAAATGAAGACAATGGGAGTCATGTTAAACAAGTCCAGTTTGGATTTGGTATGAACAGGATGGCCATGTTCAATAACCGCATGATTATTGATGGTATGAACAATAATAACACCCTGATGTTGCAATACCGTGATGACGCTGATCTGGCAGGTGGCGGCCGAAGCAGCCTGGATGATTTCGGTGCCGGTCTGGCTTACGATGTAAACCTTTTATACCAGGATTCATCTAACATCTGGCAGGTGGATCTTCCGTTTGGCCCAACGCAGCAAACAAAAACCATTGAAACCAGGGGTGGCACATCCGAAACTGTGCTAAGCGCCGGCACTAATTTCGATGACATACTTTTCCTGGGCATGACCTTCGGGTTTCCTCATATTAATTACCACGAAGAAAGTGTATACACCGAAAAAGACGCAAATAACGTTAGTCCCTATTTAAAATCATTCGAACGTACTGAATATCTCGATACCAAAGGGTCCGGATTTAACTTTAAATTTGGATTTATTTATAAACCGGTTGAATTTATAAGGATAGGAGGTGCATTTCATACACCCACTTCCTATCATAATCTACAAGACTCCTACGGGTCATCCATGACCGCATATTACGATCAGCCACCTCTCACAACCAGCAATGCAACAAAATTTGATGCTACATCGCCCGACGGTACGTACGATTACTCAATAACAACTCCTTTGCGAGCCATAGGAAGCATTGCTCTGATTATAGGTCAGCATGGGCTGGTAAGTGCTGACTACGAATATATTGACTACTCAACAGCCCGCCTTCGTGCCAGTGATTATAGTTTTTTAAACGAAAACAATACGATACGTACCAGTTATGCTGCAGCAAACAATTTCAGGATTGGCACCGAATGGAGAGCCGGAATCTATGCTTTCCGTGGCGGTTACAATATGTACGGTTCTCCCTACAAAGGTCAAAATATGTCTGGTTTAGGTTCCCGCACAGGTTATTCATTTGGATTTGGAATTCACGAACAAGCCTATTTTGTTGACTTTTCATTTAATCATGTCGATTCCAAAGACAATTACTATATTTATGGTTATGCGCCTGCTTCAAAGAACACCTATAAAAGCAATACCTACGGTTTTACGCTTGGATTCAGGCTTTAGCAAGGAATAACAGTGCATGAAAGCAAATAAATCCATTATAAAAAATCCTGCTTATGTAGGATTTTTTTATTTGTATTAACAATAAAATATTGTTTGCCGGTACTTAGGGTCACATTCAAAAGTTGGGGAGTAACTGTAAATTAATGCATATCATCAACCCATTAATTATGGTATTTGGTTCCTTTTACATCTAATTGGAGTAGATTCATTTTCTCTATATCTAAAAGAAAAAGAATAGGAATTTTGA
>JBBRCH010000121.1:0-10225 GCA_038204995.1 Bacteroidales bacterium | reverse complement strand
ACCTGCGTGTTTCGGATAAAGATCAGGAAAACTGGCTTGCTATCACCAGAGCTGATGTTCAAAAAGGTAAAACCTACTATTATGAAGCTGGCATGGAAATGAATAATTTCGTCAGCAAGGAGTTGAACCGGACATTCCCGGCAATTACTTTTGTTGATAAGTTCAGCGAACAACCTATTCTTGCAAAAGTTATGGTTGCTGATTCAGCAAAAGGCAAACAAGCTGCTGTTGCAAAAGAAGGTATAAAAGTTACACCGGCCACAGGTGGAATTACCATTGCCGAACTGTATGCCAACAGGGATAAATACGATGGCAAAACTGTAAAGATCAGTGGTGAAGTAGTAAAATACAGTCCCAATATTATGAACACAAACTGGGTTCATGTTCAGGATGGCACCAGGGATGGCGATTCATTTGACCTGACTTTTACTACTAATGAAGTTACCAAAGTTGGCGATTTAGTTACTTTTGAAGGAACTGTTGCCTTAAAAAAAGATTTTGGGGCTGGATATTATTATCCGGTTATAGTTGAAAAAGCCAAATTGCTTACCAATATGTAATTGGTTGCCGGAATCCGGTATAAAAAAATCCCTTATCGTAATTGCGGTAAGGGATTTTTTTTATCGATAAGCTAAATGAAATTAGTATTCATGTGGGAATAAGTCTAATGCTATCAAATCTGGTTTTTTAAAAGACATATTCCCTCTAACTTTATTAACTTTTCTCATTTTTATCTGAAAGTGAGTTCTCTGCCTGATGGATCTCAAGATAAAGATCTTCCACCTTTTTACGTGCCCATGGCGTTTTGCGCAAAAATTTCAGGCTCGATTGTATACTTGGGTTTTCGATAAAGCAATTGATCTGTATCAGTTTCCCCAAAATCCGCCATCCGAAATGATCAACCAGCCGGTTCAGTATCGTTTCCAGGCTTAAACCATGCAAAGGATTGTTTTTTTGTTCTGCCATGGGGAAAGTATTACAAATTTTATCCTGCAAAGATAACCTATGGATTTTTAGTTTGGATAAAAAAATCAGGGGAATGAAAACGGATTAAGTTTAAGAAGAGAATTCCTGGCTTAATATTTCTGAGCTATGATAAAATAGAATTTTGTTGCTATTCAAACCTGAATAAACTGTTTTGCTACAGATTTCACAGATTTGCGCAGATTTAAACTGCTTTCATTAGCTTGCTAAGGAGCAAACAAAGCTCATGCATTTATTCTTATCTGCGTAATCCGCGAAATCTGTGGCTATATCTCATCCTTCATCGGAGTGATCAGACTTACAATTTTTTAAAAACTAATCTTCCTCGAGTTTAGTAATAATCGTTTTCACATTCTTTTCTTCAAATAAAGAAACAAATTTTAAAACCAACTTTAAAAATTCGCCAGATGGTCTTTTCAGCAAGTAGGCAAATTCAGCAATTCTCTGATCCTTATTTTCAATTGCAGTTTTTCTTTCAGTTTCACTAATATCAGCTAATCCACAGGCAAACCCCCAAGCTTGTTCCCGTGCTTTAACCATACTGAAATTCACCATCAGTTCATCGGTGTTCTTTCCAATCCAATCCAGTATAATCATGAGTCGCGATACTTTTGAAATCCTGTCCTGCATTTCATTTATCAGCCCTTTCAGGATCAGGTTAACTTTCAGGAAGTCATTTTTCAGATCCGGCAAATTACATCCCGGAGCAAATGTGGCAGAAGCAATTCCAAGGTCCAGGTTAATATGCGCGTTCATCCCAAGCATAATTTGTTGCAGGATTGTAATTGTATCATTTTTGGCATCGAAGGCTTCTTTCCAGGAGGCTGAGCAACTCTTTTTATTTGCATAGCTTTGATAAGCTGTTAAGTACATATTTGCAAATGCCACATCCAAATGTTCCATACGTTGGTTATCCTCGAATTGTTTTTCCTCAATAGCCACCTTTATCTGCGCGGTAGTTCTTCGATAAACATAAGCAAAAATTCCAAGAAAGTTATTTCCCGTAATCGTTTGTTCAATTATCCGGTCAAGTTCTGACAAAACTTCATCAATAGTTTTTGCTGGAATAGCCATGAGAATGCTGGAATTTACTATTAAACCATCATTAACGACTGTGTGTTCATTTCATGAAAAATTATACGGGATTTGCAGACTGCAAGATACAATCAGCACAATTTATTTAATCGGACAAAAAAAAGGACCCTTTAACAAGTCCCCTTTTTCAACTAACCAATTACCAGTAATATTATTCCACTATCGTAAGTTCATTGATCAGGTTGGTAGCACCTGCATATTTATCAATCACGAAAAGTACATACCTCACATCCACACAGATAGTGCGTTGAAGTGCAGGCTCAAAAAGAATATTTCCACTCATGGCTTCCCAGTTTCCATCAAAAGCAAGTCCAATAAGTTCGCCGTTTCCATTGATAACAGGGCTGCCCGAGTTACCACCTGTTATATCGTTATCAGTCAGGAAATTAGTAATAAGTTTACCATTTTCGCCGTAGCGACCATAGTCCTTTTTATTGTATAATTCCTTCAACCTGGCCGGAACAATAAATTCTTCATTTTTCGGATCTTCTTTCGCCATCACACCTTCAAGAGTTGTAAAATAGCTGTAATGTATGGCATCGGCAGGAATATAACCGACTATTTTGCCATAGGTCATGCGCATAGTGCTGTTGGCATCAGGATAAAAACTTTTATTAGGTTCCATTTCACGCAGTGCTTGTATAAATAAACGGTTGGCAACTCTGTTTTTTGCTTCCAGTGGCTGACGTGTTCCCATCACTTTCATAAAATTCGCCATAAAGGAGTTATAGGCTATATATGCAGGGTCATTCTGCATTTTCTTCAGACTTGGCTTTTTGAGGAAAGCATTGAAATCAGCCTCGGTATAAAAGATCGACTTCCTGAACATTTCAGCAACATATTTGTCGATATTGCCTTTATATTTTTTGTCGATTTCCTGGAACACGGAAGGCTGTTGTGAGGCCGGAATATTAGCGCGATATAATGTAAGCATAGCAGCCAGTACGTTTTGTTCAATTTCGTTGTTATATTCCTTAAAATGTTCTTTTGCAAGGTCTTTGTATTTCTCCATTTGCTTTTTCAGGTCATCGCCTTTTGCTCCGCTTTTTAATAAGGTTTCAATGGCCGTTGCCTGCCGTGGGAACGAAAACGCCTGTGATCCGATAAGAACAAGTTGAGCGTACCACATTTGCGGGTTCAGATTCTGATCTTTATATTGTTTATAAATATCAGCATACGTGCTAAGCACATCACCATATTTGGCTTTGCGGGATTCGTCGGCATTAATCCACCGCGTTAGTTGAGCTTCCAGTTCCTGTTTTTTACTAATTACATCAAGGCGTTTCAGGTCGCGGGCTTCGCCGAGTTTATTCTTCCAGAAGTTAGCCAGGCCTGCATATTTACTTGCATAAGCAATACGAACGGCATTATCCTTTTCCATGCCTTCTTTCTGCTTTTCGAGTACAACTCCTAGTCCTTTCACAATAATCGGATCAATATCATTGAGCGTTGCCTCCACAGCCCATGAGTTTGCATAGCGCTCAGTACGACCGGGATAACCCCAGATCATGGCAAAATCATCCTTTTTATATCCCTTTAAGGAAACGGGCAAAAATTTCTTTGCAACCATTGGGATATTATCTTTGGAATATTCAGCCGGGGAACCATCAGGAGCGGTGTAAATACGGAAAATACTAAAGTCGCCGGTATGGCGTGGCCACATCCAGTTATCAGTATCGCCGCCAAACTTACCGATTGACGAAGGAGGAGCTCCAACTAACCTGATATCTTTAAATTGCTGATAAACAAATAAGTAGTATTCATTGCCATCAAAAAAGCTCTTTAATTCTACAATATATTTGCCATTTTCAGAAGCTCCTTTTTTTAGTTCTTCGACTTTTTTGCTGATGGCAGCGTTGCGGGCAGCTTCGTCCATATCAGCTGTTACCGTTCCAAGCACTTCGCTGGTTTTATCTTCCATGCGAATGAGGAACGAAACATATAGTCCTTCGTTAGGAAGCTCTTCCGCTTTGCTCATAGCCCAAAAACCATCGGTTAAATAATCATGATCAACAGAACTGTGAGTTTGAATGGCATCATATCCGCAATGGTGATTGGTGAAGAGTAAACCTTCGGGTGAAACAACTTCGGCTGTGCAGAAACCGCCCAGACTTACAATAGCGTCTTTCAAACTTGAGTGGTTAATGCTGTAGAGTTCATCAGCCGTAAGGTGAAGACCCATTTTTTGCATATCCACATAGTTTAGCCTCTCTACAAACATGGGGAGCCACATTCCTTCGTCGGGAGTTACTGCTGCTTTGGCGAAAATCGCTGTAAGCATACAAAAGGCAAGTATAATCTTTTTCATTTTTATAAAATTAACGAGTTCAATTAAAGGGCAAAGATAAATTTTTACTTTAAAAGTTAATGAAACGTTAAGATGCTACTGGCTAATCCTATGCAAGTTGATATAATTGCTCTGTGAAATGGTAAAACAATCCGGTATAAAATAAAACTCAGCAAGGTTTTTAATCCTGCTGAGTTTTTTCATTCTTAATAAGATAAAGTAGATCTTTACCTAAGTCCCTAAATCTCTATGTCTCCATGTCCCCAAGTTTCCATGTCCCCTTGTCCCCATTTTTCTTGTCCCCATTTCTCCCTTTCCCCTTGTCCTCAAAGACCCAGCGCCACTCTCCCCTGATCAAAAACTATGTCTTTCGGGATATTGGCAGTTTTTAAAAGATCGAGTCCCGACTGCAAATCAGGGCGTACCTTGCCGTTTTCCTTCATGTAATTCACAGCTTTGTCGTAATCGCCTTCGCCTTCAACACTCAGGATAAAAGCACTCCATTCGTTAACAGCCTGGCGGGTTTTTTCGATATCAACTTTAAATGTGCCATCAGCATTACGCGAAAAAGCATTTTTATCCTCAAAGAAATTGAAACACATCATATTGGCTTTTCCATGAGCTTCGGCAGCACCAAAGCGTACTGAACGGATCAGTCCCACCATGTAAGTTACATAAGCATCTTCGACTGTAATACCGGAGAGTTCACCTTTTTGAATGAGCCAGCTAACCATCCATAAGCCTACAACATCGGCTTTGGCTTCTTCCCAGCCAGAATATTGTTCTTTCAAAGCCTTCCGTAGATTTCCTTTACCAGTGATTGTGTTTTTAATGCCCAGGCCATGAGCAACCTCATGGAACATTACGTTTGCAAAAAAAGCATCAAACCTGATGTTTATGCGTTGAGAGGAATCAATAAGTACATTTGAAATCGGAACCAGGATCTTATCGAATTTTGCCTGCATGGCATTTTTGAGCTGTAGGCGGCGGCTACCTTTAACAAGTTGAACCTTTTCATCATTCGGGAGGTTGATGGCAATGGTTTTACCGCCACAGTTCGAATTTCCTGCATAGTACAGAATATCATATGCATTCAGATCCGATTCGGTTCCGGGAACTTCCTTTTTATATTTCGGATCACAAGGTAATTCCTTTTGTAAGGCAGGTAACATTGAAGTGTATTTTGCGAGTTTAGCACTCCATTCCTTATCTTTTACTAATATCGCAGCTTCGTGTGCTGCCTTATAGCCAAATAACTCATCCTCGTAATTTTCAATAGGACCAGCAACGATATCCAGTGTATTTGTTTTCATGTCCATCCAGGCCATATCACTGGCGAAATAGTCATCGGTGAGTAATGCCTTTGAACGTAGGGTCAGATATTTTTTCAGACCAGCGTCTTCAGCCAGGTCAGCAGCCTTTAAAAGAAGATCAGACGCTTTTTTAATTTTATCAGCATATATCTCATGGTACCAGACGCTTTTCAGGCTTTTGTCAGCATCGCGGACAATTACAGTGTACTGGCTCGATTTGTTTGCATCTTTCCAGTTTTCAAATTCTTCCTTCGTCATATCAGCGGGGTAAAAATTGGCGCCCTTTGGTTTTTCACCTATGCCGGCAATAAAAGATTTGTTTCCGTCGAGCCTGTCCCATGGTCCATAGTTTATTTCCACAAATTGCTTTGCGTACGGATCTTTTATAGTATCCATCAGGGCATTTTTGTCCCCCCAGGTCTCTTCCCAGAAAATATCATCCATAATTTTGGCTACATCAAGCAGAACAGGTATCATCTGCTTCTCTTTGTCAGTAAGCTTACTCAGGTCGGTGGTGAGTTTAACCACGGCATATTCGTTAACTTTTTTCTGCATTTCGCTCATTGCGGTAGTATCGTTAATTGAATTTTTATCTCCTTGCTTCTGCTTGCAACTGCTTGTAAAAGCGGTTAGCAAGACCAGCGATAGCATAAATGGGATGATGCGTTTTAACATGGTTTTGGGGTTTAATGGTTAAAATCAAGAGGCGAAATTACTTAAAATCAAATTGCTGGGTAAGATATTTGAATGTTTTTTAGTTCTGTTTTTTGGGAGTTGGAAGAAAGTTGTAAGAAGTAAGGTATAAGGGATAAGAAGGAAGGAGTGTATCGTCCTGAAATTTGTTTGTACTTTTGAATGAACTTTCATATAAACTCTTCAAACATTCCAAACTTCAATCATCGGTCTTCCGACTTCCGACTCGTCCTTCCAAGCCAATATTTATTTTTATATTTTGTCGGATCGAATGTGTTAATTTTTAATTTTGCATTGTTAATCAATTAACAAAAGATTAATTAACGCATTGTTTATTAATGAAATACATTTATTTATTTTGTTAGATAGGTGTATATAAAATGAGACCAGCAATAATGAAAAAACAACTTCTGATACGTGATGTTACTCTCCGCGATGGTCAACAATCACTTTTTGCTACCCGTATGACACAAAAGCAGGTTGAGAGAACTTTACCTGGTTTTAAAAATGCAGGTTTTTATGCTGTAGAAGTTTGGGGTGGATCAATTCCTGAGACTATGATGCGGAACCTGGGCGAAAATCCCTGGGAAAGACTTGACATAATTAAGGAAGCAATAGGAGATTCAACCCTTATGGCTGCTATGTCGCGCGGACGAAATCTCTTTGGTTACAATCCTTATCCTGATAACGTTATCAGTGGTTTTACAAGGCATTCAATACAATCGGGAATTACCATTATGCGTGTTGCCGATGCACTTAATGACCTTGAAAATATTCGTCCATCAATCAAATTTATTAAGGAAAACGGTGGCATTGCCGATTGCGCAGTTGTGTATTCCGTTGATCCTAAATATTCGACACGTGAAAAAGTAAAGGCATTGTTGCATGCCAGGGTATTGCCGACTAAACTGTTTACAAAAGAGCACTTTCTGCAAAAAGCAGTTGAATTGCAGGAAATGGGAGCCGATATTATTACTATTAAAGATATGGCGGGGCTAATTACCCCGTTCAGGGCCGGAACTCTGGTCCGCATGTTAAAACAGAAAATCTCGGTTCCGATTGATTTTCATACCCATTGCACAGCAGGCTACGGACTGGCATCTACCTTAATGGCAATTGTTAATGGAGCTGATATTGTTGATACAGCGATCATGAGCTTTGCCGGAGGCAATTCTGCACCGGCATTTGAACTGATACAGTTGTTCTGCAATCGTATGCATATAAAAACGGGTGTAAATAGTAAGGAAGTAATTAAACTCGACCAGGAATTGCGCTCTATCAGGCGTGAACTGAAGGAATTTGATAATTATGATTTACCCAGGGAGTTTAATATTCTTACCGATGTTTTGCCCCGTGATATCGACCAGATGATGGAAATGGCCATCGCATATGCCAAAGCCGATAAAGGAGACGATTTATTGGAAGTATGCCATCGCATCGAAAGCTGGTTTGGATTCCCTGAACCAGACCTTAAGATCGGCGAAGCGAAAATTCCTGGTGGAATGTATCCGAATATGCTTGCTCAACTCAAACAACTTAAGCTTGAAAAACTTCTTCCTCGGGCCATTGAACTTGTTCCTCTTGTCAGGCTGGCATCCGGGTGCCCGCCATTAGTGACACCTGCAAGTCAGGTAGTTGGAGTACAGGCAGTGAACTGTGCTGTGGATGAAGAGAATGACAAGCCTTTATACACCACCAAATCAATTCAATTTGTTAACCTTGTAAAAGGGATTTACGGTCATACTCCTGTTCCGGTTGAACCGGAATTCCGTTTTAAGCTTGCAGGCGTTAAAGACGAAATCCCATACGACACTAAATTTTATAAAAAACAGGAAAACCCCGTTAATGAAGAATATGGTGGTGTGAAATTAGCATTAAACGAAAAGGAAGAATTGTTGCTTGAACTTTTCCCTGCCATTGCCCGCGAATACCTGCAAAACCGAATGGAAGCTACTTACCTGGAAGAAATTCACCGCGTGGAGGAAGAGAAACGTGTGAAACTGGAAGAAGAGAAACGGAAATATAATACCCTAACTCCTGACGAAAAACAACAGCGACTTATCGACGGATTGTATAATTACGAATGGTCGAGTGCTGACGGAGAGACTATAGGGCTTTCGTAGAATTTGGGTTAACCGGCATTTGAAGATCGGATGCGCAAGGTTGCAATTTTATGTACAACTTTGTAAAAAAAGAAAGATGAGCTCAACTAATATTTTTATCGCACATCCTGCTACTGATGAGCAGCTTGATGCTTTAAAAACGGTTGTTAAGGCTTTAAAAGTGAAATTTGAAATAGTAAAAGAAGATCAGCTTGAAGAAATGTTTCCTTCAAGAAAAGATATCCTCGACAACCTGAAAACAGGGCTTGAAGAGGTAAAACTTTTTAAAAAAGGCAAATTGGAAACCACTTCAGCAAATGTTTTTTTGAATGAGTTATAAGGTTGAACTCACGGCAAACTTTTAAAAAGAAGCCAAGAAACTGCTTAGGAGATATCCATCTCTGAGATCAGAACTATCCAATCTCTATACTATACAGGAAGAAAATCCCACTTTAGGGACATGTTTAGGCAATGATATTTACAAAATCCGCCTCGCAATAGCTTCAAAGAACAAAGAAAAATCCGGTAGGGCAAGAGTTATGTCATTTGTAAAAGTTTCTGCTACAACAATACTGCTCTTCTCTATTTACAACAAAGGTGATAAAGACTCTATATCCGACAAGGAAATTGAAGAACTGATAAAAAGTTATTTGTATAAAAATGGCGGAAGGTTTCATAGCATGGTCGGCTATGGATTGGGTAACGGTAGGCTTTCATAAAATTCCCCAGTTTGATTTTATTAGCTAAGTTTTTAGTCAATTAAAGTCACTTTATTAACTATCTGAATAATTTTATTGGATAGAGAATTTTAAAACACAAAGGGCATAAAAGCAGAGAGTTACTCTTTTGTGCCTTTTGTTATGTTACATGCTTCTGATCAAATATTCAATTTAACGGCAATTAATATTGAAGGATCTTTTGTACCTTTTGTGGTAATATTTTTAAACGCAAATACCTTAATATTATCTCCATCCGTTCGATTTACCTTCGGTTAAACCCCTGACTGCTGCAGGCATGGTTTTGCTATGTTGTAACCCGCATAACTCAAACTCCGACAGTAGCCTTGTGTGGTTTCGAAGTTGATGGATAATTTTAAAAATTCTGATATTCCCATAAGTTTACTTTCATCAATACCCCGTTCAGGATTGTCCTTTTCATAGCATAGTTTTGCCCTGTAGATATTAGTAATTTTCGGGAATATAAGAATCCATGCCACTATGAAAACCTATGAATATTGTAACTCTTAAATTGAATTGTGTAACATGTGTATGTAAATATAGGCTTTACTTTGCATTCATATTATTAACAACAATTAAAACAGAAAAACATGAAAACAAAATTTGGTTTGCTAATTGTAGCTATAAGTGTACTATCCGGATCTCTTTTTACATCCTGTGAAAAAGAAAAAACGGAAGTTAACATGATTGTAAGGAATTGGAATTTAGTGTCGAAGACTGTATTGGGTGTAGACGTTGCCACAGATTGCGAAAAGAATTCAACATGGAATTTTAAATCTGA
Organism: Bacteroidales bacterium; assembly: GCA_038204995.1. Taxonomy (GTDB): domain Bacteria; phylum Bacteroidota; class Bacteroidia; order Bacteroidales; family UBA4417; genus UBA4417. The sequence goes on along the minus strand of JBBRCH010000121.1, from coordinate 233 downwards.
TGGAACCTATGTTATCAAAGATAATTGTGACAATACACAAACAGGAACCTGGAAATTGGCCGAGGATGGGAAAACGCTGACATTAAATGACATTACTGCTTATAAGGTAATTGAAAATAGTATTGCTAAACTCGAAATCGAAATGCAGGTAGGTGAAATCGGATTAGTTCGATGGTCATTTAATTAATGGATAATTGTGCAACCATAAGGCTTCAAAGTATTGAGGCTTTATG
>JBBRCH010000120.1:0-10426 GCA_038204995.1 Bacteroidales bacterium | reverse complement strand
CCGTATTCGTTCTTAAGTATCTGAGCAAGCTCATTTACTTCTTTTACTGTCAGATTAACTAACTGTTCAGCGAAAGCTTTCAAGTCTGCCATTTTATTTGTTTTTTTTAGTGTTTTACAATAATTGATTAATTCATTTTGTACGTTGCCCTGTAATTTATGCAGGACGTTCGGACAAGGTCTTTAGTACACCTGATAATTTCTGTCCTCCGGATTGCAAAGCAGAGATGACATTGCGTGCTGGTGTGTTGAGCGCTAGGATTACATCGGCTATAAGTTCATTTTTGGTCTTAATAGCGATAAGTGCGTCAAGTTGATTATCACCAACAAAAGCCATTTCTTCTACATACGCTCCTTTGAGCAGAGGTTTAGGGGATGTTTTCCTGAATTCTTTGATCAGCTTGGCAGGGGTACTTCCCTGGTTAGCTATCATAATTGAGGTATGACCTTTCAGAACATCGTACAGAGTCCCAAAGTCCTTACCGGACTTTTCCATTGCTTTATGCAGCAATGCGTTTTTAACTACGATCAACTCTACTTCCTTTTTAAAACAAAGGCGGCGAAGCTTGCTGGTACTTTCAGAATTCATATCTGATATATCTGTAATATACAGATATTTAGCAGCTTGCAGTTGTTCCGTCAAGGATTCGATAAGTTGATTCTTGTCTTCTCTTTTCATAGCGATTTTTGTTCTTTAAAGATCAAGTACTTATTGTAACCGGAATTGTTATTTGATCGATTTTTCATCGATACGTACACCAGGACTCATAGTACTTGACATGAAGACGCTTTTTACATAAGTACCTTTAGCTGATGAAGGTTTGAGCTTAACGATGGAAGCCAGTAATTCTTTGGCATTATCAATAAGTTTTTCCTGCTCAAAAGATACTTTACCTATACCGGCATGAATGATCCCGAATTTATCAACTTTAAAGTCGATTTTACCGGCTTTCACTTCCTGCACAGCTTTACCTACATCCATAGTAACGGTACCGGTCTTGGGATTTGGCATAAGTCCGCGAGGACCAAGTATGCGGCCAAGAGCACCCACTTTGGGCATAATGCTAGGCATAGTAATAATAACGTCAACGTCTGTCCAGCCTTCTTTAATCTTCTGGATATACTCGTCAAGTCCTACATAATCAGCTCCGGCAGCTTTTGCTTCTTCTTCCTTTTCAGGAGTACAGAGCACGAGAACACTAATTGTTTTCCCGGTTCCATGCGGCAAGGTAACAATACCTCTAACCATCTGGTTTGCTTTTCGCGGGTCAACTCCAAGACGAACATCAATATCGACAGAAGCGTCGAATTTTGAAGTCGTTATGTCTTTGACAATACGTGCAGCATCAGCTAGTGTATAAGTAGCGTCCTTGTCGTATTTAGCTAAAGCCAGTTTTTGATTTTTTGTAAGTTTAGCCATTTCACGTAAGGTTAATGGTAATAACACATTTTAATTCATGAAAGCCTGATCATACGATCAGCTTTACATCTTTGTAGGAAATTCGCCTTGTACGGTTATGCCCATACTTCGGGCAGAACCAGCAACCATGCGCATAGCAGATTCGATGGTGAAACAGTTGAGGTCTTCCATTTTGCCTTCAGCAATTTCTTTGACCTGGTCCCACGTTACCGATGCAACCTTTTTACGGTTGGGTTCGGCCGATCCGCTTTTCTGCTTGGTCACCTCAAGGAGTTGAACGGCAACAGGAGGCGTTTTAACAATAAAATCAAACGACTTGTCCTTATATACAGTAATCACGACAGGGGTAACCTTACCAGGTCGATCCTGAGTACGTGCATTAAACTGTTTACAGAACTCCATAATATTCACACCTTTCGAACCTAATGCAGGTCCAACCGGGGGTGAAGGATTAGCCGCGCCACCTTTAATTTGCAGTTTAATTAATCCAGCAACTTCTTTTGCCATCTTTTGTTTTCTTAAAGGATTTGTACTTGCGGAAATTGATAACTACCTACGATTCCTTTGCAACCTGCGTAAACGAAAGTTCCAGAGGCGTTTTACGGCCAAAGATTTTAACCATAACTTTCAGTTTCTTCTTTTCCTCATTGATTTCTTCAATGATTCCGCTGAAACTGTTGAATGGTCCATCAATGACAATAACCGTTTCACCAACAATGTAAGGGATACTGAATTCGGCGCCTTGCTCAGAGAGTTCGTCAACCTTGCCAAGTATCCTGTTTACTTCGGCTTGTCTCAAGGGTACAGGTTCATCTTTCGAGCCAAGAAAACCTAATACGCCAGGAATATTGCGAATAATGTGTGGAATCTCTCCGGTAAGAACAGCCTCAATTAAAACATAGCCCGGAAGATAATTCCGTTCTTTGCTTACTTTTTTTCCGTTACGTACCAGGTAGACTTTTTCAGTTGGGATGAGGACCTGTGCAATATAATCCTGTAGTTTGAGACGATTAATCTCACTCTCAAGGTATATTTTCACCTTTTTCTCATTCCCGCTGATGGCTCTCACCACATACCACTTTTTTACTTGTTCGCCCATGCCGGATGGTGAATTAAAGGATTGTTATCACTAAATATCAGACTTATAGTTAAATAAAGGTTAAAATAACGAATAGAATTGTTGGAGAATGATCTCAAACGACTTATCCATTAAAAAAACCACAAGTGCAATTATCAGGGAAGCAACTGACACAACTACTGCACTATTCTGCAATTCGCTCCATGTTGGCCATGAAACTTTATGCATGAGTTCATCGTAACTTTCTTTGATGTACTCCAGGAATCTATTTTTTGCCATATGGTCTACTATTTTGCACGGGTGGTAGGAGTCGAACCCACAGCCTACGGTTTTGGAGACCGCCACTCTACCAATTGAGCTACACCCGTATAGCCATAGCCTGTTGCAGGATTACCTGGAACAGGCCAGACTAAATAACATTAATTAAAAAAGGCAGAGATGGATTCTCAGGCATGAGATTCCATCTCTTAATTTTATTTTTAGTCAAGAATTTCAGTTACCTGACCTGCACCTACTGTACGGCCACCTTCACGGATAGCAAAACGAAGGTTTTTAGTCATAGCTATTTCGCTGATAAGGTGAACTTCAATAGTAATATTATCACCGGGCATAATCATTTCAACTCCGGCAGGAAGAGTAATCTCACCTGTAACGTCGGTTGTTCTGAAATAGAACTGAGGACGGTATTTGTTCTGGAATGGAGTGTGGCGTCCGCCTTCTTCTTTCTTCAGGATATAGACTTCAGCTTTGAAGTGTTTGTGTGGGTGTACTGAACCTGGTTTGATAATAACCATACCACGACGGATTTCGTCTTTATCGATACCACGGAGAAGTAAACCTGCGTTATCACCTGCTTCACCCTGATCCAGAAGTTTACGGAACATTTCAACACCGGTACAAACTGATTTCAGTTTTTCAGCACCCATACCAACGATTTCAACAGGATCGCCTACGTGAATTACACCTGATTCGATACGACCAGTTGCAACAGTACCACGGCCTGTGATTGAGAATACGTCTTCAATCGGCATAAGGAAGTCCTTATCCCTGGCACGAAGTGGCAATGGGATATAGGTATCAACAGCGTCCATGAGTTCCATGATTTTTTCAACCCATTTCGGCTCTTTGTTAAGTCCGCCAAGAGCTGAACCCCGAATAACAGGAACATTATCACCATCGAATCCATAGAATGTGAGAAGCTCACGAATTTCCATTTCAACGAGGTCGAGAAGTTCCTCATCATCAACAAGGTCAACTTTGTTCATAAATACAACCAACTGAGGTACACCTACCTGGCGAGCCAGAAGGATATGTTCACGGGTTTGAGGCATAGGACCGTCAGTTGCCGCAACTACAATGATTGCACCGTCCATCTGGGCAGCACCTGTAACCATATTTTTAATATAGTCAGCGTGACCGGGACAGTCAACGTGAGCATAATGACGTAGGGCAGTTGAATACTCAACGTGAGCAGTATTAATGGTAATACCACGTTCCTTTTCTTCAGGAGCGTTGTCGATTGAGTCGAATGAACGATATTCTGACAAACCTTTATCAGCCAGAACAAGGGTAATAGCTGCGGTAAGAGTAGTCTTACCATGGTCGATGTGACCGATAGTACCTACGTTAACGTGAGGTTTTGAACGATCGAATTTTTCTTTTGCCATTTTAATTAATGTTTATTGATTTACTATTTGTATTGATTTAAACTTCAAAATCAGAGCCTTCGGCGAGATTTGAACTCGCGACCTCTTCCTTACCAAGGAAGCGCTCTACCCCTGAGCTACAAAGGCTATTGTGAGCGGAAGACGGGGCTCGAACCCGCCACCTATAGCTTGGAAGGCTATCGCTCTACCAAATGAGCTACTTCCGCTTAAAATACCTGTAATCAAAAGAAAAGTATACCCCGGTCGCGAATGGTATGCTTTATCTTCTGATCCTCAGATAGTGGGGGGAGGAGGATTCGAACCTCCGAAGGCTTAGCCAACAGATTTACAGTCTGCCCCATTTGACCGCTCTGGTACCCCCCCAGGTATTTTTAACATTTCGATGAACTGGAGCCGATGGAGGGACTCGAACCCCCGACCAGCTGATTACAAATCAGCTGCTCTACCAACTGAGCTACATCGGCCTTTTCCTATTCTCTGAAAAGAGCTTCAATAGCAGGCTTTTTGCGTTTATGCAACTCAAATAATCCTTATTATCAGCACTTTACGACCCGCTTTAAATAAAAAAAAGCAGTCCTTTTTGAAAAGGACTGCAAATGTACGCACTTAATTTGAATTACCAAACAAGTGGTGAAATTATTTTCATTATTTTTATTCGCCTCTTTGCTTCTCTTTATGCCTGGTTAATTGCTTACGAAGTGCATCAACAGCTATATCGGTAGCTTCTTCAAAAGATTTACTCTGCTTTTTTGCAAACAGGTCGTTGCCCGGCACCAATAACCGGATTTCAGTAATTTTATTTTCCACATCTCCATTGTTAACCCTGAGCGTTACTTCGCTCCCGATAATACCATCGTACAGGTCCGAAAGTTTCTCAACCTTTTCGGTAATGAACGAATCTAACCTTTTATCGGTTTTAAAATGCACTGAATTGATGTTAACTTTCATGAGTCCTCCTTTTGTTTACGCCCTTGGATGGGCCTGTTTGTAGATTGATTTTAGCTTTTCAATAGTATTGTGAGTGTACACCTGGGTTGCTGCCAGGCTCGAGTGTCCCAGAATTTCCTTTATAGCATTGAGGTCAGCTCCGTCGTCGAGCATATGCGTGGCAAAAGTGTGCCTTAGCACGTGCGGACTGAGTTTGCTGTTCGATGCTATTAAAGAAAGGTACTTGTGAACAATTGTGTGGATTAACCGCGGATATACGGGTAATCCTTTTGATGTAACAAAAAGCGTATTGATATTGTTTTCGAAACCGGGTTTTATTTCATTTAAAAACGATTGCCTATTAATAAGGTACTCCTTTAAAAGGATGATCACATCCTCACCTAAGGGAACGATACGTTCCTTGTTTCGCTTGCCCAATACTTTAAGTGTTCCGGCTTCGAGATCCAGGTCCGGAATAGCAATATTAACCAATTCTGCACGCCGTATTCCCGTGGCATAGAATAAGGTAAGGGTCATTTTGTCGCGACTTCCATTATATCCGATTCCGAAGTCGACTGTGGTGAGTAATTTCTCCAGGTTATCACGGGTAAGGAATACCGGCAGTTGTTTCGAAACCCGGGGAGCAATTACCTTTAGCATGGGATTTATTTTCAGGAGTCCCTGTTTTTGGCAGTACCTGTAGAATGATTTCAGCGTGGAGAGTTTACGGTTAACCGAGCGGGCCGATATTTTGCGATCGATAAGGTTAATTAACCACGACCTGATCAGAGTATGATCCGCAGTGAGTAAATCGTGTACAGAATATTGCCGGGAAAGAAATTTGGCGAAATCATCCAGATCGGTATGATATGCCAGAATAGTATGCGCCGAATAGCGCTTTTCAAATCGCAGGTAATCTAAATATTTATCCTTCAGCATCCTTCAAAATAAAAACAGGAAGTAACCTTTGCCTCTCACCTATATATTGCAATTAACTAACGTTAAAAGTACAATAATAGTATGAGAAAAACAAGTATTACTTCCTGCTTCCCGGAAATAATTCCGGACTGATTACATTTCCTGTTGCTGCTGAAGCTGTTGGATGTAAATTGCGTGACGAACTTCTTCGCGGCGCACTATGGATGGCTTTGTAAATTTCTGACGGTTACGCAGTTCTTTAACAACACCGGTTTTTTCGAATTTACGTTTCAGTTTCTTCAGCGAGCGATCGATGCTTTCGCCTTCTTTTACAGGAACAATGATCATAATGTATAAACTTCCTTTCGGTTAGGTGATTAATTTAATTATTTTAAGGGGGTGCAAAGATATAAAATGTTTTTGAATATCAGAATACTATTTTTAGAATCCGGCTAAATATTATTTTGATATGCAGGGAAAGCATACATGAGTTTTTATTCAATGGCTCTCGTGAATGAAACCCTCCAAGGGTTTAAACCCTTGGAGGGTTCGCCTGGCAATAAAAAAAAATAATTTAAACCCGGCTTGCGCATCCTTGCAGTGCATGTGCTAATGCTTCAAACTTTTCATCTCAGCCTGGTTAGAAAAAAATTCAGTTCAGCAACCAATTATGCTGAAAAGGCATTTTTGTTAGAAGTAATTTTGCCAAGTTTGTGGTGATATGGAGTTAGTAATCAGCACACTCACTGCAAGCGCACGAGCGGGAGAAGGGACAAAAAATACAGTAACTTCCCCGAAGAAGTTACTGTATTCCAGCCGAATGTCCGGCTAAAAAGTGAAATTGTTATACGTTAAACAACGAGTTGACTATTGGATCGTTTTTGCTGGTACGATCGTCAATACGTTTATCCATCATAAGAGGATACACACACTCGTCGATCAAAGCCTGGCTGGTGCGGGTCGTAACTTTGTACGAACGTCCGGCAGCCGATGTTGACTCGTATGAAAAATCCCAGCCTAGTACCATGACCCTGGTTCCGTGGCTGTTGATCTTTTTGATGAGTGGAACGTAATCAGTGTCTCCGGCAATGATAACTACCACATCCAACTGTTTTAACAGTGTAAGCTCGTATGTTTCCAGGGAGAACCACACATCAATTCCTTTTTCTTCAGCTTCACCTGTACGTGAGTCTACCAGAAGCGGATAATTGTGTGTCGTTATACCTTCGTACATAAAAATGTCGTCGATACGGCGCTCATTTGTCATCTGTGTCAAACGGTACGATTCGTCGGGGTACTTTTTCTCCAGCTGGCTGGTTGAATAGCGTCCTCTGAACCAGTGTGTTTCGACAACCTGGCAATAACGTTTTTCTGCGTTTTCAAGTTTTGAAATCTCGTCGCGCAAAAATTCTGCAAGACCATTAAAATTAATGGTGCTTTTACGTTCATGATGATACCTGTAATAAGAGTTAACTTTCAGAAAGAAAGTTCCATCAATGAACAGTCCGATTTTTTTGATTTTTTCTTCCATCTAATCTTGAATAAAGTAATTACACTATAAGGTTGTTATATAGAAACTATCTGAATAACAGCAACCCCGTTAAATTGTTCACTTGCTTCAACAAGTACCTGTGGATAATTTATATCTGCGAATTGTTATAAGATTATTCACGGAGTTTGCAGCCCGTACTATAATTGAAGTGAGCAAATTTAAACACATTTTGTTTAATTGCAAATTTTGTTGAAAATCATTTTTCATAAAACTTATTAAAACGCAATGGCTTTAGAAAATTCCTTAGCCTACCCGACAAATTGATATTTTCAGACTCTTTTCAAATATGGATTTATTGCTTTTTTCTGATAGTGCTGTTTGTGTTTGTGAGGCAAAAATAATATCTAATTTCGGAATATGTGTTACATAATTCCCACATGTTACTAAATGTATATGTATTTTCAGGAAACAAATACATAATGATTTTATAAGGGATTAACGGAATGAAAAAGATAATCGTTGAGAATACAAGCGATTATGCAGGTATATATTGCACGGGTCAATATTCCCCAACATAACAAGCAGTAAAAATATATCAACTTTACCTTTCCTTCTGCCGCATCAATAGTATGAAAACACATTTTAAGTCGTATTCCTGTCGAGTACACAAGTTTTAAAAAGCATTGGAATTACATTATCGTTTCGTCCGGGCTAACCGGAGAATCATTCAGGGTTTCCTCTTTTTTCTTCTCTTCCCCTTTCAGGTACGAAGGGAGTTCGATGCCTGCTGTTCTGAAAATATCATCGAGCGGTGGAATTGATTTTATCATTCCGGCAAGGAAATTGGCTGTAGCGGGCGTTTTCCCGTCAGCTCCGGCCGAAAGGTTATCCCATACGGTAACTTTGTCGATCTTAATATTGCTGATCGCCTCCACCTGTATTTTTACGATTTCAGGAAGCCTGTCGGCAATCAGCATCAGTACTGCATCTCGTGTATTGTTATTGGCTGCTTCAACCAGTTTGTCGAAACCTGCGGCCTGCTTGCTCAATACTTCGTAGATACCTTGTCCTTAGGCCTGTTTGCGGAGAAGGATTGCATCAGCATCCCCTTTTGCAACCCTGCGGGTCTGTTCGGCCTGGGCTTCTGCTTCAATTTCAATTTTTTGTTTTTCAATTTGGGTTGGAATTACAATATCGGCGGTACGGGTGGCACGCTCGCGTTCGGATCGGGCCATTTCGGCGGTTTGCTCAGCTGCATAGGATTCCTGTAAGGCTTTGGCTGCCTGAACTTTTTCGGAAGCTGCTGCTATGCGCTCAACTTCAGCCATCTTTTCACGTCGTGCGGAATCACTTTGGGCGATAGTGATTTTGGCTGTATTTTCACCTTCTACTGCCGTTGCGTTTGCGCTCGCTACCCTGATACGTTGATCCTGCATGGCGTTTGCTTCACCCACGGAACCGTCGCGGTTTTTCTCAGCCACGGTCTTTTTTGCATCGTTAATCGCCTTGGCGGCTGCTTCTTTTCCGAGTGCTTCGATGTACCCGGATTCGTCGCGTATATCGGTTACGTTTACATTGATCAGCCTGAGTCCTATTTTCTGCAATTCGGCCTCCACATTCTGCGAAACATTGGCAAGGAATTTATCGCGGTCGGTATTTATTTCTTCAATATCCATAGTGGCTACAACAAGCCTCAACTGTCCAAAGATAATGTCCTTTGCAAGTTCCTGAATAGCAGCCAGCGGTAAACCGAGCATTCGCTCAGCTGCATTGTTCACAATGGAAGGATCTGTTGAAATACCTACTGTAAAACGCGAAGGTACATCTACTCGTATGTTCTGGCGGCTTAGCGCATTGGTCAGGTTGACTTCGATACTGATAGGAGTGAGGTCGAGGTATGCATAACTCTGAATTACGGGCCAGATAAATGCTGCGCCACCATGAATACATTTGGAGGAACGGTTTGTGCCTTCTTTATTCAGGCTGGTACGGCCATAAGCAACCAGAATTTTATCGGAAGGGCACCTCTTGTATCATTTGAAAAGTGAAATAAATGTGGTAAAAACAATAACAGCAAAAATGGCAACAAGGATCAGTGAATTCATAATTTATCCGCTTTAAGATGGTTTTATGGAATAGATAGGTTTAGGTTATGCTTTCTCAACAATAAGAATGTTTTCGTCAGCCAAACCGGTTACTTTAATAAGGCTATTGGTAGTAAGATCCGAATCCCGGTTGGTTACTGCATTCATTTCCCTCAGTGAACCCTGGAATGTAACCTGCACTTTTCCGATATTTCCTTTGTTTGCTTTAATGGGCAAATATACTGTCCCCGTGGCACCAATAGCATTTTTTATCGAAAAATTTCCACTTTCAGCCATTTTCATTGTGAAATAAAAAATCGAAGAAATAACAAGCATGCCAAGTATTCCAACAAAAACCGAGAGTAAAAGTGTAATAGCCAGGTTAAATCCTGAATTGGTGAATGCCAGACCCGACCAACTGAAAAGGGTAAAAAAAGCAATGAAATTGCGGATTGTAAAAAAACTAAAACCAGAGCCGACATCATCATTGCTATGCGTAATGTCGTGTCCCTCGCCCGAAACATCCGGAATATCTGCGCCAGGATCGGTGGCTCCCCCGCCAATACCGGTAAATGACAGAACCATTTGAATCAGGAAAATTATAGAAAATGGTATGGCAATAATCCAGAATACTTTTTCGATTGCCGTAATGGCATCCCACCAGGTTTGCATATTGATTGAATTTTGTACGAACAAATATCATAACTGTCCGAACAAATTTAAAAAGCAGAAAAGTTCAAAAGGCTATATTTGTAGTTGCAAAACAGACAAACGCCTTAAGAACTTTTCATGAGAACAAAGTTAGGAAAGAAATCAGAATCACCAGTTTTTAAACAGATTT
>JBBRCH010000119.1:0-10626 GCA_038204995.1 Bacteroidales bacterium | reverse complement strand
TGTAGGAGGCTTCTGGTAGATGGATCGTCAGCGTCAAGAAACAAAAAACTTTTATCTTGCAGAATCTTTTTTAATAGCGTTGTTTTCCCAACTTGTCGGGCACCTACGACTACTATAGCTTTTCCGCTATTAATTTTCTCTATTATTGTGCTTTCAATTGTCCTTGCAAACATGTCTTTTTTATTTCAAAGGTACAACTAAATATCGTAATGACCTAAAGTTGCACTATTAAGTCATTACAGTGTCGCGATATTGTTTCTTTTACTTGTGCATAACGGTTGAATAGTCTCAGTATCCTTAGTCGCAGGCTACGGATAACACTTTTTTTTATTTGGAAGAATACGGACAACTGAGAAATTCACAATTTCCACTTCTTTTGTTATTTCTTCCAAGGTAGGAGTTGCATTGGATCCGGAACGTAATTATGATAATAGTTGCTTAAACTCAATCCTGAGGTCTTGAACACTATTCATTGTAATTAAATTGAGGTCGGCTAAATCTTTTAAAAGCTTTTTAGCTTTGGGGTTCACTATTTCAATACGAAATGTTTCCATATATTCTATTTTAAATCCAAAGGTAATAAAGATATGGGCATCCGTAGTCGCAGACTACGGATAACACTTATTATTATTTTATAGGAAGACTGCGGACAACAGGGGATTGCACTCAACAAATCACTATCTAAATAATCACTTATGACACTATCCATGCACCAAAGTATCCCAAAATTAAGTAAAATTTTACTCGCAACTTTCTGATGACAGAATTAATAAATCCTATAATTTAGGGGATATTTATAGCAAATTCAGCAACACCCCAATTTCCTCTTCCGTATTAAAGAAATTCGGGCTAACTCTGATATTCTTAGCTTGTAAAGTAACCAGAACTCTTTTGTCTGTCAGTTTTTCGTAAAGCGCTTTTGTCGTTTCAAATGAACTTGTAGTAAAATGAACGATTGCTGTTCTCCCTTCTCTTTTTTTGGTTGGTGTCACTATCTGATATCCCTTTTCCTGGAGTCCTTCAATCAGAAGGTCGGTATTTTCCAGTGCTTTATCATAAATATTTTTGATGCCAACTTCAAGAAGCAATTCGAGACCCGAAGTCCAGGCATTAAAGAGCGGGTAAGCAATTGTGCCGGTCTCAAATTTGCGGGAGTCGTTAAAATAAGAAAGTTTGTCATACTGATTTTCAGCGGCAAACATACCAGGCATCACCGGATTAATCAGTTGAGTGGCTCTTTTGCTAACATACAGGAATCCTGTTCCATGCATTCCGAGCAGCCATTTGAAGCCACAGCCAGCCATTACATCAATCTGATCCTGTTCGATATTAATAGGGATCATACCGGCTGCCTGTGCCACGTCCACAACAAATAAAGCGCCTTTTTCATGGGCAATTTTCCCGATGGCAGCCAGATTTGGCCTGAAACCACTGTTGAATCTCACCGCAGCAATTGTCACAACGCGTGTTTTATCATCAACAAGTTTTTCAATTACCTCAGGATCAATACTGTTATCCTCATTTATTTTTGCGAACCTGACCTCAACACCCTTCTTTTCTAGTTGCAACCAGGGAAAGGTGTTATTCCAATGTTCGCGTTCAGGAAGCACGACATTGTCCCCTTTTTTCAAATCCAGGCCTTGCGCCACAATTCCGATACCTACGCCAGTACTCGTTACCAAAGCATATTCTTCGGGCAAACCACCCAATAGCTTTGAGAGTAAAATACGCGTATCATTGCGATTAAACGCTTTTTTGTCAACGGGATTTAATTCCGTTTTTAAATGAGCCTGAAGTCTGTCGTACACCAATGTATTTAGAGGCGATTGAGAGGCACTGTTAAGATAAACGGCATCTTTGGTGATTGGAAACAGTGATCGGATGTGTTCGATATTCATATGGCTAAATTTTAAATGAAAGAAGTTCCCGGAAGAGCTCTCAATTACTTTCCCGTTACAGCGCTCTAAATTAGTAATTGAATAGCAACAATTAGTATAATGATCGGGGAATAAATTTTTCTGGACCTTTACTGTTAAAAGAGAAAATCCTTGTTCTAATAGCAAGGTTATTTCGAATTGTATCCGGATTAACTTTTAATAATTTGCGTTTCGTGTTCTTTGATTCAGTAATTAACGCGAATGAAGAGTTTAATTCAACTAGTGTGGTTAAGGCCGTCAAACCTTGAAGAGTTTAAAACCCTTGAAGGGCTCGCATGGCAACCAACAAATTACAATTTTAGCCATTGATTCGAATTGTTTATTATTTTGTGTCAATTCGTTTTTAATCCGAGAAAACTCGTGAACTTAAAAAACCGCCCCTTTTAAGGAAGCGGTTTTTCATACTTCATATAAATGCTTGAGATTCCCGTGTTTTACTTCTTTACAAAAATCCTGCTAAAAGTTTCATTTTCCTCTGTCACCCTGAGGGTATAAGTACCCGGATTCAGGTTCGCAATATCAATTATAACCGGATTGGCTGAAGCTGTTTTTATTTCAGCCGACTGGTAAACAAGCTGTCCCAAATGATTGTAAATGAATACTCTGACCGGAGTTTTTAATGACGAACCGAGTAAAACATTTAACTGTTCCTGTGCCGGGTTAGGATAGATGGTAAGCAGCTTGGTATTGGTTTCGCTTATGCCAGTACATTCGTTTATTGCAACCGATACTAGCGGTGAAGATCCGGAACAGGCTGCTGCTGAAGTTTCGGTAACCGCAACGGTTCCAACTCCGGGGTTGCCCCAAAGCACGGTGATATAATGGCTACCTTGTCCGGAGGTTATGTTTCCACCTGTAACGATCCAAACAAAAGAATCGCCAGGATTAGGATCCGTTTCGTAAGTGATTTCCTGGTTTTTACACACTGTTGCACTACCCATCACATCCGGAGCTGGCAGTGCGTTTACTGTTACTGTAAGTGCGGGTGAAGCTGAACCTGTCCCACATTCATTCTGTCCTTGCACTGTAACTGCCACGTACCCATAATAACCTGCATTCCAGGTAATTGCTGCGGTATTAAGCGTAGGCTGAGTTAGAGTGCCTGCGCTTGAAGGTGTAACGGTCCATACCAATGAAAAGCCGTTTGCCGGTAATGAGGCGGTGTATGTTCCCGGAACATTGTTACACATTGAAGTCGGTCCGGTCGGCTGGTTTGCCGCAGCCACAGGATCAATAATAAATACTTCAGCCGAGCCCTGCATATTTGCAGAGCAAGATCCATTGGTTCCATCAACAGTATAGGTTCCAACCGTCTGAGTGCCGAAACTTAATGTAGTCCCTGTGCCTGGAACAGGCGATCCGGAAGCAACACCATCTTTATAAAGCTGATAGTCAACAACGATTTCAGAATTCTCCAGTTTGATTTCATACCCTGCCTGACCGGCACAATACCCACCTCCTGAGTACAAGGAGTAAACAATGGGCTGGTGATAAAGTGTACAACTCAGTACCGGCGATGCCGGGCCTGTGCCGCACGAATTTGTTCCTGCTGTTTGTACTGTAAATGCACCATCCCATGTATTTGATGCGGCAAGCGTACCTGTTAATCCAGTTCCTGAAAAAGTACCGGCACTTGTTGGTGTAGCCGTCCAAATGTAGCTGATTGCTCCTGCTACAGAAGTTGTTGAATACTGGTAATTTGCAGCACCGCAAATTGAAGTCGGGCCGCTTGGTTGCGCTGGGATTGCTGTTACAGGTGCTTCGACGGTAATCATACCTGGTATAATAACTGTACTGTTAATAGTGCCCTTGGTAACATGCAGGGTAACATCATAAACTCCGGGTGTTGAATAGGTAACTACAGGATTCTGAAGTGTTGAGGTCGCTGGATTTCCTCCCGGGAATGTCCAGTCCCAGGCGGTTGGAGTGCCTATTGACTGATCAGTAAATTGTACTGTACCGCCATTACATACTTGACTGACATTTGATGTAAAAGCAGCATTTAACTGTGGTGCCAGACGATAAAACCAACCCTGTGAACCACAAACATAACCATATCCATCGGCGGTGAACATGATCTCGTACAAAGCAGGATTTAAGGTACTTTGCGGATAGTCATCATTCCAGGTTGAACCGCCGTCAGTCGATTTATAGATTTGCTCAGGCGTGCCGCAAACATATACATTGTTTTCATCATACCATGCAAAGTCATGCCACAGGGGATTTCCAAAGGCAATAACCTGTTGTGTCCATGTTGCACCGCCATCATAGGTTTTAATAATTCTGCCATCCTCACCGGCGGCAATACCTATCATCGGATTGTAAAAATCAATTCCCAATAAAAGTCCGCCGGCACTATATGAAGTAACCCATGTTAATCCACCATCTGTCGATTTTAGAATATCTCCGCTATTGGTAACCAGGAAATACGTATTAGCAGTTACGTAACAGACTTTATAAGGAACAGCAGAAAGTCCTGTACCAGCGGTCCAGGTTGCTCCTCCATCGCTGGTTGCATATATAGCAACGTAGAGATTTGTTTGAGCAGCTATAACTCCGTGCAAAGCATCTTTAAAAGCCATATCCATATATTCATAAACGTCAGTACTTACAACCGAAGGCGTCCATGTAACCCCGCCATCGGTTGATTTTGCATAAAATGCATTCTGTCCACAGATATATCCAGTATTCATATCAGGAGAACTAATTGCGTTTAATCCATGTTGTGTTCCTGTCCAGAGTTGTGTCCAGGAGGTTCCACCGTTAGTTGTTTTTATAACAATTCCATTCCCATTGTATGTAAGTGACTGACCAGCAGCCCAGCCGATCTGGCTCTGATTTCCCGGGAACTCAATCCCTTTTAAGATGTAATTGTAACCTGTGTTAATTTTCTCCCAGGTTTGCGCTATCGAATGGCTGGTTCCTATCAGCAGAATTAAAGCAGGAAGCAGGCTGAAAAAAGTTTTTTTCATTGTTTTATATGGTTTTGAGATTAGAGTTTTAAACTTAGAATCCTCTCCGAAGTACTGTATTCTTGCTAACCGATCACAAAGGTATACTAAAGTCATACTGATAAAAAGGTAGCTTTGTGTGCTGTTTTATATGGCATTTTTTTGAATTCAGTTTTCAGGATTAACAAGGTATTAATCTGTAAATCAGCAGATTTATACTGTGATTTTTATCCTATCACTAAAGCACGACTATTTTTTGAGTCATTAGGGTAGTTTGTGAGTCTTTTACCTTCAAAATGTAGATACCACTCGAAATACTTGAAGGAATGTTAAATTGATACGATTGCTTCCCGGCATTCTGTTTTCCCAGAGGCAACTGAAAAACTGAGGTGCCTGTGATATTTACCATATCAATGGCAATTTCACCAGATTGCTTTAATTCATAATCGAGCCTGGCAGTAGTATTTTTCTTTATTGGATTAGGTGAAATAACGAAATCAGCTGTTTTGATTGCATCAGGTATTGATACATTGAAATAATTATCATTGATATATTCTGCAAGTGCAAAGTCAAGTAAATCGTTTGCATTGCGGGTTTTTCCGGCCACAATTATTTTATTCTGATACAGGGCAATGCCCAAAGCCTCATCTGCATTTCCAAAGAAGTCAGTGGTTGTTACACCATTAGTGCCAAAGGTATCATCCGGAAATCCATTTGCATCAAAACGCCATAAGACCCAATCATTGTTGCCAGGCGAAAGTTCACCTGTTGATCCCACAACCAGTATTTTACCATCAGGTTGTAAGGCTATAGCATTTCCGACTGTATAAGATACATCGCCCAAAATCTGATATCCATCAATCCCAAAACCAAGTGCCGGATATCCTGAATTATCCAGTTTCATTAGTAGCATGTGAAAAGTGTAATCGGACTCCGAAACGACAAAACCGGTTAAAATTGTTTCATCGTCATTGAGCATGACCATATCAAAGAATTCATCGTCAACATTTCCAAGATTCATATTCACGACTCCTCCGGTTCCATAGGTCGGGTCCAGAGCACCATCCTGGTCAAATCTTACTGCCAGCAGAGAATACCAGTTCAACCCATTCGAAATATGACCAGCAGCGACAATTTTCCCATCGGACTGAACACTTACAGCCGAAAAATCATTATCCACTTCAGTAACAGGTATGGTGGCAACACCGTTCGTACCAAAATTTACATCCAGCACCCCTATTTCGGAAAACCTTAACACTACCGGAATTTTATTGTAGTTTTCATCCTGCGAGTAACCGGCAGCCAGTATTTTACCGTCATTCTGTAAAGCTAAAGCAAAAATATTATTCTCCTGAGGACCTAAAGGCTGAAGAACGATTCCGTTGTTGCCAAAGGTCGGGTCAAGGGTTCCATCCGCATTTAACTGGATTAAAAGCTCCCAATAGGTGCTATAGTTGGTTGTATATCCGCCAATCAGTATTTTCCCGTCACTTTTAATCAAGCATTTGTATGCTCCTGATTCAACGTAATCGGAATAGGTAAAATGACCGTTTGTACCAAATGAAGGATCGAATGTGCCATCAGGCATATATCGGGTGACCTCTATCACGATTGAGGAAAAGTTTGGACTTATTGATGAACCCACAGCCACTATCTTACCATCGGTCTGAACTTTTACATTATTGTAAAGATCCAATTGGTCCTTGTCGTAAATTACTTTACCGGTACCATTGAAAGTTAAATCGAGTGTTCCTGCATTTTGTCCGCTAACCCTGCTGATAAGAGCGAAAAGGAGAGCAATAATCATTGTAAAGTTGATTTTCATAAACTATAATTTTAAGGTTTAAATGGATATTACTTATTATTGGGTTCGCCTGTATCGCTCTTTTTTCTGAACATTTCAACTTCCTTGGATTTTAACTGAACAAGTATTTTGTTCAGGGCAGTATTTTCGTTTTTCATTTTCAAAACAAGGGATTTCAATTCCTTTTCAAGTTTCTCCTCCTTGCTGAGTTTTGTTACGGGCTTGTCCATCTTATTAAATTTGAGATGCAAAAATCTATCACAATGCAATTGATACCTATTTTATCTGCACCACAAAAAGACTACAAGGCGAAGGGCATAGGGAATAAAAATGCTACAATTTATTTATATTGCTTATTAACAATACATTACATGTGCATCAATTCCTAAGACAGATGATGTAGGATTAGGCAGAAATTATTGAAGAAGGGAGAAAACAGGAACTGTTTCGTCACTATCTCTGACGAAATAAAATCGCTATAAGAAAATTACCAGTGATAAAAACTTAACAATTCCGGCTTTACAGCTCCTGAAGATAAGAAATCAGGTTTTCATCGCGTGTCATTCCCATTTTTTTTCGCAGCCTTGTGCGGGCCACTTGTATACTTTTAATAGATTGAAAGGTAATTGACGAAATTTCTTTGGTAGTCATATTCAACCGAAGGAAAGCGCATATCTTTTTCTCGTTGGGAGTGAGATCAGGGTATTGATCCTTTATTCGTGTATAAAAATCCTCGTGAACCTGCTGAAACCGCATTTCGAATTCGCCCCAAACGGTATTATCCACATTCGATTTCATTTCACGAACAATGTCCTGAACCCATTTCTTGTTTTCGATGCTCAGAAAGTCCTTAATGCCAAGTAGTTTCTCGGTAATGGAAGTGATAAATTCGTTTTTCTTCAACAGGTACATTACATTCGTTGCCAGTTCCTTATTGCGGAAATCGAGTTCCTGTTTCAGGTTGCTCTTCTCAAGTTCCAGGTTTTGCTTTTCGAGTTCCAGGTTTTTACTTTCGAGAAGCAAGCTTTCACGGAGAGCTTCATTACGTTTGATTTTAATTTTCTGGTTGCGGTTAAGCAGCATCAGAACTATGAATAACGACAGCAAAACACCTGATATAATCATAAATATCAGTGCCTTACGTTGCTTTTCAGCAAGTTGTATCTGCTGCAAAAGCTCATTTTCCTTTTGCTGCTTTTCGAAAGTATACTGCAGTTCAAGTTTTGCCGACAATTGTATCTGTCCGGTACTGTTTATACTGTCGTAAAGTTGCTTAAAAAGGCGTTGCATCTCGAGCGACTCCTTGTAAGCTCCTGATTTTTCATATGCAAGCGATAGGAAATTAGCCGCCTTCATTTCGGACGAAAGACTACCTGAATGACGGCTGTATTTGATTGCTTTGTTTAAAACTTCGATGGATTTTGAATAATCATGTACCAGGAAGTAACAATCGCCAAGGTTATTATAAACCTGCGCTATACCAGCGGTATCATTAAGATTGATACGTATTTCGAGAGATTTATTATAATATTCGAATGCTTTTAGATAGTCTTTTTCGGATTTACTGATAATGCCAAGATTGTTATACAACGAAGCATAATACGACTGGTTATTGATTACTTTGTTGATCGAAAGCGCTTTTTCGAAATTAGCTTTTGCATTTTTCAGATCGTAATCAGTAAGATATACCCCACCAATATTATTATACAGTACCAGTTCATGCTGATCTAAGGTGAATTTTTTATCTACAGCATAAATTTTACGACTCAATGTAAGGCACTTCGAATAATATTCGAGTGATTTTGCATTGCTGCTCATATTGAAATAGCATCTGCCAATCTCCAGGTAAAGGTCGGTATATTTTATAAGGGCTGTAACTTCTGTGACTTTATATCCATATTTATCATCCAGTAGCTTAAGCATCTTGAAATAATATTCGAGAGCTATCGAAAAGTTACCGCTTGAATTTAAAAGTGAGGCGTTTTCGGTATAAATATCGTAAAGCCACCTTTCGTACTTTAGTTCCTTTGATAACTGCAACGCTTTGTTCAGGAAATGAAACGCTGAGTCATACTTCACAATTCCCCTGGCTTTGTATGCGTTCGAGAGAAGTAAATTAATATGGATTTGAGAAGTATCAGGTTCACCGGCTAGAAGTTCTTTTTTTAAATCACCAATTTTCAAATCGTTGCCAATTACCGGTTCAACTGACAGCAAAAGCAGGCATCCTAAAATAAATGAAAGTATTTTACCCATTGAATTCAACTAGTTCGAATCAGCATCATGCTTCAAATTTAAACAAATTTAATATAAATGAAACAACTCCTCACAACAAGCTGGATTAGGTATTGAAATACATTATAACAAAAAATAAAACAGAACAACCAAAGCATTGCTATAAGCTATACTTTGGTTGTTACAAATAATCGGGAATTCGTGAATGTTAAACCAAATTTAATTTTGTCGCGTACTCACTCCATAGTATGAAGCAATTCAATTTTAATCAATAATGAGCTTGCCCGCATATAAAGTATTGTTGTGATTGGTCAGCCTGTAGAAATACATACCCGAGGAAAGATTTTGAATTGAAATATCTCCATTTTTTTCAACTTGTTGAAATGAGATCAATTCCCCGTTTACTCTGAACAATTTAAGATCAAGAGTCTGGTAATCTGCCGGCCAGTTAAAGGTTACTGATGATGAAGCAGGCTGAGGATAAACATCTACTTCGGCAACCGGGGTTTCGGTAATACCGGTTACTGAAGTTGACGAATAGTTATAATTTGTACGCGAAGTAAGGATAAAAGAACTTCCATCGTATTCAGTACTCATAGTAAACATATGACCGAAAAAACCTTCTAGGCCAAATTGTGTAAAAGTCCATGGCAACAACAACTCATTAAAAGTATATGCATTGTTATAAGTGTAATCATTGCGCGAATCAATTGCCCACACACTCCCATCCCACATTGAATAAAGATCAGAGGTCATATTCATGTTTGCATCGTACGAAAAAGCATCTTTAGAATCGTTAACCCATGAGTTAGTAATTACATCCCACGAATAGGTTACATCCATAGTAATCTGATAGCTTGAATTATATGTGTTTTCAGTCTTCGATTGATAAACCCACGCACTACTGAAAAAGTTCCAGGTATAATCAGTCGATGTAGTAAGGTATCCGCCTGCATTGTAAACATTTTCAGTTTTATAGCTTTTTATCCATTGGCTTGACGAGGGATCCCAATAGTAATTTATACCCATTGTTAAGTTGTTGCCTGAATATGTATACTCCTCTTTACCAGAAGCCAACCAAGCCAAAGTACTTTCGTCCCAATAATAGCTGAATTGAACAGTGGGTTTACCCTGGTTATTATATGTATAATCAGATTTAACAAATACAATCCATTGATTACTTATTGAATCCCATGAGTTAGATAGCTGTTCGGTCATGTTACCACTTGCATCGTAATTATAAACATCCTTATATGAAGGTTCGTACATATTGTGGAACTTACTCCAATCCGAATAAGTATCTGATGTATTATGACCATTCATATCGTAAATGAATGCATCAAGCGTAGCGTTTTCCCATGCATTGGAAACGGAATTGTAATCCTGGAATTCGATGTTGTCCAATTTCTGCTGTACAGCGAGCATCTTATACTGATCATAAAAGGTATTACCACCGAAAAACCTGCTTGAAGCAAGGTGAGAATTTAAAATATCCTGCATGATATTTCTGTGAGAAGTTGTTTTGGGTAAGTTTCGACTGATTCTTCTGCCGGAATTACTACTTAGTTTTACTAAGAAAACCTGCAATTAACAGGTTATCAACACTATACTGTTGAAAACTTGTTTGAATCTTAGGTAGTTTTCGCTTGTGTGAATCAGTCAAAATGCTGAACTTTAGGGTATTAATTAAACGAGATTC
>JBBRCH010000118.1:0-10706 GCA_038204995.1 Bacteroidales bacterium | reverse complement strand
GGAAGCCTACTCGGGAATAGAATCTTCAAAGGGACTTTATGGATACTATTTAACGAGCAATGGCAATACCAGCTCCTATCGGACCAGAATAAGAACGCCATCCTTTCCTCATATGCAAATGGTGCCGTTTATCAGTAAAGGATATACGGTGGCGGATTTATTATCAATTCTGGGAAGCGTGGATTTTGTTCTTGCAGATTTAGATCGTTGATTTTAAAAGTTGATTTATGCTTTCAAAGGAGGAAATAGAACGTATTAAGAAGGAAATGGTTAAGTTTCCAGTTAAAAGTGCCGCCAGTATTGAGGCGCTAAAAATTGTTCAGGATAAGCAGAGATGGGTTTCTGACGAATCTCTGGTGGAAGTAGCCGCAATTCTGGAAATGCCTGCCACGGAACTGGAAAACGTAGCCAGCTTTTATAACCTGATTTTCAGGAAACCTGTCGGGCGTCATGTGATTTTTGTGTGCGACAGCATTTCGTGTTGGGTAATGGGTTATGAGAAAATACTTGATCTGTTGCATAAAAAACTCGGGATATCGTATGGCGAAACCACTAAGGACGACCGCTTTACCTTATTACCGATTCAATGCCTGGGCAACTGCGATCATGCGCCGACAATCATGATCGACAATGATTTGTATAATAATCTTACTGAAGAAAAGATGGAAGATATATTGCAAAAATATCAATAGCTGGCGACATGGAAACTCCTTTAACTAAAAATATAATCAGGGGCAAACCTGTGGATATCAAGACGTACGAAAAGTCGGGCGGCTACCAGGGCCTAAGGAAAGCCTTGAGCAAAAGCCCCGAAGATCTCACTTCCATCGTCAAAGAATCGGGTCTGAAAGGAAGAGGAGGTGCCGGCTTTAATACCGGGACAAAATGGAGTTTTGTTCCCATGGGAGCGGATGCGCCAAAAGAAAAGTATCTTGTAGCAAATGCCGATGAGATGGAGCCCGGAACCTTTAAAGATCGTTTACTTCTGGAAGGCGACCCTCATCAGCTTATTGAAGGTATGATCATAGCTTCCCATGCTATTCAGGCAAGCAGTGGATTTATATTTTTGCGTTGGGCGTATAAAAATTCGGCTGATCAGATTCGCAAAGCACTTGCCGAAGCCTATGAAGCGGGTTACCTTGGGAAGAACATTCTTAACTCCGGGTTTGACCTGGACATACATTTGCATATCAGTGCCGGAAGATACATTTGCGGAGAAGAAACAGCCCTGTTAAATGCACTGGAAGGAAAGCGGGCAATTCCACGCTCAAAACCCCCTTTTCCCCAGGTAAGCGGATTATTTGGTAAACCAACTATTGTTAATAATATAGAAACTCTCTGCAATTTGCCCCATATTATTGCAAATGGCAATGATTGGTATAAATCTCTTAGTAAAACTGACGAGGGAGGAACCAAGTTATATGGAGTTAGTGGAAGGGTGAAAAATCCCGGATGCTGGGAGTTGCCTCTTGGTACCAGCATGCGTGAAATAATTGAGGTACACGCAGGCGGAATGCTCGATGGTTACAAGTTCCGTGGCGCGTTACCCGGAGGAGCATCTACTGATTTTTTAATTGAAGAACATATGGATGTTGCTCTGGATTTTACTTCAGTAACCAAAGTAGGAAGCAGATTGGGTACAGGAACAATTGTTATACTCGATGACAGGACGTGCCCTGTGGGTTTTGTACACAATCTGGAAAGATTTTTTGCCCATGAATCCTGTGGATGGTGCACACCATGCAGGGATGGCTTACCCTGGGTCGAAAAAGTATTGCATGCAATAGAGAACGGACAAGGAGTGGAAAAGGATCTGGAGATTCTTGATTTTCATACCTCTTACCTTAGCCCCGGCCATACATACTGCGCTCTTGCCCCTGGCGCTATGGAACCTTTGCAGTCGGCACTCAAATATTTCAGAGAAGATTTTGTGAAACATATTACAGAAAAAAGATGTCCATGGAGGGATAATCATGGCTAAAATAAACATAGATAACATAGAATATACTGTTAAGGACGGGAAAAACCTTCTTGAATCCATCCTCGCGCTTGGATTAAACCTTCCTTATTTTTGCTGGCATCCCAAGCTTGGATCGGTCGGAGCTTGCCGTCAGTGTGCTGTTAAATCCTTTAAAGGGCCTGATGATACTCAAGGGAGAATAATCATGTCCTGCATGGAACCGGTGAAAGACGGGATGCGAATTTCGATAAAGGATACCGAAGCAAGCACGTTCCGATCGTATATTACTGAGAGCCTTATGACTAATCATCCGCACGATTGCCCTACATGCGATGAAGGAGGAGAATGCCACCTGCAGGATATGACCATTATGACCGGACATACCTATCGCAGGTTCAGATTTAACAAACGTACCTTCGAAAACCAGTATCTGGGGCCTCTGGTAAATCATGAAATGAACCGCTGCATAGCATGTTACCGATGTGTACGATTTTATAAGGATTTCGCCGGAGGAAAAGACCTTGAAGTTCTGGGTGCACATAATCATGTGTATTTTGGCCGGCATGAGGACGGATTGCTCGAAAGCGAATTCAGCGGTAATCTTGTAGAAGTCTGTCCAACCGGTGTGTTTACCGACAAAACCCTTAAAAAGCACTTTACCCGGAAATGGGATTATACCTCCGCCCCTTCTGTTTGCAATCTTTGCAGCCTGGGGTGTAATACCCTGGCAGGCGAAAGATACGGCGACATCAAAAGAATCAGAACAAGATATAACAGTCAGGTCAATGGCTATTTTATTTGCGACCGGGGAAGGTATGGATATGAATATACAAATTCTACAAAAAGGATTATAGTCCCATCAATAAAAGATACTCAATCGGAAACCGGTTTTAAGTATTCTGAACTTCCTGAAGTTCAATCGGAGTTGAAAAATATATTGAAAGGCGATACGAATGTTATAGGAATTGGCTCCGGAAGAGCATCTCTGGAATCGAACTATGCATTGAAAACCTTTGTGGGTAATGATAATTTTTATCTTGGAATGTCTGATTCTGACTATGAACTCAATCATATTGCCGCAGACATATTGAAAAATACATCTGCAGAAAAATATTCGCTTAAGGATATAGAGAATGCTGAATGTGTCCTTATTCTTGGGGAAGATGTAACCAATACTGCACCAATGATTGCTCTCGCAGTCCGGCAGTCGGTAAGGCAAAAGCCCATGCATCGGATTGATGAGATGAAGATTAACCGCTGGGATGACAAAACCGTTCGCGATGCAATTCAACAGGAAAAAGGTCCGCTTTTCAATATTACTCCTGCCAGTACAAAGCTTGACGAACTTGGTTTGATTAATCTTCATACAGATCCTGAAAATATTGGCGCATTTGGTTTTGCCATTGCCCATTTTATGGATAGTGCCAATGCGCTTCCTGAAAATATAAGTAAGGAACACTCTCAGTTGGCAAAAACAATTGCCCAAAATATAATGGAAGCTGAGAACGCAGTTATTATTTCGGGAACGTCCTGTTTGAATGGGAATATCCTCAAAGCTGCATTCAACATATCCGAAGCCAGGGCAAAACAGGGCAGTAAAACAGGGCTATGCCTTACATTTCAGGAAGCAAATTCTCTGGGTCTTACATTGCTGGACGGGAAAAAACTATCGAATACTGGTAATGAAGGATCGAAGCACAACTCTTTGGTGATACTCGAAAATGATCTTTATCGTAAGGCCCCTGCAAAAGAAATTGACCAGTTGCTAAAATCATTTAAAAATGTCATTGCCATTGATAGCTTGGAGAACAGCACAACTAATAAAGCTGATTATATTCTTCCCGCAGGAACAATATACGAATCGGATGGGCATCTGGTGAATAACGAAGGAAGGGTACAGCGTTTTTACAAGGTGTTTGCAAAGGAAGGCGAAGTTCGTTCCGGATGGGAGTGGATGCAGATGCTGTCTGAAAACAGTAACACAAATCCGCTGGCAGCACTGAAAAATATTTTCGATTACAGTGAAGCAATCGAAAATCAGTATCCGGTTTTTAAAGGTCTGGCTGCGAATATTACTCCTTTCAGTTTCCGCGAAGGTGCTCAAAAGATCGCCCGCGAACCTCATCGCTACAGTGGAAGAACTGCAATGCACGCCAATCAAACAGTGCATGAACCCACTCCGCCAAAGGACCAGGAAAGCCCGATGAGTTTCACAATGGAGGGTTTTCACGGAACACCTCCTGCCCCATTAACACCGTTTTTCTGGAGTCCGGGATGGAATTCAGTTCAGGCTGTCAACAAATACCAGATCGAAATCGGTGGAGATCTTCGAAGAGAAATTCCGCAATTGTGCATTCTCATAAATAAGGAAACAGGAAAGTCGAGTGGCGAATATTATAAAATGGATTTAAGCAACAGTAATCAGCAGAGTAATAAACCGAAAGGAGAATGGAAGGTACTTCCGCTGTACCATATTTTTGGTTCTGATGAGCTGAGCGTTGTTGAAGGAGGAATAAAAGAGCTTGTCCCTCAGCCATATATAGCGATAAACCCTGAATCGGCAAAAAAAATGGGATGGGACGAATCGACTTTGATAACGCCTGCGGGAGATGAAATCAGTAAAGGAATTCAATTACGGTTTTTGGATGGAATACCTGAAGATTGCGTTGGACTACCGGTTGGACTGGAGCAAATGCCATTTGTTGAATTGGAGGCATGGCAAAATCCGGTTGTTTGGGAAATTGATAATGAATGAAATTGGGAATTTTGTAGAGAAAACTCATGAGTTTTCTCTGTTTAATTGTAAATCATCAGAAGAAGAATAAGGAATAATGCGAATCAAGGGTTGAATTCATGTTTTGACTATTGTGGCGTTAAACTCTTCCAGAGTTTAAAACTCTGGAAGAGTTCGCATAGTAACGAATAAATTACCATTTCAACCTTTGATTTGCATAAATAACAAAATTTATCTAAATATAAAAAATTTATGGAAGCCAATGCATACTGGATATGGATTGTATTAGGGGTACTGATTGTGGTTTTGTCCCTGGCAGCCGGCCTCATATGGTATGAGCGCAGGTTGTTAGGCTGGACTCAGGACCGGCAGGGGCCGAACAGGGTTGGACCTCTGGGTCTTATGCAGCCTCTCGCCGACATGGTGAAAATTTTCTTCAAGGAAGATTGGATTCCCCCTTTTACAAGCAGGTTAATATTTGTGGTTGCCCCAACAATAACCATGTTTACCATTCTGATGAGTTTTTCAGTGATTCCATTTGGCCCGACCATTATTGTAGCGGACCTTAACGTAGGATTACTGTTTTTTCTGGCTATGTCATCACTTGGAGCATACAGCATCGTGCTTGCAGGATGGGCATCAAATAATAAATATTCGTTGCTCGGCGCCATGAGAGGGGCTTCACAAATGATTACCTATGAAGTGTTTATGGGCTTGTCGCTGATGGGCGTTGTAATGCTGGCTAATTCCTTTAATCTCCGCGAAATTGTTGAGGCACAAAGAGGGCTTTGGAATGTAATCCCGCAATTTGCCGGATTCGTGATATTCTTTATTGCCGGTCTGGCAGAAACTCACCGTCTTCCCTTCGACATACCGGAATCGGAAAGCGAGTTGGTGGCAGGGTATCACTCGGAATATTCAGGGATGAAATTCGGAATGTTTTTCGTGGGTGAATACCTCGGAGTCGTTCTGATATCTTCCATGATAACTACCTTGTTTTTCGGCGGATGGCTTGGCCCTTCATTTTTACCTGGCGTAGTATGGTTCTTTCTAAAGACATTCATTTTTATATCCATATTCATTCTGTTACGGAGTGCGCAACCCCGTCCGCGTTACGATCAATTGCTGGGATATGGATGGAAAGTTTTGTTGCCAATCGCACTTCTTAATATTCTTATTACGGGGGCAATTGTTTTAATGAATGGAAGTTAGAGAAGAAATAAACGCAAATTGTGGTTACTGAATAGAAATAAAATGATAAGTAAAACAGCTTGAGAGAAGTTTAATCCCATTGTATAAATTAACATACAATGAAAATTTTAGCCTATGATCAGCATTTTAAGAAGCTTATGGATTGTCTTTATTCATTTATTCAGGAAGAAAGTTACTGTTCAGTATCCTGAAGAAAAGATTCTCTTGCCTCCGCGCTACAGAGGAAGAATTATCCTTAGCCGGGATCCTGACGGAGGCGAGCGATGTGTTGCCTGCTATTTATGTGCAGCGGCCTGTCCGGTTGATTGCATATCCCTTCAGGCAACGGAAGACGAGAATGGAAGAAGGTATCCCGAATTCTTCAGGATTAATTTTTCCCGATGCATTTACTGTGGCTATTGCGAGGATGCCTGTCCTACCAATGCCATACAGCTAACTCCTGACGTAGAAATGAGTGAATATAACCGGAATAATATGGTTTACGAAAAAAAGGATCTTTTAATTTCAGGCCAGGGAAAATACCATGGATATAATTATTACAAAGTCTCTGGAATGGCAATAGGAGGCAAAGGAAAAGGAGAAGCCATGAATGAAGATAAGCCGACAGATTTTAAAACCTTATTGCCATGACAGAAGCGTTTTACATATCATCCCTGGTTGCTGTACTTTCCAGCATTATGGTAATTACAAGAACAAACGCATTTAGTGCGTTGCTGTATATGATTATGTCACTTTTATCGTTGGCAGTAATATTTTTTGTCCTCGGGGCAGCGTTTGTTGCCGCCCTTGAAGTTATAGTTTACGCGGGAGCAATCATGGTTTTGTTCGTTTTCGTAACTATGATGCTGAATCTTGGAGAAGAATCGGAAAAGCTCGAAAAAACATGGTTGCGTCCCCGGATCTGGATTGGCCCTTCAATTTTAGCTCTTATACTTGGAGTAGAAGTAACACTGTTAATAGTTTCTTCGGAAACCAGCACCCTTTCGGGAGGCGAGATTGGTGCCAGAGAAGTTGGAATTGCCCTGTACGGAAAATATATTATTGGTGTCGAGCTGGCCGCGCTTCTTATTACTGCCGGAATCCTGGGAGCTTACCATCTTGGGAAAAGAAAAAATTTGGTTATACATCGTTATTTAAAAGGAGGTTCTGTATGATTAATGTACCAATGGATCATGCGCTTATTGTGGCCACCCTCTTATTTATTGTCGGACTCACCGGGACCCTGATACGTAAAAATCTGGTTTATATCCTGCTTTCTGTCGAGATCATGTTAAATGCAGCCGGATTTGCCTTTGTTGTTGCCGGTTCACGCTGGATGCAGGCCGACGGACAGGTGATGTTCATATTTATCCTTACTATGGCAGCGGCAGAAGTTTCCGTTGGGCTGGCCCTTATTCTGAGGATATACCATAATCTTAAAACAATGGATGCAGACGAAGTAAGTAAAATCAAACCCAATTAGGTATGCAGAATTTACTATGGATCATACCCTTTATGCCTTTGGCCGGATTTCTCATCCTGAGTATTGGCAGTAAGTGGCTATTACCTAAGACTTCAGCGGTTATTGGAGTCTCAACGGTTGCCATCAGTGCTCTCATAAGTATTATAGTGGGAATCGGGTTTATTTCACGCATAGGTTCCAGCCAGGTTTTGAATCAGCAACTCGGATCATGGATTGACGTACCAGGGTTTTCTGCAAACTTTGGATTTTATCTGGACAGCCTCAGCATGGTTTTTGTCTTTACTGTGTGTTTTGTTGGATTTCTCATTCATCTTTATTCTGCATTTTTCATGAAGGATGATGATGGGATCGTCAGGTATTTCGCATGGATGAACCTGTTTATGGCCTCCATGCTGATCCTGGTTATGGCTGACAATCTTCTGATGCTTTATCTGGGATGGGAAGGTGTTGGACTATGTTCTTATCTCCTGATAGGATACTGGTATAAAGATCCTTTAAATGGATATGCCGGTCAGAAAGCCCTGGTTGTAACCCGCATAGGTGATACAGCAATGGCATTGGGTCTGTTTTTTCTATTCCGTGCTTTTGGAACCTTAAATATTAACGAAATACTGCATTCCGTTTCCCTTGAATGGATATCAGGATCTACGGATGCTAAAATTGCTTCCCTTCTTCTTCTCGGTGGAGCAGTTGGAAAATCAGCTCAGTTGCCGCTTCAAACCTGGTTGCCGGATGCTATGGCAGGGCCTTCGCCGGTAAGTGCGCTTATTCATGCAGCAACGATGGTAACTGCCGGCGTTTATTTAATTGCAAGAACCAACCTGATTTTTAGCCTGGCACCGGGAGTGATGCTTCTGATAGCCATACTGGGAGCTCTGTTACTGGTGCTGGCCGGATTCAGCGCACTGGTACAAAAAGACATTAAAAGAGTTCTGGCCTATTCCACCATTTCCCAGATTGGGTATATGTTTCTTGCCCTGGGAGTTGGCGCATGGTCGGCGGGCATATTTCACTTTTTTGTTCATGCCTTTTTTAAAGCCTTGCTTTTCCTTGCCGCCGGAATAGTGATTTTGGCCGTGAAGGAAGAACATAACATGTTTAAGATGGGTGGCTTACGCAAAAAGATGCCGCTGGTTTTTTATACCTTCATCGCCGGAGCGGCCTCCCTTTCGGCTTTGCCACTAATTACGGCAGGGTTTTTCAGCAAGGACAAGATCCTTCTTGATACTTTTCTTTCCCCGAACGCGGGAATTATTTTATGGATCGCCGGAATTACGGGAGCAGGACTTACCGCTCTCTATACAACCCGTATGGTAATTCTTACTTTCTTCGGAGATGCGAAAATTGAGCCAGAGCCTATTAACTCAAAAGCAGTCAACATTCCTCTCGTAACTCTGGCCGTACTTTCAATTATCGCTGGTTATATCGAAATGTCACCTCTTCATCTTTTCTCCAGGTTTATTGCTTATAGTCTGCCGGCGTTCACCCATTCGGGAGAAGGAGCACTGGAGTTTATACTTCCTGTTATTTCAGGACTCGTGGTGTTTGCCGGAATTTTTTCAGCCTGGTATTTTTATGTGCGGAAGCCTGAAATAACTTATAACTTCAAGCAGTCCGCCATAGGCAATTTCTTATATAAACTTTGGTTTAATGGCTGGGCATTTGACGCAATTTATGATACAATTTTTGTGAGGCCTTATGTTTTTCTGGCAAAAATTAATAAAAAGGATTTCATCGACCTTTTTTATAATGGCCTTGCAAAAGGGATTGACATATTAAATGACTGGATAATCCTGACGCAAACAGGTAGGTTACGATGGTATCTGGCCTTTATTACCGGTGGAGTAATTCTTGGTATTACACTAATTATGTTCTTATGATACTAGCATGGATCCTTGGCATATTAATGTTTTCAGGAATAATTTCCTGGATGGCCGGCAGATTGCATAATGATGCTCCCCGATGGATAGCCTTGGCTGCGCTTTTGTTGAGCAGCGTACTGTTGATTATAATCTGGGTGAAAAGTATGGCTTTGGTCGATTTAAACCTGAACAATCAGTGGTTCCTGGAATTCGATCGTGAATGGATACCTTTTTTCGGTATTCGTTTCCACCTGGCTATGGATGGATTGAGCCTGATATTGCTACTGCTTACAAATCTTTTAGGGATTCTTTCCGTCCTGATTTCATGGAAAGAGATAAAGGAGAGAACGGGATTTTTTCATTTCAATATCCTGTTTATCCTTGCCGGCATTTCCGGTGTTTTTCTCGCTGAAGATCTTTTCCTGTTTTATTTCTTCTGGGAAATAATGCTGATACCCATGTACTTTTTAATCGCAATATGGGGGCACGAAAACCGGATGTATGCGTCATACAAGTTTTTTCTGTTTACTCAGGGAAGCGGACTGCTGATGCTGTTGTCCATTTTAGGACTATATTTTCATCATGCTGGAATAACAGGAGTATACACTTTTGATATTATGGAGCTTGTTAAGACCTCCTCAACTTCAGCCTGGGCCGGTCTTTTCATGGCGGGATTTCTGCTTGCATTCGGGGTGAAAATTCCGGCAATCCCTTTGCATTCCTGGCTTCCGGATGCTCATACCGAAGCACCCACGGCAGGAAGCATCATTCTGGCCGGACTTATGTTAAAAACAGGCGTGTATGGTATAATCCGGATTGTAGTACCCATGTTCCCTGAATTATCGTTGACGATTGCTCCTTTTGCCATGGCCGTTGGTATTGCAGGAATTTTGTACGGTGCGAAACTTGCATTTGCCCAAACTGACTTAAAACGCCTTGTTGCTTATACCAGCGTTAGCCACATGGGATTTATAATATTAGGGATATATGCGTTTAATGGCATCGCCTTCCGGGGTGCTGTAATGCAGATTATTGCCCACGCTCTGAGTACGGGCGGTCTGTTTGTCATTGCCGGAATCATTCAGGAGAGACTTCATACCCGTGAACTAAAAAATATGGGTGGTCTGTGG
The DNA here is from genome assembly GCA_038204995.1 of Bacteroidales bacterium. Taxonomy (GTDB): domain Bacteria; phylum Bacteroidota; class Bacteroidia; order Bacteroidales; family UBA4417; genus UBA4417. The sequence continues at coordinate 346 of JBBRCH010000118.1, read as the reverse complement.
GATGACATGCCCGGACTGGGTGGATTTTCATATGTTTTCGTAATGGCTTCATTGGGATTACCCGCACTCGCAAATTTCGTAGCCGAATTTATGGTTCTTTTGGGCACTTATCTTAGCAGTCCGGTTATGGCGATTTTTGCCAGCCTGGGGTTGATCGTTTCGGTAATTTACGCTTTGAGGCTTATGCAAAAGGTCTTTTTTGGTTCGAAGTTGATTACATACAAAACACATGATCTGAATATCCGGGAGATAGTAATCCTCAGTTGCCTGCTTATTCCGGTAGTTTATTTCGGAATTTTTCCCAGCCCGGTTTTCAGAACGCTCGCCAAACCAGTAAATACGGAAA
>JBBRCH010000117.1:0-10743 GCA_038204995.1 Bacteroidales bacterium | reverse complement strand
CGTAGGGGCGTATCCATTCGGCAGCGCAACTTGCGGTATTATGAGCTGTGTGCAGAGTTATCAGGTTTCCGGTATTGTCGTAGTCCATGGAATAATGTACCGTTTCCATTGGAATAGTGAATGTTTTGGCTGTTACCGTTTTCGCACCTGATACCAGGTCGGCGCGGCGGATTATGTACAGCGGAGTTTCAGGAAGCATAGTATTTGATGTAATCCAACGCAGCAGTTCGTCGAGCCAGGGTGCATCCGGAAATGGCACGCTGAACATGATATCAAGTGTAAATTTCACTGAAGAATCTACCAACACTATATAGTCCTGCGAAATATTGGTTTGATGCATGCATTGAGCGATATAAAGGTCTTCTCCCTTCTCGTTTATTACCCGCCAGCGATCAAGCGGTCCCGAACCTGTCCAACGGAGTAAATGAACAGCATTGGTCATACCGAATATATCCTTGTAAGCACGCTCCGATTCCTTAAGAGCAGCTTCCACATCAAAGGGATCAAACTTAGTTCCGGATTTGTTTTTCCCTAAAATACTTTTCAAAAATTCAAGAAACTTTAACAGCAAGCCAGGCAGCAAGCGACCTTTTATCTTTCGCTTTTGCAGGTCAGCTATCAGTTTTTGAACATACTCATTCACCAGCTCATCCTCCTTTGGCAAATCGCCAAAAAGCCGTCGTCCTCCAAAAGCGAGATCTGATGCACTTTTCAAATAGTTGACCGTAAAAAACTCTTTTGTGATTGGATCGAATGAAGGGTGAGCAGTGCTTAGAACAAGCGGGAAAGTATATTCGAGTTTATTCGGGAAATCACCGGCCCACTCCTTGTTCGACCCGATAGGGGTTTTAAGTATCATCGACGACGGATCAATCTCATAAAACCGTCCGGCATCAAAATTAACCGACATCCTGGTGTTCTGATCATCATTAAATTTAAACAAATTAATGGAGGTATTTAATTGATTACGTGAGCCCATATGCATGGATGTGCGCCCCAAACCCATGCCCTTAAAATAAATACCTTGTTTATGGTATTCCGTCCCGTAACGGGTGGCATAGTCAGCATAATAACAGGGTGGTTTCAGTAAGGATGATTTAACGCTTACACGGCCGGGGTTGTCAAGATCGAAACGGAAAAGCATGGCATCGCCATTAAACATCATTTCGCCCCATTCACTGTTTTTTGAACCATCAGGAAGTCTTTCGGGCATTGGCAAAGTATTGTTCACAGTGCCACAAGGCGAATTCAGGTAAACATGTCCGCACATATCAGCTGGGATTGAACCCTCTGTTGCCAGTAATTCAACTTCTATTTCATTACGTGATGCATAGGTAAATGGCTTTTTCATAATGATTGATTTTTATAATTTGTAAAATTGTTTTATTTAAATCACTGAAAGAGAATTGATCCATTACATGGAGTGAAAAATAAAATCCGGTTATGCGCTCCAAAATAGACTGAAATGAATTTCATGAAAGTTCGAAAAACCAATTTCCTGCATAATGTTAGTGTTGTTTTTCAAACGCTTTTCAATTTTCTCAGATTCATTTATTAGTCTTTGATATGGATGATGAATTCAGTTCCTACGCCCTCTTTTGTTTCAACTCTCAGTTCGCCGCCATGTGCCTTGATGATATCATAATCTTAATGACAAAACCAACTCTGTTCCCTGCCCGGTTGGCTTGGTGGTAAAGAAGGGTTGAAATATTTTATCGACAATGTCGTGAGGAATGCCATTGCCGTTGGCAGTGACTTTTATGTCGTTGCCAATTTTTACAGCATGGGAATAACCATATTCCTTTTCCAGTTTTGGCCTAAGGTTAAAATACTCAGGCGTTTCATTTTGTATAATTGTTTCTTTGACTTCACTGGTTTCCTGTTTGCAACACTGTGTTGTAAATATTAAAACAGCAAGTACTGCCAGGAATGCCAGTTAATTGAAAAAATTAAATCTTGAGTTCATGATTATTTGATTTTATTATTGCCTACTCTGGATGGTTTTCGACTTACCCGCAGTAATTTCATTTTATTAATTCAGGCGATTCCCCTTTGATCATATTGCTTTCATCACATTTGAATCAGTCGATCGTTTTGGGAATCAATCAGCAACAAAAGATTTTATCTTTAAAAGATTGGAACTAAAGTTTCAAAAAAAGCAAGGGAAATTTGCTATAAATCCCCTTGCATGTTTCTTTCAATAGCAAAGACGCATTATTTCTGATCGTCGTTGTATATATCCCTGATGCACAAGTATTTGCCATCTCTCTTCTCGAAGAGGGACATGTATTTCCCGCTCTTTACGACATTTCCATCCGAATCTTTATAAGTTGCCTTTCCGGTTTCTACTACGAGGTCGCCTGCAGCGAAAATATCAATCGTTTCGAAGGATACTACATTTTTGGTTGTATCACTGGCGATTTCCTGCTGTATCATTTTCAAAATAGCATCCTTGCCTGAGGCAGCAGGAGCATTATTGTCCATACTTACGGCATCATCGGAATAGTAAATAGCAACGGCATTGGCAACTTTGGCATTTAAACCATCAGCGTAACCGTTTTCCAATGCCTGTATTTCGGTCCTGATTTTAGCCAGGTCCGGTTTGGCTGGTTGACACGAAACGAACAGAAGTGAGAATGCTGCCACAGCAGCAAAAAGAAAACTGACTTTTGTTGTTTTTTTCATAATGTTTAGATTTAGTTAATGATTAATTGATTTAAAAATTCAAGTGTAAAGTCTTGTATGAGAAGTTTCATTGAATCAAAGGAATTCTGATTATTTAGCCGGCTCAGGTGTCAACCCCATCTGGGTATTAAAATCAAGGTTGTCGATAAAATCTCTCTCTTCTGCAATTGTGCCATTTTCCATCCTTACCAGCGTAACGCCATCAATACTGACATTTTTACCAGTTGCCGGTATGCCGAAAAACATACCGGTATGTTTTCCTTTAAAATTCCAGTATTTTACAATTTTATCACCCTGGCCAAACACATCTTTGATGGTGAAATTAATATCGGAGAAGCCGGTGAGGTAATTGGCATAATTGGCCCTGGCACTATCAATCCCCGCAACATCCATGGCGCCTTCGTGCATTACCAGGTTTGAAGTGAAGATGGAATCGTTGAACAGGCCAAGGTTTCCTTTATTAATAATCTGATCCCATGTATTTGTATACATTTTGATATTGGCTGCCACAGGGTTCGCTTTTTGTTTGCAATTGCATGAGACTATAATAAGGCTCGTGATGAAGATTGATGTGATTAAAACAATATTTAAAAATGATTTTTGTTTCATGGTTATTGGTTTGTGACGTTTAATAAAATCGGGCGTCTGACCCATTTGAATGATTTAGATTTATTCGTATTTGTCAGGATTTTAATGGTAACAGGATAATAAATGTTGTGGATTCTCCTTCTATAGTTTCAACTTTCAATTCCCCGCCATGAACCTTCACAACATCATAACTCATGGATAAGCCTAAACCCGTTCCCTGTCCCGCGGGTTTGGTTGTGAAGAAAGGCTGAAAGATTTTATCCAGTATTTTCGGAGGGATTCCGTTTCCGTTATCGGTAACTTTTATTTCCACAAAATCGCCGATCTTTTTTGTACTGACAGATACAATTGGTTGAAAACCTTCAGGGTGCTGTTGTTTTTTCTCATTCGCAGCATAAAAAGCATTGGTAATCAGGTTCAGAATCACTCTTCCAATATCCTGGGGAATGATATTGATTCTGCCAACGGATTCATCAAAATTCGTTTTCATTTCAGTATTAAAGGATTTGTCCTTTGCCCTTAATCCATGATATGCAAGGCGAAGGAATTCATCAGCCAATGAATTTATGTCTGTAGGTTCTTTTCCACCCGAGTTACTCCTTGAATGCTGCAGCATGCCCTTTACGATGGATTCGGCACGTTTGCCGTGCAGGTTTATTTTTTGTTCATTTTCCTTAATATCATTCGCAATTGTTTTAACTTCACTGATATTTCCTTTATCAATTTCCAGGTTCAATTCATCTATCAACTCGGTATTTAGTTCCGAGAAATTATTTACAAAATTCAGCGGGTTTTGGATTTCGTGTGCAATACCGGCAGTGAGTTCCCCGAGCGAGGCCATTTTTTCGGACTGTATAAGCTGTGATTGGGTAGCTTTCAATTCGTTCAGTGATTTATTCAGTGCTTCGGTTCTGTTCTTAACCTTTATTTCCAGTTTCTCTTTCTCTTCAACTATTATCCTTTCGCGCCACTTCGAAAAAACACGTAAAGCAGCCAAAAAAGTTAACAGGTAAACCAGGTACATCCACCAGGTTCGCCACCAGGGAGGCATCACTTTAAAGGAATAACTCAGAGGCGCACTCCAAACACCATCAGGATTCATCGCTTTCACCCTGAAAGTATAAGTACCTTCGAACATATTTCCAAAACCGGCAGTTGATATAGTACTGAGCGGGCTCCATTTTTTATCATATCCATCAAGCATATACTGGTATTTTATCAACGGAAAGGTACCAGGATCAATGGCACTGAAATCAAAACTGATATTGTTGTGCTGATGAGGAAGCACCAGATTTTCAGGAACAGGGTACCATTTGGCGATGCTATCAAACCGCATGTTTTCGAATTTCTGACGCATCTCGGTTCTTTCCTTTTCACTTAATTCTTTCCCGAACGTGGTGATTTCTTCTGTTATCCGCTGTTGAGTTGCTATTGTTCCTGGCCTGTCAATCTTTCCCTTTCCGGTCGAAACCGGGAGTAAGTCGCTCCATGAAACAGATTCATTATTAATTTTGATGTGCTGCATTACAAGAACCGGAGGATTGGTGTTTAGCCGGACCTGCCCGGGATCGAAACGCACCAATCCTGTTTTATCTGAGCCTGTGGCAATCCATATAATGCCCTGCCTGTCCTTAAACATAGCATGCTGGCCAAAATTTACATCTTTTACCGGGTACCCTGTCTGTGTGTTAAATATCTTCCCGGCTTTCCATATTTTATCATTACCCTTCGATGGTTCCACCAGATCCAGCTCGCATATACCCAAATTGGTTCCGACAAATAATTTATTGTCATCCTGCTGTATAACCTGTGTTATAAAATTATCGGGAAGCCCGTTTTGGGTAGTAAAAGTTTCAAACAACGATCCTTTGATTTCAGTGCCTTGCCGATCACCTGTAATAAGTGATCTTTTTTCATTGCTCAGAAAATTTAAGCCTTCCTCTGTACCTATCCAGATATTCCCCTTATTATCTTCGGTAATACTGTTGACAATATTATTCACCAGTCCCTGGTCAATAGTATAATTCACAAAGGATTTCCCATTGAATACCGTTACACCTTTATTGGTCCCGAACCAAAGGATCCCGGATTTATCTTTGGTAACGCACTGTACTGAATTATCAGCCAATCCCTGTGTCGTTGTATAATTTATGAATGAATTACCAGTGAATTTACTGGCGCCACCCCTGCTTGTACCAATCCAAAGATTTCCCTTGCTATCTTCGGTAACACATTGTATGAAGTCCCCTGCCAATCCCTGCCCGGTGGTATAGTTCACAAATGATTTTCCATCGAATTTACTCACTCCGCCTCCGAATGTACCGATCCATAAGTTTCCGGCTTTATCTTCTGTAATGCTGTAGCCCAGATTATTTGCCAACCCCTGCGCAGTGGAGTAGTTCACAAACGATACCCCATTGTATTTACTGATTCCCCCGCCGTTTGTGCCAAACCAAAGGTTTCCCGATTTATCTTCGGCGATACTTCGGACAACGTTATTTGCCAGACCCTGGACAGTGGTATAATTAACAAACGATTTCCCGCTGTATTTGCTAATTCCGCCTCCATAAATGCCGAACCAGAGGTTCCCTGTTTTGTCTTCCAGGATACTGGCCACAACATCGCCGGCCAGGCCCTGGGCGGTGGTAAAATTTACAAACGATCTGCCATTGTATTTGCTCACCCCGCCGCCATAGGTTCCAAACCACAGGGCTCCCGCATTATCTTCCAGGATACTCACAACCTTATTTCCTGCCAATCCCTGCGAAGTTCCATAATTTACAAAGGATTTCCCATCGTATTTACTTAACCCGGCTCCGTTAAGGCCAAACCAAAGATTTCCCTCCCGATCCTGCATGGAACAAATAACTACATTCGAAGCTAGTCCATCAGCGGTGGTATAATTTACAAACGATTTTCCATCGTATTTACTTACCCCTCCAATTGTCCCAAACCAGATATTTCCTAAATTATCTTTGGTAATACTCCATACTGAATTATCAGGCAGTCCCTGGGCTGTCGTATAATTGGTAAAAGTTTTTCCATCGTATTTACTTACTCCTCCAGTAGTGGCAAACCATAGAATCCCTTTGTCATCTTCGGTAATACAGTTGATGGTATTGTTTGCCAATCCCTGAACGGTAGTATAATTCACGAAAAATTCTCCATCGTATTTGCTTACACCCCCACCACCTGTTCCGAACCAGAGATTACCTGAATTATCTTCGGCAATGCATTGCACCGTATTATATGCCAGACCATGTGCGCTTGTATAATTTACAAAATATTTACCATCGTAGCGGCTTATCCCTCCTCCTGCCGTGCCGAACCAGAGATTGCCTTTATTATCTTCAATACTGCAAAGTATGGCGTCAAGAGCCAGGCCATTATCGGTGGTGAACGTGGTAAAAAAACCTGCTCCCTGTACTTCCGGTGCAAGAGGTACAAGAGTTACTTTGTCAACCAGCGAATGTGATTCTGCAGGTAACAGTTGTAAGGCCGAGGCTCCACCGAATTGGCTTGTTCCTGTACGACCCGATTCCGGGGATGGAATAGCAACTTTTACCGGAGGATTAGATTTTTCAAGGAATGTTTCGTGTGGTAAACTACTGTCGGACAGACTTGCCAGAACAGTTTCATGCGGGGGAGGTAAGTTGTCAGTATCAGGTGCCGTTTTTGCCTGTTCACTGCTGTTGTGCGAGCAAGATAAAAGAATCACCCAAAGAGCTGTAATAAACAGCAGGTATTTAAAAAAAATTGTAGCAAATGTATTTTTTGCGATTGACATGGTTAAAATTGTTTTAACTCTGATTTAGAAGAACAAATATTCTGAATTCAGATCTTTCACGTTGAACTGAACCAGCACAGATGTGAAAAGCAAAACCAGTAAAAAATACATAATAGTTTTTTCATGATAGAAATCTGAAGAACATTAAAAACAGTAAGAAATAGCTTTGAATGTCGTAAATACAAGCTATGCGTTTTGAAATCCCAAAGAATGCTGCTGAGCGTAAAAAAGTTTTGTATTTCAAAGAAAATCCAGTCCGGCACCTTGAAGAGAAATCACCGCCAACCTATTCAATGCTTTGAATCAGTTCATTCAGATAAACCTGCTTAACAGGCTCCCTGTTTTCTTTGCAAAAACTGGTAAAGTAATGATGTTTCTGAAGGAAAGAAATCTGGATTTGAGTCCATTTCTCTTCCGTTAACTCAGGATTGAGAGATCGGATTTCCCTGAACAAATCAGCGGCTATACCCTCGAAACTCGTTGTTCCCATATATTCCAGGTCAGCATCTGCAAGAATCTCTTCCAGCCTGTTTTTAGGAGTTTGCGGAATTTTTGTAGCCCTAATCATCCCACATACACTATCGATTTCATCAGTTGAATACCCAAATTCAGGCAAATAATGCCTTGCCAGGTTACAACTTTCTTCTTCATGATCTTTATGGGTTTTAATATACCCCGTGTCATGCCAGAATGCAGCCGCTGATAATAGCTCCAGTTCTTCTGCTGTACATTTTTCGTGCCTGCCTATTTCTAAGGCTATGTCGTGCACGTAAAGAGTATGTTTATAGTTATGGTAATAATAATACTCAGGAATGCTGTTCGCCAACAAGTCGATTACAAACTCCTTCATATGCTTTTTACTTTGCATGGCTCTTTGCTTTTAAAATTCCCCCTGTTGCTTCATTAATGCTTTGAATATAAATAAAGGCTTTAGGATCTATTGTTATTACAGCTTCCTCTATCTGAGTTATTTCCAACCGCGTTACAATGGCAACAATGATTTCGCAATCGGTTTTAATATGAAAACTGCCTGGCAGATAACCTCTTTCACCTTTGTAAACAGTGATGCCCTTTCCCATTTCGTTTACAATTAATTCTTTAATTCTGTCATGCTGAGACGAAATGATATTGATGGCAGTATATTGTTCAATTCCATCTACCACATAATCAGTAGCCCTGGTTGCAGCGTAATAAGTGATGAGCGAATACATAGCCGTTTCAAGGCCGAAATGAAAAGCAGCACCTGCAAAGATGAAGGTATTGAACAGCATAATAATTTCGCTGTTGGAGAACCCGGTTCTTCTTTTGGTGAATACTGCAATTACTTCGGCACCATCAATAACTCCACCGCTGCGAATCACCAGCCCAACACCGGTGCCGATGAGGATGCCACCAAAAATGGCTATTAACAGTTTATCAGTGGTAACGGGTTGAATATCGATAAACAATAACCCCATTGCCAGCAAAATGATGGCGAGTGCAGTGTGTACGGCAAAAGTTTTACCGATTTTTTTATATCCGAGGTATATAAAGGGGAGGTTAAATACAATGATAAATATGCTTATGTTGATGTGCGATATTTCGTGAAGCAGTATAGAAATACCGGTAACCCCACCATCCATGAACTTGTTGGGAATCATAAATCCCTTCATGGCAAAAACGGCCATACCGGCACCGACAAAAATCTGCAGGAGGTTCTTTATATTCCAGATGCTATGCCAGTTAATGGAATCGCTTTTATGCTTTTTTGACATTGAAAATCGTTAAAATATTTATCTGATGCGCGAAATGCTTTTCATTGTATTTTATCCCGTTGTATGACATATTAAATTATAGTCATATGTAATTATTTTTATTTCTATTATTTTAACAAACAACATTAAACAAAGTTTGAGATTATATATATATTAATCATTAGAAGGAGCTGCGGGTAGTCTGTTGGAGAAAATTTCGACGGAAAACTTAAAAGCATGAAAAAAACCAGGCCGATTTCAGACGAAAGTTGTTAAAAACTAGTTAACAGTGTAAACCATTTGTAATTTAGATTACTTTTGTCAAAAAAATTTCATGCACCCAGGCATTCCATATAAAGTTGAGCAGCCATTTGGAAGGATGTTTTCGTTTCTTGGAAAAGGATATTTGCATCTTTTAAGGACAAAACTGCAACACCTGGATATTGACCGCAATTATTACGCATTAATTTTGATCGAAAGCCAGCCTGGAGAGATAACTCAACAGGAATTAGCCTTGTTGCTTGATACAGATAAAGTTAGTGTTGTTCGTGTGGTGGATTATCTCTCAGAGAAAGGCTATTTAAAAAGGGTGCGAAAAACGGATGACCACCGAAAACATAGTCTTGTGCTGACCGAAAAAGCAAGGCAGGCTTTACCCGAAATCAAGAAATCATTAAGAGAAATAAACGAAATTGTATTAAGCGGATTCAATCACGCTCAAATTTCACAACTCACTGAAGCTATTCAGAAAATCAAAAGAAATATTACCGAAAATATCCAGGTCTTATGAGATTAATGCTAGTAATCGGATTGTCATTGCTTTTGGCAGCCTTTGTTTCGTGCAAGAATGAAGCTGATAATAAAACCGGTAAAAAAGAAAAACCTCCTGTTTCAGTTGATGTTATAGTGGCAGGCAATACTGATTTCACTTCCGATATCGAAGTAAACGGCTCAGTATTATCCGAAGAAATGATCGAGCTGCATCCTGAAGTTGGCGGCCGGATTACATACCTTAATATCCCCGATGGTGCCCAGGTAGTCGCAGGCGCTATACTGGCAAAGGTGAATGATGCTGATTTACAGGCACAATTGCAACAACAAAAAGTGCAGCTTGAACTGGCCGAAAAAACGGAACAGAGACTTAAAAAACTTCTTTCTGTCAACGGGGTAGATCAGGCCACATATGATGCAGCGCTGAGCCAGGTAAATTTATACAACGCCAATATCAATGTATTAAATGCTCAAATTGACAAAACAATAGTCAAGGCGCCTTTTAACGGGCGACTTGGTCTAAGACAGGTAAGTGTTGGTGCCTATGTAACTACTTCAACAGTAATTGGGATATTACAGCAAACTGATAAAATCAAAATCGACTTTTCAGTACCCGAAGCGTATTTAAGCCTGGTTAAAGTCGGGAAAACTGTTTCCATTCAAACTAACGAATCCACCAAAGACATTTTTGCCACCATTAGCGCGATTGAGCCTCAAATCAGCACAACAACAAGGAATATTAAAGTTCGTGCCAGGTTGAGTCATGCAAATATTAACCCGGGAGCCTTTGTAAAAGTACTCCTTAACGAAAAAATAAAAGGAATTGTAGTCCCGACAAATGCCATTATCCCTGATGCTCTTTCGAGCCAGGTAGTTCTGGTAAAGAATGGCAAAGCAATTTACCAGAATGTGGAAACAGGAATACGGAACAGTAATATAGTAGAAATAACCTCTGGTCTTCAGATTGGCGATACGGTTATTGTAAGCGGGGTCTTATATGTACGACCAAACGGGCCGGTGAAAATAAAGAATGTAATTACTAATTAGTGTCTGTCCATAAACTCCCATATTTTTATTAACAACCTCTTGATTTTTACCGCAAAGGGAGATGTTTCACGATAAAAATCGGTCTCAACTTTCAAACAGCACACATAGCTGTTAATATCTGACATATTTTTG
>JBBRCH010000116.1:0-10785 GCA_038204995.1 Bacteroidales bacterium | reverse complement strand
CCGTCGTGATTACGACCACCAGACTTATGCTGAGGTTCAAGCAAACTTTTCTCGGGCACCGAAGTGGTGATTTCGTCGAAGGTGCTGATAACCTTAAAACGCTGACCAGGTGTGGTTGGTTTAAATTTCTTGAGAGCCATTATTCCTTAAATATTGCTGTAAAAATCTATTGATTCGCCTTTAGCTAATGTAATGATAGCTTTTTTAAATGAATTGGTTTTACCGGATAAAACCCCTGCTTTTGTAAAGCGTGATTTCCGTTTTCCGGCATATGTCATGGTATTGACTTCTTCTACTTCAACGCCATACAATTCCTTGACAGCTTTTTTGATCTGCAATTTGTTGGCACGTTTGTCAACTACAAATCCATATCGTCCCAGTTTTTCACCCAGGGCTGTCATTTTTTCAGTTATGATCGGCTTGATGATGATACCCATCGCTAATTTATTTAAAGTGTTATTGCTAACGGTGATTATTAATTCTCGAACGACTTTTCAATTTCATTGACCGAACTCACCAGGAGTATCAGGTTCTGAGCATGGAGGATATCGTAAGTATTCAGGTCACAGGCGCGGGTTACTTTTGCCTTTTTAATGTTGCGCGATGAAAGCACTATATTCTGTAAATTTTCGGGCAACACCATTAATGTTTTGCGTCCTTCCAGTTTCAGTGCTGAAAGCACTGATGCGAAAGAACTGGTTTTTGGTGATGAGAAGTTAAAATCCTCAATAACCATGATATTGTTTTCTTTTACTTTGTACGCAAGTGCTGATAAGCGAGCCAGTTTTTTAAGTTTTTTGTTCAGTTTGAAACTGTAATCGCGAGGTTGCGGACCAAATGCCCGGGCTCCGCCTCTGAACAAAGGAGACTTACGGCTACCTGCGCGGGCGCTACCTGTACCTTTTTGTTTTTTGATCTTCTTGGTACTACCACCTACCATTGATTTCTCAAGTGAAGCATGGGTACCCTGACGCTGGTTGGCCAGATACTGTTTGGTATCGAGATAAATAGCGTGATCATTAGGAGTTACCTCGAAAATACTATCGTTGAGTGTAACCGTGTTGGCTGTCTTTTCGCCTTTTATGTTATATACTACTAGCTCCATCTTTCAACAATTACATATGAGTTATTTGCTCCGGGAACTGACCCTTTAATTACAAGCAGATTTTTTTCAGGAACAATTTTCAGTATCTGAAGGTTGATCATTTTAACGCGATCTACTCCCATATGGCCAGCCATACGCATACCTTTAAAAACTTTACTCGGGTATGATGACGCACCAACTGATCCCGGAGCCCTGAGGCGGTTATGCTGACCGTGGGTAGCACCACCTACACCGGCAAATCCATGACGGCGAACAACACCCTGGAATCCTTTTCCTTTGGTGGTACCGATTACATCAATAAATTCACCTTCTTCAAATATATCTACTCCAAGGATATCGCCGAATTTCTTTGTATGACCTACTTCAAAACGTGTAAACTCTACAACAACGCGTTTCGGTGTTACACCTGCTTTTTTGAAATGACCTATTTCAGCTTTAGTAGAATGCTTTTCCTTCTTATCCTCGTAAGCAATTTGAATAGCCTCATAGCCGTCAACCTCCATGGTCCTGACCTGGGTTACTACGCAAGGACCAGCTTCAATAACTGTACAAGCCACGTTTTTACCATTGGCGTCGAACATGCTGGTCATTCCTATTTTTTTTCCGATAATTCCTGACATTATATCGAGATATTAATGTTTCTTTTTTTATTCTTTAAAATTTCAAATCCGAATATTATCAGATTTTAATTTCTACTTCCACTCCACTAGGTAACTCAAGTTTCATCAGTGCATCAATAGTCTTGGCTGTTGAGCTGTAGATATCCAGTAACCTTTTGTAAGAACTTAATTCGAACTGTTCGCGCGATTTTTTATTTACAAAAGTCGATTTAAGAACAGTATAGATCTTTTTGTCGGTTGGAAGAGGAATCGGCCCGTTAACAATTGCACCGGTCAATTTCACCGTCTTCACGATCTTTTCAGCAGATTTATCTACCAGGTTATGATCGTATGATTTCAGTTTTATTCTAATCCTCTGATTCACGTTGTAATCTTTTATTACGTTAGTATGACTGAATTTTTATCCTTTAATTTTTGTTATCACCGCTTCGGCAATATTTTTTGGAACTTCCTGGTAATGTGAGAATTCCATACTTGAATTTCCACGACCCGATGTAACCGTGCGTAAGCTTGTAACATAGCCAAACATTTCTGACAAGGGTACCCTGGCTTTTACAATCTGGTATTTAATTTTGGCATCTATATTTTCAACTACAGCACGACGTTTGTTAAGGTCGCCTGTAACATCACCAACATAATTATCAGGGACAACTATTTCAATTTTCATGATAGGTTCGAGCAATACACTCTTAGCTTTGCGTGCTGCTTCCTTGAATCCTATTTTTGCACAGATTTCGAATGCCAAAGCATCACTGTCAACAGCATGAAACGAACCATCAATTAACTTAATTTTCATGCTTTCGAGAGCGAAACCTGCCATTACGCCATTTGACATTGCGGCTTTAAATCCTTTTTCAATCGGACTGATAAATTCTTTAGGAATATTACCACCCTTAACTTCGTTCACGAACTGTAATCCTTTAAAATCCGGATCGTCAGGCGGGCCTAATTCAAAGATGATATCGGCAAATTTACCTTTACCACCTGTTTGTTTCTTATATACTTCGCGATGATGAACTGTAGCCGTAACAGCTTCACGATATGCAACCTGGGGAGCGCCCTGGTTTACTTCAAGTTTAAATTCCCTGCGCAGACGATCCGTTAAAATGTCAAGATGCAGTTCGCCCATACCCGAAATGATGGTCTGGCCGGTTTCCTGATCGGTACGAATCTTAAAAGTAGGATCTTCTTCTGCTAATTTTAAAAGGGCAATATCAAGTTTGTCCACATCATCCTGTGTACGCGGTTCAATAGCAACACTGATAACCGGTTCGGGAAATGTCATGGATTCGAGAATTATCGGGTGCTTCTCGTCGCAAAGGGTATCACCTGTACGGATTTGTTTAAAGCCAACAGCTGCACCTATATCACCAGCTTCAATAAATTCCAAAGGAATCTGTTTGTTGGCATGCATCTGCATGATGCGTGAAATACGTTCTTTTTTCCCCGTCGAGGCATTCAAAACATAACTTCCGGATTGAAGTGTTCCTGAATAAACTCTGAAGAAAGCTATACGTCCTACAAAAGGATCGGTTGCAATTTTGAAAGCAAGAGCTGCAAATGGTTCTTCCGAATCAATGTGACGAACTTCTTCGATATCAGTATTGGGATTAATACCTGAGATAGCCGGAACATCATAAGGATTAGGCAAATATGAACAGATAGCATTTAAAAGGTTCTGAACTCCTTTATTTTTAAATGCTGAGCCACATATAACCGGGGTAATTTTCATTGCAATGGTAGCCTGGCGAATGATGCGACGCATCTCTTCAACTGTAATGGAATTATGATCCACGAAAAATTTTTCTAATAATTCGTCGTCTTCTTCAGCACAACCTTCGACAAGTCGGGTGCGGTATTGATCCACTATCTCCAGCATATCTTCAGGAACCGGACCTTCGGAATATTGCATTCCTTTTGAAGTGTCGTCCCAAATTATTGCTTTATTGCTTATGAGGTCAACAATTCCAACGAAAGTATCTTCTGCTCCGATTGGAATCTGGAGGGGAACGGCATTTGCGCCTAATTTTTCTTTCAGTTCATCAACAACAGAAAAGAAATCAGCACCTGAGCGATCCATCTTATTGATGAAACAAATACGGGGAACTTTATATTTATCGGCTTGTTTCCAAACTGTTTCACTTTGTGGCTCCACACCACCAACCGCACAGAAAACAGCAACAGCTCCGTCGAGTACGCGGAGCGAGCGTTCTACTTCAACCGTGAAATCAACGTGACCCGGTGTATCAATGATGTTAAGGCGATAATCCTGAGCCTCGAATTCCCAGTTTACTGTAGTTGCAGCTGAAGTAATTGTAATGCCGCGTTCCTGTTCCTGGATCATCCAGTCCATGGTTGCGGTACCATCATGTACTTCACCCAACTTATAATTACGGCCGGTATAATACAATATACGCTCCGTCGTCGTCGTTTTACCGGCGTCGATGTGGGCCATAATGCCTATGTTGCGCGTATATTTCAGTTTATCTGATGACATGTATTATACTTTCCTTTTAGCAAAACTAGAACCTGAAATGGGAGAAAGCTTTATTAGCTTCGGCCATACGGTGTGTATCTTCTTTTTTCTTGAACGCTGAACCTTCTTCTTTATAAGCGGCCATAATTTCGCTGGCTAATTTCATAGCCATTGATTTTTCATGACGCCTTCGCGAAAACAGGATAAGGTTTTTCATACCGATGGATTGTTTCCGTCCGGGACGGATTTCTGAAGGAATCTGGAAAGTAGCACCTCCGATACGGCGGCTGCGCACCTCCACATTTGGAGTAACATTGTTCAATGCTTTTTTCCAAACTTCCAGACCGTCTTCTTTCAGTTTCTCGGTAACGATTTCGATAGCGTCGTAAAAAATATCATAAGCGCAATTTTTCTTACCGCGCTCCATCATATTGTTTACAAACTTTGTTACCACCTGTTCGTTGAACTTTGGATCAGGCAGAATGACACGTTTTTTGGGTGATGATTTCCTCATTTTGAGATGTCCTTATCGTTTCAAAAATTCAATTATTTTTTCTTGCCAGCAACAGGTTTTCCTGCTGCGCCTTTTTTCGGACGCTTGGTGCCGTATTTTGATCTGCTCTGGTTCCGTCCATCGACACCGGAAGTATCGAGTGCACCACGGATAATGTGGTAACGAACACCCGGCAGGTCTTTAACACGACCGCCACGGATCATTACTATGGAGTGTTCCTGCAGGTTGTGGCCTTCACCCGGGATATAGGCGTTTACTTCCTTACCGTTTGTGAGACGAACCCTGGCTACTTTGCGCATGGCCGAATTTGGCTTCTTAGGTGTAGTTGTATAAACCCTTGTGCAAACCCCGCGGCGTTGAGGACATGAATCCAATGCCGGTGATTTGCTTTTATCTGTCAGTTTCTGACGACCTTTACGAACCAGTTGTGCTATTGTAGGCATATTGAATCTATTGATTTTTCTGTTAATTCAGCTATTTTTTTTCTAAGGGGCTGCAAAAGTACAATTTAATTTCGATAATCAATATAATACCTCAACTAATTTGTATTCTGTTTGCCTTTGGTTGCAAGTGCATCAAAAAAAAATGCCCGTTGCGGTTTTCTCCGACAAAGGGCTGATTTCATTTACTACGGGATACAATTCTGATGTTAAGACGTTCAACACAAGAGGCTTTCGTAAAAGCTGGCAACGAGTAATCGTTAGCCATTATCGTGTTTTGAAACCTATATCGTCTTAATTTCTCAGGTTTCCCGGACTATTTAAAAACTTTAGTCCTTCGCTTATAAACGATTGCACTATAAAAATGCTATCGTCTTAGGAGGGTGCAAAGATACAACTTATTTGATTCGTACAACACTAAGTAGAAAATATTTATCACGATAATTATGAAAAGTATAGAAATAAATTGTTAATAGTTAGAAAATGAAGCTTTTGAAGAAGAAAAGAAAGATGAAAATATAATCCAGAAACCAAATATTTTTAACATGCCTGCCGGAATGTCTCTTTATTTGTTCTTAACAATCATGACTGTACTATCCAGATCGGGAACCAGGACTATACGTTCCGGTATAGAATCAGTAAATTCATCAACCGCTTTCATTAGTCCTTCCCATTTACTGTTGTAATCATGAATAAAAATAACACCTCCTGGTGAAAGTCGCGGGTAAAAGTATTCAAGACCTGCCCTGGTAGGATTGTATAGATCAGCATCAAGGCTTACCATACAAAAAGTTGTATCTTCAAGTCCTGCAGTCGATTGCGGGAAATAACCTGCATGAATTTTTATTTTTGCCGGATTACCACCAATATTTTTCAATACTTTATTAATGTTGGTATCAGCAAAGTTACCGGTAGAGTATGTTGCAGCAACACCCGTTTCAGGTTTCAGATCGGTACCGGTAAAACCTTCAAAGGTATCGAACAGATGTAACGTACGATCAGGAGCCATCAGATGCAGCAGTCGGGCGCTTTCTCCTTTATAAACTCCAAGTTCGGCAAAATCACCTTGAACTTTATCCTTTTGAATGCGTTGAATCTGAAGCCAGAAGTTATAAAGCCGCACCTTGTCGGGGTAGTTGCGTGAAGCTTTACGCAATTCGCGGCTCAGACTTCCCTCTTTACGGGCGTTTTCCCAGGCCGGTGGTTCATAGCTTTCACCAAAGAACATATCCCAAAGGTATTTGATAAGGAATATCAATACGATGAGAATGATAGTGAAATTGAGTAACTGGAATATAGGAAGATGCATGCTTATGCTGGATTTCAGATTGCTGATTTGCGGTTGCGGACTTTTCGGATATGAACTATTTATCTCATTAATTGCAGCAAATGTACCATTTTCAGTATGATTATATCAAAAATTCATGTCACAGAATATCCTTAGAACGATAACTCCATGTGTCAGACACTCTGCGGGTGTGCCGGCACATAAAGGAAGACACACACCTAAAGCAAAGCCCGCAGTTTCTTATATCCCTCTGCACTTGCACGCAGCTTGGCACCGCATTTAAGACTTACAATGTGAGTATCTTTTGTATAAGGTTCAATGGCTGAAATTTGAGCCAGGCTTATGATGGATCCTCGGTGAATACGCACAAAATTGTTAGCCGGCAGATGCTCCTCGAAGAACTTCATTGTTTTTTCCTTCAGGTGATTACCCAATTCTGAATAAATCATTACATAATCGTCAGCAGACTCGATATACCAGATTCTGTCAACAGGAATAACCGTAACTTTTGATCCTAAGCGGGTAACAATCCTGTCGAGTGTTCCGCGTGATTCCTGCGCATGTTCTTTCAGGTTCTCAATTGAATTATTTGACGAGGGTTTTTCCTGGCTGATGCGCTGCATAGCTTTCTGAACAGCGTTTTCAAATCTCTCTTTCGAAAAAGGCTTGAGCAAATAATCCACTGCATTCATTTCGAATGCTTTGATTGCGAACTGATCGAAGGCTGTAGTAAATATAATGGCAGGATTATAATCAAGGACCTCGAGTAATTCAAATCCATCCAGTTTCGGCATCTGTATGTCGAGAAACAACAAATCGGGTTTCTGAACCTGTATCTGCCGCAGCGCTTCGAAACCATCGCCGCATTCAGCAATTATTTTTAATGATTCAATATCAGCAGCATAGTGTCTGACTATTTCGCGGGCCAGTGGCTCATCGTCGATAATAATGGTTGATATAGTTTGCATACTAATTCACAGGTTTTTTTTATTCAAATTAATTTAAACAGGTTGGATTAATGTATTTTTTTTTGCAGTGGAATCTGGAGCCTGACTTCAAATACCTCATCCGATACATGATTCGTAAGCAAGTCGTTGCGTCCGAATATGGCAGACATACGTTTCCGAACATTACTCAAACCGGTGCCTGTACCTTTTCGGGGAACAGCATCCGGATCGAAATTATTGCTGATAGTGATCCATAAATAAGAATCATTGCATTCGGCTTTAAGAGATATTGTACAGGATGTAAGCATTGTATTCACACCGTGTTTAACAGCATTTTCAAGCAATGGCTGAAGAATCATTGCCGGAAGCATCAAATTACCACAATCAGTGCTGACATTCTTTTCAATAATCATCCTGTCGGAAAAACGCACTTTCTCGATATCGAGATAAAGGCCGGCATGATACAATTCGTCACTCAAAGTGTTCATAGTATCGGTTCCCAGACCTAAGGAATGCCTCATAAACTCCGAGAGCTTAATTATCATATCCTGGGCTGCCTGAGGATTGGTAAGTGTGAGTGCGCTGACTGAATTCAGGCTGTTGAAAAGAAAATGCGGCCGTATCTGCGACCGCAGCATTGAAAGTTCGGCATCGCGAAGCATGGATGACAGCGCAACTTCGTGTTCGGCTCTTTCCTGCATTTCTTCAAAACTCAAAATCAAGAAATCGACTGAAACAAGCAAAAAGTAGATAAGTACACCAGTAAGAACTTTTACTATCATCGCCTCGGCCAGAAAGTTCATAAATTCGTCGTTGTTTCCAAATAATACCCTAAGAATGGAATAGGAAACAAACTGCCAGATCAAAATTGTGAAAGCACATCCCGCAAGGTGATAAACCAGGTTTTTAACGAAGCCTCTTATATCTTTTCCGGAAAAACGAACCATATACCATAATCCGATCCCCAGAAGTGCAAAAACCAGATTTGATATAAGGCTGTCGGCAACAGAGGTTGTCAAATCCTGATTATAAGTCAGATACGACATCGCAAATTGGATGACTGCAACAGTAAACCAAAATGCGATGAAATAAATCCATAAGTTTCGAGAGAGAAAATATCTTTCCAAAGGTCAGGTGTTAGTGATTTGGTTTTTTGGTATTATGGGTGAAGTTACAAAGTTTTAGAGTTACACAGACTCATGTTTCATTCTGACTTCGACAATCGTACGCCCGGGATTAAAAACTTTTCACTTCGCCACCTCCAAAGATAGTAACTCCTTTAATAACTAACGTTTTATTGTAGTCAACCTGCGAGGTAATACGCTTATCGGCATACCCGCCAAAAATATTGAATACTTCAACTTTTACGCTCCAGTCGGAGGGAACAAGCAGAGAAGTGCCGCCAAAAATCGAAACTACTTCAATCATTGGCCTGTCGCCGGCAGCTATATTGCAATGCGAAAGATCTACTTTTGACCCGCCAAATGCTGCTATGATCCTGCCACCTTTAAAATTCGGAGTTACCACTTTTCTTTCGCCACCCCCGAAAATGGCGATGTCTTCGAAAAAATCCTCACTGCCAACCGATTGATTGAAAAGCGGTCGTTTGTGGAAGCGCTTTTGAAGATGAGAAACGCCGAAGATCATTTGTAAACCGACCAGGATGATTAAAGCAGGTAAAAATAACTGCCAGGTACTGAACGGCATATGATAGAAATTTACAAGGAGAAAAAATCCCCCTACTCCTATCAGGATGACACCTGACCAAAAGGACTGCCGCCAGAATATGTTTATTACTCCTATGGCGATGAGCAGCATTTCCCATGAGAAAATAATCCTGCTGACTGACGGGTCAAGAAATCCTGTATTTCGTGCAAGCAGTAAAAGGCCTGCAGCTATAACCAACACCCCAAGGGCAGCTGCTTTCCCTGAAAAACCTTTAACTATTTCTTCTTTGGGTTCGTTAGTGTCTTTTTTGTTATAATTGTATTCCATGGCTAAAAAGTTTACATTGTTAATTTTATGAAGCAAAAGTACAATCGTAATGTAAAGTGCGAAAGGAGAAATCGGTGAATGACGGAATTTAGAGGGGGAATGGGGCGGCTGAGGCAGTTGGAAGAGTGAACGGGTGAACGGGATTTAAGAGGCTGGGGCTATCAAGTGATTCAGATACTGGTAAAAAGCGTGTACCTTTGCTACTTGATTTTAAAATTTGGTTTTACATGGCAACAGTAGGGAAATACAATACACTCACAATTCTGCGCGAGACAAGCAGCGGTTATTTCCTGGATGGAGAAGAACTGGGAGACATTTTACTTCCCGGTAAATATGCGCCCAAAGGAATGCAAGCTGACGAAGACATTGAAGTATTCCTTTATTTCGATTCTGAGGACCGGCTGATTGCAACAAGAGAAGAACCCTATTGCGAAGTGGGCGAATTTGCCTTGCTCGAAGTGGTTGAAGTGAATGAAATCGGTGCTTTCCTTAACTGGGGATTGCAAAAAGATATGCTTGTGCCTTTCAGGGAACAGAAAGTAAAAATGGAACCGGGAAGCTGGCATATAGTTTATGTATACCGTGATGAACAAACCAACCGAATTGCTGCATCTGCTAAAGTGGATAAATTTCTTGGGAAAGAACCTTCACCCTATAAGCCCGGCGATGAAGTTGAACTTTTTATATATGGCCCGTGTCCGCTGGGTTATAATGCCATAATCAATAACTCACATTGGGGAATGTTATACAGCGGAGAGGTTTTTCAACCCCTTAACCGTGGTGAGCATATAACCGGTTATATAAATAAGGTTCGCGAGGATGGGAAGATTGACCTGTATCTTTATCCCGCCGGGATAAAAAAAGCAGAAACATCGGCTGACCTTATCGTTGAATACCTGAAACGACATGACGGGTTTATGGAACTAACCGACAAAAGCCCGGCAGATGATATCTATGAAACTTTTGGCATCAGCAAGAAAAATTTCAAAATGGCTGTTGGTGGATTGTATAAAAACAGGATTATTGAGATTGGACAGAATGGGATAAGGTTGGTAGAGAAGACGAGGGAATAGACACGTTGACGAGTGGTCATACAATAGTTATGCAATGGTCATTCAATAGTCATACAATGGTCATTCAGTTGTCATTCAATTGTTTCAGGATTAAAGGGTTACAAAGTTAAAACGTTTCAGTGATCATGTGTAAATCGTAAATTAATTGTCATACGATGGTTATACAACTGTGTCAGAGGTTTTAGTGGTTCTTCTATGTTGTAATCCTACACCTTTGAGTAATTTTTTTTTCTTTCTATTTTAATCTATTGATTTTATGTTCATTATATTTGCACTTGTAAAGAGAAAGAGGACACAGGCTCTGCTGGGGAGCAACCTGCTAGCAAT
>JBBRCH010000115.1:0-11042 GCA_038204995.1 Bacteroidales bacterium | reverse complement strand
TCGAAACCCTCGAAACTGGGGAGAAAGCAAAAGGTGAAAAGTTATTGGGTAAAGACCCGGCTTCCGGAATGAATATTTATGTAAAGTTGGGAAGATACGGAGCAATTGCCCAGATTGGAGAAACTGATTCACCTGATAAGCCTAAGTTTGCAGGTCTCCGCAAAGGACAGACCCTTGAAAATATTACACTGGAAGAAGCCCTTAAATTATTCGATTTCCCGCGTTTGCTAGGGCAGTTCGAAGATGCAGATGTTACCGTTTCCATTGGCCGTTTTGGCCCGTATGTGTTGCACCAGTCCAAATTCTGTTCGCTTAAAAGCACGGACGATCCGGCTGCAATTACTATTGAGCGCGCTATTGAACTGATAGAGGCAAAACGTACCGAGGCTGCAAACCGAACCATAAAATCATTTCCTGAACGTCCGGATGTACTTGTACTCAATGGCCGTTATGGTCCGTATATCGCCATTGGAAAGAACAACATCAAAATACCCAAAGGCACAGATCCTGCACAGCTTACCCTGGAAGAATGTATTAAATTAGGCGACGCAGCTCCTGCACCGACTAAAAAGAAATTCATCCCACGCGGAAAGAAAGGATAAAAACAACTCTCAGCATCCCCTTGTCTCCCAGTCCCCTTGTCTCTCACTCTCTCAGTCCCTCAGTCTCCAAGTCCCCTTGTCCCTCAGTCCCCTTGTCTCCAAATCCTAACTCCCAAAACCCAACTCCTCACCCCAATGCATATCTCCAGCTACTTTAAACCGGTTCAGGAAATTACTCTGCCGTATGTTGCAGCGCATAATGGCAAACGATTAGGTGAAGTTTTCGTTACACACAATGCAGAAGATGGATTTCCCGACCTTGCTGATATTGAAATAGCCATATTTGGCGTGGATGAAGATCGAAATGCCTTAGATAACCAGGGTTGTGGAATGGCGTCTCTGAGTGTACGCGAATACCTTTACCGCTTACTTCCCGGAAATTATAAAACCCGCATTGCTGACCTTGGAGATGTTATGCGTGGTGACACAGTGAATGATACTTATTTTGCTGTAACCGCTGTTGTTGAAGCTTTGCTGGAACTTAATATTGTCCCCTTAATTATTGGTGGAGGACAGGATATTACGTATGCTATGTACCGGGCTTACAAAAACAGGAAGAATATTATAAATATTGCTGCTGTTGATAATATGTTCGATCTGGGCGAAAGTGAGGATGTGCTTAACTCCCGTTCGTATCTGAGCCATATAATACTGCATAAACCAAACTTTTTATTTAATTATACCAACATAGGGTATCAGACATATTTTGTGGAACAAGGCGCCATCGACCTGATGCACAACCTGTTTTTCGATATTTACCGGCTTGGAGTACTTCACGGTGATATTTCCCAGGTGGAACCGTTAGTACGAAATGCCGATTTATTTTCGTTCGATATGTCGGCCATTAGGCAGAGTGATGCTCCCGGTAATGCCAACGCAACTCCAAATGGTTTTTATGGAGAGGAGGCTTGCCAGATGGCACGGTATGCCGGAATGAGCGACAAAATTACATCAGCCGGATTTTTCGAATTGAATCCAGCCCTCGATCGTAACGGGCAAACAGCACATCTGCTGGCACAAATGATATGGTATTTTATTGATGGATTTTATAATCGTCAGGATGATCACCCTTCGACAGGTGCCGAAAATTATATCCGGTACACCGTGCAGGTTACTGATTTCGATGATGGTATAGTTTTTTATAAAAGCAAACCTACCGACCGTTGGTGGATGGAAATTAAATGCTCCGATAATATCCGCGAAAAGTACCGTCGCCACTATATTGTTCCGTGCTCTGCCGCGGATTATCAGACTGCCCTGACCGATGAGATCCCTGACCGTTGGTGGCAGGCGTACCAGAAGTTGATGTAATAAATAGTGAAAAGTTAAAAGTGAATAGTGTCTGTAAACCCGAAGGATGTCTGACACTGGACAAATACTTTCGATTATAAGAGGCGAACATCAGACACAAATTATGTTCGTATGGTTCTCCCCCACGGGGAGATGCCCAAAGGGCAGAGGGATCAAAAACTGAAAGGCAACATTTCTTCGTTGATTTTGCACATTCCGACATCCGAAATCAACAATCCAAAATCATTTTACCCTTCCCGGATTATTACTTACAAACGCTCCCCATCCCGTATAATTTGTTGCCGGGCCTTCGGAAGTTCGCTGGAAATAATGACAACAAGCTACAGCCACGGCATCGGTGGCATCAAAGTATTTGGGCTGTTCAGCAATAACTACAAGCCGGTTTATCATTGCCGAAACCTGTTCTTTTGATGCATTGCCATGCCCGGTGATGGATTGTTTTACTTTACGGGGCGAATATTCAAAAATGGGTATATCGCGATACAATGCTGCAGCCATGGCAACACCCTGGGCGCGGCCGAGTTTGAGCATACTCTGCACATTTTTACCAAAGAACGGCGCTTCCAATGCAACTTCGTCCGGATGGTAATGGTCTATAAGGCCGAGCACCTTCTCAAAAATTGTTTTTAGCTTTAGCGGATGAGTATCAAGGTGGTCAAGTTTAATCACATCGAGTGCAATCAACTCAATTTTCTTACCTTTATCCACAATTAAACCGAAACCCATAATATTGGTTCCGGGGTCGATGCCTAGTATGATACGTTCGCTTGCCAATGTAATATATTTATTATGTTAATTGTTTAATTAAACCTGAATTTTAATGTGTCGGATGCCGTTTCCGATTTTAAATCCCCAATCCCCAATCTCAAATCTCAAATACCAACCCCTAAAACCTAACCCCTTACCTTGACCCTAACGCCAAAAATACGAAAAACACTGGATATTGCCACACGGCTTATAATCGCGGCATTATCGCTTTCGTATATACTTTATCGTGTTTATGCACTTCCTGACAGGCAGGTGAATGTGTTTTTTGAATCAGTTTTAAATGGTGACGATCTGGTTAGCATTGGTTTCGCAATGGTATTTCTAATGGTTATAAACTGGGGTATTGAATCGTTGAAATGGAAATGGCTTATTAACCAGGCAGAAGAAATTAATTTTTTAACATCATTCCAGGCGGTTTTAGGCGGATTGGCAGTAAGTGTTTTTACTCCCAACAGGATAGGAGAGTTTATGGGAAGGGTATTTATTTTGAAGAAGACTGATCCGATTAAAGCCATACTGCTCACTATTGTAGGCAGCTTCAGCCAGTTAATGGTTACGGTAGTTTTGGGGACAGTTGCATACCTCTTTTTTGCTCCGCGATACCTGACCTCGATATTGTTCGAAAGCAGATGGCTTGTTAATGGATTTTCCCTGACGCTGGTACTGATTTCAATTACAGCAATATTTCTTTACTTCAACATTTCAGTATTGCACCGTATTTCAATACTTATACCTGGAAAATATTCAGAAAGGGTTAAAAACAGCATCGATGCCATAGCTGGTTGCCCACGGAAATTATTAGTTAAAACGGTTTTGCTCAGCGCGATCCGATACCTGGTATTTTCAACGCAGTTTTACCTGGCCATCCGACTTATGGATTTGAACTTTACTGCTGTACAGTGCATGATGGTAATCCCTGTTATATACCTTGTATTAGCTGCAATTCCAAGCATAGCATTAGCTGAAATAGGGGTACGTGGCTCAGTATCTGTCTTTCTTTTTGGATTGCTTACCGGATTCGGATTTCTGGGGGCAGGGGCAGCCTTGGCAGTGGTTTCAGCATCTACCCTGATCTGGCTTGTTAATATTGCTCTGCCATCGTTGGCAGGAGTACTGGTGGTTTTCAGGTTAAAATTTTTCAGGCGATGATATCCACTCTGATATCCGTTATCATTTATATTAGTTATGCATCACTAATCATAGCAATAACTATAGGCTGGCGGAGGTTAAAAGCATTTAATTTAACTGGTTCGTTACCTCAGTTTAAAGTAAGCGTTATTGTCGCTGCCCGCAACGAAGCAGGGAATATTGAACTCCTTCTGAATAATCTGCTGACTCAGAATTACCCTTTGCACCTGCTTGAAATAATTATTGTTGATGATCACTCCACCGATTCAACTTCAAAGGTGGTTAGAGAATTCATAGCATCAAAAAAAGTTTCGGACATTTTCCAGCTAATCATATTGGAAGCGGATAATCTTTCCGGCAAAAAAGCTGCAATTGCCAAGGGAATACAGGCATCTAAAGGCGAACTGATTGTAATTACTGATGCTGATTGTACTGTCGGCACCTCTTGGATTTCCGCAATGGCTATATATTTCGCTGAGCACAAACCGCAAATGATACTTGGTCCGGTTTATATGGCGCATAAAGGAAGTTTCTTTGGCAAACTTCAGTCGCTAGAATTTACAAGCCTGATTTCGTCAGCTGCCGGATCGTGTGGGGCAGGATTGCCTATACTAGCTAATGGAGCAAATATGGCTTTCACCCGTCATTCATACGAAAGCTGTGGGGGTTTTTCCGGCAATATGCAATATCCTTCCGGTGATGATATATTTTTGATGATGAGTATTAAAAGGAAATCCGGTGCAAAAGCGATACATTTTTTACGATCGGCAAAAGCAATTGTCAATACACCAGCAACACCGGGATTTAAAGAATTTATTCAGCAGCGATTGCGATGGGTCTCGAAAAGCAGAGGTTATACGGATCCGGTTCTTATTTCAGCATCCATTATTGTGTTCCTTGCAAATGTATGGCTTGTTTTTACGGCCTTTGCGGCGATAGTATCCAAAGAATATCTGCAACTATTTTTGATTTTATACATTTTTAAAATACTGATAGATTTACCTTTAATGTATGGCTATAGCCGTTTTCAACGAAGTACTTCATTGCTATGGTTATTCCCATTTATGGAAATATTGAATGCCGTTTATACTCTGCTGATTGGAATTGCGGGAAATTTGGGGAAGTATGAATGGAAAGGGAGGCGTTTTTCCGCTAAATGAAATAACGAGGGAAATGCCGGAAAGACTGGCTAAAAATTCTTTTATAAGTTTTTATAGCAAAAAAGGCACAAAAGAATAGTATTTTGGGAATCCCGGAGAATTTTTTCACAAAAGATACAAAAGCCCCAAGGCCCTGCATGTTTCTTTATGTCCTAAAACCCTGAGTTTTTATACTCTTCAGCAAAACCTCTGCCAGGGCAAAATCCTGTATATGTGTGATTTTAATATTTTCCTGTAAACCCTCAGCAAGATTAACCTGAAATCCTGCCGCTTCCATAACCGAGGCATCATCAGTAAATATGTGTTGATAAGGTTGGGTATAAGCACGTTGTATTTCTGAAACCCTGAAAACCTGGGGTGTTTGTATAGCCCTTAAAAAGGTGCGATCTGCCTGGTGTGAAGTATCACCGTCAATAACCCTGATAGTATCGTTTATAGTTACAGCCGGAATAGCGGACCCGTATGTTGCAGTTGCAGAAAATAAGCCTGATATAAAACCGGATTGTATTACAGGCCGGGCAGCATCATGAATGGCAACCAGCCCATCTTCATGAATGAGTTTCAAACCATTGCTCACTGATTCAAACCGGGTTTTGCCTCCTTTTGCAAGTTCAAATGGAATAATTATCTTGAATTCCAGGCACAGTTTGTTCCAAAAATCCAGATAGTCAGGGTGTAACACTAGAATAATCTGTACGAAAGGATCATATGCCCTGAATGCTTCAACCGAATACAATATAACAGGTTTCCCGCTTAACAGCATAAACTGTTTCGGAACTTCTCCCTGCATTCGGGTTCCGGTTCCACCGGCAACTATAATAGCGTATTTTTTCATTTGTTTTAGGCTATAGGATTATTAAGCAACCAGGCATTTAGATTACGAAGTTGTAATCGATTTTTTAGAGACTAATATAATTCTTAGTGAAACCCATCAATCCCATCAATCTTATCAATCCCCTCAATCCCCTCAATCCCTTCTATCTCAAAAGATACTAATAGTTTCCTAACTTCCGACTCCGGTCTACCAATTTCCTACTCATTATTTCATAAACAGCGCTATTCCTCCTTCCGAAGTTTCTTTATAAATATTGGGTAAATCGTGGCCGGTTTGATTTAATGCAAGGCAGATCTTATCAAAACTTACGCGGTGCTTACCATCGGATAGTAATGCATATGCGCTGGCATCCATAGCCCTACCGGCACCGATGGCATTGCGTTCGATGCAAGGAATCTGAACCAATCCGGCAACAGGATCGCAGGTTAAACCTAGATGATGCTCAAGCCCCATTTCAGCTGCATATTCCACTTGTGTAGGGGTGGCTCCAAAAAGTTGTGCAGCAGCCGCTGCAGCCATAGCACAAGCGGTGCCTACTTCTCCCTGGCATCCAACTTGAGCGCCTGAAATTGAAGCATTTTCTTTTACCAGGTTTCCTATCAGCGCTGCAGTTGCAAGTGCCCGGAGAATTTTAATATCCGAATATTCGTATGTATTCTGAGAATGATAAAGCACTGCAGGCACCACTCCGCATGATCCGCAGGTTGGAGCAGTCACAATGGTTCCTCCACCGGCATTTTCCTCTGATACCGCAAGTGCGTAAGCGAATACCAAAGCTCGTTTCTGCAAAGTTCCTGCTGAACTTTTAGCCTTAATATGGTATGTAGAAGCTTTTCGTTGTAAGTGTAATATACCGGGTAAAACGCCTTCGTGTTCCAGCCCGCGGATTATGGAGTCCTTCATAGTTTTCCAAACTTCGGCCAGGAAATCCCAGATTCCTTCACCTTCGTGTATTTCAACATATTCCCATAGGGTACGGCCATTTTGCTGACACCATTTCAGAATATCATTCATTTTAGTATGAGGATAAACGTTTACTTTCTGTGATTTCATTTCTTCATCCTCAATATCACCTCCGCCAACACTGAAAACGGTCCATTCATCAAGCAGCTTTCCTGTTTTATCGAGAGCTTCAAATTTCAACCCGTTTGGATGCTGAGGCAAAACGGTGTCTTTCTGCCAGATTATTTTCACTTTATCTTCGGGAAACGACTCCCGCAGTACTTTATCAGTCAGATGTCCTTTGCCTGTAGCAGCGAGGCTTCCATAAAGTGTGACGCGGATCTGGGTTGCAGCCTCATTTTTCAGCTTGAATTTTTCGGCAGCGAATCGTGGTCCCATAGTATGGCTACTGGATGGACCGAGACCTGTTTTATATATTTTACGGATGGATTCCATGTTGATTAATCAATTTTTACTTTCTCAATGTCTATAGAGAATTCAAAACAGTTAAAATATTTCTAACTTCTTTCGGCAAAGGTCAAAAAAAAATCCCCTCTTCCGAAGGGATTTCAAAATAAATATAATCAGCCTTTGCCACATTTTACAAAATCAGCATTGCATCTCCATAAGTAAAGAAACGATATTTCTGTTGTACTGCTTCTTTATATGCTTTCATAAGCAAGTCGTATCCTGTGTACGCTGCAACCATCATCATCATAGGTGATTGTGGCAGGTGAAAGTTAGTAATCATGCTCGAAGCAATGCTAAAATCGTAAGGAGGGAAAATAAATTTGTTACTCCATCCGGAGTAAGGTTTAAGTTGCCCTGAGATGGTAACCGACGATTCAACTGCTTTCATGGTAGTTGTACCCACCACGCATACTTTTCTGCGTGCTTCGATAGATCGGTTTACAATCGCAGCCTGGTCTTCTTCAATAAGCAGTTCTTCTGAATCCATTTTGTATTTGGTAAGGTCTTCTACATCAATGGCGCGGAAGTTACCGAGGCCGGCATGCAGTGTTACTTCTGCAAAATTAACACCCTGAAGTTCAAGGCGTTTCATCAGTTCGCGGCTGAAATGCAGCCCGGCCGAAGGTACAGCTACAGCACCTTCGTTTTTTGCATAAATGGTTTGGTACCGCTCTTTGTCATCAGGAACAATATCGCGAAGGCGTTGCAATTCTTCAGGAAGTGGTGTACGTCCCAAGGATTCGATGGTACGTTTAAACTCGCTGTATGGACCATCAAACAGAAAGCGTAATGTGCGTCCCCGTGATGTGGTATTGTCAATTACTTCTGCAACCAATGAATCATCATCACCAAAATACAGTTTATTTCCAATGCGGATTTTACGTGCAGGATCAACTAGAACGTCCCATAAACGGGCTTCACTGTTGAGTTCGCGGAGGAGAAAAACAGTAATTTTAGCACCGGTTTTTTCTTTTTCGCCCAATAAGAGTGCAGGAAAAACTTTGGTGTTGTTCAGAATAAAAACATCACCGTCTCCAAAATAATTGAGTATATCCTTGAAATTTTTGTGTTCAATGGTTTGCGTTTTACGGTCGAGTACCATCAATCGTGATTCATCACGGTTTTCTACCGGATGGAGTGCAATCAACTCATTTGGCAGATGATACCTGAATTGTGAGAGTTTCATATATTAGGATTTCTAGATTTTTGCGGAAAAACGTGCAAAGGTAATGAATTTGAGGGCTAAAATCAAGTGTTTTAATTCCAATAACGAATGGTTTTAACGCTTTTTGTGAAAATGTTGTACAATTTATTTGATTCTGCAACCTAATTTTCGCGACTGGATTTATTGATATTCTTTAGGCTGTAGCCGGAAGTTAACCGTATCAACAGACGACAGAAATAAATATTTGGTAACCAGAGATTTTTAATATTGTATTGATCCTCTTATTTTATCTTAATCATTTTTCCCGAACCACATCAAATAATAGTCCTTTCAGGCTGCAACTCAGTCTTCCAAAAAATTCCTACTTTTGCAGCCTTTATTAAATCAAAGTACTATGCTTCGTACACACACCTGTGGAGAACTGAATATGGCTCATGTGGGCCAAAACGTAATATTAACCGGATGGGTCCAGCGTTCGCGCGACCTGGGCGGCATGACTTTTATTGATCTTCGCGATCGCTACGGGCTTACTCAATTGGTTTTTAACATGGAAACCCATTCTGCTTTATGCGAAAGAGCCCGCAAACTTGGACGTGAGTTTGTTATTCAGGTTGAGGGAATAGTGTCGGAGCGCAGCAATAAGAACGCTAAAATGGCAACCGGAGATATAGAAATTACGGTCGAAATGCTTGATATACTGAACGAGTCGAAAACTCCTCCATTTACCATTGAAGATAATACCGACGGCGGCGATGAACTCCGAATGAAATACCGCTACCTCGATCTTCGACGCAACGCAGTAAAACGCAATATGGAACTGCGTCACCGGCTGGCTTTCCAGACAAGGAACTATATGGACAGCCTTAACTTTATTGAGGTTGAAACACCTGTTCTTATAAAAAGTACCCCCGAAGGTGCACGCGATTACGTAGTTCCTTCGCGTGTAAACCCGGGTGAGTTTTACGCTTTGCCACAGTCGCCGCAGACTTTTAAGCAATTGCTTATGGTTGCCGGTTTTGACCGTTATTTCCAGATTGTAAAATGTTTCCGCGACGAGGACCTGCGAGCCGACCGCCAGCCTGAATTTACCCAGATCGACTGCGAAATGTCGTTCGTAACACAGGAAGATATTTTTGATACTTTCGAAGGTCTTACCAAACATCTTTTTAAAACAGTTAAAGGGGTAGATGTTGTGAAATTGCCCCGAATGACCTGGGCCGATGCCATGAAACAGTATGGCAGCGACAAACCCGATATCCGCTTTGGGATGAAATTTGTTGAGCTCAATGACCTTGTGAAAGGCAAAGAGTTCAAGGTTTTTGATGATGCTGAACTGGTTGTCGGAATAAATGCTGAAGGCTGTGCCGAATACACCCGCAAACAGCTCGACGAGCTTACCGATTTTGTTAAGAAACCCCAGATTGGCGCAGGAGGTTTAATTTACCTGCGTTATGCCGCGGATGGAACTCTGAAATCGTCAGTCGATAAATTTTATACTCCGGAAGAACTTCAAAAATGGGCCGACGCTTTTAATGCCAAACCCGGTGACCTGATCCTGATACTTGCCGGAAAAGCGAATAAAACCCGCAAGGCACTGAACGAACTCCGACTTGAAATGGGAACACGTCTTGGCCTTCGTAATCCCGAAACGTTTGCACCGCTTTGGGTGTACGATTTTCCATTACTGGAATGGAACGAAGACAGCAATCGTTTTTATGCCATGCACCACCCTTTCACATCCCCTAAACCTGAAGATATTCCACTTCTTGACACCGATCCTGGAGCCGTTCGTGCCAACGCATATGATATGGTTATCAATGGTGTGGAAGTGGGTGGAGGTTCGATCCGGATCCATGACAAAACTATGCAGCATAAAATGTTACAGCTATTAGGTTTCAGCGAGGAAGATGCACAGGCACAATTCGGTTTCCTGATGAATGCTTTCGAATTCGGGGCACCGCCTCACGGAGGTATCGCTTTTGGTTTCGACCGTTTATGCTCCTTGTTTGGTGGCAGCGAATCCATTCGCGACTATATTGCTTTCCCTAAAAACAATGCTGCCCGCGACGTGATGATCGATTCACCTTCACGCATTTCGAATGATCAGCTCAAGGAACTAAGTTTGAAAGTTTCCATATAAATTTTTACAGTCTACAGTTCAAAGTAGCGACATGAATAAACTAAAAAGTCAGGATTTCATATGAAATCCTGACTTTTTTATAATCTTAAAAATCAATTTCAAATTACTCTACTTTTACTCTGATCCCCTCCGAATGCGCTGCGAACTCAGGTGCATACATGCATTGTACGGAAGTTATTCCGTTCGAAAAATCTCCTTTTTGAGTCGCAACCAATTTGTATTCGAACACATAAGTTCCTTTGGGCAGGTAGGAAATAAAGAAGTTGGTTGATGCATCACGGGTTGATTGATAGTATCCCAAACCATCCTGGAAGTTGTAACCTGAAATAACATTTACAGGCTCGAAGGCCGATGCCCGCATGTCTTTCAAATGGATATATTCCATATCGCGATCTGAACGTAATTCAACACGAACCACAATTTTATCACCGACTTTGACAGATGATTTTTCCGTTATTGGCTCAATAACCGGACCCGTTGGCGTATTTATTTCCCTGAAAAGTTTTTTACTCAGGCTCAG
>JBBRCH010000114.1:0-11094 GCA_038204995.1 Bacteroidales bacterium | reverse complement strand
CGATGCGGTGCCTTTCCAGTGACACACTGTGTGGGTATCACTATTTTTGAGGTATGATTTATTGACTGATTCAACCGGGAAGTAACTGTTTCCTTCCACATTTACGATGTCATTACTTTCGGCTATTACTTTGCCGTTCCATATTGCTTTCATAGTGTTTTGTATTTTAATTGTGTATTAGTTATTAGTAAGGAACTCCGGTTTCACGTTGTCTTTTAAATGCCTCAGTGTACCAAACAAATTCATCGATGAATCGTTTGGTTGAAGATTCAGTTCTTTCATTTTTCGGGGTTAAATCATCACTAAATATACTGCCAATCAATGGGAAAGGCAAACTTGATGAAATAGAAGGCATTCCAAGTTCGGCTAGTACTGACCGCAGATGTTCTGCGGCCCTTACTCCGCCGAAAGAACCGGAGGAATAGGATGCGATGGCAGAAGGCTTGAAATAATATTCCCGCTGAAAATGGTCCAAAGTGTTTTTTAATGCAGGCGGAAGACTATGATTGTATTCGCCGGTAACAACCAGAAAACCATCAGAATCCTTTAAGTAATCCGAAATTATCTGCATGTTTTCAGGAGCTGTACCGGGAGCAAACTCTTTGTACATTTTATCCAACAATGGAAGTTTATAAAACAGGGGATCGATAAAATGAACAGTGATATCACGTTCAAGTAATTTTTTCTCCAGGTATTTTGCAGCCAGAATTCCCTGCCGATCGGTCCGGACTGAACCATAAATTATGCTGATAGTGAGTTTCATAGTGAATTGATGTAGAATTTTTAGTTGATTGATATAAAGTTAGTCGTATAAATAGTAAAACCTGACAATTTCTCAATAAATGATTACACACAGACAAATTATACCTGTTTCGAGGGGCGCTTTTCTGATCCATACGAACAAAACACACAACAATCGCCGGTTTTTGGACGCAATATTGAGTTACAATTCTCACATTCGTAAAAGAACTGGCAGGCATCTACAGGCATAGTTTCTTCTTTCGTATGCCCGCAGAAAGGGCATTTGATAACGGATTGAGTTTGTATTTCCATTTTATATCTGAGCTGATTAATGTTGAATCAATAATTTACCTTTTAATTCAGCAGGCTTACCCGTTTTAGATATAGTAAAGATATATATGCCTGCCTGAAGATTGGTTGCATCAAAATCAAAAATGTCATCATTTGTATACGAAATAGAAACAAATGAACCGTTTTGGCTGAAAAGTTTCAATTGATAGTTATCATAGCTTCTGTTTTTAAAATAAATCTTTGCCTGGTTCGAAACCGGGTTAGGGCGAACCTGGTAACCCCCATTTTGAAAATCTGTTATTTCGAGGGAAACTACTTTTGAAAAGCCGTTGTTACCCAGTTCGAGACGATAGTGGTTCACCTGGTTTTTCATAGGACTTTCGTCAATAAAATCGTATGGCTTTGGTGCATATGAACTACCACATACTCCTGGGATTTCTCCGATTTGTGTATAAGATATGTTATCATCCGATCGAAATATTTTGGTTCCATCACAGGTGCTTCCTGATGTTATGACCCAACGCAGGAATATTTTACCATCGTTTTCAACGGCTGTAAAATTGTCTAGAATGGTGGTTTCCTGTGCAAAAAGGCCGGTTCCTGCAAACAAAATCATTAAGAAGAGTGAAAATTTTATACCTCTCCTGAAGGCACCCGGATAAATACATTTTGATGATGTGTTTTCCATAGTAAGGACTTTCTACGTATCAAACATGAATTGTGCGGAATAGGTTCAGATAAAATACAATTGCAGTATTAATACCATTAGTCGTAAAATTCTTAATTCCTGACAGCTGATTCTACATTTTCTGTAAATAAATCGTGATAAGCCTGAAATTAAAATAAAATAAGGGTGTACCTTCTAAAAGTACACCCTTGTAAATCAACTTACTAAAACAATTATTTATTTAATCACCACGAATTTGTTCAGACCAATTATTTCTTTGTTGACTGTTAGCCTTGCAAAATAGGTATTTGATGGTAAGGAATTTAGGGGGATGCGGATAGTTTGCGAACCTGAGGCTAAATTTGAACCGGCTATTGCTTGTACCTGGTGCCCGTTCAGGTCATATATTTTCACATCAACCTTTCCTGCTTTCGATAAATCAAACTGAATGTTTATAAAGTCAGTTGCCGGATTGGGATACAGACTAATGCTGCTGTTTGCAGCCAAAGCAGGATTGATGCCGGTTATTGTAAAATCATAAGTTCCTTCGGCAGCAAAAGTAAAAGGCAAAGTGCCACCTGCAATATAAGGAATTCCATCTCCATCCGAATCATTTCCGGTTTCGCCACTTTGCTCGGCTTCGGAGAGGATCATTTTATTAAATACCGATTTAAATATGCGGGTGTAAATTGCGGCAGCATCTGTTTGATTTCCAACAAGTGATGCTTCGCGTAAAGCTCCAGATAAAACTGCCATGTTGAAAGGTGTATACGTAGCCGTATTATTGTTTTTCTCTGTTCTGAAAATGGTTAATCCGGGTACATAGTAATTATTGATAAGGAAGTTATATCCATTATTGGCTTCCTGCAGAAAGGCTGTATTGTTGGTAAAGGCATACGCTGCATAAAGTCCCCTGATAATAGCAGCCTGCGTCTCCAGGGTTTGTGGTGTTGCCGAAGGGCCTGTTCCAATTGTAAAAGTGTTATTGAAGCCACCATCAGGATGTTTCAGATAGGTAAGGATGAAATTAACCTGGGCAAGTAAAGCATCATTTGCCATTGCGGCAAGCGGTGTGCCGGTAAATTCCTGTGCAACCTTTACCAATACAACCACAATGTACCCTGCATTGGTTGCAGTTATTGTATTTCCCCGCATTACCTGACCGCTTGCAGACAAATCCGACTGGTCAACAAATGTACCTTCAGCTGAATTAAAATGCATCGCCAGTGTATTGAGGAAAATTACTTTGCTTGCTCCCATCATCATATCAAACGGACCGGGCATACCTGTTACCGACATTGGAGCCGGGAACGGATCGCCATCAAATACCGAATGGTAAGCGAGGTGTTTCGTCTCATTGAGGGAGGGATCCATCATATTTTGGAAAGCTGTTGTAGCCCAGAGAAAGGATAACTGATCGAAAAGCTGGCTGCTGGCATCTGTAACAGAGAGAGAATCTGGCATAGGAGGCAACATATCGCCCATGGAAGTTTCGGTGACAGCAATTTTGTGCGGGAAATAACGGATACCATTAGCCGGATCATAGGTCATAGGATCGACCATGCCCAGGGCATTCCCGTCGTAAGCCAGCTGATTAAGTATAAACATCGTTTTATTTATTGACTCAGCGGTTAACACCTGGCCGATAAATCCATCCAGGTTGTTTCCACCGTAATAAATCCCGTTATCCGGATCAAAATCAGGTGAGCCGGGAAAATCAGGGCTTATAATGCCATCAGCGTCAATGGTGTTGTCGAGTGAATCGTGAAAAGCACCTAGCATATCCTGTGCCCAGAAATACTGTTTCAGCATGGTTTGCCCCATAGCACCGGGGTTGAGTGTTTTATCCATTTTGTTCCTGTTCCACCGAAGTGACGAAAAATCCATTTGAAAATCAGTTGCCACCGTTTGTGGCAGATGCATATTCCCTGTTTCGAATTCCGCAAACTGTGGAAAGGGATTGGCCGGGGCCATTTGATTGGCCAGCATGCTGATATGGCCAATCATTTTCATCAGCTCATCGTCCTGGTTAAAGCCGTTGGACATGCCGCCGGTAAATGTGCCGTCGAAACCGGCAGGTTCCATTGCGGCCATTTGCTCAATCATGGGCGACCACATCATATGAAGGCCAATGCCAGAACGCGAAATAACCGATCCCAGCAAATACCTGGAATACTCATAATTTTCGATACCTGTGGTGTAGGCGATTGAATCGGGTACATTCAGTACCATTGGATCGAGATCGTCGAGATTATATCCTAATGATTCGGCAAATGGCTCGCCGCTTTCGAATAATTCATTAGCCAGTAACATCTGGTCGGCCGTTTTAAAAGTGGAGTCGTTTTTAATGACAACCTGTGATTGCGCTATATTGCTGATCCAGAAGAATGCAACTATAAGCAGGGTAGTAATTGTTTTTTTCATGGTTTTTGATTTTTAGTTAGTGGATTTTCTTTACAACTAATTAGTCCATGAAAAAGGAAAACCTGACAAAAAAATTCAATTTATCTTTTAATGAAGTAAATCTTTCGAAATAAGTTCCTCAATCTTTTATCTTTCCAAAGTATTTATATTTTTTCAACTTTTGCTTGATCAAAAGTTGAGCAACTTAGCGAAGCGATCTCATGCACACCTTTAAAAAACAAAACAATTTGTGCATAAAAATCAAGACTCTATATAATTTTTGTGTTTTTCTAACAAGGTTTTTCTTCACGCCACGCAAGCCATTCGCCATGAAAAATGCTACCACAGCTTGAATTTTGTCATTGGCTCATTTCTACATGGCTTACTGATGCCCTTCGCACAAAAACCTTGTAATAAAGAACTACAAAAATCCTATAATGTCGGTCCTTCAAAGCGGTATCACAAAATCATGCATTCAATTGAGGAAGTTATTTTGAAAGTTTCACGGAGGCCTTTTTTGTAAAAATAAAACACCGACAGAAGCAATTGGATTGCCCGTGCCGGTGAAAGCCGGATATACTATTAACAAGGGAATTAAATCAGGAACTTCTTTCTTTTCGTCTGAATAATACAGGGAAAAATGTTGTGAGATTATTTGTTGAGTTCAGGCTAAATTGCAGTTTAGCCGCTTATTTTGAAGCACTCTCTACTTTTTCCGTTATTCTTTTTTTTAACAAATCGAGATCCGTTTCCAGGTTGTGTGGTTTATGAATAGCTTCTATGCCTTTTTCGATGAAAAAACTTTGTTTTTCGTACCGGGTGCAGGCATCGCACATGGATTTATGCATCTTTAATTGAAGTTTTTCCGAAAATGAGAGCCTGAAATGGATCTTCTTCTCAATAAGTTCAGTGGCTTTGAGGCATGAAAGGAACAGAAAATGCATTATTTGTTTTACCATGATCTTAATTTTTAAACCAGTTATTTTCGACACAATCCCTTAATTGTAATTTTGCCCTGTGTATAATTTGCCATAAGTTAGTCGGAGCAATATCCAGTTCCTGACAAATCTCTTCTCCGCTTTTATCCATAAGGTATTTTAATTTTACACAGGTACTCCATTTATCAGGTAAGGCATCAAGACATTTCTTCAGAACTTCCTGGAATCCGCTATCATCAAGTAAATGATTCTCTTCTTCATGCCAATCATTCGGTTTTTTATCCGGCTTCCAGCCACCGTCGGTATCAAAGAAATTTAAAAAGTTACTCTTTTCGATGCTCAGTGGTTGATGCACCTTTTTACGGTAATAATCAATAATCTTATGATTGAGGATGGAGAACAGCCATGTTTTGGGAGAACTTTCAGATTTAAATGACTCAATTTTTTCAGCAGCAGCTAAAAAAGTGTCCTGCACCAGATCTTTGGCCAGATCAGTATCTGAAACCTTATAATATGCCCAGTTGAAGAGTTCAGTTACATAGGTTTCGACCCAGTCCGAAAGTTGTTTGTTATTCATGGTAAACTGTGTAGTTCAGCTTATAAACTTTAAGACAAATATAATCTTTATAATAACGTATTGTTTTCTATCAGGTTTCAATTTCATCCTGAGATTGAAGTATAGACTATTAATAATCGGAGCGGAGGTAATGGCTGGCATTATGCCGAACGTTAAACTGAGTTACCGGCATTGTTGATGGACATCGAAGGATAGAGAGGAACTGAAAAAGAAACAAAATAATTGAGTGCAGATTTCCAGTAAACAATATTTGCCAACTTGAACGAAATAATTGGCCGGAACTGGTTGATAAGATTCAACGCAGTCCCAACCAACAGGGCGACTTTTAAAGCTGTAAACAGGTTTCTTTTCATTTTACTGTTTTATGCAAATGACTGGCTAACTGTTTGTTCTTTTACAAAGAGAGCCACTACAATTCCGAAAATGATTTGCCCCATCAGACTGCCAATCATCACAAGGGCCATACTGCCTTCCATTGGTGGCATTCCACCAAACATTGCGCCCATAACGGCCATGGCTATCTGTGCGAAGACGAAAGCGGAAATCCCGAAAATAGCTCCTTTTAGAATATTACCGTTTACTTTTTTCACCACGTTGATGAAAAAGAATGCATAGGACAATGCGAAAATTATTCCGATCATAAAGTGCATAAGCCAGCCGATCCCGATCGGAACACCCATCATCATCGCAAGCAAAGCGGGAGGGCTCATTTTAGGCATTCCCATCATAGGGGAAATTATCATTACAACAGTCATTACTCCGGTGGCAACTATACCACCAAGGAGTGATAGTGTGATCTTGTTTGACATTGTTTTTGTTTTTAAATTGTTGATAAAATCCGGGAGCTGATTCATCAGCCCCCGGAAGACTGATTTGTTTTGTAAAAATGAAATCTTTGCAGGATTTGTTATACTATCTGCAGGTAATTATAAGCTACTTGTTCTTCATGCATTCAGCGGTGCAAACATGTCCCTTTTCGCCATGGGCAAATGCATGTTTCCCGTCTTTACAGGCGGCTGTACAAACATGATCTTTCATATCCATAGATGTCGCTTTGGTTGTGGACATAGTTTTACATTCGTCGGTGCATACATGTCCTTTTTCGCCGTGAGCGTAAACACAATGGCCACTTGTATGACAAGCTGCAGTACATACATGGTCTTTCAGATCAACGGTTTGAGTTTTCATCTTCTCCGTTTTTGTTGACTTTTGAGCATTTGCTGCAAACGAAAGACCCGCGATGATCGCGATTACAAAAAATAATTTTTTCATGTTATTTAATTTTTAGAGTTAGAAAAATTGATTTACAAACATATAGTCGCAGTTTTTCGTAAACCTGACAAAAAGGAAGAAATATTTAAATTATTTTAATTTCATTAAGGAATTGCCA
Organism: Bacteroidales bacterium; assembly: GCA_038204995.1. Lineage (GTDB taxonomy): Bacteria > Bacteroidota > Bacteroidia > Bacteroidales > UBA4417 > UBA4417. The sequence goes on along the minus strand of JBBRCH010000114.1, from coordinate 4,087 downwards.
CTATTGCTGAAGCATGCGGATTGTCCTTTAAAATATACTTATGAAAGTAGCCGATAGTAATATATATTGTATTTTAAATCTGATTCGCTTCACTCGCTGGCGCAGATTTGCAACTTAGCGAACTTAGCGAAGCGATCTCACGACCAAAGGGAGTAACAAAGCGTTCTCCTCAGCCAGAGGCTGATAATCCTTACAATCACCTATACCGTTATAATATCCCGTCCAACCCCTGGCACAAAAGCCCTGCCAACAAAAAGGTAACAGCGTAATTTCAACCAATATTCCCTTTGCTAAACATTTTCATCCCGCTGTTGTTTAACATGTCATCTAAAATAAACGAATTGAATTTATGAATGATTACAAATTATTCGCTCCCTATAAAGCAGGAGCGACGGAATTGAAAAACAGGATTGTTATGGCACCTATGACCCGCTGCAGGGCCATAGGGAATATACCTAACCAGCTGATGGCTGAATACTACAAACAGCGTTCGGGTGCAGGACTGATTATTACCGAAGGCACTTCGCCTTCGCCCAATGGATTGGGATATGCCCGCATACCCGGTATATTCAGCCAGCAGCAGGTCGAAGGCTGGAAGAAAGTAACCACCGCGGTACATGCAGGTGGTGCCGGAATATTTGTTCAGCTTATGCATACCGGCAGGATCAGCCACCCGCTTAATATGCCTGAGGGTTCACAAATACTTGCTCCTTCCGCTGTAAAAGCAGCCGGGCAAATGTGGACTGACAGCCAGATGATGCAGGATTTTCCTGAACCTAAAGCAATGACCGTTGAGGATCTGGTGAATACAAAAGCAGAATTTGTACAAGCCGCTGTAAATGCTCTTGAAGCTGGTTTTGACGGCGTTGAACTACATGGGGCAAACGGATACCTGCTTGAGCAGTTTCTCTCGCCGGTAAGTAATATCCGTACCGATAACTATGGCGGAAGCATCGAAAACCGATGCCGTTTTGTGCTTGAAGTGGTTCGTGCCGTTGCCGAAGCGATTGGCACTTCCAAAACAGGCATCAGGTTATCACCTTATGGAGTTGCCAGCGATATGCCGATCTATCCCGAAATTGATGCAACCTATAAGTATCTTTCGGATCAGCTGAACAGTATCGGGATTGCTTATATTCACCTGGTTGATCATTCAGCAATGGGAGCACCGGCAGTACCAGCAGAAATGAAGAAAGCCATCCGTCACAATTTTAAAAATACCATTATCCTTTCAGGCGGATACGATAAAGAAAGGGCGGAATCCGATATCGAAAGCGGATCAGGAAACCTGGTGGCTTTCGGGCGGCCATTTATCAATAATCCCGATCTGGTTAGAAGGTTAACAAACAATCAGCCTTTAACAGAGGATTTGAAAATGGATATGTTTTATTCGGCTGATGAAAAAGGATATACTGACTATACGGCCATTAACAATTGATCTTTTAAATCTATTACGGAATCAAACAGAAAACCCTGACAAGATACCAAGCTTGTAAGGGTTTTTTTATTCAGGAAGCCAAAAAGACTGAAAAATCCTTCTTCAGTTCTAACTGTGACTTCTTCTATTACTAATCTGTTCAAGTATTTCATCCATTTTTACCACCCGGCCAAAACGGTTGTTGAAGAGGTTATGATGATGCTCATAGATATCTTTTGCTTTCAGGAATTTACCGTCGACAGTGGTATTTGTTTTTTCAGGGATTATAACTTCATATCCTTTTTCAAACGCTACCCTGATGGTGGTATCAATGCAGAACTCCGTCTGCAGGCCAACAATAATCAGAGATTTTATACTCTTGTCATTCAATTCTTTCTCAAGAGTGGTTTGTCTGAAAGCGCTGTTGAATCGTTTCGGAATAATTCTTTCGCCCGGTAACGGGGCAATTTCCTTAACAATTTGCCAGCCATATGTATTTGCTTCCAATTCGGTTCCGACACCATCGTCGTGCTGAATGAAAATGAGGGGCATCTTTAATTGCCTGAATTTTGCCAGCAAGGTTTGTATGTTTGACAGTACTTCTGAAAACAAATAGGGTTTCTGATCTGCAATTGCATTTTGTACATCAACTATTAACAGGAGAGTGTTGTCCATCAGATTTAATTAATAAAAGTTCAAATTTACTTTTCTTATACCTTGTTGTGATGAATTATGCGATTATCTGTTAAAGATGAGAAATAATTATAGTTCTGACCTTTTCGGAGATCTGGTTCGAGTCCAGTTCTTTAAATTCATCAAGTAACAACGGAGGTGAAACAACAACTTTAACACTGGCCGACTTGATCAGCGAAGTGCCTTTTGGCATAATATTTTTTGATCCGTTAATGGTTACCGGTACAATGGGTACTTTTGCTTTCATCGCTAACTTGAGGCCTCCTGCCCTAAACTGCCCGACTTTACCATCTGCACTTCGGGTTCCTTCGGGAAATATAACCAGTGAATGTCCTTCCTTCAGTCTTTCAGCAGCTTCATTAATGGCTGTCAGCGATTGGCGCGGATCATTCCTGTCGATAAAAATGCAGCCGATATATTTCATCCAGCGGCTGAATGAAGGTACTTTTAACAACTCCGCTTTGGCGATGAAGCCTTTATCGCGGGGAACATGCCCGACAAGGATAGGGATATCGAAATTGCTCTGGTGGTTGGCCACAAAAAGAACGCCGCCTGTTTCAGGTATATTTTCTATGCCGGTAACATGGATGGAAGAACCATTCATTGAGAGGCCTGACTGCGCCCATTTCCGCGCTATGGCATGCGCACAGGCATCTCTTTCGGCTATTTTACCCTGCCGGTTAAGTTTCATCAGTTGAAACCTTGGTATCAGCATACTCCACCATAGGTATGTAAACCAACTGATTGTTTTTAACACGCTTTTCTGATTTTAAATATTAATATTTGTTTATCGCCAGGCTTCAGCCTGCATGCCTCAAAACGATTTTACAAAATTACAGTAATTATGTCAGTATTGGTTGATGCATCTGAACACCTTTTATCTTTCATCTTTCATCTTTCATAATTCATAGACTTGTTTAACATAATCAATCCATGCCATAGCAGGTGAAAGCTGCGTTCGCGACAAATGCTTCCTGTCTGTTTACGGGTTACGGTGTATTCAAAAAGAAAAATATTTCTTTGTGGGATTTTGGTCCTATCCTGGAACCAGGAATGTTTCCCAGCATGAACAGCCGGGTTTGCTCGTTGCAACAGCGCTAACTGAAATTTCAGATCCTGCCGGAAAAATAAATCAATATAACAAATATCAAAAGCCTGTTTGTTCTTTAAATATTTATAAACATCACCGGTTAAATCAGATTTTTTATCCTAATTTCGCATAATCAAAATCAGAATTATATAGATATGGAAATCATTGGAAAAGTAGCTCAGTTGTTACCACTGGTAACCGGACAAGGCCGTAACGGCGAATGGCGCAAGCAGGAATTTATTATTGAAATAGCCGACGGACAGTTCCCGAAAAAAATATGTTTTTCCCTGTGGGGTGATAAGATTGATCAGGCTGGTCTGGCTGCAGGTGAAATGGTAAAAGTATTTTTTGATATTGAAAGTCGCGAATATAATACCCGGTGGTTTACCGAAGCCAAAGCCTGGCGTGTTGAAAAACAAGGTGCCGTTTCTCCGGTTCAGACCTCCTCACCGCAAATACCAAATGATCCGCCGGCATCTTTTAATGCTGAACCTGTTGAGGATGATCTTCCGTTCTAATTACTACATAATTCATCTGGTTTCTTCTTATATCAGGTATCGTTGATCCTTGTTCGTAAATCAATAAGTTGATTATTGATGGATGTCGGACAAGGATTTACGATTTACAAAGAAATGCCCTTTTTACTTGTATAGCATCTTTAACAGATCATTGCAAATGATAGCATCATTGAAATTATTGTTACTTTCATGCTTAGGGAAACTTTCAAAATAACTTCCCCAAATAATTGTCGGATTCAGAAAAACTTTCTTATGAAGGACCGTCCTTATAGAATTTCAGTAGTAGTTCAAGGAAGGTTTTATGAGCGTAGGGCATTTCAAGCCATGCAGAAGTGAGCGCCGCTGTGAAGCAGCATATTTGTTCAATCC
>JBBRCH010000113.1:0-11151 GCA_038204995.1 Bacteroidales bacterium | reverse complement strand
GATGTCAATTTTTGATGGAATCTGTTCGAGTTTTTCAAGCAACGGAAGAATCGGCCGTTTGCCAAATTCTGAAATCAGTCTTTCTTCGGCTTCCTGACACAACTTTTTAAGGGCAATAGTATCCTGTATATTTTCAGGATGCGTACGGTGTGTGTTCATCGAAATGGTAACACAAGCTATGTTGTTTTCGGATGCCAGCTTTTCAAATTTCTCCTTTTGCATTTTAATAGTATTTTATATTATTATTGAAGTATGCGAAACATATATCATTATACAAAGGTGAGTCGAATACAGCTCTACAGGGTTACACTATTTATGAAAAGAGTTATATTATTCACACATTCAAACCTTTTCGTACCATGTCCTTTTTTAAGTGCACGCGAATAAATATTTTAACAAACTCATTTAAAGCCAAAGGAACCAGTCCGAGTGAAAAGGCAATCAGCCAGCCCCGCGGATCAAGCATTTGCAAGTGGAATGCATGTTGCATTACAGGAATACCAATTACCAGTAATTGGAGAAGTATACCCAGTATAATGGCTCCCGAAAGATATTTATTGGAGAATATTCCGATCCTAAAAATAGATTTCGAGCTGTTACGGACAGCTAATGAATAGAATAACTGACATATAACCAGCACCATGAATGCCAGCGTACGAGCATATTCTACTGTACTTTGAGGAGCTGAATGGTTAAACGGGCTAAATCCATTTTCATAATATCCATACCAGAAAGCGAAAATGGTTAATGCACCTATTAAAACGCCTCCGGTCAGAACATGAATTCCCGTTCTGCCGGCAAGGAAACTCTCTTTTGCATCTCTTGGTTTTTCATCCATTACATCCGGGCTTCCGGGATCCATGCCTAAAGCAATGGCAGGAAATGAATCTGTGATCAGATTTATCCACAATAACTGAGTCGCAATAAGCGGAGCTTCCCATCCGATGAGAAGTGTAGCCGACACGGCAATGACTTCCCCCAGGTTACAGGTTAAAAGAAAGACAACTGTCTTTTTAATGTTATTGTAAATGTTACGGCCTTGCTCAACAGCCGAAACAATAGTTGCAAAGTTATCGTCTGTCAGAATCATATCGGCAGCACCTTTGGCAACATCAGTTCCTGTAATTCCCATTGCTACCCCTATATCCGCAGCATTTAACGAAGGCGCATCGTTTACTCCGTCGCCGGTCATGCAAACAATATTTCCGTTCGACTTCAGCGCATGCACGATTTTTACTTTATGTTCGGGCGATACCCTGGCAAATACACGATACTTGCCAATACCAACGGCAAATTCCTTATCTGAAAAGTCTTCAATTTCTTGACCTGTGATTGCCTGATCCAGAGTTTCAGCAATTCCCAGTTCATGAGCGATAGCAAAGGCTGTGTTTCGGTGGTCGCCTGTAATCATGATTGTTGTAATTCCTGCTAAGCTGGCTTTTTGTATTGCCTCACTCACTTCGGCTCTTGGAGGATCTATCATGCCAACAAGCCCGATAAAGATCAGGTCCTTTTCCATTTCACATGCATCAATTGCTGAATCAACAGGCTTGTAAGCCACAGCAAGTGTACGGAGTGCGTTGTCAGCCATATTCGCAGCAGCTGAGAGGTATTTTTCCCGGTGTGAATCCTTTATAGTTACTTTTTGTCCATTTTCCAGAACATACGTGCATATTTTCAGGAGGCTGATCAGCGCACCTTTTGTGTAAACCGTATATTTCTGGTTTTCGTGGCAGAGTGTTGACATTAATTTCCGGTCTGAATCAAAAGAATACTCATCCACACGTTTATTTTGTGAAATTATATCTCCCCTGTTAATTCCAAGGTCATCCGCTAACAACAACAATGCAATCTCAGTCGGATCGCCGGTTCCATAACCTTTTTCGAATGTTGCATCAGAACAAAGCAACATAGCTTTGGCAAGCAGTTTTACATCATCTGTGGAAATGTTTTTTTGATTCCGAACAATCGGAATTTCACCTTCGAGGCTGAAACAGATAGTAACAGTCATTTTGTTCTGGGTAAGAGTACCTGTTTTGTCGGAACAAATTATATTAACGGATCCTAAGGTTTCGACGGCCGGTAATTTCTTTATGATTGCGTTTTTCTTTGACATGCCTGTTACACCAATGGAAAGGACCACCGCGACTATAGCTGCCAGGCCCTCGGGAATAGCAGCAACAGCCAGCGAAACAGACATCAGGAACATTTCTTCCAGTACCCTGCCCTGCAACAATGCAATGATGAATATAACAACACAGATTCCAATAGCAATAGTTCCCAATGTTTTCCCCAATTTATCCAGGCGGATTTCGAGCGGGGTTTGAGCCTTTACTTCAGTATTGATAATGCCGGCGATTTTCCCTATTTCGGTATTCATTCCTGTTTCAACAACAACTCCGATTCCTCTGCCATTAGTAACCATGGTTGACATAAAAGCAGAATTGGCCCGGTCGCCCAAGGGAGTTTTGGGATCATCGTGAATAAGTGAAGCATCTTTTAAAGAAGGAACTGATTCGCCTGTGAGGGCCGATTCCTCAATCTGCAGATTTGCCGATTCTATCAACCTGATATCAGCAGCAATGAAACGTCCGGCATCGAGGATCAAAATATCACCGGGCACTACTTTCGCGGAAGTAATTTCTCTAACTATTCCACCCCTGCGGACCAGTGCCCCGGGGATTGCCATTTTCTGAAGCGCTTCAATTGCTTTGCCGGCTTTTACCTGCTGAACTACACCCAAAACGGCATTTATTGTAATGACAAGTATAATAATTACTGAATCAGTATACTGACCTAAAAACAGGGTTATGATTACTGCGGCAAAAAGGATATAGATAAGCCAATCCTGCAGTTGAGCAATAAACATCCGGAAAATACTTTTTTTCTTTTTCGCCAGCAGTTTATTGGATCCATATTTTTCCAGGCGTATTTTTGCATCATCATCAGATAGCCCCTTCGATGGATCGACATTAATTTCGGCAAGAACTTCGTCTATTGATTTAGAAAACCACATTTTTCATTGATTGGCATGGTTCTGTTTTAGAACAATGTAGGTCAGAAATTACAAAATGGCAATTCAAATAAAATGGTGCATAGTGCATTGACAGGCGGTTTGCAATCTGGATTTGGCATTAAATATGTTTTTCAAATCAATTTTATTATGCAGTCATTCCTGAGCACTGAGCACTATGGACTTAAAAATTAATAACCCACAATCTTCTAAAACACAACCATTTGTGTTAATCGAATTCTTTTATTGGGACAATGAAAAGCGGAATAGAAGTAAGATGCATAACTTTTTCAGTAACACTGCCCAAAACTATATTTTCAAGCCACCCGTGGCTATGTGAGCCCAAAACCAAAATGTCAGCATCCAGGCTTTTTGCTTTCCTAAGAATAGTATCAGCAAAATCGCCTTCATCCAGCACTGTTTGAATAGTTTTATCTCCCAGGTGCAGTTTTATTGTGTCCAGAAAATACTGAGATACTTCTTTCAACTTATGATCCGCATCAAATTGCAATGGATCCACTCCCAGGGAATCCGTCATTCCGGTTATAGGCGAGTTTTCTACTGAAGCATAGAACCGCGGATCGGACATTACATGAAGCAGTATAACTTCAGCTTTCATAGTTTTGGCCAGGGCATATCCCGAATCTGCCACTTTTTGTGCGGTTGCATTATAATCCATGGCAATAAGTATCGTTGTTTTTTTACCGCTCTTCATCGTTTTAAAATTTTTAAACTTGATTCAGCTATTCTCCGTGATTTTCCTCCAGATCATTATGAGCATCACCACCTAAACTGTAATAGTTATTCTCTTCATCCTCACTCCCGATTTCCTCCATTTTATCATCTAATTCCGAACCCGGAACATCCAGGTCGCTTCCGGCCCGATCGTCCATAAAACTCTGTTCGTGGTTTGGATCTGACTCATTAGTTTGATTTAAATTTTTCGACTTTGAAATATCTTCCGGATCTATATCCTTTTCTTCCTTTTGATTATTATAGATATCTTCACCTGCCGGAGAAGCGGGATAGCCATCCAAGTTTGGTTTCGTGAACTTGCCGGTCTGAGTTACCGGCAATTTCCTGTTTTCTTTATTTTTATTCATAATTTTTAATTATTTTAACAGTATAAAAGGATGAGCATATCTAAGCCTGCCAGGTTTTGAGCCAGATTGTAAATTATTCGTGTTTCTTTGTAGGGATAACGAAAAGTGGAATAGTTGTCTGCCGTAACACATCTGCAGTTACACTTCCCATTACTATATTCTCCAGCCATTTCTTGCTGTGTGAGCCCATGACGATAACATCAGCATGAATGCTTTTTGCAGTCATTAATATTACCGAAGCCAAATCACCTTCTTCAACCATAATCTTAATGGCATCATCTCCAAGGTGATGCTTAAATTTTTCGAGGAAATGCAGAGAAACCTCTTTCAATCCTTCAATATTATCCAATTGCACCGGGAATGTTACCACTTCGCTCGACAGACCCATGATAGGGGAGTAAGCTGTTGATGAATAATAGACCGGATCGGATATTATATGCAGCAAGGTTACTTCCGCTTTCATAGCGTTGGCCATTGAAAAACCTACTTCTGCCACTTTTTGTGCAGTTGGATCATAATCCAGTGCAATCAGAACTTTACTCAATTTTATCTTTTTCATTTAATATGGTTTTTACATTAAGGCTAAACTTTCCCTTACTTCCTACTTATAATTCTTCAATGTATTTTAGGACAACGAAAGTAAGCATCTGTAATTTGAACTGTTTTACACATTTATAGAAAAGTGTTATATGATTCACACATTTATTGTTTCTATAACCTGTATTTATTCAAGGTATTAAAATGTAAAAAGAGACTGCCTTTCAGGACAGTCTCTTACTTGTTTTTTTGATAAAAGTTAAAATACTATGATTCCCAGGTCTGTAGATGCACCGATAACAACTGTTTTACCTGTGATGGTAACTGGTTGAAACGGAAGGGCAGGAGTAACTGTAATATCATAAGTTCCCGCAGGAAGTCCGGCAATCATAAAATAACCGTTTAGATTGGCTACTGTAGAGTAAACCTCGCCATCGGATGTAGCCGTAACCGTTGTACCCAGACTAATTGGTGAAATACTGCCTTTAATGGAGCCGCATATCGCAGCATTAATGGTTCTGATAACCGGTTTCAGCTTATATTCGCCGTTACCTTGTAAAACGATAGATTGACTTGCATCAAAATCAAGCAGTATGTAATATGCAACACCTGGCTCGAATTTTTGGTGAATCTGCAGTTTTAATCCCGATTGCTCTGCACTTGGTGTGCTAAGATGATGGACTACGCCGTCAACCAGTACTGAATTTTCAGTTCCCAATATCAAACGAATCTGTGATATTGTTCCTGCGTCCAAATCACCTGAGGCGATCAGCGTATCCATCCCGTTCGTAAAATCAAGCAGATTATAAATACCTGCATTTGTATTTAACATTACAAGGTTTCCTCCTTCACCCATTACTTCCACGCTTTGTACATCTACCAAAACGGCATCATAATTTGCAGGAGCATCAGTCATCCTTATTGTAAGATGTGCTTTGTCATTACTATTTTTATTACAAGAGGGAGTAAGAAAAACCATTAAGCTGAAAGTTACCGCATACATCACTTTTTTGAGTATGACAAGTTTTCTGTTTTTAATCTGAAATAATTTCATCTTTTTTTGTTTAAGTGAATATGATATTATTATTGTCATACAAAGGTGATTGCTTCCTCTCAGTAAAGCTTTACACAATTAAGGGAAAGAGTTATACTATTCACACCTTCACAAAAATTCGAGTACTCCTGCTTAATTAATATAAAGGGGCAATGTAAATTTGAACTTACTTCCTTTTCCTGTTTCACTTTCTATCAGAATTTTCCCTCCATGCTTATTAACAAAATCGTTACACAAAATTAATCCTAACCCGGTACCATTCTCATTATTAGTGCCCCTGGTTGAATGTACCTCATTCTTCTTAAATAGTTCTTTTTGAGCATTATGAGAGATTCCTATTCCGTTGTCCTGAACTGTTATTTGAGCAAATTTTTTGTCTGCTGATGCGCTGACAATAATTTCACCACCAATGAAAGAGTATTTGATTGCATTGTTGATCAGATTCCGAAATATTGTTTTAACCATTTGAAGATCGGCCGAAACAGATAAACCAGGTGAAACAGAATGATTCAGTGTTATTAGTTTTTGTGTGGCTGCAGGATTGGAATTTTCGATTTCGGCTAAAATTACCTGGTATAAATCAACTTTTACCGGATTGAAATTTTTCTCTGTGTTTTGTAAAGAAGTCCACGATAAAAGGTTTTCCAGAAGCCGTAATGTAGTGTTAGCCGAATTGGTAGCCATTTGAATATACGGTTCAATTTCAATTTCATCCTTGTCATAATAGGAATCCTGTATTAAATCCAGGGCGACAACAATCGACTGGAAGGGACTCCGTAAATCATGGGCCAGAATAGAAAGGAATTTAGCGTTGGTAGCAACAACTTCGGCTAACTTGGCTGTTCGTTCCTCTAAAAGTATCTTCAGTTGAGAATTGACATTTTCCAATTCGTTTAAACGCAACGATAATAGTTTTTCATTAAAAATGCCCGAACCGATATTTTTTTCGCCTGCAAAAACAGCAGGTTTCAAGTTGCTGTTTTTGCCATATGTGATTATATTGGCAGATTTCGAATTATCTTTAACATGAAGTTTTTTGTTATTCATACTAATTGAATATTTGTTTTAAAACCCTTAATTGTTCCGGATTTATAAATCTTATGCGACGGAATGGCCTGAAATGTATTAACGTAAAGGCGGATATTCGCAGAAATCAAGCTTTTTTACTTAACTATCTTACAGAATATCAGGTGATTTGTTTCATTCACTTTACCGCCAGGTTCTTCAATGTTGACTAAGAAATAATGATAGCCTTCAATCTTTTTAATGCATTCTTTAGTTTACGATTTCTCTTGGCGGCTTTCTACTTTTATCATTCTTTGTTTGTTTCTTTTCCCTGGTTCCAGGCGCTTCTTTTATTTTATTATGCTGTGCCGGCTGAGTACTGGTTTTGTTTCCCCGTGGGTTTACAGAATTGGGTTGTTGCTTCTGTTGATTCTGCTGTTGCTTTTGTTGAACCGGCTGTTGCTTCCGCTGATTCTGCTGTTTTTGCTGTGGCTGTTTCTGGTCTATTTTCTGTTTTTGCTTTTGATGCTGTTGTTGCATTCTCTGTTTCCCCTGTTGCTCCTGTATTCTGTTGCTATTATCTCTTGATGGAACTGTACTCCGTTGTTGTGTGCTTGAATTTCTTCCCGGGTGCTGTTTTACATCCTTTTTATCAACTATTCTGGATGGAGCAGGTCTGCGCCCGTTTTCAGAGTTTTTTACAACCTGAGGCCTGTATATCTGCAATTGTCCCTTATTTAACCTCTGTCCCGGTTTATTGTATTCCTGTATAGCGACACGACTAACTCTTCTGCCTGTATTTCTTTGAACATCGTTACTGCTAGGCCCTGACATATAGGTTGTATGCCGGCTGTTATCAATATAGGTGTTATTGATTACTGTTGAATTTACAATTATCCTTTGACTAACACTTCTGTCAGCATAGTAATGATTGAGGTTGGATCTTTGAAAATCCCTGTCACGGACAAACATCCAGTGTTCATTTTGCATGTTATAATTTCTTTCGGAATATACATCGATGCTGATGCCTGGCTGCATTGGAGCCCAGCCATAATATCCTTCGGCCCTTCTCCAGACTACCCATGAAGGTCCCCATTCAGTATCCGGTACCCAGAACCAACCCATATAATCATCATAATCCCAACGGCCATAGTGAAAAGGCGCCCATCCCCAATCATAATCCGATACCCAGGTCCAGCCATATTCAGTCATTATCCAATGACCTGCTGTTGAATATGGAACGAAGTTGGAGCCTGCATCCGGAATCCATACATAGCCGTAAGCCGGATTCTCCATCCACTGGCCATAAGGACTTAACTGGTCGTAGAAAACCTGGTAACTGATATCGTATTGTTGTGCTGAAGCCTTGTTCGACATCAGTATGGATGATAAAACAATCACCAGTAATAGGGTTAAAAATTTCGTACTTGCTTTCATAGCGATTTAAATTAATTCCTTTATTAAAAGGACGGATCAGAAAAATCCGTGATTGCCGGGGGTAAAACCCAGTATATTAAATCTACAGCAAAAGTAAATTGGCCTGCTGCTGTATGTGTTACACAACTTTGGGGAATAGTTGCATGATTCACACATTCACAAAACATCAGGATGAAAAAGATTTTTGTTGAACGGTGCCAAAATGAGAATAATAATATGTTTTTTATTGAATAAATAAGCATCTGTTCTTCCGGAAAATAATATCAATAATGTGCAAATACTAAAAAAGATATTTCTTTTAATTCATTCAATAGTTTATTTGTTTTCCTTCCGGATACGAAAATTCTGCTGATTAAGGTTCCGATATTCATGCAAAGTGATTCAGCTATTTCTTCATTAGCTGTTTAACTGAATGCAAACCTTTTTAATGGTTCCTGGCGGTTGGTTAGTTTGTACTAAAATTCAGTTGCTGTCATGATAAATATTCTTTAGCTTAATAAACAAATAGTCTTATACAATTTGAGGGATTTTCCTTCTAAAAATGTCACATAATAAAGCTCCTCGCAGCAAGCTGACGAGGTATCTGAGCAGAATAAGGGTCAAATCCGGTCCAAGGAGCTACCAATATTACCCATGAGGTCCCTCGTGCTGGTAACCATCGCGATCGCCCGGGATCAGTTCGACTTAATAGTTTTGTTTCTAAAAACTAAAGTCTCACGGATATAAATCTTTTACCTCGTTCACACAATCAAAATAAACTGATATTCGATATAAATACATTCACTACATGGAAGAGTTATTTGAGTAGATCCACTTTATAAGATAAATTCCTGATTCAGATAGATTATGTGTGAATAATGTAAAAAGAAAACAAAATTGTGTAACATATAACAGTATATAAGTGGTCAATTTTGCAAACTGATAACCAGCCTGCATATACAAGAGTATAAATTAACGATTTCATGAGAGTTACAGGCGAATAAAAATACTTTAAAGTCATCAAAATGACATTAGAATTTAATTCCTGAAATTTAATTGATTCACAAACACCGAAGGAAAGTATCATTTACAAAATGTTTAATTAACTAAATACATCAATGATTATGAAAAAAGTTCGATTAAGTTTAATCATGGTTTTGAGTGCTGCCCTGATGTTTTCAGGCTGTTCATCTTTAAACAAAACGCAGAAAGGCGGAGCTGTAGGAGTTGTAGCCGGAGGTGCCATGGGCGCAGTGATAGGAAAAGCTACAGGAAACACAGCCTTAGGTGCCATTATCGGAGCTACTGTCGGAGGGGCTACCGGTGCTGTAATTGGCCACCAGATGGACAAGCAGGCAGAAGAAATCAAGAAAAACGTTCCTGATGCAAAAGTTGAACGCGTAGGAGAAGGTATCGTTGTGGAATTCAGCAGTGCCGTTCTTTTTGGATTTGATAAATCAAGTATTTCAGCTGAAGCCAAAGCAAACCTGAATAAACTGGTTGTAGTTTTGAATACCTATCCGGATACGGATATTGAAGTGCAGGGCCATACCGACAGTAAAGGAAGCGAAGCGTATAACATGAACTTATCTGTTGAGCGTGCTGCCGCAGCTTCAAATTATATCCGTAGCAGTGGTATAGCAACCAGCCGCATATCCATCAGAGGATTTGGCGAAACTGTGCCAAAATACAGCAACGACAACGAAAGTGGCCGCTCACAAAACCGCAGGGTTGAGTTCCTGATCACTGCAAATGAAAAAATGAAGGCTGACGCCGAAAAAGAAGCAGCCAAATAATTCTAATCCATTAATCTAAAATTACTTACTATGAAAACAAGATTTTTTGCTTTATTAATGATGCTTTTGCTTACCGGTTCCATAACAATGGCTCAAAGTACAGGTAAACTGTCCGTTGGTGTGCTGGGTGGAGTAAATTTCCAGAATTTGACAGGGAAAGATGCCGGTGGCGATAAACTTACAAATGATATGATCCTGGGTTATCATGCCGGATTAAATATCCAGATACCTATTGCTCCAGAGTTTTATTTCCAGCCCGGTTTGCAATTTAGCACAAAAGGCGCTAAAAAAACCTATACAATTTTAGGCAACGAAATCACACGTACAACAAAACTCTCATACATTGAATTGCCTTTGAACTTAGTTTACAAAGGTGCGCTGGGTAATGGTTTTGTGATGCTAGGATTCGGGCCATATGTTGGCTATGCTATAGGAGGCAAGTATTTAACCGAAGGCGGTTCCGTTACCATCGACAATAAAATTGTATTTAAAGGCACCATCGATGAAGCTGATGATGAGTCTCACGCAACCTTTAAAACCCTGGATATGGGTGGAAATATTTTTGCCGGGTATGAAATGTCAAACGGGATATTTTTCCAGTTCGACACTCAATTGGGTATGATTAAAATTAATCCTGAAAATAAAGGTAATTCAAATGATAAAACATCTGTTAAAAATACAGGATTCGGACTTTCACTTGGATTTAGATTTTAATACAAGTTTATAATTTAGTGAAGACCGCTTCTGTTAATCAGAGGCGGTCTTTTTTTTTAACAAGAAGAAAGTCAGTTCAGACATGGATACTGTATTCTAAAACGGCTCTGAAGAAATACCTGTATTGCCTTAATTCTGCAAACTCAATTTGTAGCTTCTCCAAGATATATATTACCTGTAGTTGATTCGCAACATATCTGTATTCAAACAGTCATTTTTAACCCAAATTAAGCAATAGGAGACAAAGTCGAACTATTTGCGTTATACCGATTGTACATTCGTAATAGTCCAAATGCTTTGGACTAAACGACTGTTACATCGGCATTTTATTAGTTGGGTTTACCCCTCCCGATAAAATCGGGAAGCAAATCATGGCTAATTCTTACTTTGAGGTGCTATGAGATATAACCTCAGGTATTAATTCAATTTACTTGTTAACCCCGAATTTTCATATGCATCTTTATTATTCTTGTTCTTTTGTCATGCCACAAAAGAACCAAAAAGTCTAGGCTT
>JBBRCH010000112.1:0-11372 GCA_038204995.1 Bacteroidales bacterium | reverse complement strand
CAAAAATATGTCAGATATTAACAGCTATGTGTGCTGTTTGAAAGTTGAGACCGATTTTTATCGTGAAACATCTCCCTTTGCGGTAAAAATCAAGAGGTTGTTAATAAAAATATGGGAGTTTATGGACAGACACTAATTAGTCTCGTAGACTTGTTTTCAGAAAAGCTGCTCAATCGGGCAGCTTTTTTTGTTGTTTATGCTATATGCTCTTGTTTAACCCAAATTAATCATTATGAGGATTGAAAATCCGAACTATATGATTTAGTTGGGCTAACCCCGACATAGAAATTGTTTCAAGGAATAATAATTCATTGATTACAAGTTCTTTGTCGATTCAGCATTTTTACTATTGCTGAATATGGGTTTAACTCATTTATATAGCTTTGAAAATGCCCGAATCGTAATCAATAGATATATATGCCATATTGACATATAAGCCTGAAATGATATTGACAAAATGGCACCTGATACTTGAATTTTCCACGTGGCGTATTTTTTGATAACTCTGGAAGTAAAGTAATCTTATAGAAAATGAATTTCAATAATTATACCATAAAAGCGCAGGAAGCCGTTCAGCAGGCTCAGCAAATTGCTTCGGTAAATCAGAACCAGGCCATCGAAAATGCACATATAATCAAAGCGATTATGTCAGTTGACGATAATGTGTTACGTTTTCTTACTAACAAGCAGGGAATAAATTTTGAAGAGCTGGAAAAAGAAATTGATGTTGTTATCGGATCCTATCCTAAAGTTCAGGGAGGCGATCAATTCCTCTCGAATGATACGTCAAAAGCTTTACACAAAGCTGAATCGGTGATGAAAGATTTTGGTGATGAATTTATTACCATTGAACTGATTGTACTTGGTATTCTGATGATGAACGATAGTGTTTCGAGACTGATGAAACGGCTTGGGGCAAATGAAAAGGATATGAAAGCAGCGATAGTTGAGTTAAGAAAAGGATCATCTGCCACAAGTGCTACTGCTGAAGATACTTACAATGCTCTTAATAAATATGCACGTAATCTGAATGACCTGGCCCGGAAAGGCAAGCTTGACCCGGTAATTGGACGTGATGAGGAGATAAGGCGTGTTTTGACTATTTTAACCCGGCGAACCAAAAACAATCCTATCCTGATCGGCGAACCCGGAGTGGGAAAAACTGCCATTGCCGAAGGTATTGCACACCGTATTATCAGTGGCGATGTGCCCGAGAATCTGAAAAATAAACTTATTTTCTCGCTCGATATGGGTTCACTCATTGCCGGCGCAAAATATAAAGGCGAATTTGAGGAAAGGCTCAAAAGTGTGGTTAAAGAAGTAATGGCTTCGGATGGAGATGTGGTTCTTTTTATTGATGAAATACATACCCTTGTAGGCGCCGGTGCTTCGGAAGGAGCTATGGATGCTGCAAATATCCTTAAGCCGGCGCTCAGTCGCGGTGAACTACGCGCTATTGGCGCTACAACCTTAAGTGAATATCAGAAATATTTTGAGAAAGATAAAGCCCTCGAACGTCGTTTCCAGGTAGTTATGGTGGATGAACCTGATACGCTCGATGCCATTTCGATTCTGCGTGGTTTAAAGGAGCGCTACGAAACCCATCACCAGGTTCGGATTAAAGATGAAGCTATTATAACAGCGGTTGAACTTTCGCAACGGTATATCACCGACAGGTTTTTACCTGACAAGGCTATTGACCTTATTGATGAAGCTGCGGCCAAACTCAGGCTCGAAATTAACTCGGTTCCTGAAGAACTGGATGAAAAGGAAAGACGGATCCGCCAGCTTGAAATTGAACGCGAAGCGATTAAGCGTGAAAAAAATGAACCGAAACTTAAACAACTTACCGAAGAAATTGCTAACCTCGACGAAGTACGTAAAGCGTTGAAATCAAAATGGGAGGCTGAACGGAATCTTGTGAATGGAATTCAACAACAAAAACAAAATATTGAAACCTATAAGTTCGAAGCTGAACAGGCTGAGCGCGAGGGGAATTACGGGCTGGTGGCCGAGTTGCGTTATGGCAAAACACAGGAAGCTGCTGCAAAACTTGAGCAGCTCAAAAAAGAACTCAACCTGTTACAGGTCAATTCAGCTTTGGTGAAAGAAGAAATTGGTTCGGAAGAGATTGCCGAAGTAGTTGCCCGCTGGACAGGAATTCCGGTTTCGCGTATGCTGCAGAGTGAACGCGATAAACTGCTGCATCTCGAGGACGAACTTCACAAACGTGTGATCGGGCAGGAAGAAGCCATTCAGGCTATAGCGGATGCAATACGCCGTAGCCGTGCAGGTTTGCAGGATGCAAAACGGCCTATGGGTTCTTTTATCTTCCTGGGAACTACCGGTGTAGGAAAAACAGAACTTGCCAAGGCTCTTGCCGAATATATGTTTAACGATGAAAATGCCCTGGTACGTATTGATATGAGCGAATACCAGGAGAGACACTCAGTTTCCAGGCTGGTTGGAGCGCCTCCGGGATATGTGGGATATGATGAAGGAGGTCAGCTGACCGAGAAGGTCCGTCGGAAACCCTATTCCGTTGTTCTTTTTGATGAAATGGAAAAGGCACATCCTGATGTTTTTAATATTTTACTGCAGGTGCTTGATGAAGGACGTCTGACTGATAATAAAGGACGAACAGCCGATTTCAGGAATACGATTATCATCATGACTTCCAATATTGGTTCCATGCTGATTCAGGATAATCTGAAATCAATCAACAGTCAGAATCGCGAAAAAGTGCTGGATCAAACCCGTGAGGAAGTTTTCGATCTGCTGAAAAAGACTATCAGTCCGGAGTTCTTAAACCGGATAGATGAGGTAATCATGTTCACTCCGCTTACTGAAAAAGAAATCGGTGAAATTGTCCGTCTTCAATTGAAAAGAATTGAAGAAATGCTTCATGCCAATGATATCCATCTTGAAGTAACTGACGAGGCGATTAAACATCTGGCAGCTGAAGGTTTCGACCCCTTGTATGGCGCACGTCCGCTAAAAAGGGTATTGCAACGTGAGATTCTCAACAAATTATCGAAAATGATACTTGCTGATGAAATTAAAAAAGATAAAAAGATTGTTATTAGCCTCAAAAATAATCAACTGGTATTCAGTAATATATAAATCCAATAACCCCGGATATTCATCTTTTCGGGGTTATTTATTTCCTGGTTAAGGGTTAAAACCCTGCAATTTTATTGCAGATACGTTGGTTTCTATAATTTTATAATATTTGAAGACAGGAGTCCGAAGTCCGAAGTCCGAAGTCCGAAGTCCGAAGTCTGAAGTCCGAGGTCCGAGGTCCGAAGTCCGAAGTCCGAAGACCGAAGTCCGAAGTCTGAAGTCCGAAGTCCGAGGTCCGAAGTCTGTATAAATAAATATAGTAATAACTTCCTGCCTTCCTACTTCAGACCAAAAGTTTTTTTTATCGAAATTCATTCGAAACCTTTAAATCTATGCACGGTAAATGCATAATGGATTAGGTTCAAATGTAAAATGGTTAAAGAATTATATTTTGAAGGAAATCAAAAAAACGAACCCGGACTATTCCGAATACTTTTAATACTATTCACTACGTCATCGTTCGGCAATGTGGCCGGTAAGGGATTGCGGGTGATTTCCAATCAAGTTATACAAAAAATCAAAGCGGGCTATAACCTTCGCATACCACTGAACCGACCTAAGGAAGTTCACCGAAGGTAAACCCTTGTTGGCTATACCGCTTATTGGCTGCCTGCATTTTTATTTTAGTTTTATCTTTTTAAGTATTTCTTCAAATCTATCAATGTTGTAATCGTAGGTATTTTTTGTTGCCGTAAAATTAATGAAACAATATATGTTATCTCCTTTCAAATAGACATTTTGTTGATAAAACCAATTATTATCGGAAGTGTAAAAATATTTTAATGTAGAATCGTTTTCTTCAATCAATCTATAATTGGTTCTGTCTTTGTGAGGTGATTTACTGCGATTTACAAAACCATTAAAAGTCAAAGAGTCGGATTTGTATTCCCATCTTATTATCATAGCATTAACTACTTCGTATTTTTCAGGAAAGGATGCGCAAAACATATTATCATACTTTGGTTTTATAACATTTAGCCAATCAGGAACTTCCCATTCTAAAAAATTTAAACTATCCCGTAAAATATATTTCTCTTTTAACTTCTTTAGATCCACCAATACGTCCATATCAATATTCCCACCATAAACTCTTAAAGAATTGGCAACTTCTTTCAATTTTTCAACCTCTTCTTTTAAATTCTCATCTTCGAATACAGGGATAGTAAGTGCCACATTTTTGTCACCATATATTGAAAAATTCAGGCATAACATATAAGTCACATTAAATGTTTTAACCTCAACAAGAGTACCTGTTTCAATATCATACTCTTTTTCATTGTACTCTGATGTATTTTTTTTTGCTTCCGGAGGATTTTTGTGCCACCATATTAAAAATGGTTTATTATCGCGGTAGTAAAATTCTTGTCCGCTTTTCAGTTTGGTTTTTAACACCTTTCTTTGATAATCTAATTCCCATTTTTTATATGCTTGCAGTGCTTTAGGTATAGTAATAGAACTCTTTTGATTAGGTAAAATTTCAGAAAATGGGATCACATTGATTTGCAATAGTTTCTTATTGTCGTAAATAATCATATTGTCTTCATTTTGATAAAGCGTATCTGCTTTAAATTCTAATGTGAACCAATTATCTTTGCTATCATCCACCAATACATAGGTACTGTCAACCTTGAAAAAATAGCGATACATCATATTTCCCGATTGTGCAATTAAATTCACACAAGACAAAGAAGTTATTATTAAAGTCAAAACTATATGTTTCATTTCAAAATATTATTAAGTTTATATAACTGTTTACACTCATGGCTAGCACTGCTTTGTGATGCTTGCAGCCAACATTTATTATCTGTGAGTTGGCTGCTCTTAGTGCTGCTTCAATTCGTGGACTATATTACTTTTTAATACTGCACGAGTTTTTTGGGAGGCAGGCCAGACTATCTGAATTTAATTTTCCTTGCAGCAAAAGCGCTCATTTTAATAAGCAGCCAACCATGGCTGAAACGATTGATCTGAGTACTTCCGTATTCCCGGTCGCGATAGCGGATGATAATCTCTGTAATTTTGAGGTTAAGCTTGGCAGCGCCAAAAATCAGGTCGAAATCGCCAAATGGATCGAAGTCGCCAAAGTAATGACGGTTGCGGGTAATCTGCTCATAATCTTTTTTATAAAGCACTTTTGTACCGCAAAGTGTATCTTTCAGCCTTTGTCCCAATAAGTAAGTGAAAAACATCCCGAAAAATTTGTTACCCAGCAGGTTCAGAAAACGCATGGCATTTTTATCCATAGGATAAACCAGCCGGCTGCCGTTAATAAATTCGCCTTTATTATACCGCAGAGCGTCGTAAAATTTTGGCAATTCTTCGGGAGGCATGGTAAGGTCGGCATCAAGAATCATAAGGATTTCACCGGAGGCAGTCTCAAAAGCTTCACGCACAGCATTTCCTTTTCCTTTTCCGCTCTGCCTGAGAACTTTAATGTCTTTCTGAGGATAGGCTTCTTTTATTCTTAGCATCTCTTCCCAGGTATCGTCGGTCGAATGGCCTTCGATAAATATAAATTCCTGGCAGGTTCCAAAAACAGGCGTCCTTTTAACCGCATTTTCAATATTGCCCTTTTCATTACGGGCCGGAACAACGATTGAAACACTGTACTGCTGATCATCACTAAGTAAGGGCCTGGCAATGATAAGGTTAACAAGGTCAAGACGGTTAAATAAGGGTAAATTGGCAAGTAATTTATTGAAAAACAGGTTCAGGACCGGGATATATTTAGGAAACAGGAGTTTGCGTTCGATACGGATAATCTGGTAACCTTCGAGTTCAAGAAGATTACAGGTATCACTGTTCGAAAACCAGTTCTGAGCCGGTTGCTTAAGCTTAAGCCCGAAAAATTCACCTGCCCGTAATACCGGCTCCCAAAGAAAGTTATATTGGGATATCACGATCCGTGTCTGCCTGTGGCACAAATACTTAATGTTGTGGAAGGCTGTCTGAACATCCCATAAACAACTTGTTAAATCAGAAAGTATAATATAATCAAAAATTTCGTTCAGTTGCAGTTCTTCAGCATCATCTACTTTAAACACAAGTTCAGGATACAATTCACGGGCTCTTTCAATATATTCAGGAGCAAAATCAATTCCCACGCCATAGGATGGATGCGTGGAATGAAGAAGATCCCCATTGCCGCAGCCTATTTCGAGCACACGTTTTCCATCCGGAATTATGGATGAAATATATTTCTCAAGCGATTTGTGATAAAAGCGGTTCATACGCGACCATTTACCACGCGAAGTTGCAGTCGATGAATAAAAGTTCCTGATATCTTCCTTCTTCATAATAAATTAAATCCTGATCGCAATACGCGGACAAAACTACAAAAACTATTTGCATATTTACCCTCGTCGGTTGCGATTGTTCGCTGGTCCATATCTTCTTATAATTTTTAGAATGAATGGAAAAAAGACGATCATTCGTTAAAATTGTATGTGCATGAATACTTAAAAAAAACCTGATCTTTGCTAATTCATCGAATTAAATGCATTTCGATTTAAAATTCAGGAATAATAATGATATTTGTATTCGTTTTAAGTAATTATCCGGGACTTTTATTATGGCCAGAAAAACCGAAAATACAAAGCATGTTAAAGCTAATTCACCAGCAGTAAAAAAAACGGTTTCACAGACAAATTCAAATGATTTGCTTGGTATTATGGATGATTTCCTGGATAAGCGTCTTGGCTGGCTGATCTGGGTAATTTTAGGTATAACTTTCCTTTTCAGCCTGTTCCTTTTCGATTCACGGGTCAGTCTTTCCGGGGATGATTCTTTTTATATCATTCGTGCTTCCGATTTTATACATTCTTTTAAATATCCTTCTTTCCAGGGGCCTTTATACCCGATGGTACTTTCGATTTTTGTAGCAATCTTCGGTATTAGCCTGGTACCTCTGAAAGTCTTATCGCTGCTCTCAATTCTTGGTTTTGTTTATTTATTTTATATTTCATTCCGAACCCGAATCCCTTCTACGTTGCTGGTTATTACGCTATTGACATTAAGTATTAACTCCTTCATTCTGTATTATGCCAGCCAGACTTATAATGAAGCTTTTTATATCCTGGTTCAGATGGTATTGGTACTGGTTTTCTTCAGGGGCTTCATTGATATAGATCATCCCTTAACACAAAAAGAAGACATAAAACGCCATATCCTGCTGGCTTTGAGTTTACTGGCTCTTGTACTTACAAAAAATGCCGGATATTCTGCCGTTATCGCAGTTTTTGGATATTTTACCTTACAAAGACAATGGAAAAATCTGATTTATTCGGTTTTGGCTTTTATTCTGGTTATGCTGGTTTTTCAAACTATAAAATACATGTTGTGGGGCGATGGCGGCTTACAGTTTTCATCCCAGGGTTCAAGTTTGTCAAATAAGGATTATTACAATCCGCAGGCTGGAAAAGAAGATCTTGCAGGATATGTTACCAGGCTTATTGAAAATTCAAAACTTTACCTCTCAAAGCATTTTCTTACAATTATCGGATTGAGAAAATCTGTGCCGATAATGACCGTCAGTTCCCTTGCTTCCATAGTGATTTATATCATGGCCATAGGCTCCCTGGTTATTACGTATAAAAAGAATAAATACCTGTTTTTTACAGGATTGATTTCAGGAGCCTTTTTGCTGGTATCCTTTGTGATTTTGCAGGTCAAATGGGATCAGAGCCGACTGGTCATTCCTGCAGTCCCGTTTCTGCTTTTAATCCTGTTTTCGCTTATCTACTATATTTCAAAGCTAAAGAACTACAAGTTTCTCCAGTTTGTTGTTCCTGTTCTGGCCTTGTTGATTTTCTTTCAAAGCCTTGCCGTTACTGTAAGTTCAGCCAAAGAAAACCAGGCAATAAGCGGCCGGTATGGCGGGCTAACCCCCGATTGGAAAAATTACCTGAAAGCAAGTGAATGGGCCGCCGAAAATCTTCCGGAAGACGCAATTATCGCCTGCCGAAAACCTTCTATTTCCTTCGTTTATGGAAAGGGCCGTAACTTTTATGGAATCATGCAGTTGCCGAATTATAGTACGGATATTTTCCTTTCAAACTGGAGAAAGGACGAAGCAGGCTATAAAGTGTTCAACTACTTGGATTTCAATGGCAAACAGCTTACCCCGACACTTTATAAGATGTTGAAGGAAAATATGTTGGCCATGATTTTTGTGGACAGTGCCGTGTACTTTGCGGATAAACTGAACGACAGCGCCAGAATTTCTTTCAGCGAAGAGATAAAATCAGCGGGTTTGAATTCTGTTTCATCAGTAAGTGACTTTAAATTAATGATTAAGAAGAATAGTGTAGTTAAATTGTATTATCCTGATTCCTTACTCGACCAGCTACAAACGGCAGGTGTAACCCATATTCTAACTGCCAACCTCCGGCGGAATAACACCAGGAAAGACGGCATGATTATAAATACGGTCGAACGCTATATGGCATTTACCCAGGAAAAATTTCCGGAAATTTTTACCAAAATTTCCCAGGCGGGGGACGACAACAACGAACCAGCCTCCATCGCCAGGATTGAATATGAAAAATATGGAAGATCACTGACTAAGCATGCAGCAAAATAGAGTTGAACCTTCTGGTATGTTTGCCGGGACCTGGAACTGTTACATTCGGGTTCCCAGAAATTAATGTGATTCTAATATTAGCACCAAGATTTTTAAAAAGCAAAATCAAACATAACTCCAGGCTATATCAAACTATATGGAAAGGCTATTTATTTTCTTTATTTTATTCCCATTTTTTCTTCAGGGACAGACTTCAAAAGGATTTATCCTTAAAACGATGGTTGTTCAGGATGCTTTTTATCAAAACCCAAATCTGATTATTGAGAAACTTTTAACTGAAAGATACTCAGTTGAATTACTTCTATCATTAAGAAACGGAGATTGGTATATGGGAGGTGGTGAAGGACCTGTGGTTCCGAAATTTAGCACAAGCAATGGATTCACAATTGGGCTTTCAACCAAATATTATCTAACAAGAGAAAATAAAATCCCTAATTCATGGTTTACGTCAGGAATACTTCGATATAATAAGACAGTAATTAAGGAAGCTGAAATCCAGAAAGGAATACATTCAGAACCTCGCAAAGTTAATCTTAGTCGGAATGGACCTGAGTTAGGAATTGTATTTGGCCGACAATTAATTTTTCTAAAACACTTCACTACCGAGTGGTATATTGGTGCAGGTGGATATCTTCAATTTTATCAGGAAGAATACATTTCAGGACCCGAAAGTGAAGTAATTCCAGATCAAACTAAATTTACATTTCGACCATATTTTGGTTGGACAGTAGGTTATTTATTTAGAAAATAACAATGAAAGCATGGTGCT
The DNA here is from genome assembly GCA_038204995.1 of Bacteroidales bacterium. Taxonomy (GTDB): domain Bacteria; phylum Bacteroidota; class Bacteroidia; order Bacteroidales; family UBA4417; genus UBA4417. Next base: position 1,899 of record JBBRCH010000112.1, on the reverse strand, counting down.
AACTGGCGCTCAGCAATATGACTTTACCTACTACTGCACATGCCCAACAAATAAAGCCACATCTCTAAGCGTCAAACCGAAGTAATCCGCAGTTTTTTTTGGCTCATTACTGGGTTTTTCTGAACAGATCCAGGTATATTGATTGAAGATAGGCTCTTCCTTGTTTTTCCAGCAGACTATCCGGACTCAAAAGCGATCCTGAATAGGTGTTGGTAACCGTATTATATATTAACAAATGTTGTGGATTCATATATCCAAACCCATTTGAATAGGTGAAAAATGCATACGGAATGTACTTATTGTTCAGGATATTTTTGCTGAATTTAAAATCCTCAGTATATATTTGAAGTTGTGAGAGTATGGTTGCTGCCAGATCGGTCTGTGAAGCCAGGTTACTGATTATGGTATCGTGAACTCTTAATGCTCCGCCCAGCCAGATCATTGGAATGTGGTATTTTGATTTTTCCCAGAGTTCTGAATTACCAGGCATTCTGCTTCCGTGATCTGCTATTATTATTACAAGTGTATTAGCCCACCATTTCCTTGTTTTGGCAACTCTGATAAAATCCCCGAATGAAGCATCGGTATAATGCAACGAATTCAGGTACTTGGTTTCTTCATCGTTACCGCTGAAAACCGGGGTAACCGGCGTTTCGAAAGGCTCATGGCTGGTAAGTGTAAGCACGGTTTTAAAAAACAGGCTATCGGAATCGGGTGTATCAGCCAGGCAACGGTTAAAAACCACATGATCAAAAGCACCCCATTTCGATTTCAGGTCAGCAGCCGGAAAGTCTTTATCCGAAACCATTTTGTCAAAACCGGCCTGTACCAGAAACGAAAGGTAATTGGCAAATTGCAAGGTGCCACCGTAATAAAATTCACTCCGGTATCCCGCACCGTTCAGCTTGTTAGGTATAAAAGCAAGTTTTTGGGTAAGTTTCTGGTATTTCAACGGGCTGGATCCCGGAAGTGAAGGATATCCTGCTAAAACAGCAGCAATTCCTTTATCCGTGCGGTCGGATGCGGCATAAACCTGGTCAAAAAGCACTCCTTCTTTAACAAGTTTATTCAACTCGGGAAGTACACCGTGCCTTCCGCCTGTAGCTTCAAGCGCTTTTGCTGTCAGACTTTCGGTTATAAAGAGAATAATATTTGGCCGGTTGTTCTTTAGCAGCATAAGCTCAGTTCCGTTTCCTTGCTCAAGAGGGACAAGTAACTTTTGCATTTCAGCTTCGCTGTAATACATATATTTTCGCTGCAGGTCATTTGATTCGGAAATGGAAAAACCAACATTCCAGACCGGATTTATTGCCGCGTGGTTGGCATATTGATTTTTGGAGAAATAGGCTGAACTTGTTGAAAGGCTTCCAATACCCATTCCTCCACGCATAACTACAAATAACAACAGAAGAAGGGGCAACAGTACATAAATTGCTTTGTTGCTTTTTTGCAACGAATCCAGCAGTGTGTTGAATATTTTGTAATAAATGAAAAGCATAAACCCGGTAAGCATAAATACTGCAAGTACTCCTAAAATCACGGTGAGAATGCTGACGCTTGCGGTCATAGCTTTCAGATTTGTCATGTAGAAAAGGGGAGTGGCATCTATTCTGAATCCCCAGTATTTATACATGAAAAGATCTCCAATAAGTATAGTTGTACAGAAAAATAAAGCTATAGCGGTGTAGATATGGTAAAAGTATTTTATGAATTTGTTTTTGAAAAAAGCAGTAATCGTTAGTAGCAATGATGGTAGGAGCGCAATATAGGTGGCAATTGCACTATCGAGCCTAAACCCGTAAGCAAATGTGCTGAATACTTCCGAAACGGATAAGTGAGCCGTATTGGTGGTATAGACAATTAAAAATGCAATTCGGTCAACAACAAAAAGCAGGTACC
>JBBRCH010000111.1:0-11777 GCA_038204995.1 Bacteroidales bacterium | reverse complement strand
AGGTACCATGCAAAACAAAGGAATTGAGTTTTCGCTGAATTATACACAGACCAAAGGTGATTTCAGGTACGATGTCGGGTTTAACCTAACATTCATTAAAAATGAGGTTACCAGTTTAGCCGGTGGCGATCCTATCCGTGGAGGAAGTGCAGGCCGTATAGGCAATACAACAAAAACTGAAGTAGGGAGAGAAATTGCTTACTTCTACGGATACAAAACATCCGGACTTTTCAAAACACAGGATCAGCTTGATGCGTATAAAAAAGATGGCAAAGCTATTCAGCCAGATGCAGGCCTTGGTGACGTTATATTCCAGGATTTGAATGATGACGGGGCAATTACCGAACTCGATATGACCTACCTTGGAAGTGCCAGTCCGAAAATGACCGGAGGTTTCAATCTGAATATGAGCTATAAAGGATTTGACATGGTTTTATTCCTTAACGGTTCGTATGGAAACGAAATTGTAAACTCCATGTACCAGAACTTATACAACTCAAAAATGTTCGAAACTAACATCAGCCAGGATATGGCTCTGAACCATTGGTCAGCCACAAATCCAACTTCAGATGTTCCACGCCTTGATGCAGCCGATCTGAATAAAAACGTCGAGAATTTCTCAGATCGTTATGTTGAAAACGGCTCCTATTTAAGAGTAAAGAACTTTCAGATTGGATACAGTATTCCATCGGCACTAGCTACAAAAATGCATATTAAAAATCTCCGCATTTATACCTCATTCGATAATTTGTTCACCTTCACCAAGTATAGCGGCTTAGATCCTGAACTTTTCGGATTGTATGGAAATCCATTCTACTATGGTGTTGATATGGTAAATTATCCGCAACCGCGCACCTATTCAGTCGGCCTTAATTTAACCCTATAAAACCCAGAACATATCATGAAAAAGATAACATACCTCTTAATGACAACTGCGCTGGTTACATTGCTATTCGGATGTAACAAGTTCCTGGATGTAAAGCCACAGGGAGCTGAAAACAGTGCTAATTTCTTTGATACAAAAGAAAACGGAACACGTGCCATCATCGGAATATACGACATGCTTCAGCTTGACGAAGGTGCCGGCCCCGATGGACAGTGGATGAGTCACCACCACGAATTCTTCATGGGTGATATTCGCTCTGATGATGCCGAGAAAGGAAGTAACGACGGCGACTATGGTACAATGTGGGAAATGGTTGAATATACCATGACACCTCAAATTGGTTTTTCCAGTGACTACTGGATACACGGATACTGGGGAATTTCACGTGCGAACTACGCTCTCGACAATTTGCCCAATGTAACCTGGGATGCCGCTACACGCGACCGCCTTATTGGTGAAGCATCCTTTATGAGAGCTTATTTCAACTGGTATCTGGTCCGGATTTTTGGTGGTGTCCCTTTATTTACCACTTCTGTTAATCCATCTGATTTTGGCGCTGTAAAGCGCGCTACTCTCAATGATTGTTATACTCAAATTGCTAAGGATCTTGAGAAAGCTATAGAATTGCTTCCCGAAAAAAGTGAAATTCCAGTGGCAGAAACCGGTCGCGTTACGAAAGGTGCAGCCCGTTCGCTCCTTGCCAGGATTTACATGTATCAGATTGGTACCGATATAGCCAGTACCATTACCTGGCAGCAGGTTTACGACCTTACCGATGCCGTAATTAAATCAGGCGAATACAGCTTAATGCCAAATTATGCTAAATTATGGGAAACAGAAAACAAGAACAACGAAGAGTCAGTTTTTGAAGTTCAGTTTGGTGTAGGTTCAACCGACCTGGCGCCGGGTTCAATTGGAAACAACTGTTACAATTTCCAGGGAAACCGTAAAGATGATTCCGGATGGGGCTTCAATAACCCAACCCCCGATTTGGTTTCGGCTTATAACGAAGAAGTTACTAACGACCCCCGTTTATCATGTGTTGTTTATGGCGAAAAATTCAATAACGGTATCCTTTATGGTGAAAAAAAGAAATACGAACGCAATGAGCAAGGATCGGACTGGCTGAACAGGAAAGCCGCTCTCCCGGTTAAACCTGCCCTGGCAAAAGCCTGCGACCGGAATATAAAAATTATCCGTTACGCCGATGTTATCTTGATGCATGCCGAAGCTGCCTATCATGTCAGCAAAACCGGTGAAGCCCAGGCCGATGTAAACAGTATACGCTTACGTGCCAGGAATAGTACCTACTGCATGGGTTATGCCGAAGGCAAAATGGATTACAGCGCTGCACCAGCTACCGTTAACCTACCCGATATTACTTCATCAGGCGATCAGCTTTTACAGGATATCTGGAAAGAGCGTCGTCTCGAACTGGCCATGGAAGCTTTCCGTTTTTATGATCTGGTGCGAACAGGCCGTTACTTTGATGTTATGGATGTTGAGAAAAATCAAAAACGTGCACCTGGCCTGTCCTACGGTTTGGGCGACAGACCTTACAAACAGTTCCCCGGCCTGAAAGCTAATGGAACAGCTAAGTCAATTGATGGACCTGATGGACACAAAGTACCTTTGATGCCAATCCCTCAAACAGAGGTTCAGGCCTGGGGCCTGGAACAAAATCCCGGATATTAATCATTTAAAAAACAACATTGTATGAACAAAAATATAATTCGAATAGCCTTATTTGCGGTACTAGCGATAGTGGTGTCAAGCTGTAAGAAAGAAGTTCCTTTTTCTGATGGCTATGATGTTAATCTCCCTGCCGCAACAGTTACTACTATTTCCGACGAAGCTCCTTTTGTGGGAGATCAGATTGTACTCCTGGGAACTAATTTAAATACTGTTAGTTCTGTTGCAATTGGTGCAAATACTTTTACAATTGTAAGTCAGTATCCTGATTCAATGAGGGTTGAAGTTCCGCGTATAGTTGACGCAGGCCCTATTACAATTATGAACAAGTATAAACGTCAATTTGTAACTTCACAAATTTTAAAACCGCAGTTCTATCCTGCTATTGTTGAATCCTGGCCGACAGAAATTCAAAGAGGGAAAGCCTTCATCGTTAAGGGTCAGAATATGGACCTCATTAAAGAAGTGAAAGTGAATGGGAAAGTATCATCTTTAGTAGGCTCGGCAACTGCAACACAGGCAAGTTATGCCACTGCCGGAATAGAACTTGGTGAAACAGCTACTATTGAAGTAACTCCCAAAGCAGGTGAAAAGCAGACTTCTGCAGCTATACCTGTTGTTGTTCCGGTAAATACCTATATTCCCCAAAAAACCATCATGCTGTGGGATTTCGAAACTACACCTGCAACAACTGAAGGCTGGGGAGGAAGTCCTTTTACTGCTGAATTAGTTGATGGTTTCTTTGGTAAAGCGTATAAGGTAACATCTCCTGCCGGAAATGGATGGAATGGTTGCTATATCCGGGTGACTAACAATAATGGTGGTGCAGGATTTGATCTGTCAGCTTATAATAAGCCATACATTACTTTCCTGGTAAATACAAATGGCAAAAAGGGCTATGCAAATCCGGCAATCACCATTGGAGGAACTGAGTCCGACAAACATTTTACAGGACAAGCTGGACAGTACAGCGATAACTATATGATTACAACAGAAGGCTGGGAATGGCGTTCATACGATCTGGAAGCAATGGGTTGGGCAGATATTAAGGGGAAAGTGGACAAGATCGATATGTGGTTTAGAGGAGGAAATGTTGGCGATACCGATCCTTTCGAAATTGCCCTCGACCAGGTTATGATTACCGATGGTCCTTTAACACCTGCTCTAATTTGGGATGCAGAAGAACCTGCTGGTGGCGATTTACCAATCACTTTCAATGGTGGTACAGGACTTTCAGGATACAGTCAGGGGCCAAAATATGTTTCATACTTATATACGGTTGGTAGTGATCCCTGGGCATGGCTTGGAAATATCATGGCTGTCGGTAATTTAACCCTCGATCCAATGGCTTATTCCAATGGCACTTACATCAACTTCTTGGTAAACACTGGGAGTACAGAAGGATATGCCGGAATTCAGGTAGAACAAAACGGAAATAAAGCTGCCAATCAGAAACTTGACCCTGCTTACGGAGATAATTACAAGTTTAAACCCACAAACGGAAATTGGGAGTGGAGATCCATGAAATTTGATATTTCAAGCTGGGATAACTGGGGAGGATCAATAGGTGAAATTGATTTATCTCAACCATTCAACCTAAGTGTATATGCTCGTGGTGGAAATATTGCGAGTGGCGTGAATGCCCAGCTGCACATGGATTACTTTATTTTTACCACTGTACCTCTTGACCCGAATCTTATACCGGAATAACCTTCGAAATCTAAGATAACAGCCAGAATGAACATATGCTTTAAGGTTAAGGCTTCTTAGTGCAAATATTGAGAATATGATAAGAGGGAAGCAACTTCGCTTCCCTTTTATTCCTTAAATCCCTATATAACCCCTGAAATGAAACTATGCTTCCTTCATAAGATAAGCCTTCCAGCTTTATTGCTTTTTATAGCAATATCAGCAGGAGCATCTACAATTGTAGTTGACGATTTTAACAATAATCTTGTTAGCTCTCAATGGCAGGTACAGGGATCTACATTTACCCTTTCGGCTGAAAACCAGGCCTTAAAAGTGAACTACGATCGCAATGCCAGCAGTTGGGAATGGGATCAGTTTAACTATACCTTTATTAGCCAGCCTGTTCTGTTTCAATATCAGATAACTCTCAAACTGAAATCAGATGTGGCTGCACAGATAGCTGTAAAACCCTCCTATGCAGGAGGTACCAGCGACTGGCTTGCAAAAGATATACCTGTTACTTCTGAATATCAGAACTATACATTTTCAGTCGCCAGTACCAACCAGAAGGTTCTTGAGACTATCTATATATATATCGACGGTGGAAGCACAACTTTTAAAACCGGGATTATATATATTGACGAGGTTTTGATTAACACAACTTCAAACAGTTTGCTTGCCGGTGCAATTGTCAGTGCAGGAATATTCTTACAAAATGCTGTTGAAGGCTCATTGGAAGGAAATTTTCCAGGCGGAACTAAATCCGTATTCAGCGCAGCCATAAGCCAGGCACAGCTTGTTCTCAATAATCAGCAATCCACACAGGAGCAGATTGACCAGGCCGTTATAGATATGAATGATGCAAATGCCTTAATGGAAGCCGCCAGGATACGATCGGCCAAACTTGCCGATCTGAGCCTTGCCTGCAGCAATGCTTCTTTCGAAACACAAAACATGTACTTTAATCTACGCCAGATTGCAAAATATAATACACTTTTTGGTATGCAGGATGCTACTGGTTATGGCGTTGGCTGGTCAGGAAACAATTTCCGTTCGGATGTGGAAGATGTATGCGGCTCGCTTCCTGCTGTGTGTTCATATTCTATTAAAGATGTGGCAAAAGGTCAGTCGTGGGACGATACCAAACAAAGGTTTCAATACATCTACAAAAAAGGGGGAATTATTTCGCTCGAATGGCATATGGATAACCTCTACGGAGGTGATTTTTACTGGGTAAATAATCCTTATCCTGACTCAAACGTAGTGAAATCAATACTTCCGGGGGGAGTAAATCATGCTGCCTTCAAAGCCCAGCTTGATAACATCGCGCTATTTCTGCGCAATCTGAAAGGCGAAAAAGGCGAATCCATCCCGTTAATTTTCCGCCCCTGGCACGAACATAACGGCAACTGGTTCTGGTGGGGCGATCCGCACTGCACTGTTGATGAATATAAGCAACTGTGGCAGTTTACAGTGAATTACCTGGTTAATGATAGAAAGGTTAATAATGTGATCTTTGCGTTTTCACCCGATCGCTTTTATACCACAACCAACTACCTGCAGCGTTATCCGGGCGATGCTTACATTGATATTTTCGGCTTCGACGATTATGGTGATGTTTCGAATGCTTCAGGAATACAAACCCTTTTAAGTCAACTCAGGTTATTAGTTGATATGGCTGAACAGCGTAATAAAATCCCTGCATTAACCGAAACCGGCCTCGAAGGTGTTACCAATCCCAAATGGTTTACACAGTTTATGCTCACCCCAATTAAAAACGATCCGGTTGCAAGCCGTATAGCTTACCAGGCCGTTTGGCGCAATGCCACCACCACCCATCATTATGCTCCTTATCCGGGTCATGCTTCTGTTCCTGATTTCCTGGACTTTTACAATGATCCATGGACTATTTTTATTGAGGATTTACCTGCTATTTACGATTCAGCTATGAGCATTAATGGTGCACTTGGCCTATTTGAACAGCCTGTTAATCAGCTGAAAGGAGTAAAAATATTTCCCAATCCTGTTAATGATTTGCTCTATGTTCAGAGCGATACCGAGAATATTAATTTCAGCATATTCGATATTACAGGAAAAATGAAGAAAACAGGAAATATCATTGCAGGAACCACTTGTTCATTAGCAGTGAATCAATATCCTCAAGGTATTTACATGATGCAGGTTGTGAACGATTCAGGAAAGTCAGCATCGCTAAGGTTTGTTGTAAAATAGCATTTGCATTATAACAGCTTCTTTTAACGAGTTCTACTTTCTATTTTCAAAACATTCTATTTCAAAAACTATGAGAAACCATAGAACAAGCATTTTAACTTTAACCCTGTGCTTTCTATTTTGCATTTCCTGTGCAATTACATTTGGGCAGACTAAACAAGTAAAATCAGATTATAAAAATATCATCACCCGAAAAGGCGACCAACTTATGGATGGCGATAAGGTATTCCGGTTCATGGGATTGGCTGCTCCCAACATTCAGCAAAATGAATCGCAGATACGCGAAGACCGGGCAAACCGCTTCCCTGACGAATTTGAAATACGGGATTTATTAGGAGGAATACAGCGCCTTGGAGGACTCGCAACCCGCACTTTTTCGCTTTCGGTATTTTCTCCCGACGATAAAGGAATGCCTGTTTACATAACAGCAAAAAGAACTTACAACGAGGAAGCTTTTCAATGCCTCGACCGTATAATTGCTCTGAGTCACGAATACAATGTGAGGCTGATTATCCCATTTATCGCATCACAATCCTTCGGAGGTATTCGTGGTGTTGACGAATTTTCAACGCTTTCGGGCAAACCAAAAGGTTCATTCTGGACTGATGAGGATGTAAAAGCCGACTACAGGCATTTTCTCGATTTTATACTGAACCGTAAGAACACAGTTAACGGAATTGTTTACAAAAATGACCCGGCCATACTTTGTTGGCAGCTGGGCAATGAATTCGGCAGCTATCCAGGCGACCGCGGACTTAAGTACGATGAATGGAGCCCGAAAATCCTTGCCTGGAGCCTCGAAATGGCTGCTTATATCAAAAAAGTTGATCCTAATCACCTGGTTATGGAAGCCGGAGGTGCCGACCGCGCTGCTCTGATTGCTGATCCGAACATTGATGTAATCAGCGATCACCTTTACGAATACTGGAATCGCATGGGTGGTCGCCCTTGGGTGCTTTCACCTATTGCAAAAGCTTCGCGCGATGAGTGCAAGGGCAAAAAGCCGCTTATGGTTGATGAATTCGGGCTTGGAAGTACCGAAAACCTCCGCGATCTGATGAAAACCATACGCGAGGAAAATATTGTAGGAGGATTGATGTGGAGCATACGTTCGCACCGCCGCGATGGAGGCTGGTATTATCACAACGAAGGAGGTACATCAGTCAATTCATTCCATTATCCTGGCTTTGCCGCCGGATTTGTTTATGAAGAAACCCGCCTGCTCGATCTTTTATGCACCGAAGCATATCTAATAAGAGGAATGGCACCCGAACCCGTTAATCCGCCTTCACCGGCTCCCATCCTGATGCAAAAGGGAGAAGGATTTACCTGGCGCGGATCAACAGGTGCTGCCAGTTATACAATCGAACGTGCTGACAACCCTTCCGGCCCTTGGAAAGTGCTGGCTGTTGGACTTGAGGATTCGGTAATTGCCGATGTTAAATCCTTTGAACCATCAACTGAAGCATCCGAAGCTCTTACGTTGTATTATGATGAAACAAAAATAACCAGCAAAAAATATTACTACCGGTTGAAAGGTGTAAATGTGGCAGGTTCAACTGAATATTCCAACATTCTCACAATAAAATAGTGTTTGCCGGAATACCATGTTTCAGAAGACACTCATGTGAATTGTATTCTTGATCCATTGAAACTTGTTTTATGAAAAGCATATGATCAAATTGTTGAGTGAAATGAGTTGAATAATAATTCACGACTTGATGCCTATTTAAAATCTAACAACCGTGTTCACGAAAATTTGCTTTTGTCTCATTTTTTATCTCCTGGCATCTGAAATTCATCCCCAATCCTTCAATATTAGGAATTTTGGAGCAGTTGGTAATGGAGTGGTTCTCAACACAAAAACCATACAAGGAGCAATTGACTCCTGTGCCGGATCAGGCGGAGGAACCGTTTATGTGCCTGCCGGAATATTCCTAACGGGTACTCTGGAACTCCGGTCCAACATAAATCTCTGCCTCGAAAACGGTGCTGAACTTAAGGGCAGCCCAGATATGACCGACTATAAGAAATACCAGTCGCCGCATGCTTCTGAAATATCACATTACGGGGTTCTTTTTGCCAGCAATGGTGAAAATATTTCTATAACAGGGCAGGGTACCATCAATGGAAATGAAGAAGCATTTTTCGAATGGGACAAGGCGAAATCCATCGAATGGGGCGGCACCAAATTTACCCGTCAAAAGGAGAAATTCAGGGAATCATCCGGCATAGGAGATGGCCCGGTGGTTCCAAAAGAACGTCCACGCCAGATGATTATATTTTCAGGTTGTAAAAATGTAATGGTGCGAGATGTGAAAATTGAAAAATCACCTTTCTGGACCTTGCATTTTGCTGATTGCGACGGTGTTTCGGTGAACGGGATCAAAATCTGGAATAACCTGCTGACACCTAACAGCGATGGGATTGACATGACTTCATGCAGCAATGTAACCATTTCGGACTGCGACATACGGGCTGGAGATGATGCGCTGGTAGTTGTCGGGTATGCTTACCATTATGAACTTCCGGGGTACAACGATCTGCGCCATCCTTCCGAAAATATCTGCATAACCAACTGCAACCTGCAATCACGATCGAGCGGCATCCGCATCGGGTTCATCGATCAGAATTCGGTTCGCAACATCCATATAAGCAATGTAAATATTACGAATTCGAACCGGGGAATAGGCATTTTCACCCGTGGTGAAGGCTCCGTCGAAAATGTTACTATATCGCAAGTTACCATTGAAACAAGGTTGCATACAGGTGACTGGTGGGGCAACGGGGAACCGATTCATATTTCAACTGTGCCTGGTGAAAAGGATGTAAAGCCAGGCAGAATAAAGGGTTTAACCTTCCGCGATATCACTTGTACCAGCGAAAATGGAATTCTCATTTATGGCTGTAATGAAACCCCGATAGAAGATGTGAGTTTTGAGAATCTTAAGCTTAAAATTACCGGTAGCAAGTTGAACAGTGTTGCCGGAGGTAACATCGATTTAAGAGGAGCACTTGGAGATAAACAGCTTTTTGAATCAGATCTGTCGGCATTCGGGGTTTCCGATGTTAAAAATATTTCTTTAAATAATGTTACCATCGACTGGAAAGATGCTGACAAGGAATTCTTCAAATACGCATTGCATATTGAAGATTTTATCGGGGTAAAGTTGTCGGGAATCACAATCACACCTTTATCCAATGATAAACCCGTAATGTTCTTCGAGAACGGCTCATTGCTTCAGACAGATATGAAAAAGAGTGGGTTCGGTAAAAAGAATGTAAAATAACACTATGAAATCAAATAACAGATTATTCAGAATGAATCAGCTTTTTTCAGTTTTCTTCATTTTTTCTTTTATAACAGTTAATGCCCAGCTGAAACTTATTGCACCCAAAGATGCGGCCGTTACATCCAATAATATGCCCACCTTAAGCTGGACACCTGTTTCCTGCGATCAGTACGAGCTCTGGATTGATGGCATCCTTATGGACAAAATCAATCCTTCGGTGAATTCCTGTGTGCCCTTTCCTCTTTCCTTCGGCACACACGGATGGTATGTGGTAGCGGTTAACGGCGAAAAAAGGATAAAAAGCAATCAGAATAAAATAACAATTGATGATGCTCCGCTGGCCGAAGTTCCTCAAGGCGCATTGCTTTTACGTCAAAACTGGAAGGTGCAATCATCTGTTCAGGCCGGGAAGGATGGAAGTAAGCTCTCAACAACCGGCGCGATTACAAAAGGCTGGTCAACAACCAGCTTACCGGCCACGGTTCTTACAGCCCTGGTTCGCAATGGCATTTATCCGAACCCGTATTTCGGGAAAAACAATATGCTGATTCCCGACGCCAGCGATGAATACAATGCGGATTACGATCTGCTTAAATTCAGCCATATTGCCAATACCAATCCCTGGAAAAACCCTTACTGGTACCGGAATGAATTTACAGTCCCTGCCAGCTTTAAAGGCAAAATGATATGGCTCAACTTTGGTGAAATCAATTACAAGGCAGAAGTGTGGCTCAATGGAAAGAAAATTGCTGACACCACGCAAATGATAGGAATGGAGCGTGTTTTTAGGTTTGATATTACGCAATTTGTTAAACCAGGCGGTCTCAATACCATTGCAGTGGCTATTTATCCCCCCAACCATCCTGGCAAACCAGCGCCGGAACCTTTGACTCCCTTTGCCGATCCGGGCTGCAATATGGCCGATGGCATGATTGCCCACGATTATACCAAGTGGGATGTGATGGGCTGGGACTGGCAACCCGCTATCCGCGACCGGGATATGGGAATTACTGAAGATGTTTTTATTACTGCAACCAATGTACTTGAAATTACGGATGTTTATGCCAGTTCCAATTTGAATTTGCCCGATACCTCGAAGGCTGATGTAACTATAAGTGCAACTCTGGTTAATCATTCAAAAAACGAGCTGAAAACTACCTTAAAAGGCTCCATATCCTTTGGCAGCGAAACATTCAATTTCCAGCTTACGGTTTCACTGAAAGCCAATGAAACCAGGGAAATATTTATTGATAAAACCAATGTTCCCAAACTTAGCCTGAAGAATCCGAAACTCTGGTGGCCCGCGGGCTATGGAAAGCAAAACCTTTACTCACTCAAACTAACTGCTGAAACGGCGCAGGGAATATTAGCTTCAGCTGAAACCAATTTCGGAATTCGAAAACTTGAAACTTATATAGGTGCCAAAGAGCGCGAATTTAAAATCAACGGCCGCAAAATATATATGCGTGGTGGCAACTGGGTGATTGATATGATGCTTAACTGGAATGCACAACGGTACGAGGAAGAAATATTGCTTACCCGCAATGCAAACCTTAATATCCTCCGAGTTTGGGGGCCAACCGGTGTTGCTCCAAAAGCGTTGTATGATGCTGCCGATAAATATGGCGTTCTGCTCTGGCAGGATTTTCTGAACGATTTCTGGGGAACTTTTAAAAATACCCCCGGATTCCAGCCTGAGATTTCACTTTTCGAAAAAATTACCATCGGAATTGTAAAAAAATACCGTAACCATCCTTCGCTGATTATGTGGTGCGGTGGCAACGAAGGCCCGAATCCACGCGAATCGCTTATTACAGAAAATATTCTCCCAAAATATGATGCACGCGGAAACCGCTACTACTTGAAACAGTCGGATGGCGATGGCTTGCATGGCGGGGGGCCATATCACACGCTCGAACCAAAGGATTATTTTACCCATCCCAAAATGATGGGATTCAGTAGTGAAATTGGCCCCAGCGGCATTC
>JBBRCH010000110.1:0-11953 GCA_038204995.1 Bacteroidales bacterium | reverse complement strand
ACCGTGGATGCCTTGCCTAAAGCCGATTTCTCCTACACAGGCGGCGCTTGCGACAGCCTGGTGAGTTTTAAAGACAGGTCCGCAAACGTGGCTATCGCACGATGGTCTTGGTTCTTCGGAGATGGAAACAGTAAAATTATTAACGCTCCTGAAAACCCGGATTTTGATTATTTTTATCCAAATCCAGGAATTTATGAAGCTACACTTATTACTGAAAGTGCTGCCGGGTGTAGTGATACCATCACAAAAACTATCCGCAGAACCCCATGTATCTCGGCTGATATAGCGGTTTCGGATACGCTAGTATGTCCTAAACGCAGTATGCGATTCACTGACAATAGCAGCAGCCAGGCGCCTATAGCAAGCTGGCAGTGGTTCTTCGGAGACAATACTTCAGTTACCTATACAACACCACAACCTTATGTTGAACATACTTATGCCCTTGCAGGAAACTATACAGTGAAAATGGTAGTATCCGTACAAATGGTAGGAGGATCGGCAACCGATACTGCAAGCAGCCAGGTTACTGTAAAATCTGCCCCTAAGGCTGATTATAAATGGGAAGATGTGTGTCTGGGTAACTCGACAGCTTTTTACAATCAAAGTCAGAATAACAATATTACAATAGATAGCTACAACTGGAATTTTGGTGACCAATCTTCAGCAACAGATATATCGTCAGCAAAAAACCCTGATTATCAGTATAACTCATTTGGACAATATGATGTTAAGCTCATTGTAACCAATACATTAGGATGTTCTGATACTGCCATAAATACTGTATATGTATTTGAAAATCCCGAAGCAGACTTCAAATGGAATAGTAGTTGCGAAGCCAGGCCGGTACAATTCACTGACAATTCCGACTCAGCCTCAGCAGCCATTATCAAATGGAACTGGCTATTCGGTAACGAAGGAGATATTTTGGGTGCTTCAACCAATCGTGACTGTGCATTCAGTTTTGCCCAGGCCGGTATTTATGATACCAAACTTAAGATTACCGACCGTAACGGCTGTTCAACTAGTGTAATGAAACAAGTAGCCATTAATTCGAGTCCTGTTGCAGCATTCAGCATTGTTGAAGATTATGAAAACAAGCAAGGCCAGATCATGCTGAACAACGGAACTCTCAACGGCACAAACTATGAGTGGGACTTCGGTAATGGAAAAACTTCTACAGGACAAAACCCGGTAACCGAATATGATAAGGAAGGTCGCTATAAAATTCAACTCATTACATATAACGGCCAAAACTGTACCGACACAATAAGTATAGAATACCTGCTGATGTTCAAAGGATTGTTTGTTCCCAATGCTTTCAACCCGGGGCATATAGATCCTGAAGTAGCTGTATTTAGACCCAAAGGCACTAACCTGAAAACCTACTTTATTGAGATCTGCGACCGATGGGGCAACCCGTTATGGAGTTCAAGCAAGCTCGATGCCAGGGGATCGCCAGCCGAATCATGGGATGGCAAGTTGCATGGGGAAGTTCTGAAACAAGATGTATACTTGTGGAGGATCACGGCACAGTTCCGCGACGGAGAAGTCTGGGACGGTCATAATACCGGTAATAATGAAAATATGCCTCAGACCAAAGCAGGCACAGTAACTTTAATACGCTAAAAAATAGTTAAAATAAAATAATCTGAATTCTTAATCACCCATTTGTAAAACACACCCATACGTGTTTTCAACTGGAAACTGGCACCAAACTAAGCATAACACGATGAAAAACAATCCTTTTATAAATCGTTGGTTTTTTCGGGAAATCCTTATAGTGATTTTTGCGGCAGGCTTTATCCAACTCAAAGCACAAGACCCGATATTTTCGCAGTTCTACAACAACCCGATTTATTACAATCCGGGCTATATCGGTCTCAACCAGGGTATACGAACACGGTTCAATTACCGCGATCAGTGGACCGGTTTGCCTGTCGATTTTAAAACCTACAATTTTTCGCTGGATATGGCAGAACGGGCTATTCCCGGGTCAGGAGGAATAGGATTATTGGTTTCTTCCGACAGGGCCGGTACCGGCATGATTAAATCCAACAATGTTGGTGTTGGAACGGCTGCGCGCATCCCTCTTTATGATAATATGGTGGCCCAGGTGGGTTTCATGGTTTCATATGCCCAAAAATCCGTTAACTGGGACGAACTGGTTTTCACGGATCAGCTTCATGCCCGTTACGGGAACATTTATCAATCTGCTTTCGAGGCTCCTGCATCTAATCGTGTGTCGTATCCTGACTTCTCGGTTGGAGGTGTGTACCGCTTTGCTGAAACCGGGTCCAGTTATTCCAATATACAGGGAACCCTGGGTGTAGCTGTACATCATGTTTTTCAGCCTAACGAATCGTTTTTAGGCCTTAATTCAACTTTGCCACGTAAACTGGTGATCAGCGGGGACCTGGTGCTCGAAATTGAACAGGGCAGGACTTCATCATACCGTTCTAACCGCAATAGCGGCGCATTTAAGTTCAACCCGGGATTTCAATATGAAAAACAAGCTGAGTTTTCGACCTATGCTGTGGGTCTGAACATTCTTAAGTCATCCATTTATTTTGGTGTATGGTTCCGGAACCAGACATTTGACTTATTCAAAGCAAAAGACGCAATTTTCCAGGTTGGTGTAAATGCCCCATGGAACAAAGATTCGCGTATGAAAATCATGTACACCTACGATTACCTTATCACCGATCTGCGCACTGCTGCACGTGCTTCACACGAAATATCGCTGGTTTTCGAATTTGACGACTTCAGCCTGTTTGGCGGAGGCGGCGGGGGTGGGTTTAACTCAGGTAATCGCGGCAGCCGTGTAAGAGAAATGGAATGCTGCCCATTCTAAACTAATCAAATATTTTCTTTTTAAAACCTTGCCTGGCAGGCAAGGTTTTTTTATCTCACCCCTCTGCACCCATTCCTGAAAAAGGAGAAGAATGGAATTCAGTAAGCTAATTCCAGCAAATAAATATCACATAACCGTATTGAAAAGCTGCTCCAATGTATGGGAGTGAAAGATCAGAATTCATATCCAAACCTTTTCAACTGGTTTGCATCCTCACGCCAGTCGCTGCTTACCTTAAGGCTTAGTTCCAGGTACACTTTTTTCTCGATAAAAGCTTCAATATCCTTGCGTGCCAGAGTACCTAGTTTTTTTATGGAGTCTCCTTTATGCCCGAGAATTATAGCTTTCTGAGTATCGCGTTCAACGAAAATGGTTGCACTTATGACCACAATATCCGGTTTTTCTTTGTATGAATCAACAACCACTTCCGCCGAATAGGGTATCTCCTGCTGGTAAAGCATAAAAATTTTTTCGCGAATCATTTCTGAGATAAAAAAGCGAAGGGGCCGGTCGCTGAGTTCGTCATCTTTAGGGAAATAGGGCTCATTTTCCGGTAACAAGCGAAGGACTTCATTGATAATTTTATCGGTATTAAAATTAAGTTTAGCCGAAATCGGAATTATCTTAGCATCTGTAAATTTTTCCTGCCAGAATTTAATCTTAGCATCCATTTCCGCAGGTGTAATGGTATCTACTTTGTTTATCAGGAATAGGAGCGGTTTGCCCGATGATTTGATTTTCGCAATTACTTCTTCATCGAAACTGGTCTCATTGGCTTCGGTCATATAAATAAAAACATCAGCATCCTGGAGCGCGGTATGCACAAATTTCATCATCGATTCGTGCAGTTTATAATGAGGCCTTACTATGCCCGGAGTATCGGAATAAACAATCTGGTAATCCTCTCCATTCACAATTCCAAGGATGCGATGACGGGTTGTTTGCGCTTTTGGTGTAATAATGGAAAGCTTCTCCCCCATTAACATATTCATTAAAGTAGACTTCCCTACGTTAGGATGCCCTATAATATTGACAAAACCGGATTTGTGAGCCATAAAAATAAATTTGCTTAAAAATTAGGATTACAAAGAAACAAAATATACTTTTGCACTCCCAATTAAAGACGTTCATTGTTTACAAAAATATAGTGCGGGGTGGAGCAGAGGTAGCTCGTTGGGCTCATAACCCAAAGGTCATAGGTTCGAATCCTGTCCCCGCTACTACTCGATAATCCTCATCATTTTTGGTGGGGATTTCGTTTTTATACCCTTCACAATTCTTTGATATTCTTGAAGTTAAATGAAATAATTGGTTCACTTCAGAAGTTAGATATTGTCGTTTTTCGGGAACGTAGAAAAATCCGCTTGGAAACACCAATTTTTGGATTTTCTTCTTTATGTCAATATTCCCAGACTCCCAGTATTTAGTAACATTCTGAACGAAATCAATTCCCTTATTTAGATTGTTTTCAAAGTTAGATATGTGTATTTCGGGTATATCGTTTTTTTCCTTTAATTCATAGATTTCACTTTCAATTTTGGTCAGGTATTTTTGATACATAGGCCTTTCTATCTTTCCAAAAGCGAACCTTTCTGCCAAACTTTCTTTATCGTTCAACAACTCTGTAAGTCTTCGGGAAGCGAAAAAGCGGCAAAAGATATATGCCGATGCTGGAACATATTAAGCCGTCAATTCGTATCTAAGCTTAAAAACCCTCCCACAAATAATTTCATGTGTTTTTTTTAGTTCAAAAACAGTGGCTGCGTTCCCTGTTTTTAGTGGGTCAAATAAACTTACGTTTATTTGGTAGCAACATAAAAAATGCGACAGGCTAACAAATGGAATCTGAAAGTTTTGAATAAGGAACAAATTATAAATTCGCTTCCGGTGGTGGAGTGTGCTTTTTTCCTGGCGCGCCTCGGTGTATTTGCTATTTTCTGCAAATACCGTGACAAAAAAAACACATGGAGCCATCCGGCAATGCCTGCGTGGGGTAAAAGATGAAATAGATTGAATTTAGCTTCATTTTATGTAAAATTGTTAGGTTGGTTTCAGTTTATTAAAATAAAAAAACCATCTTTTATATATGTGTTATTTTAACCTTAGTCGTCATATGATTGAACAGTTTAGAATGAGAAGCTTTAATTTTAAGGCAAATTGAATTATACGAAATTCCTCTATTGGCTTAGGGTTGGTTGGTAAATTGAGGTAAAAACTTCTTCGCGAAAGTGGAGAAGTTTTTTTATTGCATGAATACCGTCAAAGTATTCAATTTCTTAAAAAAAAGTAATAATGCCCTAACAAGCTTTTTCAAGAATATATTTATTCCTTCTTTGAAATTCTTTTCATTTCAAATAAATTTGGGAAAGTCATTTTTTTTTCTGCTGATTGTGAACCTCTAATAATTTTAATTTATTTTTGTGAAAGAGTATGAAAAGTCTATTTTTGTGACCAAACAAAACTTATTGTTTTGAAAGAAAGTTTATTAATAGAAGGTTTAATCAGAAGAGAAAAGGTAGTTTTTGATTACGTTTTTAATTACTACTATTCAGGGCTCTGCGCATTTAGTATGCAATACCTCAGCGATAAGGAGGCAACAGAAGATCTGGTTCAGGATTTTTTTGTCTCTTTTTGGATGGATAGTCCGAACCTGCAAATTAATACTTCATTAAAATCCTACCTTTTTACTTCTATTAAGAATAGATGTCTCGATGCCTTGAAACATCGAAAAGTCACTGAAAAGTACAGGACTTTCATGCTTTTTGGTTCTGATAGTATCGAATCATCTGTTGATTTTTGGTTCGCCGAAACAGAATTGCGCCAGGCAATTGATGCCAGTATGGTAAAACTAACTCCCCGTTGCCGCGAAATTTTTGAAAACAGCAGACTCAATGGTCTGTCAAATAAGGAAATTTCTGAGAAACTTGGGATTTCAAAACGTACAGTTGAGTTACAAATTAGTAATTCACTAAAGATTTTAAGAATTGAACTAGCTGAATTCATGCCGCTCTGGCTGGTTATTTGGTTATTGAAATAGAAAAATTGATTTTTTATATATGTGTTTTTATATACTTTATCGTCTTATACCTGAACAGTTAAGAGAACAAAGCCTTAGCTCTGATTAAATTTATAACTTTATGCTTTTAAGAAGGTTTCAGCATATTGAAATATGAGTGCTGATATCCGGGAATTGCAAACTACGGGTTATTTTTAATTATCACCTGTAATTACAAGCATCCTCGAAATCCTTAAATTACAACAATGGCATAGGTTCTAAATTTTAAAATAATCTCTTAACAAAATTTTGCGTAATGAATACTGATTTTAACGATATAGAAGCACTTTTGGCCAGCTATTTATCCGGTGATATATCCGATGAAAACCGGATTATTGTTGATAGCTGGCTAAAGGAATCACCTGAAAATGAAAAAATATTCCAAGAGATGAAATACGGATGGAATGCTATCCCTATTTTGCAGGAAATGGAACAATTTAATTCGTTCGAAGCATTAAAGAAAATTAGTCCCCTGCTTGAACAGGAAGGTTCAGGTATCAGATGGATAAAAATTCTTCAGCGCATTGCTGCAATACTTATTATACCATTGGTTGCTTATGCCGGATATATGACAATAAGCAACATTTCATTAAAAAAACTTTCTGAAACTGAATCCATAATTCAGACAATTTCGTCCAGGCAAGGCATGGTATCGCAACTCACACTTAGTGATGGAACTAAAGTCTGGCTAAATTCGGGGTCAACTTTACAATTTCCACTCAGGTTTACCGGTAAAAAAAGACAAGTGAAATTGAAAGGCGAAGCATATTTCGAAGTTGCTAAAAATGAAAATCAACCCTTTCTTCTGAATGCAAATGAACTCAATGTTGAAGTACTGGGAACTTCTTTTAATGTTGTGAGTTACGATGATGAATCTGTTTCTGAAGTAGTTCTGGTTTCCGGAAAGGTTAAATTGTTTGCAGAATCGGATAACAGAGAAAAGCAATATGGTTTCATGCATCCGGGTCAAAGGGTAGTGTATACAAAAAAATCACAAAAAGTAGCGTATGAAGAGGTTGACGTAAAAAAGTATGTTGCCTGGCGTAATGGGGACTTGATTTTCACGGATGATTCAATGAACGAGGTTGTTAAACGACTCAGCCGCTGGTTTAATGTAGAGATTACTATTAAAGACCCGGAGATAAATGATTATATTTATAAAGCCACCTTTTCCGATGAAACTCTTTCGCAGGTATTGTACATGCTTAAAATTTCAGCACCAATCGATTATCGGATAATTGAAAGTAAACCTTTACCTGATGGGACATTCACCAAACAAAAAGTAATATTAATGAAGAAGAAAGAATAAAAAAAATACCGGAGAAGATACTTCAATATCGACTCCGGCATAAGACCGGTGTTCTTTTTCGAAGAAAGAAAACCGAGACAATTAGTTGCTAACTCTAATCATAACAAAGGTATGAAAAAAAGTCCATGTCTCACGGGATGGGGGTCAAAAAATGACCATCTCTTAAGTAAATTTTTGCTGACAATGAAGGTAACCCTAATCATCATTTTGATTTCACTGGGTTCTTTACGAGCCGAAAGTGTTTACTCTCAGTCGACCCGATTGAATCTAAACCTCAAAGATGCGTCTGTAAAGGATGCCTTGCTGCAAATTGAAGAAAAAAGTGATTTTTTCTTTCTTTACAACCTTAAATTAATTGATGTTAACCGGAAAGTATCTGTTTCGGCAAAGAACCAACGGATAGATGAAATACTGAAGCAAATGTTTAAGGAAACAGATGTGGTTTTTACCAGTGTTGGGAAACAGATTATCCTTACAAATAACGCCAATCGTAAAGGTTTCAATAAACTAACCGGAAATGGAAACCAACAAATTTTAATAACCGGGCAAGTAAGAGATGAAAACGGAACACTTCCGGGAGTAAGTATACAAATAAAGGGAACTACCAAGGGAACAATAACTGATGTAAATGGTAAATTTTCGTTAGAGGTTCCCGATGCAAATGCTACACTCATTTTTTCATATATTGGATATACATCCCAAACGATCGACCTGCAAGGTAAGACCACTCTGGATGTATTAATGGTAGCTGATGCTAAAAACCTTGAGGAAGTAATAGTCATTGGATATGGCACTAAAGTTAAAGGAGCAATAACCGGAGCTATCGTTAAAACTGATAGCAAGACCTTTGAAGCAAGGCCAATAACTAATACTATGGATGCATTGCAGGGAGCCTTATCGGGTGTAACTGTTACCCGTAGCAGCGGTCAGCCTGGAGCTGAAGGGTATTCTTTACAAATCAGGGGCTATTCATCTATCAATGGAAATAAACCGTTGGTATTGATTGATGGTGTTGCCGGAAACATAGATGTTCTTAATCCTAACGATGTTGCGGATGTTACTGTGTTAAAGGACGCTTCAGCTTCAATTTACGGAGCCCGTGCTGCTGATGGGGTCATACTTATCACCACCAAGAAAGGCAAGAAAGGAAAACCAAGTGTTGCTTATTCATATAATTATGGAATAAAAACACCTCAATTTTTAAAAAAAATGACCAATACTACGCAGTTGGCTCAGATGTATGATGAAGGAATGCGAAACGTAGGACAACCGGGATTAGACCAATCTGTTTTTGATAAAATTGCTGCTAATGCCGAACCAGATCCAAATGGCGGATGGATGAAGTATTTAGAAAATTATCCGGGTTTTTATCAAAGTTATGATTGGAACAAAATTGTATATGGTACAGGTGTTCAGCAGATGCATAATTTGAGCATTTCCGGAGGTGGAGACAATAATAATTACCTCCTTTCAGCCGGTTTCGAAACTAATGGAGGTGTATTTAAATATGGGGAGAATAAATCGAACAGGTACAACTTAAGATTAAATTATGACTTTAATCTTCTAAACCGGGTAAATATTGAAACCAGGACCACTTTTGACAATGCATTAACAACAGAACCCAGTTTTTTAGGAGAAGCTTTAAGAGTTTTATGCAGAAGCTGGAGCTATCTGCCTGTTTATAATTCCATAGGCCAGTATTATAAGTATCAGGGGTATGGCAATCCTGTCTCTGATTTAGTGGAAGGTGGACTTAGTGCATCCGATTATTCCAGATTTTCAACCAATTTTAAAGCCGATGTAAAAATTGTTGAAGGCTTGAAATTTATTTCTCAAACTGGAGTTGAACTCGGGTACTGGCACGGAAATGCTAATTATCCTAAATTTCAGGCGTATGATTGGACAGGAGGTAGCCAGGGAATTTATAACGATCCTAATTCTGCTTATTATGCGAATTCTACCAGCCACTATAAAACATTTACAAATTACCTTGACTTTAATAAGACATTCTTTACCAGGCATCATTTAAATCTGATGGCAGGTACGGCTTTTGAGGCATATAATGGTGCATATCAGTCGACAAGCGGGTATAATTTTACAAGTAACGAGCTGTTTACCTTAAACCTGTCAGATAAAACCAAATTGGATTATACCAAGAATTTCACAGGAAGTGCATCTGGTAATGCCTTGAGTTCATATTTTGGGAGGTTCAGTTATTCATATAGTAACAAGATATTTGTTGATGTTACAGCCAGAATGGATGGGAGTTCAAAATTTGCTCCTGAAAAACGTTGGAGCGCTGTATTCCCTGCTATATCAGCATCATGGAATTTGTCAGAAGAGACATTCTTAAAATCCTTAAACGTATTTGATAAATTTAAATTGAGAGGTTCATGGGGCCAGGCAGGTAACCAGGAACTAAGCTTTGGAAACTACGATTACATTCCTCTTCTTTATATTTATGGTACATATCCGTTAGGTTCACCTAATGTTGGATTATCAGGAGCCGAATCAAGCATAGCTTCCTCAAGCCGGAGTTGGGAAACAATTGAAACTACGAATGCCGGTATTGACTTTGCCGTATTAGATTCAAGACTAACAGCTAGTTTCGATTATTTTATCAAGAAAAATAAAGATATGCTTGTTGGAGTGCAGGTGCCTGCTACTCTTGGAGGTAGTCCACCAACAAATAATGCAGGTACACTCGAAACAAAAGGTTGGGAATCATCGGTTACATGGGCGGAGCAAAAAGGCGATTTCAGGTACAGTGTATCCGCATCAGTAAGTGACAGTAAAAACACCCTTGTTGACCTGGAAGGTAATGATGCATATTACGAAGGACTTAATTACGCACGGCAAGGATACTCACTGTACTCTTATTTTGGGTATCAGTTTGATGGAATAATTCAAAATGATGAGCAATTGGCTAAATATAAAGAATTGACCGGAATACCTGCAACAATTGGAATCGGTGATGTAATGTACAAGGATATTGATGGTGATGGTAAAATTACTTCTTATGGAGACCCCGCACAAGGTACTACGGGAGATATGCAATATTTAGGTAACAAACTACCAAGGTACACTTACTCAGCAAATCTCAATGTCTCATATAAAAACTTTGATTTAAGTGTGTTTTTACAAGGCGTTGGGCAAAGGAGTGAAATTAAATACGGCGACTTTGGTCAACCATATTACTATGTTTGGCATCAACCATTGGAATATTTTTATGGCAAAAACTGGACTCCTGAAAATCCTGATGCTCAGTATCCACGGATTACACCAGGAGGTGTAGGTGCTGACGAGTTAAGGGACTGGAACTGGAGAACTTCGGCCATGCGTGTTGATAACATGGCTTACCTGAGAATTAAGCAAATAACCCTGGCGTATAATATTCCCCAGGCAATTTGCAGTAGCCTTAAAATGCAAAGCATACGAGTTTATGCCAGTGGTAAGGATTTATTCACTATTTGTAAAGGAACGTGGAATAAATCATACGATCCTGAAGAAACACGTTGGGACGAACAAACGTATCCGCTTAGTAATGTTATTTCATTTGGTGCTGACATTAAATTCTAAAAACCTCAACTTAAAACTAATGATCATGAAACATATAATAATTAAATCAGCAATCGTTGCCATCCTTTTGTCAGGATGCGCAAAGGATCTTGATTTGACACCCAAGGACACCATTTCTGACGCCTCTTTTTGGAAAACTGTCGCTGACTTTAAGATGGGGGCAAATAACCTTTATTACTCATTAGAAGGACAAGGCTTTGGCGATACCGAGTCAGATATTGCATACAATACTACGAATTCAATCAGTAATGGAACTTATCAACCAGGTGAAACATCCGGCGATTGGAATATGCCATATGCCTATATCCGAAGGTGTTGTAATATCATATCTAAGGCGAAAACTGCGGAAGTAGATGTTAAGGTATATGCTGCGGAAGCAAAGTTCTTCAGGGCTTATAATTATTGGCGATTGTTGAGACTTTATGGCGGAGTACCACTTATTACCGAAGTATTGGACCTGGATAGTGAGGCTTTATATGGTCCAAGAGCCACCAGAAAGGAAATTGTTGATTTTATCCTTCAGGATTTAGCCGAAGCTGCTATCGACCTGCCTGTAAGCACCGCACTAGTTGCTGCCGACAAAGGAAGGATTACAAAAGGAGCGGCTGATGCGTTAAAAGCGAGAGTGGCCTTATTTGAAGGCACGTGGGGTAAATATCGTGGTGACGGAAATGCAAACGGGTATCTTGACATAGCAATCGCGGCTTCTCAAAGTGTTATCACCAGCGCCCAATACAGTTTGTTCACAGGTAAGGGTGCTAACAGTTACCGGTATTTATTTATTGAAGAGGGTGATGATTCCAAGGAGGTTATATTAGACCGACGCTATGAAAAGGATATCGAAGGTCAGGTGTACCCGGCTCTGATCCAAAGACTTGGATACCTGCCAACCAAAAAATTAGCAGATATGTATTTGTGCAGCGATGGTTTGCCTGTTTCTAATTCTCCATTATTCGAAGGATATGGCACCACCACCTCTGAATTTCAAAATCGTGATCCACGTATGACGATGACAATGGTAATACCTGGCACCAGCGTTGCTGTAACAGGTTACCCAACTCCAGTACCCAATTGGCCTTTCTACCCTCAAAGAGTACCTAATACCGGTTATACTACATATAAGTATGTATCTGAAAACACCTACGCTAATGCACAGGGT
>JBBRCH010000109.1:0-12229 GCA_038204995.1 Bacteroidales bacterium | reverse complement strand
TTTTGGTACTTTTCCATCAAGGGAAAAGGACAAAGAAAGGAACAATAAATTAAACTTAACCATTGATAAGAATTTGTGAATGCCACATAACAGAGTGATTTATTGCCAATATTTGAAATATAGCACCTCAATGTAAGAATTAGCCAAAAATAGCATTATTGCCATAGTAAAATTAAAAAAAGTTGTATATTTGCACCCTCAAAACCGGCCCCGTAGCTCAACTGAATAGAGTATCTGACTACGGATCAGAAGGTTCCAGGTTTGAATCCTGGCGGGGTCACAAATATATAACGTAAACGCTTGTAAAGTAACTATTTACAAGCGTTTTTTTTTCATTTGTACATGCAATTTTACGATACTAAAAAACAACATATTATATTTTTTATAACCTTGCTTTCTTTTTATGATAAGGGTAGTATTTGTATATAAACAACAACATATCTATGAATGTCGAAACCATAGAAACCCGCTTTTTATCAGCAATCAATGCCTTGCCTTATAGTACCATACCAGGAACAGCAACTGTATTCGATCAATACATCAAGGATATTGGAAGCTTCATTGAGATCATATTCCCTCAGGCTATCACTCCTTAACTGATAAAAAGATTTCTGTTCAGGGTTGTTCATTTTTTTTAGCAGTGAAGGATAACTCTTATTACTTTTAAAATATTTTTGTTTATTATACCAGCTTTTACAAATTTGCCATTGTAGGCAGGAATAGCTTCTTGCCAGGAGTTTATCAGGCTTTTAAGATTAGTGATGTGATCAGGCTTGGGGTTTGTTATAATAGAAATAAATATTAAAATTCATTGGGTGTGAAGAGATAACTTAGTGTCAAATTAAGAGGACAAAGAATGGTTTTATTATCCCGGTACGAATAAGAAAAAAATGCGTGCCAATTGGGGCATATATTCCGGCAAAAAAAAACGGCGCAAGAAAAAGATTATTTTTTATTACATGTATATCAAATAAAAAAGAAATATATTTGATTGTTTATTTCTATGATTATTAATTTTTTACATTTTTATATGGTATCAAATTTATTCAATGGACGATCACGCTAAATTTGAGCGGATGCTCAAAATCCTGATCACTCTTTCGGGAATAAGAAGCCTGACGGTAAGTGAGCTATCTACCCGGTTTGAAATTTCAGAAAGGTCGGTAATGCGTTATCTTGCCACTTTCAGGTATGCAGGATTTGTTATAGAACGAGAAAGAGGCGCTTACCGCATATCGAAAATTGAGAAACCTTTCAGGGTCATAAACGAATTGCTTCATTTTTCGGAAGAGGAAGCTTACATCCTGACCAAGGCAATCCATTCGATTGATGATAATAACTTGCTGAAGACGAACCTGATAACTAAGTTATATGCCCTGTATAATTTCGATCGGGTGGCGGATACCGTGGTTAAACCCGAGAATATCCATACGGTGCACATGCTGATAAGCGCTATCAAGGAAAAGAAACAGGTACTGATGCAACAATACCGTTCATCGCACGGGCAGCTGATACGTGACCGGCTTGTGGAGCCTTTTGATTTCACTATCAATTATACCTATATTTGGGCATATGAGCTTGAGAGCAACAGCTGTAAGTTATTCAAGACTTCAAGAATCGGCACTATTCTGATACTGGATAAAGGATATGAATATGAAGCTTTTCACGAAAAGGAGCCAATAGATGTTTTCAGGATCAGTTCAAGTAAGCAAACACGGGTTGTTTTGAAATTGAGTTTGCGAGCTTTTAACTTATTGACAGAAGAATACCCGTTGGCTGAACAATATGTAAAACTGACCGATGACAACTACCGTCAGTTTGATGCCCTGGTTTGCGGTTTAGAGGGTGTGGGGCGTTTCGTGCTTGGATTGTGTGATGAGGTGGAAATAATTGAACCAGAAGTGCTTAAAATGTATATAAAGGATAAAATAAATCTTATCAATAAGAAATATTAATGACGGCAGTTGACATTAAGCAATACTAATTTTATGCTTTCAAAAAGGGAAAGCAATGAAAAGGAAAGATTTTTTTAAGAACGTGTTACTTGGCACAACCGGCCTTTTGCTGACGAAAGGGACTGCCGCACAAAAAACTGCAGGCAAACAAAAAATCATGCTGGGGACAGTGTTCATTTCCGGCTTCCAGTATTATGACGGCCCTGAGACGGAAAATCTTCAGGAAAAGGGCATACCCCTGCAACTTAACCGGCAGCCGCACAACCGGTATGATAAATATGCGATGGAGATATTTACCGGCGGGGCTAAACTGGGTTATGTGCCCCGGGCTGAAAATAAAACCATTTCAGAACTGATGGAACAGGGAATTGAGGTAAAAGCTGAAATTAAGGAACTGTACCCGGATGCTCGTCCTCTCGGGAATGTGAAGCAGAGGTTTTATATTTTATGAATTAAAAACTTCATAACCAGGCCTGAAAAAGATAAAATAGAAAACCCGACAACTAATGAAATTTTTTAAACCAAACTATTTTCATGCGATTTAAAATTTCCCTGCACTTATCTGATCCAGAAAAAAACATACTGCCCATTAATTACCAGTATGAAATCTCGGCCTGGATATATAATACCATACAGCTTGCCGACCCGGCTTTTTCGATGTGGCTGCACGAGAAAGGATACAGCAGCGGAGCACAACGGTTTAAATTTTTCACTTTTTCGAACATTATGTTTGCAGCCAAAGGGTATACTGTAGAAGATGACCGGTTACGAATACTTGTATCGCCATGCGAACTGATTATTTCGTTCCTGATTGAGGAAGCGGCAATGCCTTTTATAACCGGAATATTCCGGAGCCAGGTTTTTTCAATAGGCGATTTTAAAACCAGCGTTGGATTTATAGTAAGCAGCGTGGAGCGGATGCCCGACCCGGAATTTGAAAGCCAGATGACATTTAAAATGCTGTCTCCAATAATTATTGGGAAATCACGCTTGACTGAAGGAGGAAAAGGAACTGAATATCTTAACCCTGTACATCCGGATTATGAAAAATTATTTTTTCAGAATCTTCAGCGAAAAGTTGAAATTTATAAAATGCAAAAGCATGAAACTTTAACTGTACCCGACTTCAGCTACTGCCGTTTGGAAGTATTGAATGAGCCCCGTTCAAAAAATATCCTTGTTAAAAACGGCAAACGTGAAGCTACCCATGTGCGGGGTTTCAACTACCAGTGCCGTATTACATCACCGGTTGAATGGATGCGGGTGGGATATTATGCGGGGTTTGGGGAGAAGAATAGTTTGGGGTTTGGGTGTGGGGTGGTGATGAAAAAACAATAAAAATTCTTAGAAATGAAACAATACATGTGGGTAAAAGGTCCATCAAAGCCAATTAAGTTAGATAGCCATAAGAAAGTATCAATCAATAATGAAGTTAAGTCTTTTATTGAGAACTCACCTAAATTATCGAAAAGTGTAAACCGCTTCGAGGTGAAGGCAGGGCGGGTATATTTCTATCAACTCGTGGAGCAATTCGGGTGGAATAACCCGGAGGTAAAATTTATAGTACCCCTTATTGACGGAAAGTATATTGAATTCCATTATGCCAGGATCACGCTATTCCCCAATGAATGCTCACTTGACTGGCAACGGTATAATATCCAATGGATGTCAATTTTCAACGGAACAATGAAA
This sequence comes from Bacteroidales bacterium, assembly GCA_038204995.1. Taxonomy (GTDB): domain Bacteria; phylum Bacteroidota; class Bacteroidia; order Bacteroidales; family UBA4417; genus UBA4417. Next base: position 8,582 of record JBBRCH010000109.1, on the reverse strand, counting down.
GAATGCCTGCAATTTATTGAGGATGGGAATGAGTGGTTTGAATAAGAAATTTGGGAACAGATATTAATTAACTTAGCGATGTCCAACCTTTAAGGTTTTAAAAACCTTGAAGGTTGGGAAAGCAGAGGCAAAATATAAAACCAATGGCATGAAACAAACTTTTGAAACGATTGACTACGAATGGCTGACAAGGCCAACAGGCGACCCATTTGCGGATGCAGGCGGCTTTGCTATTGAATATCTTTCAGAGAAATTCCCCGAAAAAGATATACTGGAACTGATCAAATATGTAACTGTGGACAATTATATATCCACATGGAAAGGGAAGTTACATAGCTACTATCATGGCTCAAAGATTACAAATCCTTCAATAAAGACTGACGAGGCAAAAATTGAGGGAACCCTAAAAATGTTTCAGAATATAATTACAGAAAAGGCACAGGCCATTTCCGGATTTTGTAGAATTAGTGGCAGAGAAACTAAGCTATATAGTTTAGGTAGAGAAAGTTTAATGCTTGCGGGTTCGGGTGGATTTATCAATTTTCATCATTTTTTTGACGATGGACTCAATATCTCGAAAGAAATTGTAATTCGGATGTTTTTTATGCCATTAGGAACCATTCTTTTACAAGGGAAAATTACATTGCTATATAGTAATAGCTTAGATGTAGTAAAATTTTGGGTAAAGGATAACTGTTTGAAAAACATTAATAGAATTGGCAAGCCTCTGCAAAACGAAGAAGATGCCGGTGCTTTAAAATCTGAATTCACGAAAATTCCAAATGCTCTGTTTTCATTTGTCGACAAACTACTATTAAGGACGCCTGATATTCGTAATGATACTTCATTGATTCTCTATCACTGCTCAAACTTTATCACCAAATCTGAACTCCAAATTTATCAACTTCCGGCAAAGGTTTTTATTTTTTATAGGAACTGTTTGCAGCCAAAATTTCGAGATGATTGGCAAAAGTTTGTTCGGTCGCACTATATTGACGGCCAACACAAAGGAGCAAAATACAACCTTCAAACAGAGATGTTTGAGATGGCAAAATCTAAGGAGACAGAAATTATCGAACTAAACGATTATAAGCAATGGTTTAATCGTATTCTCAATAAACTATTAACTGACGAAAATATCAGGCCGGAGATTCTTCGCTGGTCGCGCAAACATCCTTTCAATTTCGAAATAGTATCAATTTATCAACAAAACATTATAGGTATGAAAAAAGAAACTATCAACAAAATCAAAGAATTGGCAGCATTTCTAGTAAGGGAAGAAGATGCCGATAAAATCAAAAGAAGGATTAAAGCTCTTGATGGTGCAAAGAACGCTTCTGCTTTACGACGTTTCATTTTAAAAGATGTGGTGGCTGCAAACTATGCTGCAAACAGCGACAACCCAATTGTTTCTTTAGATGATTACGTAAATTATCTTTTCCCTGACGGCTCGTATTGGGCTGAAATCAGAGATCTTCTACTCATTGCTATCTATCAGGAATTACACGAGAAAGGCTTAATCTCTGAAGAACTCAAAGTTGAATTGGAATCAGAAGTTGAAGAAGAAATTATTAACGAATAAACCCAATTAATCATGAAAAATATCAAAACCCAAGGATTTGTATTAATCGACGTAGATGTTGTAGCATTAAACAATGCCGGTAAAAACACCCAAAGCAATAACGACAATGCTATTGCAACCAAATCGATCCGAAAAAACGGACGCAGTTATGTTTATGTATCAGGCCAAGCCTGGCGTTATTGGTGGCGCGAAGCCTTGCAGAAAAATGCAGGTTGGGACTTGTCGCCAATAACCCGCGAAGGTAAAATTGCATTTACAAATGCTGATCCGTTTAAATTTCCGGATGATGATGTTTTCGGATATATGCGTGCAGCCAAAGATGCATTGCTGGATGAAAACGGAGAACAAGTTAAAGATGCAAGAGGCAACATTAAAATGACCAATGTAACCGTAACCCGTGTATCCCCACTAAAAAATTCAGCGATTATCTCGGCAGCCAGTGTCAGACCTGAACAAAATTGGTCAAGCATGGCACGTCAGGAAGGCGATGCTGTTCCTTACGAAAAACAGGAGTACAGTGCAATTATGAAAGGGATGTTTAGTTTGGATCTTTCCATGGTTGGGACATTTTCTAATTACAATCGTACCGGGTTCAAGAACCTTTCTATCTTTTTGCATGAAGAAGCTGAAAAAAATGGAGCTGAAAAAATTGATGATCCATTTATGTTGGACGGGAAAGGGAACCCAAAGAAGTTGATCAGACTTGCACAGAATATTCGCCAGCAAAGAGCTATTGATACAATTCAAGCACTAAAAACCATTTCGGGCGGTGCCATGCAAACCAACAACATGGGTGATGTAACTCCTAAGTTTATTATCTTGGCAACAACATCAACAGGAAATCATCCTTTTAGCCACATTATTGGCAACAAAGGCCAACGCGACGAAGAAGTTGTTTTTAATTTTGACGGACTGGTTGAAGTTCTGAAAGATTACAAAGACACTTTTGATGGATCGGTATTTATTGGTCGCCGTAGTGGTTTTATGGATGAAGTTGCCGCCGAGCTGGAATCATTAAAAACGATAACAGGTATACCATCTGTTCTGATTTTATCCGTGAACGAAGCCATTGACCAATATTGCAAACAAATGAAATCCCAGATTGAATAATGAGAGCATTCCGTATTAAAATAAACTCGTGGACTTCGAGTTTTAGGTATCCCAATTTAATGAGTGCTTTTCAACCAACTCTTGAAGTGCCGCCTGTGAGTACGGTAATGGGATTGATTAATTCGGCAACAGGATTCTACGTTAATCAAAAAGAAATTCAACTTGGATACTATTTTAAATATAATTGTAAGGCTGTTGATTTGGAAACTATTTATCAAATTTCAATTCATAAAACACAGAAGGAAAAATATCCAGAAAACACAGCAATTTCAAATGTAATCCAACGTGAATTTCTATACGATTGCCAGCTATTCCTGTACCTTGTTGATAAGGAATTGGTTTCGTATTTTAGGCAACCTGCTTACCAGCTCCTTTTGGGGAGAAGTGGCGATTTAGCCGGGATCGAAAACATCAAAGAAATGGAGTTGCATGAAGTGCAAAATGCCCGAATAGGTGGACAAGTCGTTCCATTCAACGGAAACTATTTGCCTGGACAAATTCAGGCATTGCCAAAATATTTCTCCAACACCATTCCCCGCAAAAATATGGGAACCGAACCGTACACTGTGATCTCGTATAACAATCCGGTCAATTCGCAATTAACCGGATTCAAGCCTGATTTGGAAGAATTCAATAGTGACATTTACTTTCACAAGTTTGAAATATGGCAATAATTGTTCAGGAGGTTCTGGCAAAATCGGGACCTCCTGTTTCTCTGAAACAGCACATTGATGAATGCCTTCGGCTATATGAATCGCATCGAAAAGCCTTCGGACGCTTGCCCGTAAACGACACGGGTCGCTTTTGGCGTTTGATTCGTTTAAGTATCATATTTCACGATTTAGGGAAAGTGCATTACGAATTTCAGAAGGTACTTTTAGGGAAACACGCCAATTGGTATCACCAGCGGCACGAATTGTTTTCGATTCCATTTATCGATCTGTTGGATTTGCCCAACGAAGATAAATTGCTTTTAAAGCTGGTTGTTGCCGGACATCACAAAGACTTCAACTTCCTATTTGACTTTGTTCAGCTTTCATATAAAACCGGGGAGGATTTGTTTTCCTTTTCCGAAGATGGCAAACTTGAATGGGATGAAGAAATAGGAAAACTGAATACGGGTTTTATTCAATCGCTTTTAAAGAATTACGGAGTTTCGTTGAATTCAAATTCATTAGTACCTCCATTCTCCGAGATAAAAGAATATTCCAGAAATCCTTTTACTACTGCGAAAATCAACTTCCAAGAACTACTACTGGCTGCCGGAGCATTGAAACAGTGCGACCATTCAGCATCGGCAGGAATATTCAAGGTGAATATTCTGGAAGAGAAACATTTCAACTTTCTATATGATACCAAGTGGACATCATACTACCATCAGAAAAAAGCTGGCGAAACTATTGGAAACATTGTTTTGACGGCACCAACTGGTTCAGGAAAAACAGAAGCTTCATTGATGTGGTTACATAAGCAGATGAAAGAAACAGGGCAGGGCCGTACGTTTTACATCCTGCCATTTATTGCATCAATCAATGCCATGTTCGAGCGATTAGACGAAAAAATGCAAGGGAATAACGAGATTGTTGGCGTGGTTCATGGTAAACTAGCCGAATACATCGAAAGTCGGTTTGAAAAAGAGGAGTATAGCGTAAAAAATGAGATTCTGAAACATGAATTAAAAGAAAGTTTCCGGGCTTTAGTACCACCGTTAAAAGTGACCACCCCATTCCAGCTTTTGAAATCTATTTTCGGATTAAAGGGTTTTGAAAAAGGAATCTTCGAAATGAGCGGTGGTTATTTTATTTTTGATGAGATTCATGCTTACGATCCCGAAGTAACGGCACAAATCAAGGTGTTGATCGAGTTTGCTATCCGATACCTCAATGTAAATGTATGCTTAATGACAGCCACTTTACCAACCTTTTTGAAAAATGAATTTGCCGGGGCAATCGGAATTTATACAGAAATCAGTGCCGATATAGAATTGTATCAGTCGTTAATCCGTCACCGTATCAAAGTTGCCAACGGATTACTTTCAGATCAAATCGTTGATATTCAGCAACGGTTGGATAGATGTGAAAGAGTTCTTGTTGTTTGTAATACTGTACAGCAAGCACAGAAAATTTACAATAAGTTAGTTGCCTCAAAGAAAGTATTGTTACATGGTGCTTTCAATGGTTTTGATCGCAACAAAAAAGAAGCAGGATTAAAATCGGATGAGGTGAAATTGCTTGTCGGCACCCAGGCTATTGAAGTCAGTTTGGATATTGATTTCGATGTAATTTTCACTGAACCTGCCCCACTCGATGCTTTACTACAACGGTTTGGCCGCGTGAACCGTCATCCGGTGAAAGGAGAATATCGCTCGCCATGCGATTGCATCGTTTATTCTGAAAGAAATGAGGTTGACAAATACATTTACCGCAATGAGGAGATCATATCACGTACTTTAGATGCACTTCGTGATATAGAATCTCAAAACTCAGGAGTTGTTGCCGAAATCAATTTACAGAAATATATTGATAAGGTTTATCCCGATTGGTCAGTCAAAGACAAAGAAGATTTTGATCGGGTATATACAAACCTTAAGATGGATGTTGAAGAAAACCTTGCTCCGTTTATCTATGATTCGCACCGTGAAGAAGAATTTGAAAAGCAATTTAATGGAGTTAAGGTACTTCCAGCTATATTAAAAGTTAAATATCTGGAATTTTTAGAAGCAAACAAATTCATAAAAGCAGAAGCATTGAAAGTATCCATTACCAAACAAAGATTTGCTTCTCTGATATCGCAAGAAGGAATCCATCGCGATGTTTCAGCTTTCAAATTATTTCGGAAAGAAGTGATAAAAGAACAATCCTTTTACATAATAGATCGGAAATACGATTCAGAGTTGGGGTTGCAAATTAATGAAGAAGAAAAAGTAGTTATTAATTGTGATTTCGATTGATTTTATTCTTTCCAAATCTGAATTTGATTTTAAAATTGACTTGCGTTTACAATCAATAACTTTTCACCCCATGTCCAACTCCACCCCCAAAACCCCACCTCCAAACCCTTACCAAAGATTAACCCTGACAGGGTTTGAAACCCTGTCAGGGTTAAATGACAATTCTAACAACCATGTCCAAATCCACCTTAAAACCCCACCTCCTAACCCTTACCAAAGATTAACCCTGACAGGGTTAAATGACAATTCTAACAACCATGTCCAAATCCACTCCTAAAACCACACCTCCAAACCTTTACCAAAGATTAACCCTGTCAGGGTTAAATGTCAACTATAACAACCATGTCCAAATCCACCCCCAAAACCCCACCGCCAAACCCTTACCAAAGATTAACCCTGACAGGGTTTGAAACCCTGTCAGGGTTAAATGACAATTCTAACAACCATGTCCAAATCCACCCCTAAAACCTCACCTCCTAACCCTTACCAAAGATTAACCCTGACAGGGTTAAATGTCAACTCTAACAACCATGTCCAAATCCACTCCTAAAACCACACCTCCAAACCCTTACCAAAGATTAACCCTTACCAAAGATTAACCCTGTCAGGGTTAAATGTCAATTCTAACAACCATGTCCAAATCCACCCCTAAAACCTCACCTCCTAACCCTTACCAAAGATTAACCCTGTCAGGGTTAAATGTCAACTCTAACAATCATGTCCAAATCCACCTCTAAAACTCACCTCCAAACCCTTACCAAAGATTAACTCTGACAGGGTTATAAAACCAAAATCCAACCAAAAAATGAAACGTTACGTCCAACAGCTTGTTTTCGATCTGGAGCAGGTGGCAGCCAACCCTCCGGCTCCTCCTTATATTGAGCCACCGCCTCACCTGGCCAATGACATTGTAATAGCTGAACTCGCGCTTACTCCGTATAAAACTATAGGCGAATGGACCGGCATTAGCCAGGATGAATTTCCGGAAATGATTCAGCTCTCAGCCGATCAAATGCATGAAATCAGCCAGGCTATTTTTAAGGTTTTTAATTCGATGAACATCGAATTGGTAGATGCCCCCGCTGATTTGCCACCTGAAATGTTATACGATGTAATCACTACCAACTGGGCTCAACTTATACAATACCTTCCTAACGCGGGTTTCGACCTTGAGTTTTGCACAAGCGATAGCCATACTTGTCCGTATGGTGATTATTGCGATTGCGGCCTTGAACATGATTTTTCCCTGGACGATGAACCGCCCTCCGTTAACCAGGAGGATGAACGAATAGATGGGTTGCCGTTTTAAATAACCCTCTAACTTCGACAAGCTTAGGAAAACAATCTTAGATTTATTTTTTAACCCTGTCAGGGTTCAAAAAGGTCAAATAAACAAACTACCCCATGACAACACTTGAAGCCGGTAACTTTTACCATATTTACAACCGGGGCATAGACCGTTGCAATATTTTTTATACCAGCGAAAATTACCGATATTTTCTACGTCAGTACGAAAAATATGTCGATCCTGTGGCTGATACTTTTGCATGGGCGCTACTTAAAAACCATTTCCATTTGCTGGTTAGGATTAAAGAGGAAACTGAAATAAATTTCAACCGGCTGCCGGTTCCACTAAAAGTAAAAGATGCAGATAAACCTGTTACTCTCCGGAAACCACATTTGTATTTTTCCGATCTTTTCAATTCCTATTCGCAAGCCTTTAATAAACAGGAAAACCGAACCGGATCCCTATTCCAGCGCCCTTTTGGTAGAATTCATGTTGATAATCCCGAATATTTCAAAAATCTCATTGTTTATATACATAAAAATCCGGAACATCACGGCTTTGTTACTGATTTCAGAGATTATCCATGGACATCTTACGGCACAATTCTTTCGTTACAGCACACACGGCTGCAGCGCGGGAAAGTGATAGGCTGGTTTAACGGTAAAGGTGAGTTTATGAATACACACAAACAGGAATTGAACATCACATTGTTTGATAAGTACATCATTGAATAATTAACTTTCAAACCCCGACAGGGTTAAAACACCCAAAACTTCAAAATGATAACAGGCACCCAATTCAATTACTATTTTATTTGTCACCGGAAATTATGGCTGTTTTCGAATGGTATTCAGATGGAACATACATCGGACCTGGTGTATGATGGGAAATTAATTCACGAATATTCGTACCCGCAACGGACGGATAAATTTCAGGAAATAGAGATAGGGGGAATTAAGATTGACTATTATGATCCGAAAAACAGGATTATTCATGAGGTTAAACGATCGGATAAAATAGAGACAGCTCACGAATGGCAGTTAAAATACTATATTTATGTACTTGAACAGCATGGCGTTGAAGGCGTTAAGGGCATACTGGAATACCCTGCCATGCGTAAAACCGATACTGTATTTTTGAGTGACCGCGACAGGCAGGAAATTGTGGAAATAAAAGAAAGAATAGAAGAAATTGTTTCGTCGGAAACCTGCCCTGAACGGTTACAGGTTAGCAGGTGTAAAAACTGTAGTTATTTTGATTTTTGCTGGAGTGGGGAGAGTGAGTAATGGGGAGATGGAGAGATGGGGAGATGGGGAGATGGGGAGATGGGGAGATGGGGAGATGGGGAGTGTGAGTGATAGGAAGCTGGGAAGATGCATAATTGATAAGTTACATAATGTAACTTACATATTGTAACAAATAATTTTATATTTTTGTGAAGAAAACACTTTAAACTATTCACAATGAGCAAGTCAAAACTTAAAAATCCATTTCCGGTAGTTGGTTACCAAGGATCTGACTATTTTTGCGATCGCGAAAAAGAGACGGCCGCATTAACCGAAAATATTGAAAACGGAATATCCACAACCCTTATCTCGGTTCGTCGCATGGGAAAGACAGGCTTGATACAACATGTTTTCAGCCGTTTACCA
>JBBRCH010000108.1:0-12655 GCA_038204995.1 Bacteroidales bacterium | reverse complement strand
CACCATTTTGTTAACATCCGGCGGGATTGCGATCGTTACAGTCCAGCCAAATAGTTTCAATATAAACTTTGCAAAAATTTGTTTCATAAGCTGGAGATTCAGGAATTAACAAAGTACAAAGAAACGTCAAATATATTTCTTCCAGAAATCAGGTTTAAAAATACCACGAATATAATTATCGGCCGAAAGGCATGCTTCAGTTGCAAAAGCAAGGCCACAGCCTATCATTTTATCCATTTCTATGCCAGAGACCTCCAATAAATGCTGTACATCAAAACCGGAATTCAGAAGACCAAAAATAAACCCGGCATTGAAATTATCACCTGCTCCGATAGTTGATACAGGGGTAATAAACGGAACTTTGTAGCTCCTTCTGTATTTTGGTGTAAAAACCTGTACCGGTTTCGAGCCATTGGTAATGATAAGAATTTCGCAGTAAGGACGCACTCTTTCGTAAACAGCTTCAGTATCTGAAAGCCCAAACAAAGCAAAGAAATCCTCATCAGAGCCTTTTACAATGGTAGCGGCTGCTATATTATTCAAATAGGAAGGAAACAGTTCGTTAATATTTCTGGCATGGGCTTTACGGATATTTAAATCGTAATAAAGCACTGATCCGTTTTCAACAGCCTTCTGCAGAACCTGCTGTAAAAACACCCTGCGGTCGGACTTCACCGAATAGGAGGATCCGAAAAGGAGAATATCTTCCTTTTGGAAATCCGGGATATTTGTTTCAATAAGTTGAGCCGGAGAATCATGATAAAATGAATATGTGGCATTCTTGTCCTTGTCGAGAAAAGCCAGTGCAAGTGAGGTTTTATGACCAAAATGCCTGATGCAAGAACCAGTTTCTACAGAATTCTTTTCCAGGAAATCAATAATCAGGTCCCCGGCTTTATCAGCGCCGATTTCGCTGATCAGATTCACATTTACCCCCATTCTTCCGAGTGAAACCGATGCATTCAATACCGATCCACCTGCGATTGCCTGCATGGTTAATCCGTCTCCGCTTACTTGAATACCTTTTGCCGGCAGCGAAATCAGATCCAGGACTGTTTCACCCAGAGCATAGACTTTCCGCTTAAAGAGATGATTATCTGTCATTTAAACTAATTACAGATCCAATTCAAGGTTGAGTTGATCCCTAAGTTTGTTCACATTAGGGTTTTGCGCCGCCATAGCGTCCAGTTTTTCACGGTCATTCATGTACTTCTTAGTATCCGAAGGTTGTTCAGTAATAGCTACCTTCATGGTAATAAAGTCGTTTTTCATTTCGTTACGCAGAAATTCGAGCAGTACATTCCGTCGCTCATTGAGTTCCTTTTCGAGTACAGTGTTTCCAACGGTAATTAATAGCACATTATCGGGTAGTAATTCAGGCTTATACGATGTAAGAGCCGAAAAGTACAATGCTGAATCAGGTTTCTTTAGTTCTGCATACCGTAAAAGTGATTCTTCAATCTGCTCAAGAGTGAAACTCTCTTTCCGATCCTTAATCAAATCTTCTTTTACTGAATTTGCCAGCTGACCAGGTTTTGTAACGGATTTGATCGATATGCTCGAAGTATGATGCGATTGCACGGGTAAATCATGTTCAGCTGTGATTGTTGGGGTTGGTTCCTCGGTTTTTATTGCTTGGGGTTCCATAACAGCATCAACTTCAGTAGCAGGCGGTTGTTCAATCAGATCAGGCTGAGAAGGCAAAGTACCAGGAGTTACAACCGTACTATGGCCATGAGTTGTTTCAGGTACTTTGGCAACAGGTACTTCAATGGGAGGTGCTTTCGGAATAACTGCTTCAGGAATAACAGGTTTTGATGTAATTGATGATTCAGCTTCAGTCACTTTTTCGTCCGGCAGCAAGGTTGGCGCAGATACAACGGGTATTAGCATTTGCCCGCTCAACCTGCATATCTGTATCAAAGGAACTTCGAGAGAAAGCCTTTTATTATTTGAGGTACGATAGGTAACATCACACTTATTGATAATATCCAGTGCATCAATTAAAAGTGATAAAGGTAAAGAGCGCGCCTGGCTGGCATATTTCGCTCTTATTGCATCGCTGGTTTCAATCAGTTTAACTGTATTAGCATCGAAACTCATTAGCAAATTGCGTAAATGCTCACCCATGCCGGTAATAAAATGTTGTCCATCGAAACCTTTCTCAATTACATCATTAACTACAAGCAAAGTGTCCCTGAAATTACCGTCCTTCATATAGTCCATAATACGGAAGTAATATTCGTAGTCGAGCACGTTAAGGTTTTCGAGTACCAGTTCGCGGCTGATATTGCGGTCGCCCAGGTTCACCATCTGATCGAATACAGATAAAGCATCGCGCAGAGCTCCATCCGCTTTATGTGCAATAATATGGAGAGCTTCGGGATCAGCGGCTACACCTTCGCTTTCAGCGACAAATGCCAGGTGTTTTGCGATATCATCAACCATTATCCTTTTAAAGTCAAAAATCTGGCACCGCGAAAGGATGGTTGGAATTATTTTGTGCTTTTCAGTTGTAGCCAGAATAAACTTGGCATATGACGGCGGTTCTTCAAGCGTTTTAAGAAATGCGTTAAATGCCGAGGACGATAGCATATGTACCTCATCTATGATATACACTTTATATTTGCCCATCTGCGGTGGTATCCTAACTTGTTCAACTAGGTTGCGGATATCATCAACACTGTTGTTGGAAGCGGCATCCAATTCATGAATATTAAATGATGCCGAATCATTAAAAGCTTTGCAGGAGGAACATTCGTTACACGGTTCAGTATCGGAAGTAGGATGCAGGCAATTTATTGTTTTTGCCAGAATGCGGGCACAGGTAGTTTTACCCACTCCCCTTGGACCGCAGAAGAGGAAGGCCTGAGCCAGCTGGTTGTTCCTGATAGCGTTTTTAAGGGTGCCGGTAATCGAAATCTGTCCTACAACCGTGCTGAAAGTTACCGGACGATATTTTCGTGCCGATACAATAAAATTATCCATAATTGCCTTGATGTTAATTCATTTTCCCTTAATCCAATTCTTCCGGGAGCGAATCCCGAAAGGTAAATTATTCAATTTCAAAGGTAAAACAATTCGGGTAAAGGGACTTGGTTTGTTAATAAAAAGGGTTATGTGTATTACAGCAACTGTTCCAACCTTAATTTTTCCACTTGCAGAATTTATACTATTGCAAGTATGGAAAGTCTATCCAGCCAGGTTCTAAATATGTTTCTACTCTGTAATGTGGAGATAAATAAGTTACAATGAAATAATCTTTGTTTTGGAAGAAACATTTCAAACGATTCAGGATAAAAAAGCATGACGGAACAAAAATGCTGATAAAAAACGTATTTTTGCTCATTAACCTATTCTGCGATGTTGCTTATCCTGGTTCCGAAAGAAACTAACCGACTATTATTTACCATGCAGCTAATACTGACCCGGTTATTAGGGCTCAATATCAAGTTCACCTGCGATCTATCGGACTTTGAAAGGCATATTGGTCCGAAATTTTCGTATGGCGTAAAGGTGGAAGAAAATTATCTCTTTTTCGCATCTAACGGACTTCTTTTCGAAAGTAAGATTTCAGCTAAGGTTTTAAAACATTTTACGTTCGAGGGAGGTCTGGTTTTTTTTTCAGAGACAAATAAAAGCTCAGCACTCCCATTCGATCCTTTCGCAGCAAGTTTCTACCTGGTCAGCCGCTATGAGGAATACCTCCCAAATATCCGTGACAACCATAACCGCTATATGGCTTCCGGAAGTGATGCTTTTCAGCAAGGATATCTCCATAAGCCACTGGTAAACATCTGGTCATTAAAGATCAAAGATATTTTACATTCTTTTTTTCCGGATTTAAAATACATTCTTCCAACGTATAGTTTTATCCCGACTATTGACATTGATGCTGCTTATTCGTTTAAGAACAAAGGACTTACCCGGGCTTTTGGTGCTATCGTGAGGACTTTACGTAACAGAGATTACGAAGAAGTATATCATAGGATAAGAGTATTATGCAGGCTTGAAAGGGATCCTTTCGATACGTTTGAATTACAGATGCAACTTCAGGAGAAATACAATTACCGGGCGATTTATTTTATTCTTCTTGCCGATTACGGGCCAAATGATAAAAACATCCCCCACAATAACAGGTATTTTAAAAACCTGATAAGATATCTTGCTGACTATGCTGAAATCGGGATTCACCCTTCCTATGCATCTTCTCTTCAGCCTGAACTTATGGTAATGGAAACAGCAAGGCTGTCAAAAATTCTAAACCTTGAGGTGGAAAGGAGCCGGCAACACTTTCTAAAATTATCGCTGCCCGAAACCTATCGCAACCTTTTGAATAATGATATTATTCACGATTATACCATGGGTTATGCTGAAGTCCCTGGATTCAGAGCCTCAATCTGTACACCTTTTCCTTTTTTTGACCTGGATCAGGATTTAACTACCAACCTGCTGATACACCCTTTTGCCGTGATGGATGGTACGTTGTGTGATTATATGAAACGAACTCCTGAACAGGCCACCGAAATAATTAATGAACTGATCAGTGAAGTAAAGAAAGTTGGCGGTACATTTATGCCTCTCTGGCATAACTCATCCCTGAATGAAGAAGGAGAATGGAAAGGCTGGCTGGATGTCTATATTAAAATGGTGGAAGAAGGTATTAAAGTATAGAAGAGACAATGAAATTAAAAAATGCAGGATGCCGGATTCGCAAGCCTGAAACCTCAGAATGAAATCTTGAAAAAGATTAAACTAAATAACAACTCAAACCTACATGATCCGCTTTCTAACGCATGATTCAATTGATAAAAGGAGATGGGATGATTGTATAAACCAGGCCATTAACGGGAATTTATGCGCATATTCATGGTATCTTGATATTGTCAGCCCTGGCTGGTGCGCACTTATTGAAGAAGACTATGAAAAGGTTTTTCCATTAACAGCCTCTTCCAAAGCCGGTATAAAATATATCATGCAACCCTATTTCACTCAGCAGCTTGGCTTAATTTACCGCTCACAATCCTCTGAAAATATACTTGCAGAATTTCTTGGAAGCATACCTACTGATTATAAATATATTGATATCAATCTGAATACATCGAATAATATTGCAGGTTCAGGAGAAGTTTATGAAATGACTAACTATGAGTTGGACCTGATCAGTGAATACGGAAAAATCGCATCAGGATATCAGAGCAACCTGAAACGAAACTTAAAAAAGGCAGCGCAACAAAAGCTAGCACTGATAAAACACATCAGACCCGAAGAAATCATTTCCCTTTTCAAGGCTAATAAAGGCCAGGAATTAAAGCATTTAAATAATACACAATATACCCTGATTCAGCGAATCGCTTACGAGAGCATTCACAAAGGAATCGGTGAAATATGGGGCGCATATGACGAATTAAACCAACTGGTAGCCGGCATTCTATGGGTTACAAGTCATCAAAAGACAATTTTTCTTTTTTCAGCATTATCCGAAAAAGGAAAAAATGTTAATGCAATGCCATGGCTGATTGATTCTTTTATCAGGCAAAATGCCGGCAAGCCCCTGACTCTCGACTTTGAAGGATCAAACCATGCCGGGTTGGCAAGGTTTTACAGCAGTTTTGGAGCGAGTCGTATGACATACCTGAGATATATAAACAATTCATTGCCTGCTCCTTTTAGAATTGTATTGAAAATATGGCGAATAAGCCGAATCAGACTAAAAAAAATCATTTTTATGTTGAACTTGTAGAGCAAATACTTATTTTTGTTTTATCGGGTAAAAAGAAGAATTGCTTAAAACGGTATTAAAATCTGGGATATGGTGATCAACATTGGGAGCAAGAATTCAATAGTAAATCAGTTTTTAAGAGAACTGCGTGATGTTTCTATACAACAGGACAGCCTTCGTTTTCGTCGTAACATGGAACGAATAGGTGAGATATTTGCTTATGAGATCAGTAAAACAATGGTTTATGAGTCTAAAGAAGTGGTTACTTCTCTTGGAATTGCCGAAGTCCAGGTATTAAAAAAGGCTCCTGTACTTGCAACTATTTTAAGGGCCGGCTTGCCATTACACCAGGGAATTCTGAATTATTTTGATAATGCTGATAATGCTTTTGTGTCTGCTTACCGTGAGCATCGCAACAACGATGAATTTTCGATACAGATTGAGTATGTTTCCAGCCCTGAAATTGAAAAACGGATACTGATCCTGACTGATCCAATGCTCGCCACAGGTCAATCCATGGTTGCTTCGTTTAAGTCTTTGCTTGTTCATGGCAAACCTGCCCATACCCATTTTGTTTCGGTAGTTGCCAGTGTTCAGGGAGTAGAATACTTAAAACGAATGCTTCCTAAAACCAAAACAACAATTTGGGTAGCCGCAATAGATGATGAACTTACAGCCCAGGGATATATCGTTCCCGGACTTGGCGATGCCGGTGACCTGGCATATGGACAAAAAACCTAAAACATTACTTTTTTAACTTTTATGTATATATTATATTTTCGCTACAACATAATTGAAGCTGATGCGTTATATAAGTATAAATTGACTTTGCCTTGTCCGGATTTCTGAAAATATTAATTGTATTGCTGGTGAGCAGCATCAAATTCCTTGTAGCTCCTGCCTTATCTTTTGGTATGGGTTTGAATTTCATTCAGACATGGCTGTCAACTACTGGAGGTGGAATTCTTGGCGTTATTGTGTTTTTCTTTCTCAGTAAATGGATTCTCCAATTGTACTCAAGGTTTTTCTTCTATTATTTTCACTTGATCAGAGTAAAAATATACAGTCTCCTGAGAATAACTTTACCAAAGTTTATTCCCGCCCGTAAATTCACCCGCCGTAACAGACTTATTATTAAGATTGTACGAAAATATGGCCTATTTGGAATTGCTGCCATTACGCCTGTATTGCTTTCAATCCCAGTCGGAACATTTTTAGCCACAAGATATTATTCGACAAATCGTTATTTACTGCTCTACATGAGTGGTTCAGTATTATTCTGGTCATTGTTTATGTCGTCAGCTATCTCCCTGATTTAAGAAGATAATCTCCTATTTATTTTTTCTGACTGGTGTAAATTAATTCATTAATTTTACCAAGAGTTAACCGTATGTGCTACATACAGGATATTGATTCTACTGGATTGATATTTTGGAAGCTAACATTAATCATACCTTATAATTTCCTTAAAATGAAGATATTCTCCGGAAGCCTGGTACTTGAGAACCTGCGCATTTCACTTCAAGCGGTGCGCAGCCATATGATGCGCACAATCCTGACAGTATTGATTATAGCGTTTGGAATTATGGCCCTGGTTGGCATACTTACTTCTATTGATGCTATAAAATATTATCTGAATGATAATTTCCAGATGATGGGAGCCAACACTTTTACGATCCGAAACCGTTCAATGCATGTGCATATTGGCAATAAACATAGTAAAGCAAATAACTACAGGGAAATTACCTTCGAACAAGCCATGAGTTTCAAAGAATCCTATACGTTTCCTGCTACGCCTTCGGTTTACATTTTTTCAACCAACAATGCCACTGTGAAATACGCGGCTAACAAAACCAATCCTAATGTACCGGTAATCGGCTGTGATGAAAATTATATTATTACTTCAGGAAATGAAATTGTTGAAGGTCGTAATATTTCACCAACCGAAGTGTACTATGGAGCATCAGTTGCAATAATTGGAAGTAATGTGATAAAAAAAGTTTTTAAAAACAAAGAGGATCCGGTCGGGAAATTTATCACTATTGGCCCTGGCAGGTATCTTGTAGTGGGTGTATTGAAAGAAAAAGGATCAAGCCTGGGTTTCAACCCCGACAATATTTGTTTGGTACCCATTAATAATGCCAGGCAGAGGTTTGCACGCCCTAATCCTTCATATAGCATTAATGTGCATGTTGAAGATGGTGCGAAACTTGAAGCTGCTATTGATGAAGCAACCGGTATTTTCAGAATTGTCAGACAGGATGCTGTTGGAAATGACGATAGTTTTGATATTTCCAAGAGTGATAACCTGGCAAATATGTTGTTCGACAGTTTGAGTTATCTGCGTTTTGCTGCTATCATTATAGGAGCTATCACTTTATTGGGAGCCGCAATCGGCCTGATGAATATAATGCTTGTTTCAGTAACTGAACGTACCCGCGAAATCGGCATACGCAAAGCGATTGGCGCTACCAAACATACAATCCGGAATCAGTTTCTGGCTGAGGCAATCGTTATTGCTCAAATCGGTGGTTTACTTGGCATTATTTTGGGAATAGCTATCGGTAATGCCCTTGCTCTTTCCATTGGAACAAGTTTTATAATCCCATGGAACTGGATAATCTGGGGTGTAAGTTTATGTTTTATTGTTGCACTAATTTCAGGCATCATCCCTGCTGTAAAAGCAGCCAAACTCGATCCGATTGATGCTTTGAGGTATGAATAAGGGATTAGGGATCAGAAATTTGTGTTTCATCATTAAAAATACCAATAAATACTAGTTCTTTCAAAGGCGCTAATCATGTTCCTTCATGTATTGATATTACTCCCTAAAGTTGAAATAGCCCTTAATTTGAAAACCTGGTTTTTACATAACTCTGGCATCATCTCCCTGGGCAGGCAAGTATAAATCGAAATTCCGTTTACTCTGTTATCAATTTTTAAAAGGATTTTTTCAAGTTAACAGTTAAAGTGAAGATTTCATTTAAAAAGAGTTATCGGGTGCCAGGTCTTCAGCAGTCGAACATCAATCCATTCTTACTTTGGTTCTTATTTTGACTTTAGATTTACTTTATTTATCATTATAAATTCAAAAGATCGGTCGTTTTGATTTAGAAAAATGGTTAAATAATGTGTCAAGAGGCCATTATAATACTTGATACTCAAGTAGATACAAAATATGCTGAAAATATTAAGACAAATGTCGTATTTTTTTAGACAAATTACGTACCTTTGTAGAATAAATAGAAATTATGGATACCATGCAGCTATTTGATCCTTCAGTGACCTACAGTTCAATTGACGATATAAATGCATTATCTCTGATTGAAATAGTACGTAATGGGGTTGGAATTGCAGCATTCGACAGTTTTGCAGATAAGAGCCCGTTCAGTATTACCGAGTGGTCAAATTTTCTTCACCTGTCAGAGCGCACTATACAAAGGTACAGAAGCGAAAAACGAGCTTTCGATCCGTTGCAATCAGAAAAAATCATAGAAATAGCACTTTTTTACAATAAAGGTATTGAGGTTTTTGCTACTGCTGAAAAATTCAACTCATGGCTCGATACCAACAACCTCGCTCTGGGTAACATCCTTCCAAAAATGTTGTTGGACAATTCCTTCGGTATCAATATGCTGAAAGACGAACTCACCCGAATCGAATACGGAGTTTTAGCATGATCGTATTCCGGTTAAGTAAATCAAAGTTCGCTAATGATCTTTCTGGAAAAGGAGCTGAAAGAAGTGGCGGTCGATGGAATAGCAAAGGGACTGCATTGGTTTATACCAGCGAATCCAGAGCCCTGTGCACAACTGAAATTGCAGTGCACACACCATTGGGGAACCTCCCTCCGGACTATAAACTAATTTTCGTTGAGATTCCGTATACCATTCAAATTCAGGAACTAAAAGTGAAACATTTGCCTGAGGATTGGAAGTCACTGCTCCATCCTCATTCAACCCAGGAAATTGGAGATAAATTTGTGATTGATGGAAATTTCCCGGTGTTAAAAGTACCTTCCGTAGTGGTACAAGGTGAATATAATTATCTGATCAATCCCAATCACAAGGAATCTGGCAAGATAATAATCAAATCCATTGAGGCTTTTAATTTTGATGAACGACTATTTATCAGATAATCTGTTTTGTTCAAAAATATGGTTAAAGCTTCAGGATTTTTAATCTTTCAACAATTTCGAATACTGCCGGGCAGGTCGGTATATTTTTAAGGGTAATATCCAGCAACTGCTGCATTCTTCGCCTGTCGGTATGGGGATACTCGCGACAAGCCCTTGGACGATCCTGATAAATCTTACAATAATTTTCCGGATCCAGGAATGGACAAGGCATCGATTGGAAAACATAGTCATTGTCCTCATCCAGACGGAAATACTTTTCAGTCAGATCCGAAGGCTTTACGCGTAAAGCAACTGAAATCCGACGAATATCGGCATCTGAAATCCGCGGACCTAATGATTTACAACAGTTGCCACAATCAAGACAATTTATTTCTTCAAAAACTTTATCGTGAAGGGTGTGAAAAGCTTCATCTACTTTGCCGGAATTCTTTGCCGCAATTTGCCTGAAAAAAGCAATATTCTCTTTCTTCATCTTTGCAGCCAGGAGGTTAAGGTCAGCTATGCTGGTATTAGTGATTTTCATAATTATGCGAAAAGATCCGGAAGATGAAACATTTGCATCATAGTTGCAACTTCTTATTCATAAACAGTGGATTAATAGTGAGCAACAATAAAGTAAATAATCATCATCTGAGCATAAGGATCACCGGCTATTTATCAACACAAAGGTATACATTCAATGAACTACCTCTTTAAAAACATACGGGGTTTTATGTTTGGCAATACATTTAATTTCGCTCACGGTGTCCTGGAATATTTCTCATAAGTTTCCCCGACTTCGATCGGCATCAGATTGACGAATTCATTTTGTTTCACAAAATCAAAGTCTCACTGAATTAACAGAATGTCTAGGATTTCGCCAAGTCACCAATTTATAAAAATAACTTGCGGTCATGGAAGAAATAGAATTGTAGTATATTGCCATGGTATTTATTCCTTGCATATTTTATGGAAAACATAGTTCTGATATTAGTTGGATTAATCATGATATTAAGTATTCGAAAGATATTTCAACCATACCTCCCTGAAATATTCCCCAATAAATGCAAAGCGCTCTTCGAAAATGAAGAAGTTCAACCCTTCAGAAAAATGCTCTATGACAATTTTATTGTAAATAAATTGCTTGGACAAAATGGCAGAAAACATTTTGAAAAGCGGGTATGCAGATTTATTAAAAACAAAGATTTCAGGCCCGGAAGCAACCTCCGGGAAATCACCGATGAAATGCGGGTAATGGTTGCAGCTTCTGCCATACAGATTACTTATGGATATCCGGATGTATATTTCAATCATTTTCAAACAATTATCCTCTTTGCCAATGAATACTATTCAACGGTCACAGGAAAATATCACGCCGGTGAAGTAAACGCAGGTGGTGCTATTGTACTTTCGTGGAAAAATTTCCTTTCCGGATTCAGTGATCCTACTAACGGGCGTAACCTTGCTCTTCATGAAATGGCTCACGCATTGCGTCTTACCAATATAGTTGACAACAATGAGTATGACTTTATTGACCAAAAAATCATGCATGATTTTGAAGAACTGGCTGGGGAAGAGATGAAGATAATTAAAGAAGGTGAAAATACATTCTTCAGATCTTATGGAGCTGTTAATCTACACGAATTTTTCTCAGTTGCTGTAGAATGCTTTTTTGAGAAAACAAATGAATTTTACGCTTATAATCCCACCTTGTATATGTTGCTTACAAGGATTTTGAAAATGGATTTATTACAGTTCATAGGAAATAAAAAAGATAAATAAATTCGCGATTTCAATAAAATATGACAGAATCTGATGAAATATCACATAGGTTTCGGGTCATTTTTTCAAGGAGAAGTCTGCTACAATTCCTAAATCCTAACTCTCAACTACATCGTTAGTAACAGATTGTAATTCAACAGTTAACTAATTCCTCTCTGCTTTTTTAGCTGTTCATATGCCGCATTCAGTTCCTGAAATTTTGTATTTGCAGCTTTTTGAACATCATCGCCAAGGTGTGCCAGCCTATCCGGATGGTATTTGAGCGCCATGCGGCGGTATGCTTTTTTTAGTTCATCGTCGCTGGCATCGGGAGTAATTTCAAGTATACGGTAGGCGCTTGTAGTATCTTTAACAAACATAGCCTTAATACTTTCAAAATCAGTATCGCTGATACCCAGTATTCCTGCTATTTTAGTTATAAGTTGTAATTCAGTCACATGGATCTGTGCGTCGGCAGCTGCAAGCCCAAACAGGAAATGCAACAATTGCAGCCGCGAGGAGTACTCCATATATTGTTTAATCTGTGTACCAACCTGTTGGAGATTATAATCTTTTTTCAGAAGCTCGCGTAATATCAGAAGCTGCCTTTCGGCCTCTGTTACACCAAATTGCTGAAGCAAAAACCGCTTTACAAAATCAAGTTCCGACTTCAGCACTTTCTGGTCCGACTTCATTACGGCGGAGGCCAGTATCAGCAAGCTGAGAATAAAATCATTAGGTGTTGTCTGCGGGGTATTGAAATCGGGCTGACTATGAGGCTCGTACATATACTTGCCTGTTTGCATCCCATCAATCATAGAACCAAGCGCAAAACCCAGTATTGCACCGATTGGTCCTCCGGCAGCCCATCCGATTCCACCACCCAACCATTTAAGGAATTTTACCATTGTATATGAATTGAGGTGCAAAAGTAAATAATCTCAGTTACTATTGGCAGGCCGGCTTTAAAAGAAAGTACCTGAAATATAGGATTAACAACAATTAACTAAAATGAAATTGCGGAAAGATGAATAACAGATTTATTACATGTGATA
>JBBRCH010000107.1:0-13049 GCA_038204995.1 Bacteroidales bacterium | reverse complement strand
AAAATGAGGATTGATCTGGTTTCGTAAAGCTTCGTACCGGTAAGCCATCATTTCGGTATTGAGCTCCTCAGCTTTGGCAACCGCCTTTTTCCACGCTTTGAAAAATCCTATGGCTGTAAATATCAGCGAAATATTAAATGAGATTGCAACAGTTATAAAACTAGAAGTTGAAACAAAGTCCCAGCCTTCAGGAGGTAATGAACCATATTTAAGGTAATACATAATGTATTTTACCGAAAGGAAGGCCGTAACCGAATAGATAACCAGTATGCCAATGCCCAGGATAGACCGCAAAACCGGTTTATCTTTCCATTTTATTTTTCGATCGAGAAGATGATTGATTAAAGCAGCCCCTGTCCATTGGGTGAAACTTATCAAAAATGTCCATGATAAGTAAAAAAGAAACTCCGTGAAACTAATAAAGGGGCCTCTGGTGAAAAATGCCAGGATCAGAAGACTTAAACCCAGGTTAGCGAGGATATATTGCAGGATAGTGAAGGGTTTTACAAGGTCGCGGATAAATTTCATAGCGGATTGCAGTTAGAAGGGTTAAAGGTAAGGGTTCTGTTGAATAGTTTGCTGAATTCCCGTTTCAATAGTGCTTTTATTCAGGATATCCGAAGTGTCAGACATCCTGCGGGTGAGCAGACACTTTGGTTGAGCAGACGCTTCGGTTTCGCTGTCTCTTTTGACATTACTTACCTGCCTTGCATTGTTCCACTATCTCCGCCACCTGGCCCTTACCCCATCCCGGATAAAGCGGCGATTTTGTTTTATAATTATCCCAGTTTGCAAGTAATTCGGCAGCCTGCGGGCAAAATTCATTGGGATCTTTCCCAAAAAACTGGGCGGAGCCCATATCATTCCGCAGTTTGATAAATTTAGCACGCGGGTTGTTGGAATCCATGCCCAGGGACATACCTACAGCCTGTGCTGACAGCGCTCCGTATTTCTGACCGCGTTCCATCGGATTTACAATCAGGCGGGCTGAATATAGCAGTGACTGCAAAGCATACACTTCCGATTCCTTTGGTGCCAGTTCAATCATTTTCGTGATCGAATTTTCAGCTTCATTCAGGTAGGAGTCTTTTTTTGCTGCATCAGGATCCATAAAACTCATTAGGATGTAACAGTGTGCATGATAATACAATGGAAGCCATTCGGATTTCTCGGCGTTGGCTATCAGACTAAAACGGTTTCCAAGTGCCTGGTAATCGTCGACGGTTTTGCAGCTTGCATATTGTCCTAAGGCTTCGCCCATGGCAGCTGCAAATTCTTTACTCTGGGACCTGCCGGTTAAGGTGGTTAGCAAAATGACAAAGGTCAAAAGGATTGTTTTCATATTAATTTGTGTTTAGTGATTGATTATTAAATAGTTACGGGTGAAGCGATTTCCAATCGCTGATATTTAAATAATTATTGTTTCTTATTTCAGTTTGAATGCTGAACTTGAATTCTGGATTTTAAAATTTTGAATTTTTACTCAATTTTATCTATCTGGTTAGCCTCCCCTTTCTTTGTAAGTGTTATAAAACAGGCCAGGAGAAAAAATCTGTCGGCACCGGCAATAATGGGAGCACTTCTGTAAACACCTTCAGCATCAGGTGAAGTCGAATACGTATTACCATACCCTTGTTTAAATCCAAAAACATTGGTAACGGCGGCATAAATGATCACATTTTGCCTGTAAAGGAAACTCCAGCTAACATCCACGCTGCGATATGGTTTGGTGTGTTCGCCGTTAAAAATATCCGAATTAGGATTATTGTAAACCCGAGGCGAAGAATATTTCCAATTCAGGCTTGCGTATGAGCGTATTCCGCCAAACCACTGTTTGTATACCACTGCCAGGTTATGTTTGCTGGCAAAACCGGGTACAGCCATGGACGGGTAATTCCTGTAATCGCGTTTGGTATCGAGGTAAGAATAGGAAATCCAGTAATCCCCGTTTTTAATGGTCTTTCTGTCCCGGAAAAAGAAGTCCAGACCTTTGGCGTAACCGCTTCCGGCATTGGAATAACTGCCCGGCAGGTAAAAGGCTTCGTTAGTAAGCTTAGCCAGGTTCCTGTAGTCTTTATAATAAAGCTCGGCACGCAGGGTATAATTATTTTGAGTAACCTGGTAACTGAAGGTATAATGGTCGGCCCGTTCGTAATTAAGTTTGCTGGTGTACAAAAGGTAATCGTCAGTCGGATCCTGGTAAAACCATCCGTATGCAAACGAAAACTGGCTGGTTTTGCTCACTTTATAAGCAGCAGAAACCCGTGGCACCAGGTTAGCACGCTGCAGGTAATCCGAATATTCCATTCGCATACCAATGCGTGACACAAATTTGGAAGAAGCATATATTTCAGCCTCAGCGAAACCCGCCAGGGTATTGTTGTGATATTTGCTTAAAATGGAAGAAGCAGTTGTGTTGTATTCCTGGGAATAGGCCTTGGTAAAGAATTCAGCACCAAACCGAAGTGTGATCTTTTCGCTGAAGGGATGCGACATTACATTCTTCAGGTGTGCTCCTTGCAGCAGTTTACTGAATGTTGTCGTATCGAATCCTGCATCATCTTTATTCTTCGTGAAAGAAACGGCCGATGCAATATTCCATTTCGGACCTATGCTGCTTTTCCAACTGGCATTAAGAAAATAATTTTGATTTTTCATGGCATAATCATTGAATTTGCCTTTCTGGTCGAGGTCCTGCTGTTGAATTGTAAACTTGCCGGTAGTAAAACTGGAATAAATTTTCAACATGCCCGTTTTGCCTGCTTTTTGCCTCAGGCTGAAGGCACCTTCTGCATTCGAAGGATACCGTGACCAGTTATAATTTTGCGGCACCAGCCACATATAAGGACCAAGGTTATTGTATGAAAGCGTGCCGGTTATAGCCCCGGTTTTCCATAACCTGGTATCAGCCACCCCAAGTCCTAGTGTCATAAATGAGAGATCGAGCTGGTTCTCGGTGGGCATATCATTGGTGTTTAGCAAGAGTACTGACGATAAGGCCTGCCCGTATTCGGCCGAATATCCGCCGGTACTGAATATGGTCCCTTTGAACATAAACGGGTTAAACCGTCCCCGAACCGACATGTTAGGTGCCGAAGTGGTGTAAGGAGCATAAACAATTGATCCGTCAATATAGGTTTGTGATTCCTCACTGTCGCCTCCTTTAACAAACAACTTACCCGATTCTCCGTTGGTGGTAGTGCCCGGCAGGCTCTGCAAGGCGCCAAAAACACTGCCCTGGGCGCCGGCCGTAGTGATCATATCGAGAGGTGTGAGAATATTTGCCTGCTTTTTATCGCTGGCCTCAAATGTACCGGCCGTGATGGTTACCGCATCTAATTTATTGAAGGCGATTTCGAGCCTGATATCAAGTTTTACAGGAGCGCCTGTTAAGGTTAACTCTTTCGTAAAAGGATTATGACCGATAAAAGTAGCTTTTAACAAGACATTCCCGGTTTTAGAAGTCTTAAAACTAAACTCACCGTTGGCATTCGCCGAAATACCGTCGTAAGTGCCTTCCAGGTAAACACTGGCACCGGGTAAGTTGCCTTCCTTATCGGAGATTTTCCCTGAAATAATAACCTGGCTTTCAGCCTGAAAGCTGATTATGACCAGGAAAAAGAGGTAGATATATTTTTTCATTTCCTAAAATAACTGATTTATACTGAGTTCATGATGCAAATTTATAACCGGGAAATGCCCTGTCAAAATAATAGTTACCCAATTGTTGAAAAATGCGGATGAAATGGTGAAATTTATCCATGGAGCCGATTGAGTAAAAAAAGATCCGGAATTTTAACCTTGTCACATTAAAATATTTGATACTTTTGTGTAAAGTGATCAATCTGATGTTTCTTTCTATCAGTATCTGAACATATGACCTTAAAAAGTTTTGAATCCATCAGGCATAAGTTTCTTATCCCATTCCGGCTTTTACCTGAACAAGGACTTTCACCCGAAAAATTTGCTTTCTCGGTTACTATAGGAATTGTTTCAGGACTTTTTCCGGTAATCGGAGCAACCACATTACTGAGTTTACTTCTGACGATGCTTTTTCGCCAGAACCTGCTTGTAGTTCAGGCGGTGCAGTGGTTAATTGCTTTGATTCAGATTTTTCTTATCATCCCCTTCATGCATTTTGGTGCATTCCTGTTAAATCAACATATTCTTCAGCTCAATATAACACAAGTCAGACTTGCATTTCAGCCGGGTCTGCTTTCCGGCTTCAGAACTATCGGAATTCTTCATTTATATGGTATCTTCGCCTGGATCGTACTGATAATACCACTCGGTCTTGCATCATATTTCCTGTTATTAGCCCTGATCAGAAGAAGAAAAATTACAGCGAGCCTGGTAGTTGCTGAGAAAGCTTTAAATAATTAAAGTCAATAAAGTTATTTCCATAGTTGAACTTCTTTTCTAAAATCTTGTTCATTTAAATCAACAGTTATATTTGTGAACGGGTTGGAATATGCTGATGCTATTCAAGTAGCTAAAATAATTACTTCTAACAACCTTCAAATTGCATAACTTAATTCAACTTTAAAACAATAATATAAATTTTAGGCAATATGAAACACTTCTACAGCTTAACCGTTTTCTGCATTTTCTTTACAATTTCAGGCGTTAGCCAGACAGAAACCTATTTTACTTCTGGAGGTGAAATGATCTTTTCGTTTGCTAATATTGATGATAATGGCAGCAGTGAGAGTTCAATTATGCGGTGGGCTCCTTGTTTCAATGTACAATCGATGGTAAATGCAGATTTGAATAAACATTTCGGTTTGTTTTCCGGATTAGCAGTCCGCAATGTTGGTTATATTTATGGCAAATACAAAGTGTATAATTTCGATAGGTCAATGCAAGCTGATGGTAATTACACGACCTATAAGAAAAAATTCCGGAGCTATAACCTTGCTATTCCTCTTGGTATTAAATTCGGCAACCTCGAAAAGATGTTTTTTTATGCCGGGTATGAAGTAGAATTACCATTTTTGTATAAAGAAAAAACCTTTGAAAACGGCGATAAAATCAATAAAATTACCGGCTGGTTCAGCAACAGGATGAACATGTTCCAACATGGATTCCTTGTCGGGATTCAATTCCCATACGGAATGAATTTAAAATTCAAATATTACCTGAGCAACTTTCATAACCAGGATTATACTGATAATAATGGTTTCAAGCCTTATGAAAATCTTACGGCCAATATTTTTTATTTTTCACTGAGTTCATATTTGTTTAAGAACCTTGACTATAGTCCAGGAAAGCCACAGGATAAAAAGCTATAATTGCCTTCAAACTTTCCCTTATAGCTGAATTTCAACTTATTCTGCCCGTTCTTTTTCAAAACTTCATCTTTCGGATGACAGCAGATATGAATAAGAGTAATCATATTTGTCTGGCAAAATTTGCTCCAGGCTAAGTAACCGGTATAAAAACT
This sequence comes from Bacteroidales bacterium, assembly GCA_038204995.1. Taxonomy (GTDB): domain Bacteria; phylum Bacteroidota; class Bacteroidia; order Bacteroidales; family UBA4417; genus UBA4417. Next base: position 7,606 of record JBBRCH010000107.1, on the reverse strand, counting down.
ACTAAATACTATCGCATGAAAAATCAGCTAAAACCAGAAGGCTATCTTTTCTCAAAACGGTACACCAATTACATTTTCATGCTTCTTTTCCTGCTTTATATGTTCGATTATATCGACAGGATGGTGATCACTTCCCTTTTCCCTTTTCTGAAAGCCGACTGGCACCTTACCGATACGGAATGCGGTGCGTTGGTATCGGCCGTTTACTGGTCCATTGTTTTATTCACGTTTCCTGTATCCATACTTGTCGACCGCTGGAGCCGTCGCAAAACCATTGGCACGATGGCCGTTGTGTGGAGCATTGCAACCGGTTTGGGTGCTTTTTCAGGAACATTCAGGCAACTTTTTGCATCCAGGACTGTAATCGGTGTGGGTGAAGCCGGGTATGCCCCAGGCGGATCAGCCATGATGTCAGCTCTTTACCCTGAGGGGAAAAGATCGTGGATGATGGGATTATGGAATGCATCCATTCCACTTGGAAGTGCCATTGGTATAGCCATCGGAGGAATTATTGCTACCCATTGGGGATGGAGACATGCCCTTGGAATTGTGGCTATCCCAGGTATGATTATTGCCATACTCTTCTTTTTTGTAAAGGATTACAAAACGGTTGGACTCGAAAAAACTATAACCAAAGAGGATAAAAAAGCGGAACGGAAGAAAGTAAGGATGTCAATCAAGGATATGTTGGTTGAATTTCTTGCCAAGCCCTCGCTTATTTTTACCTATTTTGGAATGGCGGCCGTTGTTTTTACCACCACTTCGCTGCTCACCTGGCTGCCTACCTATTTTCACAGGGTACAGGGTATGCCCGAAAGCAGTGCCGGAGTGAAAGCAAGTGCTATTATGCTATTCGCCATCATTGGTGCACCTTTGGGCGGCTATATTTCCGACCGTTGGCGAAAAAAGCAGATCAACGCCCGGCTTCTGGTACCTGCCTTAACTTCACTGCTATCGGCCGTGCTCATGTTCCTTTCATTCAGCGTTTTCAACGGACAGTTACAGTATTTAATACTCTTATCGATGGGAGTCTCAATCACTGCTTTTATTGCAGCCGCGGCTGCCGTAACCCAGGATGTAGTCCATGCCGGCATGAGAGCCATTTCGTATGCCGTTGCCGTTGTTATTCAGAACCTGCTGGGAGCATCGCTAGGTCCTATTGTTATGGGTGCCATCTCTGATAGGTCAGATATTCAGACAGCCTTTACATTCCTGCCACTGGCATTGCTTATAGCTGCAGTTTTATTTTTTGCCGGATCAATATATTATGAAAAGGACCTCAGAAAAGTGGAAAAAGTGGTCTTAGAAGTTATTGAATAGCGGGATGTCCGCGCTGCAGCATGACGAAACCTGAATAGGCTTTCAATCTTTAAATGAATTTTATCCGGCTTTTATGAAAAAAATCCTTTATCTGATTGTAGTGCTGGCACCTTTCCTGGCTCATGGACAAACATGGAAGACGAAACCCGTTTCCATCAGCGTTTTTAACAACGCTACCATGTTGCCACCGGCGTCGCTTATGGCCACATTTAACCAGCCTCTTCATCCGGGATTAACAGCAACATTTGAATTCGGGTGGAAGGAAACAGTGAAACACAAATGGTATCAGAATGCAGGCATCAGTTATATGTACCATCGTTTTGTATACCAGGCTATTATGCTTAATTCACAGGCAGGATACCGTTGGAATCTCACTCATTTTTCGGTCGAAGGATACCTGCAGGCAGGATATATGCATGCTTTTATACTCACCGACCGGGCAATTCTGCAATCGGATGGCACATACAAAGAGAAGAAAGGATTAGGGAAAGCCCAGTTTATCACAGGAGCCGGAGCAGGTATTGGCTATAACCTGGGCGATGAAACAAAATTACGGCGGATATTTGTAAATTATGATATCCGGCTTCAGATGCCTTTTGTAAAAAGTTATGTTACGCTTTTGCCAAATGGAGCACTCTCTCTGGGGATGCAGTTTACGATAAAATGAAAGTTTCTGTCAGATTATTTATTTCTACTTTACTCCTACCAAAAATGCGCTACAACCTATATATCACCACCTTTCTCCTGTCGATATTGGCATTCAGCCAATCCTGCAAAAAGGCCGATATCGACAGGCCCAAAACACTTAATTGTCCGCTCGAAGACCAGTCAATATACCAGGTGAATCCAAAAAGTGCCCGATACCAGGCACTTATTGATGAATATGTAAAGAAAGGTCTTCCGGGAATAATATTACTGGTAAAGGATGATAATGGTTTTTATATAGGAGCTGCCGGTATGGCAGATATTAAAAATGGCATAAAACTGCAACCCTGCCATATCTCGAAAATTGCAAGCATCACTAAGTTTATGCTGGGCGTTTGCGCTATGAGGCTGCAGGAACAAGGCTTTTTATCGTTAGACGATCCGATAAGTAAATATATATCAAAAGATAAACTGGTTAAAATCTCCAATGGCAATGAACCACTGACGGTTCGTAACCTGATGAACCATACAACAGGAATTTACGATGTGATCGACGACCAGGGATTTTATCTCCAGGTACTTAATGATCCGGCAAAACACTGGACATCTGACGATTTACTGAAGTATGTTTATGGCAAACCGGCTCTTTTCGCATTTAACCCGGCTGATACGGCCGGCTACAGCAATACAAATTATATACTGCTGAAATTGGTTGTTGAGGCCGCCACTCAAAAATCGAGCAGCCAGATCCTGCACGAAGAATTGATTGATCCGCTTAGATTAACAGATACCTATTCCTTTTACGACGATCCCTTGCCCGAAGGAAAAATCGCACAAGGCTATTATGATCTTTACAATAATGGCAATCTCGAAAACCTGACAAACTGGAATACAGGGAGTGGCAACGGGTACGGCGGAGTTTACAGCACGGTTTGGGATATGTACATCTTTATGGATGCGTTGTTTGCAAAGAAAACAATATTAACACAGGCTTCCCTGGACCAGATGCTGGTTTTCCATCACACCATCGAATCGCGCAAGCAATTAGGGGTTTCATGCTTTAAAGATTTTATTGATATCGGTGATCCTACAAAAGATTATGCCTGGGGCCATCGTGGCCGCGACCTGAGCTACAGTGCCGACCTCTTCTATTTCCCTGAACACCATGCCATTATGTCAATGATTGTAAATTACGGAACTGATGGCAACAGTCCTCTTCGTCCGGTTTTTAAGGAAATGAGGGATGAGGTGGCGAAGGTAATTGTCGGGGCGAAATAAAAAAACGTTTTTCATTCATGGAACACACACAACGAAAAAAAGCCACCTAAACGGTGGCTTTTTCGATACTATATTGCGTTTGAACTACTTTACCAAATCCACTCCGGTTGGCGCGCATCATATTTTTTTGACTCGTGTCGGTACATATCCTGGCTGCCATGAAATCCCGGGTCAGATTCAAAATTTGGGGAGTAATCTTAAATTTATACAAATAGTCAACCTATTTATTATGCCATTTGTTTCTTTAAAATCAAATTTAGAGTTTGCTTTCTATTCTATATCTGAAAGAAAGAAAATAGTTGGTTTTGATTTATTTTTATATCCCCCCGCTACCGCACGAATCCTTTCGTGTGGATAAATGATATGAATTAAATTTGCTTTATATCCATAATTAAATTGGATCTTGAAAACGCCTCCGAAAAGAGGCGTTTTTGTTTTTCACTGATGTTTTTCTTATTTAATCCTGGCAATCCCAATAATCTTCACCGGTTTCTCAAGGTATTGATCCTTGTCCTTTAGCTTCTGAATTTTCAATACCATATCCATCCCTTTTGTAACCTTGCCAAATGCAGCAAATTCCTGCTTATCCGTGTTGCGTGCGCCACCGAAATCCAGTTCCGGCTGATTGCCTGCGCAGATAAAAAACTCCGATGAAGCAGTGCCTGGCTCAGTAGGATCTTTACTCGTTAAAACTTCCATGATATAATACTGGCCGCAGCACAAAATCGTCCTGATTCTCATTCATTTAACGTATCTTTGTATAATGAAACAAATGATTCAACATATTGATATAGTTATAGATAAATTGACTAATTCGATTGAGAATGTAATTACAGGAGACAATTTTCCTACAGATGTTTTATTGGCAGAAAGCGCAGAACTAAAAACAATTACTAAATCGAATGGTTGGCTTTTCGATTGGAAAACTGAATGCAAAATGCCTGATAGAGATGTATATAAACTGACAATATCCGGAAACAGTGCAATTATTCAGGGTCTGATCTGTCTGACAGAAAAAGAAGACCATGTATATATGCACCTGATTGAAAGTGCCCCGTTTAATTTAGGCAGAAATAAAGTCTATATTGGAGTTCCCGGGAATCTGGTTGCATTTGCCTGCAAAATATCTTTTCATCGTGGTTTTGAAGGGTATGTTTCCTTTACATCAAAAACACAATTAATAAAACACTATGAACAAACATTAGGCGCTGTAAATGTTGGAGGACACCTTATGGTTATTAATACAGAATCGGCTTTAAAACTTATTGATAAATATTTTAAAAAATAAAGTAATGGGACTAATCAAAGAACCGATTGATGTTGACTTTTATGTTGATCCCCGGCCGCTTACCAAAGTGGAAGAAAAAAAGATAAGTGATTATATTGTGGCCGATAAACAAAAAAGGAAAACAAAGCTGAAATCTAAAAAAGCGAGTTCAATCCGATAAAAAAATGCTGCATAACATTACAATATGCATTTATCGCAATTCCCCCGCTCGTGTGCGTTTGTATTCCGTGCGTCAAGTATTTCTCATTTAATCCGTGTAATACCAGTAATCTTCACCGGTTTCTCCAGGTATTGCCCGTTATCCTTTAATTGTTGAATTTTCCTTACAACATCCATTCCTTTAACAACCTTACCAAATGCAGCAAATCCCTGTTTATCAGGATTCCTGGCGCCTCCAAAATCCAGTTCAGGCTGATCGCCTACACAGATAAAAAACTCCGATGAGGCAGAGCCTGGTTCGTTGCGTGCCATGGATAAAACTCCGTCTGTATGAAGAATTCCGGTTTCTTTGGTAGTTTCATGCTTTATAGGCGGAAACTGGTATTTTTCAATAAGCGAATCCTGGCCATATCCGCCCTGTATTACTTCGATTTTTATATTTTTGTCAGGTTGATTATTAAGCCTTACTACCCGGTAAAAACCCGCAAGGTTATTATATTTCCCGGCATCGACATATTTCAGAAAATTACCGGCGGTAATTGGAGCTTTATCCAGGTAGATTTCCGCTTCAATAGTACCGAACTCAGTTGAGATCACTACACGGGGATTCCGATTATAGGTGCAACTTGCAAGTAATACCGCAAAAGCAAAAATCAGAAGTTTTTTCATTTTCAAAGTTTACTGTAAAGATAAGAAATGCCGGATTTAAACTTGATTAAAAACTCTCACTATTGTTCAACTAAATATATTTCGTCCCTGTCCCTGATGGGACTTTGACAATTTTTATCTTGTTTTCTAACAATATATTGTCCCTACAGGACAATCCTGAATGTAAAATTGTAAAATATTTTTATTTGTTTAAATTGTTATTTATATGTTAAATATTTCGACATATAAAACTATTTGCAAACTTCAATGTTCAAATAGTACATTGAGTAACTGTCTGTCTTTATCTAACATGATTAGGATTATAGGAACTCATATTTTTATTTTTTAAAATTTACTTATAGTCAATAATAAATTATGAACTTAATAGTTGAAATTTAAACAGTTAACTAACAAATTAAAACCCTGGTATGAAAAAATCATCTGCACTTGCATTTATTTTAGTATTTATTCTGTTCGCCTGCAAAAAAAATGACGATGGAGGTAACACGCCGCCAGTAAGCCAAAGTGACATTGTTTCGGTTGACAGTAAAATAAGCGCTTTTATGACCACTTATAATATTCCGGGCGCTTCTCTTGCTGTTTCGAAAAATGGAAAACTGGTGTACATAAAAGGCTACGGCAATGCCGATAATGGGACTGGAGAAAAAGTTACCCCTGCACACCGTTTCCGGCTGGCCAGTGTTAGCAAAACTTTTACCGGAGTAGCCATTATGAAACTGGTACAAGATGGTAAACTAAATTTAGATGGGAAAGTATTTGGACCAGGTTCCATTTTAGGAACTGATTTTGGTACCGCACCTTACAATGCCAACCTTTTAGAAATCACAGTTCGTCACCTGTTACAACATGTTTCCGGCTCATGGGGTGCTGCCACTGGCGGCGATGTGATAGACCAAAATCCTTCTTACAATTACAAACAATTATTAGACTGGGTAATTAATACCAGGCCCAACCCAAATGCTCCCGGAACAGTGTACGATTATTCCAACATCAACTTTTGTATTGCCGGAAGAATTATTGAAAAAGTATCCGGAAAATCCTATATCAACTATATAAAAGAAGATGTGATGGCACCCATCGGCGGAACACAAACAGACATGAGCGGCCAAACAGAAGCTGAAAGAAAAGCTAACGAAGTAAAGTATTACGGGCAGGGCAACGATGCAAATTTTGTATATAATATTGCTTTCCCAAGAAGGGATGCTGATGGCGGACTCATGACAACTGCCAGTGATTTACTTAGATTTGTAAATGCCTTTGACGGTTTTCCCTCAAGGCCAGATATCTTAAATGCAGGTTCTATAGCTTCCCTTACCACGCCTTCTGCTGTTTTTTCAGGTTATGCCTGTGGTATCGGCATTTGGAAGGCAGAAAACCTATGGTTTAATTATGGCAGCCTGCCTGGCACACGTACTGGTTTTATGCGTCATAATAATGGCATGTGTGTGGCACTGTTATTAAATTCGAGAGTTGACCCTACAACCGGCGAGAATCCTTTTGTATATGCTATGCAGGATGTTATGCTTGATCTGGTTAAAAATAACTCTTACAACTGGCAGGATATTGATCAGTTTTAAAATCATCAATTTTTAAACAATTTCGAATCAGCTTTAACCCAAATTATGCAATAGGAGACAAAGTCGAACTTATTATATTAGTTGGGTTAACCCCAATTTAGCGAATCTTTTATTGTCAAATATTTACATCTTATTTGCTATCAATAACTATTTGCTTGCGCAAATAATCTAGCGGAACAGTTCCGGTAAGAACTACATATTGGAAGAGATTTGCTCAACCCCTTTCAGAAAGTCACGTCAGGGACGAAAGAATAAAAAGGCATTACATATTACTTTTACTTTTACTTGTAAATATTCCTTCAAAGATAAACGCAAAAAAGCCACCTTATCGGTAGCTTTTTCATGTGGTATTGCGGTGGGACTACTTAACCAAATCAACGATAGCTTTAAAAGCCGTTGGGTTGTTCATAGCCAGGTCGGCAAGTACTTTGCGGTCGAGTTCTATACTACGGGCATGTAATTTACCCATAAACTGTGAATACGACATTCCATACTCGCGGGTACCTGCATTGATACGGGTAATCCATAGTGCGCGGAAAGTGCGTTTTTTGGTTTTTCTGTCGCGGTATGCATACACGCCACCTTTTTCGTATGCATTTTTGGCTACCGTCCAGACATTTTTGCGCCTGCCGAATTGGCCCTTAACTGCTTTCAGGATTTTTTTCCTGCG
>JBBRCH010000106.1:0-13129 GCA_038204995.1 Bacteroidales bacterium | reverse complement strand
CCCTAAAATCTGCTGGCGAAAATTGAAAACCAACAGATATAAACAAACTGCGTGGCATTAGTAACAAAATGTCTATGTAACAGCTATTAGTAATGACAAGACTTTGCAAAAATAGGGCGTTTTCTTAATGGCACTAATTAGATAGTTGTGTGTTTTCCTTTAGTTTAGCCCGGCTGAACAGCACAAAGGCGACATTAAATTCTTAACTTATTTATTCTAAGCAAATTGAAAGCTGAAAAGGTAACCATTCATCATAACGAGGAATTCAGGGAAATAGAATTAAATCCTCCTACTAAACTGCGTTATGCGATCTCGAATAATGGAAGGATGGTAAGTTTTACTCACGAAATACAAAACGGGAGATTGCTCAGAGGAGGGATGCTGGATGGATACAAAATATTTCGTTTCAATGTTTACGTTGATGGAAAAACCATTAAATCACAGCTTTTTTATTATAAACTTGTGGCTAAGTACTTTATCCCCAAAACCAACGAAAACCAGGAGCATGTAATTCACCTGGACTATTGCCGTTCCAACGATCATACGCAAAACCTGAAATGGGTTACCTCGCCCGAACGATTGGAACATATCCGGAAAAGTCCCTTTGTAATTGAAGCGAGGAGGAAATTTATTGAATTTAACCAAAATGGCAAAGGTTCAAAACTAACAACTACCAGGGTAATGATGATCAAAAAGCTTCTGGCCAATCCAAATAGAAAAACACGTATAAAAATGATTGCCAGGCAATTTGGAGTCAGCGAAATGCAGATATACCGTATTAAAAGCGGTGAAAACTGGGGATATGTAAAATTTTGAAAACGAGTAGTTTATCTTCGAAATCAATAAGGAATCTTATCTTCATTCTCTATCCATTTGTCAAACACTTCATTGGCTTCTTTCCGAAGTAGCCGGGTCGGTTTTAACATTCGCTTTTCAGCAGGTAATGCCATTTCAGTATAAAAAAGTTCATCATCGAAACCTGCCCGTGATGCATCGTTCCGGTCGGCAGCATAGTAAAGTTTATCAATCCTCGACCACATAATAGCGCCCAGGCACATGGGACAAGGTTCGCAACTGGCATATATTTCACATCCGGTCAGATCAAAGGTATTCAACGCAGAGCATGCTTCCCGTATGGCAACCACTTCGGCATGTGCTGTGGGATCGTTAGTTGAAGTTACACGATTTCCCACGGCAGCAATAATTTCTCCATCGCGCACCACCACTGCCCCAAAAGGTCCCCCTTCTCCGGTTAAAATATTTTCTTCAGCCTTTTTAATGGCTTCCAGCATGTATATATTCTTATTTTCAGTTGTCATCCGTTGTAACAGTGATATTCATTTAAGTCTCAAGTTTCAAAATCACATTCCACAATTTGTTTTAAAATTTGTTTTTCAGGATTCTCCCCTACGGTGAGATGTCCGCAGAACAGAGGGGTTTTTGTTTAAATCCAAGTCCCAGATCCCAAATTCAAAGTATCAGGTCCCAAATTCCAGATCGTAAGTCCGAAATCGTAAATCCGTAAATCCTAAACCCTCTCTTCCCACGATCCGGTTTTATCCTCTGTAAGAAGTGCTTTTTCAAGAAAATGTATATATTGACTTCTCGGAATCATTTCCCCGCCAAGGCTTTCAAGATGGTTCGTATAGACCTGGGCATCTATAATTTCAAAATTCCAGCTGTTAAGTTTTTCGACCAGGTAATAAAAAGCGACCTTCGAAGCATTGGTAACATGATGGAACATGGATTCACCAAAAAAAGCTTTGCCTATTCCAACGCCATATAAACCACCCACGAGTTCGTCATTTATCCAGGCTTCGGCTGAATGTGCACAACCGGCTTTATGCAGGCGGATATAGGCGTTTTTCATTTCCCGCGTTATCCAGGTTCCATCTTCACCCTTTCGGGGTGTTTTAGCACAGTTCCTTATTACCTTTTCGAAGGCTTTATCAATCGTTACAGTAAATTGATGTTTTTTAATGCTTTGCTTCAGACTGTGTGATATAATCATCTTGTCCGGGAAAAGTACCATACGGGGATCAGGTGACCACCAGAGTATGGGCATTCCATCTTCGTACCAGGGAAATATTCCTTTCGAATAAGCAAGTTTAAGCCTCTCTATGCTCAGATCGCCACCAATTGCAAGCAATCCGGATTCATCTGCTTCATCAAGTTCCGGAAATTCAAAGCTGTGTCGGGGAATTTCAACAGGCATGTACTACAGTTAATAATGCAAATATAGTTTACTTATATGGTTTTGTTATGATTGGAGTTTCAAATCAATAACATTTCTAAATAAATCATACATAATATATGTATGAAAAAGATTCAAAATCGTTCCGGATTTATGCACTGTACTCTGAAAATAGCGATGAACCCTGTATCATGGGTTTAAAATGTTCTGAAGAAATACAGCTTAATTCTGAACAGTTTCAAGTGCTTCAAGAATCGTATCACAGGCTTCTCTGATCTGTTCCTCACTGATAATAAGGGGTGGTGCAATTCGGATGGAAGAATCATTAAACAAAAACCAGTCGAGAATTACGCCATGTTCAACACAGCGGTCGATTACCTTTTTTACATGTTTGAAATTGTCGAGTTGCAGGGCTATCATTAATCCGGCTGTCCTTATCTCACTGATTGTCTTGTTTTTACTCAAAAGCTGAACAAAAAGTTCGCTTTTTGATTTAACCTGTTCAATCAGATCTTCGTTTATAATGACTTCAATATTTGCCAGGGCTGCCGCACAACTCACGGGATGTCCGCCAAACGTGGTGATATGACCAAGAACAGGATTAAAGGTCAGTGTTTGCATTATTTCGCGCGACGAAATAAAAGCGCCTATAGGCATCCCTCCACCTAATCCTTTGGCTAAAAGGAGAATATCAGGCACGATACTGTATTTTTCGAATGCGAACATATAACCGGTGCGACCCATGCCGGTTTGAATCTCATCAAAAATCAGTAATGTTCCTGTTTCAGTACACTGTTCTCTTAAGGCCTTCAGAAAATCATGTCTTGCATTAATAATTCCTGCTTCACCCTGAACGGGTTCAATGATAACGCAGGCAGTTTCGGAGGTAATTGACTTTAATGCTTCGGTTGAGTTAAACAGAAGATGCTCAACTCCCGGCAGGAGCGGACCAAAAGGCGTTTGGTAACTTTCATTACCGATTACACTTAAAGCGCCATGCGTGCTTCCATGGTATGCATTTTTGAAAGCTGCAATATTTTTCCTCCCGGTATATCTTTTTGCCAGTTTCAGTGCCCCTTCAACGGCCTCGCTGCCGGAGTTTACAAAGTAGCAATTTGTTAGGTTTCCGGGCAGCAAACCAGCAAGAGCACCGGCAAGTTTTACCTGTGGTGATTGAATGTATTCGCCGTAAACCATCAGGTGAAGGTACTTATCAACCTGATCCTTAATAGCTTTTATAACTGCAGGATGTCTATGCCCTGTATTGCTTACCGAAATTCCTGAAATAAGATCAATATATTTTTTATTGGAAGTATCGAACAGGTAAATTCCTTCGGCTCTTGTAATTTCAAGTGCAAGAGGAGAATCGCTGGTTTGTGCCAGATTATTAAGAAAAAGTTGTCGGTCGGTTAACATTTATATACGAATTTTACCGTCCAAAAGTACAATTTTATGAGGGAAACTTGTTTTTAGTTTGCTTCGAAATCAAAATTACTGTATTATTGTATGATAATAAATCAGATGAAGGATAAAATTGTTGTAATTACCGGAGCATCATCAGGAATAGGGAAGGCGCTTGCCTTTGAATTTGGTAGAAGAGGTGCAAAAGTTGTGCTTGCTGCGCGTAATATGGCGTACCTTCAGGAGATTGAACTTGAATTAATAAAGCTTGGAATACAGGCCCTGGCTGTTAAAACGGATGTAACCAATGAAAATGATTGCCGGAACTTAATTGAAAAAACAATAGAGCACTTTGGAAGGATCGATGTTATGATCAACAATGCCGGTATCAGTATGAGAGCATTGTTTGTTGATCTGAAACTTGATGTGATGCGTCGATTAATGGATACAAACTATTGGGGTACTGTTTATTGCTCCAAGTTTGCGCTTCCTTATCTGTTGAAAACAAGTGGTTCATTGGTAGGCGTAATATCCATTGGCGCTTATGTTGGTATGCCCGGAAGGAGTGGTTATGCTGCATCGAAATTTGCAGCAAGGGGTTTTCTTGATACAGTGCGCGTCGAAAATCGCAAAACCGGTCTTCATGTTCTGGTTGTAGCTCCGGGCTTTACATCTTCCAATATTCGGAAAACAGCTTTGTTGGCTGATGGATCGCAACAGGGTGCAACTCCCCGTGATGAAAACCATATGATGTCGGCCGAATCAGTTGCCGTCCATGTGTATCGTGCTGTAGTCAGAAGGAAACGACAACTGGTACTTACTTTTCTCGAGGGGAAATTAACGGTTTTTTTGGGGAAATTTATTCCAAAGTATCTTGACAGACTGATTTACAACACATTTGCAAAAGAACCAGAGTCGCCATTAAAGTAAAATTTGAGTTGCGTCAGGAGTAAGTTGGAAAGTTAAATGAGTCATACTCTCCTGAATAGATTTAATTTCATAAGCCGTTTTATTTCTTTAAAGTGAAAATTCGTTTGATATAGTATCTAAAACCCATAGTGATGGACATACAAATAATGCTTAAAAAGGGAATGGGAGATATCCATTTTGGGTGTTCACCCGAATTTGTCAGGAACTTATTTGGAGAGCCGGAAGGAATTGAAGAACTTGAAAATGCTGTGGATGGCAATGTTGAAAGCATCGTCATGAACTATCCTGATTCAGGTTTAAATTTCTTTTTTGATGCTGATAATGGTGAACCGACATTGAATACTATCGAATCGGATAATCTTGAAACTATATTGTTCAATACCAGGGTTTTTGCTATTGGAATGGATAATATTGTTACCCTGATGAATGAAAATGGTTATACGGATATTGATGAGGAGGTCGAAACCTGGGGTGAGCAACGTATAACATTTGATGATGCTCAGATTGACTTTTATTTTGATGGCCAGAAACTAACATTGGTTAGCTGGAGCAGCATATAATAGCATTGAAAAGGCTTTACCTGATAGGCTGATAGCCTGAAGTTTGCATGGCCCTCATTTGATTATTCATTCAGAAAGTCGAGAATTGTATTCAGGTATATACCTGGCTGCTCAGTCGAAATAGAGTGTCCGGCACCGGAAACCACAACTAGCTTATGGTTCGGGAATAACTGTAGGTATTCGTTTGTATATCCCCATTTCTGGTTATCACATTGCCCTTTCATTACTAAAACCGGGATACCCGGATTCTTTATTTTCAAACGTGGGTCTCTCACTTCTGAGAGACTTTGAATGGTCATTACCTGCGCATAAAAACCCGCTCCTCCTTCTGATACTAATTTTAGAGAAGTGTCACACACAGTTGATCTTTTCAACTTCTCATCCAGTAAGGTTTGAAACTGGTCAGCTTCGGTATCCGAAGCTAATTTGCATGCGAATAGTACCGCCCACTTCATCATAAGTTTACTTCTCACGTTGTTAACCTCTCTGTTAGCCTGAGCATTCGAAAACACAGGTTCCTTCAGATGCAAACTATCAGGAGGTATTAGGTTTGCAAGTTCCTTATTAACAGGTTGAATAGGGCCGGGACCAGTGAAAATAGCTTTCTCCACTTTCCCGGCATTGTCGGCAATAAATAATGTTGCCAGGATCGCTCCCCACGATTGCCCGATCAGAATAACTTTCGGGGCACCTGTTTTTTTTATTATTTCCTCTAAATCCCGTTTATGCCGGTCGGCAGTGTACTCTGTAATGTTTTCAAGTCTTTCAGAATGTCCGCTACCAACCTGATCATAAAAGTAAAGGTCATACCCGTTTTCGGTAAGGGGAGCCAGCGATGCTATAGTTCTTTTGGAAATAAATCCTCCCGGTCCGCCCTGCAAAAAGATTACCGGGTAAGTTTTCTTAAATCCTTTGGCCGGCAGGTAAGTGTATGCAATCCGTGATCCGGTTGGTAAATCCCAGTATTTAACATTGTCTCTTTCCACAATTTGTGGTACATCATACGATCGGGGATAAAATAACAGGAAGAGGAGAATAAGTATCCCAGGCAGCAGAATGTAGTTTAAAATTTTTAGAATCTTGTAATTCATTATGTTGCTATGTTGGAGGTCAGGAATTCAAATTACTCTTTTGCTTATACAACGGGTGATGATCCAGTATGTTTTCGCGTAAATAGGAACGGTCGAGATGAGTGTAAATTTCGGTTGTGGTGATGCTAGCATGCCCCAGCATTTCCTGGATGGCCCGCAGATCGGCGCCTCCTTCCACAAGATGAGTTGCAAAAGAATGTCGCAGCGTATGTGGACCGATGGTTTTATGAATGCCTGCAATCAAGGCGAGGTCTTTTATAATGGTAAATATCATAACCCGGGATAGTTTTGCGCCGCGCCGGCTGAGGAAAAGAAAATCTTCATTTCCCTTTTTGATTTTTATATGACTTCGAATTTCGTGGAGATACAGGTTAATCTGTTTCAATGCCTTCCCACTGAATGGCACCAGGCGTTCTTTATCCCCTTTGCCGGTAATGCGCATAAAACCTTCGTTAAAGTAAATACAGCTGATTTTAAGGCTCACCAGTTCCGATACACGTAAACCGCATCCATACAGGGTTTCGATCATGGCTTTATTGCGTTCGCCTTCAGGTTTCGAAAGATCTATGGCAGCAATCAGCCGCTCCACCTCTGGAATAGTCAGGAATTCAGGTAATTTCCTGCCTGTGCGTGGCATATCAAGGAGATGGGTAGGGTCGTCGCTGATAAGGTTTTCGAGCAACATGTATTTGTAAAACGCCCTGATCCCTGAAATAATGCGCATCTGCGAACGTGCATTCAGGGACGAAAGATTAAGCCATTTCAGGAAATCCTGCAAATGATTTAGCGTAATTTCAGTAGGTTGAAGCGCCAGGTTATTTTCTTCGAGATAGGAAGTAAGTTTTTCAATATCATGACGGTATGCATCAACAGAATGCTGCGAAAGCGACTTTTCGAGCCTCAGGAAAGCATCAAAACCACGTCGGTACGATTCCCAAATCATATAGGCAAAGATACACTATTGGCGGATGATTTTGCCGCGGAAAACTTCACCTTTTGCGGTAGTGAGTTTATATGTATAAAGTCCGGCAGGTAGTTCTGATACATCAACAGTTTGTTCCTGCTGATTCATTGTTAACTCCTTCACGAATCGACCGGAGATATCAAAAAGATCGAATCTGCAAGGTAAAGTTAACCCGTTTGGAGCTGAAACAGTTATTTTTCCATTCGTCGGATTCGGGTAAATGCTGATATTCCGATTTAATTGATATTCCGGTAATCCAACATGCAATAAAGTTTCGCAATCGAGCGGTGAACCCCAGGTTTCGGTGCCTTTTTTATAGTAAACCAGTATCTTATAGTTGGTTGTAATAATTCCCATATGATAATGGTATGGCCCTCCCAGCCCTTTGTAAAAATAAGCCGAATTCTCAAAGTCATCTATCGTGGCGTAATTCCAACATTGCTGTGTTTCATCGCTCCATAAGGGCCATGTTGCATTGGTGAGCTTCCAGGGAATTCCCGATTGTTCCAACACATAATTTGCTGACAATCCCATTTCATTGTCAGTAAGTTCAAATTCCCAGTTTGGAGTTATTTGAGGTTCTTTGGGGTCATAAAAAAAAGACGGGTAATTGGATTTTATGTATTTGACATTAATAGTATCAGTGGAGTTGGATATAGTGTATTGACCCATTCCCGGTGTAAAGGTTGCTGTTTTACATTCGGCAATTTTATAACTAATGGTATCGTTGTTGATGGAATTTGTTCTTTCTAGTATATGTTGTATTACGAAACCAGATACCTTAGGATACCAAAAAGCGTATGGGGAATCATCATATGCAATATGAAATTCATCACCAGCCTGAAAATCGAATATTTCTTCAAATGCAAGGTTTGTCAGTCCTGTTTTAGGGTTTGTTTTACCACAAAGGTCAAAGAATCTTGGATTGCTGCTAAATTCATCAAATTTTGGCAAACGGATCAATCCGTAATTCTTGCTGAGGACGATTTTTTGGCCATTTATCGGGTCATTGACATTTTGGCCTAAAGCATCCTTTCTCTGAAGTGTAATGGTTTTCACAGAATCAGAGATTCCGATAAAATTGGCCAGGGTAATCCCGATAACCTTAGCTTCAATGTAATGATTGATAGTATGAAGGTTATAAAAATGCCATGAAACACCATTGCCTGCTTGGCTGTTAATGGTGAAAACATCAGCTGAATCAGGCGGGGAGAAAGGATATAGTATGAAACGGAAAATTCCGCCAGGATTTTCTGTCACCACATCTCCCAGCCAGGAAGCGCCGTCGGGGACAAAACACCCGTAATCAGTGGGACGGATTTGTCGCATGGCAAAATATTGCGTTTCATTACCGATCACAGCAATGGAATCAATACGAGCAGCAATAACATCCATGTAAGTTGAATCATAAAAATAGGTTGTGGCATCCGTTTTGACCGGCTTGTAATCCTGCGCCGAAACATTTGTTTTTGCTATTGTTAAGAATACAAAAAGCAGAATACCTGGTAATTTTATACTAGTTTTCATACTATTGAACTTATTAGTACAAATGTATGTTATTTAACTAAAACAAATCTATATCATATCCATACTTTTAGTTCTTTAAAATAATTTGTCTGGTTTGTTGGTTATTTCATATAATATCTATACTTTTGCACCCCTGTAATAAAAATGATTTTATCCAATGGCTAAGAAGAGCAAAGAAGCACGGGTACAGATAATTCTGGAGTGCACAGAGCATAAAACAAGCGGTATGCCCGGTACATCGCGCTATGTAAGCGTTAAGAACAAGAAAAATACGCCCGAGCGCCTTGAACTTAAGAAATACAACAAGATTTTAAAGAAAGTAACTGTTCACCGCGAAATTAAATAACAATATACTATGGCAAAGAAAGTTGTTGCAACCCTGCGTACCACCAGTGGTAAGGACTATGCAAAAGTTATCCGTATGGCCCGTTCACCTAAAACAGGCGCTTACGTTTTTAGTGAAACTATCGTAGCTAACGAGCTTGTAAAAGATTTCCTGACTAAAAAATAATACGAATATCTGTTTCATACGGAAAGCTTTTTCTTTCGGGGAAAAGCTTTTTCAGTTTTTGGGAATGCGGAAGAATCGGTAAAAAGGAAAATAGGAAACAGGAAAACGGGAAGTCGCAAATTTGAATGAAAGAACGCGAAGCATTTGAACCTTTGAACGCCGCAGGCATTTGAACCCTTGAAGCAAAGCAATTTAAACCTTTGAATAAAATTTTAACATGGGATTATTTTCGTTTTTTACCAAAGAGAAAAAAGAGGTTCTCGATAAAGGTCTGGAGAAAACACGAGTAGGTGTTTTTTCACGCCTTTCCAAAGCGATTGCGGGTAAATCGAGGGTTGATGACGATCTGCTCGACGATCTCGAGGAAATACTGGTTACCTCAGATGTTGGTGTCGAAACAACTTTAAAGATAATTTCCCGGATCCAGGAACGTGTAGCCCGCGACAAGTATTTAGGAACGAGTGAGCTAAACGGATTATTAAAAGAAGAAATTGCTTTACTCCTGACCGAGAATGATACCGGTGAATTTGTAGGTTTTGATTTCCCTAAACGGGATACTCCTTATGTTATCATGGTTGTAGGTGTGAATGGAGTTGGGAAAACCACCACCATTGGCAAACTTGCCTATCATTTTACCAAGGCAGGAAAAAGTGTTCTTCTCGGTGCTGCCGATACGTTTCGCGCTGCAGCCATTGATCAGCTTAGTATTTGGGCCGACCGCACCGGGGTTCCTATTGTTAAACAGAACATGGGTTCCGACCCGGCTGCAGTGGCTTATGACACGGTGAAATCAGCTGTCAACCGAAATATTGATGTTGTTATTATTGATACTGCCGGTCGCCTTCATAACAAGGTGAACCTTATGAATGAGTTAGGTAAGATTAAGAAAGTGATGCAGAAAGTATTGCCGGATGCTCCCCAGGAAGTGCTGCTTGTTCTGGATGCCTCAACCGGTCAAAATGCAATTGAACAGGCCAGGCAGTTTATTGCTGTTACCGAGGTAACAAGCCTGGCGCTGACTAAACTCGATGGCACGGCCAAAGGCGGAGTTGTCATAGGTATCTCCGATCAGTTTAAAATTCCTGTCCGCTTTATCGGGCTGGGTGAAAAAATGGAAGACCTTCAGATTTTTGATAAAAATGAGTTTGTAAATTCACTCTTTTCTTAAGGGATTAGGGTTTAGAATTTAGGCATCAGGGATGATCTTCCAGGTGAATTTTCTTTTTTCTGCAATATTCATAAATCCGGTATTTGCTTCAATCCCATCAACCCCCCAACCCCCAACTCCAACTCCCTAAACCCTAAAACCTAAAATGACCCTCCCACGTCATACCATCAGAGTTGTTACATTAGGCTGCGCTAAAAACACCGTCGATTCCGAAGTGTTGATGGGACAGCTGAAATTGAATAATATCAGGGTGCTCCGTGACGGTGAAAAAGGTCGTGAGGATTCAGTGATCATAAATACCTGTGGTTTTATCAATGACGCAAAGGAAGAATCTATCGAAACCATCCTTGGTTTTATTGATGCTAAAAAGCGTGGAAAGCTGAAACAGGTGTATGTTATGGGATGCCTTTCCGAACGTTTCAAAGAACCCTTGCTGAAAGAAATTCCCGAAGTGGATGAATATTTCGGAGTGCATGACCTTGCTGAAATCGTAAAACGAATGGGAGCCGGTTATCGTAAAGATTTACTGGGAGAGAGGTATCTCACTACTCCGAAACACTATGCATATCTTAAAATAGCTGAAGGATGCGACCGTACGTGTTCCTTCTGTGCAATTCCCGGTATACGGGGAAAGCATATATCGCGGCCCATAGAAGATATTATTGACGAAGCACGAAAATTAGCAGATCGGGGAGTAAAGGAATTGCTTCTTATTTCGCAGGACCTTACCTACTATGGGGTTGATCTGTACAAAAAACAGATGCTTGCTGATTTGGTAACAAAACTTTCGGAACTTAAACTTTTTACCTGGATACGGCTTCATTACCTTTTCCCAACCACATTTCCTGATGAATTGCTGGATATAATGGCTTCGCGTCCTGATGTATGCAATTATATTGATATACCCCTCCAGCATATAAGCGACCGCATTTTAAAAAGCATGCGCCGGGGTGTGGATAAGGCAGGCACATATGAACTGATGGCTAAATTCAGACAAAAATTACCCGGGGCTGTTGTAAGGGCTGCTTTTATTGTTGGTTATCCGGGTGAAACTGAGGAAGAATTTGAAGAATTGAAAACCTTTATACGTGCTACGAAATTTGACAGGGTTGGCATATTTACGTATTCTCACGAAGAAGATACCCACGCTTTCAACCTGGTTGACGACATACAGCCGGAAGTTAAACAAAGCCGTGCCGCTGAAATTATGGAGATGCAACAAGGTATCTCATTGGAATTGAATAAATTGAAGATAGGTAAAACCCTTAAAGTATTAATTGACCGTGTGGAGGGCGACTATTTTGTAGGCCGCACCGAATTCGATTCTCCGGAGGTTGATAATGAAGTTTTATTAAAAAGTGCAAAAAATAATGCGTCTAAACTAAAAATTGGCGAATTTTACCCCGTCAAAATAACAGAAGCTGATGCATTCGACCTGTACGGAGAAATTGTAAAGGTTTCAGTCAAGTGATTTTTTAAATAAAATTGTTCCTGGTTTAGATTAGCAAGAATCCGTTTCCCTTTGCCAGATTCAGGCAGGTCTGCCCGGGCATCTTTCAATCGGAGTGCTGAAACCTCAGCTTTTAGTTTGAAGCAATTTAATAAACATATTTATGAACCTAAAATTGAACTAAAAATGAAAAAGATTCTTTTTGCATGCTTGTTAATGGTGTTTTCCAACTCTTTTGTTGTTGCCCAAACTGCAGATAATAAAACTGATACGAAAAACAAAAAGCAAGGGTTTTGGGAAGAAAAAACAACTTCAGGCACATCAAAAGGCGCTTATGTGAATGATCAGAAAGATGGATGCTGGACAAGTTATGCCGGTGACGGAAAACTTATTCGTATTGAGCATTTTAATAAGGGACTTCGCGATGGAATTGCTATCGATATTGACCAGAGGGGATACCTCGTGAGTGAAACTTATTACGTGAATAACCTGATAGAAGGGACAGCAAAGAAATTTTTTTACGGAACCAATCCCGCTTCATTAATTGATTATGTCCATGGCAAAATAAATGGTAAAAAGAAGATTTACTACGAAAATTCAGCCGGTAAAATTATGGAAGAGTCTGAATATAAAGATGATGTTAAGGATGGTTCTTCAAATTTTTATACCATAAGCGGCGATCCTATTGCTGAATATACCTATGTGAATAATATGCTGCAGGGTGTTCAAAAATCCTACTATCCGGGTAAAAAGATCATGAGCGAGCAGGAATTCGTTGATAACATCGAAAATGGCTTCTATAAAGAATATTATGAAAACGGGAAGATGAAATCAGAAGGAATTTATGTGAAAGGAGTGTTGAACGGACCCTGGAAAGATTATGATGAAGAAGGAAATCTCACGGATGAAGGTAAATATGAAAATGGCTTAAAAGAGGGTAAGTGGCTGGAATATGATGCTTCCGGAAAAGTAGCTAAAACCACTAAATATGTGAATGGGGAAGTTAAATAGTATTCTTGTCGGACCTTACTAAACGTATTAGAGAAGTGCCTGTATTTTACCAGGCATTTTTTTTGAGTTTTTAATTGTAAAGAAATGTCTTAGTATGTCAATTCCAATAAATATCAAAAATCCATTTCATAAGTTGGATGGATACAATTGTTTTGGCTGTTCGCCGGGCAATAAACTCGGCCTGCACATGAATTTCAGGATGGAGGGTGATGAAGTATTGTGCGACTGGCAACCTGAAAATCATCTTGAGGGCTGGGTGGGTATTTTACATGGCGGCATACAGGCAACCCTGATGGACGAAATTGCCAGCTGGTATGTATTT
>JBBRCH010000105.1:0-13154 GCA_038204995.1 Bacteroidales bacterium | reverse complement strand
ATTAAGCTTAACTGAAATCCAGAAGGCTGAAAATTATTCAAAACTGAAATTGGAATCATAAAAAAAGCAGTTTTTCGGCTTGCAAGAGTGCCACAATAAAATAAAAATGCTTTAAGGTCACTTGGGGGTGGATGAATTTTGAAAATCCAGATACCCATTAAACTTATCCTAAATCCAAAAGTCTGAAAAATTTCAAAACAAAAATTGGAATCATAAAAAAGGAGTCCTTAGGGTTGCAGGAGTGCTAAAACAAAATAACAATGCTTTAAGGTCACTTGGGGTTGAGTTGGATGAATTAATAATTAAAATATAAACCAATATTGAGTTGTCTGAAAGCATTATCGTACCTTTGTAGGGCAAGTCTGTTCTTTGTGGTTTTAGTGTAAAAAATTAGAAAATTCTTACACCTGTGTTTTAGAGTATAGGTGTATGTGTTTATTCTATAGCGTTTTACATAGCTTAGGTTATGGTCTTATCAGCTCCACAAATGACCCTGACCTTACGGTTGGGGTCTTTTTTTTATTCCCCTATGTTGCTTATTATCAACGCTAAAGACGTTCACTGTTAGTGTGGCGACCGCCTTTCGAACACTGAAATTGTCGTACAGGAAAATAGACCCCTACTCCACCCATACAGCATAGAACCCAACAATCCTTAATTCAAATTTTGCTTCTTAGCTCCACTGATTAAATTGGTATGTGCTGTCGTTGTAGTTTGCACATCGAAAGGAGTTGACTTATCACTTGCTGAAGAAAGCTTTTCCTTCAAGTCTTTGACATTTTTGTATAATAATTCATCAATGACAGTTGCATAACTATCCAACGTTACCTGAATATTGGAATGCCCCAGAATTTTACTCAATACAGCAATATTGACCCCATTGGCTAACATAATGGTTGATGCGAAAGTCTTTCGTGCCAGATGTGTGGTTAAAACCTGCTGGATTCCAGCCACGTCAGCAATCTCCTTCAGGTAGGCATTGTATTTTACGTTGCTGGGCACAGGGAGAAGCCGTCCTTTCTTTACGCATAACGGGTGTTCTTTATATTTGATAATGATTTCCATCGCTTTAGGCAGGATAGGCACTTGATAGTGTTTCTTGGTTTTCTTTCGCATGATGTTCAACCATAAATCGCCATCCATACCCTGTGTAATGTTTTCTGGTGTCAAGCTTTCAACCTCTGAGTATGCCATACCCGAATAGCAACAAAAGATAAAAATATCCCTGATGTTATTTAATCGGTCAACCTTGTAATCATTTTGTTCAATTTTATTGACTTCATCCAAGCTCAGGTATTCAATCCGCTTTTTTTGCATACGGAGTTTATAATCACCAAATGGATATTTTTCCAAGTACCCATAATTGATGGCTTTCTTAATCACTCTGGTCAGCCGTTGGAAATGCTTGTAACAAGTCGTTGAGGAATTCCCATGTTTATTCTTCAAATAAAGAACCCACTCACTGACAAACGAATGATTTAGTTCATATAAAAATATATCTGAACGCTTGTATTTCAACTTCAGGAATTGCTGTAACCGTAGCTTGGTGTTGGCGTATTTTACAATGGTGGTCTGCTCATAATCTTTCCCTTTCAGATTTTGCATTTCCTTCAGGTGTTCATCCATCAGGCGAATCAACGTAACCTGACTTGCTTCATTCCCATCCAAATATTTCTTGATGGTTTGAATATTAAAAGGTTTCCCCGTCATGGACAACTGGCTAATAATTTGAAATACTTTGACTTTGATGGCATCCAGTTGGTTATTGATACTGCTAACCGTATCACTGACACCTTTGACTCTCATGGCTTTCTTGTCCCAATCAGTTGCTTTAATGTAAATGCCTGCGGTCTTAGTAAAATATTCATAATTGTACCATACACGCATGTAAATGGGAACTTGATTTTGTGAGTTTTTCTTGGTTGTGTTCAACCATAATGTGACTTTAATGTTGCTTTCCATAGTTAAATGTTAAAAAGTGACTACTTCTGAAAGCAAGACTGGATAAGGGTTTGCGAGGTTAGTGTAGAAAATTCTTGTACCTTTTTGGGTTTTAAAAAAGTAGGTGTAAGAATTTTCTAATTATTTTACGACAATTTCAGTGTTCGAAAGGCGGTCGCCACACTAACAGTGAACGTCTTTAGCGTTGATAATAAGCAACATAGGGGAATAAAAAAAAGACCCCAACCGTAAGGTCAGGGTCATTTGTGGAGCTGCCGGGAGTCGAACCCGGGTCCAAACAAGCAGCAAAACCGCTTTCTACATGCTTAGCTTTTAGTTGGTTGTCGGGCAGAAACCGGCAAAAAGCCACCCAATCCCCGCCTTATTCCCTTTGGTTTTCGAGCTGCCGTCAGGACTCCGGCAACCTTATCCTTCCCTTTTCGATGCCCTTGAGCGGGACGCCGGATGGCGAGGCTTCCCGGAGGACAATTAGCAGGTTAATACTAGTGATTAAGCGGCTAATGCGTAATCGTAATTGTTGCCATTTAGTTGGCGTGAGCATTTGGTTTTTACGGGCCATTCACTCAAAGTCCCGGCATGCTTACAATCCCACTGTCCTTGCTGTCAAAACCGGTCAGCCCCTGATTGTGCGACTAAAAGGGGTGCAAAGATAGTGCCAATTTCGTTTGGTTTCCCAGGTTGAAGGAAAAATAGAAAAGCAGGAAATGGAAAATGGAAAATCATTAATGGAAAACAGGGTAAAAAAGATATATAAAATCAAGCTTGAACCGGAATTATTTGAACGCTGTTCAGTTTTGAATTTTGAACGCCGAAGACATTAATCATCTGAATGCCTTAGGAATTTAAACTTTTGAAAAATTGAACAATTGAACATTCGAACAATTGACAGTTGAACATTGGAGGCCCTAATACCTAATCCCCAACCCCTAAATCCTCAACCTACATTTTCTTCGTAATATTCGAAAGCAATTCAAAATCGATTGTCATCCCGAAAAAAATATTCGCTTTCCATTCTTTAACCGTGGGAATACTCATATTGGGCAGTAAAACATCGCCTTCTTTAAATCCGGTCTTCAGTTGCTGATATTCGGCAACATTCATTCCAATCATAAAATGAAAGAAATCGAAAGCCTTATAGGTAGGTGCCATATAGAAATTCTTGAAAAGGTTGCTGCCGCCAAATCCAAGGAACATACCAATATCAGATGTGTATTTATCCTCAGGTTTACTTAAATCATATAAAGATAAACTTACACCGGTAATGTAATCAAACTCAACTTTACCGCTGTTCTTATTTGAAATTACATATACCGAGGTTGTTGTTGAACTTTGAGGAGCAAGCTGCCAATCCGGAGTGCGATAGAATTTCAGAGCAACACCTTGTACAAACCTGATTTTTTTCTTTCTGTTGGTTGCTTCAGTCTGTTGCGAAACCATCTTATCATATTGAGCTTCAATAATATTTAAACGTTCACGTACTTTGGCAAGTTCAAGTTCTGATGAATTAAGCGCACGGGCCAGAGAATCAACAACCTGTAATGAGCTGCTTTTATCCTTGTAATAAGTAGAAAGTTCATTGGTCTTTTCGCTGATGATGCGGTCCTTTTCTTTAATGGATTGCTGCATATAGGCTATTTCACGATCCTTAGCCTCCATCTTTGCGGTGCTAACGTTATTCTTTCCTTCGAGCTTAGCCTGGTCAAGAGAAGCGGCCAATTGTGCTTCCCTGAGTTTGATCTTGCAATCGCTAAGCTGATACTCCTGGTCACGTAATAATTGCAACTTATGTTCGAGCGAGGTACTTAAAGCCAGTATTTGCTCCTTTGCGGTGATTAATTCCTGTTTAACCCGTATGCGCTGAGTTTCAAGAGTATCAGCCTTAATTCCTGAAAGAACCATATCAGCCTGAAGTTTAGCGACCACCACCTTCAACGAATCAACATCTTTCTGATCTATCGTATTTCTGTTATTAAATCCTCTGATAAGCAGGGTAAGGCTATCAATCTGCTTATATAATTCAAGGTTATCATGCATCAGCCTTGCAGCAAAAAGGCTATCAGAGTTATCCTTTATTTCCTGCGAAAACCCTTTGAAACCAGTTGAAACCACCAAACAAAGCAGCAGAACCCGGAACACGGTATATTTTGAATCTTTCATATTCAGCATTAAAAATGTAACTTTATGACAAAAGCACTAAAGTGGTAATTTATTGTTCAACTGCAAAATTAAAATTTTGTAGCGACAAAGATAAAAAAGCTATTTCATCACTATGAAAACTTCTACAATTCTTCCTCAGCCATCATATTTTTTGGATAATATAAAAATTACAGAACCATTTCATATCTAATAAGGAATAATAACAACTGAAATCAGAAAAAAGTCACGTCCTAATCATGGGAAAAGAATTGCATAAGCAATTACAGAACACTAAATATCATAAAAATTTCGATAAATAATCATTCTCAGACGTAAAATCTGTTTTGTCATATTCAGACCAATGGTTATGTTTTATAAATATTTTTTTATAGATTTGCATAACACTTTTACTTCAGGAATCGACATTTTAATTACTGATTATGAAATACGTAAAGTCATTCAGGGCAAATAACATTACGAATCTGGAAGAAGCTGAAATCAGGGAAAAAGAATATTTGCACCAATGCACTGAATTTGATGAGGCGGGACATCCTCTCGAAGCCATTACCTATAACCCTGACGGTTCCGTTGAACATAAATATAAATACCAGTACAACAGCGAAGGTAAAATTATTGATGAATTATTGCTTGAGTCTGACGATGAAATTACCGAACATCGCAGCATGGTTTACAATGAGAAAGGCCAGATTGTAAAAGAACTTGTTCATTATCTCGACGGAACGGCTGACGAATTGCTGTTTACTTATGACGAAGATGGCAGGCTTTTAAGCAGGAGAAGCATTGACAGCGAAGGAGAAACCGGCAATTACCTTGTGATTGTTTATGACGGGGATTTCCTGGTTTCTGAATCCGAATATGAAATTGCCGGTGAGATCATCACTCAACGAAAGATCATTCATAATGAAGAAGGTCAGGTTACAGAAGAAGTTTTCAAAACACCCGAGGAAGACTACCATATTCTTTACAGCTATGATGATCAGGGAGTTGCATCGGTCCGCCGACGCTATAATGAAGATAAACATCTGATGGAACGCAACACCTTTACTTACGACAGCGAAGGTAGATTATCCGAATCAATGGACGAAACATCATCAGGCATCGAAATTACTTATACCGCCTATGATTCAGCTGGAAATATTGTGTTGCAGGAAGAAAAAACCGAAGAGGGTCAATTGCTGAGCAGCATTGGGCGGACTTACGACAACGATAGCCGTCAACTGTCAACATCTGTTCTTATCCAACGGCCTGAAAGCCAGGTCCCACAGCATTACCGTATTAGAATTGAATATGAATAATTAAAAATGATCATTAAAAGATTTTCTGCTAAGTCTTTTGCCACATTTTAAAATCCTCCGGCTTTTTGTATCTGTTCTGAATTTTTAGTTTGATTTTCAAAGAATATTTAAAACCCATATCTTTGAAAGCATTAAGCATAATTACATTTTTAAATAATTTATTATTTGTTGAGGCCTGGCACCGGTCATTTGTACCAGACTACCTCATTTAGAAGCATTTACGTTGAAAGCTAAAAATTGCATTTATAACTAATTTTTCATTTTGAAATCCTGTTTTTTGAATCTGTTATTCTTACGTATTTTCTTAATGAGAAAGTGAAAATTAATTCCTGATTAGTATGACCTTTTTGTATTTTTCGGATAAAGTATCAGACCATTTTACTATACACTTTTGATCCGTTGCTCGCAAAAAGGATAAGGCATCATAAATTGAATGAAACATAAAAGGCTATATATTCTTCTGGGGTTGGTTATTTTTACAGGTGCCTGTATCATTGGGCAGACAAGAACATATCAAACCCATAGGCTTACAAACAAAGCACTGACTATTGACGGGAAATGCGACGAATCAGCATGGGATGCAGTTGAGTGGTCGGGAGATTTCATTCAGCGTGATCCGAATGATGGAGCAAAACCATCCCAAAATACCAGGTTCAAGATTCTTTATGACGATAATAATCTGTATATTTTCATTGAAGCTCTTGACTCCCTACCCGATAAAATTGTAAACAGGCTTTCGCGCCGCGATCAGGATGATGGTGACTGGCTTGCTGTCTCCATCGACAGTTATGATGACAAACAGACTGCTTTTAATTTCGGCATCACATCAGCGGGAGTGAAATTTGACTTCATGTTTGTAAACGACAATGGAAATGATGCCAACTGGGAGGCTGTGTATTATACTGCAACAAACTTTGATGCTGCGGGATGGAATGCTGAAATGAGGATTCCCTTGTCGCAGCTGCGCTTTGCCAATAAAGAAATGCATACCTGGGGGCTAAATATTTTTCGCTATATTTATCGGAAACAGGAACTTTCGTTCTGGCAACCCATTCCGCGCACTGCTCCCGGGCTTGTGAGCCTGTATGGCGAACTAAAGGGGCTAGATGGTATCCGGCCAAAACGCGATATCGAACTGCTTCCTTACACTTACTTTAAAGCAACGTATGACAAAAAAGAAGATGGCAATCCTTTTAAGACTGGGCATCAATATGGTGGAAGGGTTGGAATTGACGGCAAAGTAGCCGTAACCAACGACCTGACTCTGAATTTTACCATTAATCCTGATTTTGGCCAGGTCGAGGCTGATCCATCTGAAGTAAACCTCACTGCTTTTGAAACTTTCTTCCCCGAAAAACGGCCTTTCTTTGTGGAAGGAAAGAACATTTTTAATTTTAAACTTACCGGAGCAGATAGTGATAATAATCTGAATATGCTTTTTTATTCGCGTCGCATCGGGCGATCGCCACAGTATACACCTCCTTCCGTTTCCGGAAAGTATGTTCTTGCTCCGGAACAGACTACTATTTTCGGTTCCTTTAAACTCTCAGGAAAAACTAAGAAGGGACTCTCGATAGGAATTATTGAATCCGTTACGCGGAATGAAAAAGCAACCATTGATACCGGAGGGGTGCGGTACAAGGAAAGTATTGAACCTCTCACCAATTACCTGATCGCCAGAGTTTCGCAGGATTTTAAGAAAGGGACTACAATAATTGGCGGGATTTTTACAGCTACAAACCGTTCCATAAAGGATGTGCAGCTCGAATTTCTGCCGGAAGCTGCTTATACGGGAGGTGTAAACGCAATCCATTTCTGGAAAAACAAAACCTATTATATTTCAGGACGGGCTGTATTTTCTTCGATATCCGGCAGCGAGCAATCGATTACAAATTTGCAGAAATCAGCAGTACGATACTTTCAGCGCCCTGATAATACACACGTTACGTATGATCCGACACGGACCAATCTGAATGGATATGGTGGTACAGTTGAATTCGGAAAAGCCGGATCCGGCCACTGGCAATATCTGACTTATGTAACATTACGTTCACCCGGACTTGATTTTAATGATGCAGGATATTTAAAACAAGCGGATGAAATACAACAACTCTTCTGGTTGGGTTACCGCAAATATAAACCTTTTGGCATTTTCAAATGGGCATCAGCTAATTTTACTGAATATTTTACCCGCGATTTTGGCTGGGAAACTATTAATAAGGGTATTGATTTTAACATAAACGGGCAATTCAAAAATTATTATACCGCCGGAGCGGGTTTTAATTATGCAGGTTCTGTGCTTTCGCGCGGTGAGCTATGGGGAGGTCCGGTCCTCCTTCTGCCACCGGTTCTGAATTTGAGCGCTTATGCCGAAACTGACAGCCGGAAGAAAATCATCTTTAGAGCCAGTACTTCTCAATACTTCGGCCGGCAAGGCTATTACAACTACCATAAATACACTGTTGAAATAACCTTCAGACCCATCAACACATTGCTGCTGTCGATGATACCACAATATTCTACCGGCTACAACCGCCTTCAGTACGTCTCAGAAGCAACTTTTAACGGTGATCCGCGGTATATCATGGCCAGTCTCAACCGGAAAGTATTTGATTTTTCGATGCGGGTTAATGTAAGCATCACTCCTGAACTTTCTATTCAATACTATGCACAGCCATTTATATTTTCCGGAAAATACACTGATTATAAACGGATTACTGATCCTAAAGCTGCTGAATTTACACAAAGATACCATCAGTTCGGCAATAATGAAATGCAGTACAATGAAGATTGGGATGTATACCTGATTGATGAAAACCAGGATGGTGAAACAGATTACGGATTTTACAAGCCCGATTTCCATTTTCTGCAATACCGGTCGAATATGGTTTTAAGATGGGAGTACAATACAGGATCTTCTCTTTACCTGGTTTGGTCGCAGGGCCGCACCGGAATCGATAATAACGGAGAAATGATGTTCGGCCAGTATATAAATGATCTTTGGGAAACGCATCCAAGAAATGACTTTATGCTTAAAATTTCTTACCTGGTTGTTTTTTAACTCTAAAAAGAAATGTTTCCCTTTATCCCGATCCAGTCCGGCTCACCTTGTATCCATTCGGGATACAGGTAATACCGGAACCGGTAAAGAGTTTACTTAATCATTTTTAACCCGCTGAGAGCAGAATTGTCTTCTGGTCGGAGAATCAGTGCATGAGTGAACAACACTTTTGCATCCGCCGATTTGCCGGTATTCAGCTTCGACCAGGCTAACATAATCACTGAATCGTAGTCCAATGGATAAAGATTTACAACTTTTTCGAAGAGTTTTGTTGCGTTGACATAATCTTTCCGGTTATAGTAAATTACACCTAACCAATAATTTGCAACCGTATTTTGCGGGTCAATCTTTAAAATTGCTACATACTGGGCCTTCACTTTTTCCCAGTTTTCGATGGCACTCAAAGGTTTCACACAGCCAAAACGGGCTTCGATAGCGTAAGGCTTGAGTAAGATAGTCTTTTCGTAATAGTTTATTGACTCGTTGTATTGCTTTGCAAGATAAAATAGCCATCCCAGCCTGATGTTGGCAATATAGCTATCCGACTTATACACTGTTTTAAGCGTATTTATGGCAGCAGTATAGTTACCGGCCTTTTCCAATTCGTAACTTTTTACGAATGCCGCCTGGTTAACGCTTGTACTCTGAGCCATGATGTAACCGGACATCAGGATAATTGTTACTGCAAGTGTGATTTTCTTTAACGTTTCCATATTAATCCTCCTAAAAATGATTGTTGTATATATTGATTGCTGGTTTGTTCTATTTGCTTGGTATCGTAAAGGTAATTGCCATATAATATGATGTGTTTGCCTGCATACCAGTAAAGAGTAATTCCTGCCCTGAACACCGTAGGGTCAACCGAATTATAAACATATAACGCGCCATGATCATTATAATTTTGTAGGTTGCCCAAAGTCACAACTCCTTCAGCCCAAATCGATTTCGAAATGCGCGCACCGGCTACCTGTGAGAAAATGAAGCGGGTGTTCAATTCATCATTAAGACCACTGAGGTATGAGGTAAAATAGATCACTGGTTTGCCGGGCAGTGTCACTCCTGCATACACACCAGCCTGTTTATACGTGTAAATATCGTACTTAAAGAAAGATCCGTTAATGCCAAACGAAAAACGGTTAACCCGGTTCGCAAGAGATGCATATACCAGGTTACCAAGGTAATTATATGAATCCACACTCGTGTTCAGGTAATGATATGCCAAGGTGAATGTTGTTTTGGGAGATAACGACAAGTTTACTGCTGCCAGATAATCCGGTTGGGTGACCCGGGCAAGGTCTACAGTCTGTTTAAAATACGAAAACGACTGATACAACGACAAATGGTACCCCAGCCGTGAATATACTCCGGCACGCAGGTATGTTGGGTCCGAGCGTGTAGCTAAGGTACTGGTTTTGTAATTGTATTCCATATCAAATGAAGCAATAGGGTTAAGTGCACTGATATGAAGTTTTTTTTGCAGCCCGGCAGGAAGTTTCGCGGCATAAAAGCGGGCATTTGTTTCATCGCCGGTATTCAGAGCACAATAATACAGGTATTCCAATGTACCCTCGTCATACGGGTCGAACTCAAGTGCTTTTTCATACTGCTTTTGCGAAGCTATGTAGTTTCCTTTAATAAAATAAGCGTAGCCCATCCTTTGCCGCAGGTATTTGAAATCAATATTCTCAGCAATTGCCTGATTGCCCGTTGCAATTAATTTATCCCAATCCCCGGTGAGATAGCATTTATAGGTAATACTATCCGTGGCTATAAAAGTAAGTGGGTTCTGAGCTTTCAATGCAATCGCACCAAATAACAATATGATTATCAGTATTTTACGCATATAGCTTTTATGTTAGTTTTGGCAGATTCGAAGCTGAATTCTTCAATGCAATTGTTGTACACAATAATAACACTCTTACTTTGGGGATGGATTTTACCCCAAATGGTTACCTCTGTTGCCGAGTTGAGGGTGATGCGTTCGGTATTGAACGGGTTGTCATTTGATGCCACTTTAACCGAATACCCGGCACGGATATAGGTATAGAAAGGAGCAACAAAATCGTGAAGCCAGATACGTGTCTTCTTATTCCTGACAGTATTAAGCGGCATGGCATCGTGTACCACCACTGAACCTGGGTTTGTTAAAAACACCTTATATGTTGACAGGTAAAAACAATATAACAAGGACTTTTTATTTCCGTAAAAAGCTGTGAAGTAAAACATTGCACCATCATTTACATAATATGCACTCGCTTCGGTTGCCTTACAATACAGATACTTGTTATTATATGGATCGGTATATGCGTCCCATTTTTCTGTTATTTCCAGCCCTTCTTCGTCCGTATACCGGTAGGTAAGGCTTGTATCGGGCATAATGTCAAATGCTTCTTTCAGCAAAGCATTACCATTGACACCTGAAACCAGTGAACCTTCAGCGGGCACCAAAAACTGATGAAGTTCATGCCCTGTTTTTTCTTTCTGATGATAATATGCTATAGGATAAAAAATTGTTTTTGCACCCAGCAAGGGTGTTGTTTGTACCTGGAAATGTACATGCGGAATGGGAGAGCGACCTGAATTGCCGCATGTAGCCAATAAGTCGCCGCGTTTAACAAAATCCCCTTTCGAAACCTTGAAGCTTCCTTTTTTTAGGTGCGATATTTGGGTATAAAGTCCCGGCAAATGCCTGATAATAATAGAGTTTCCCCAATTGTTGCCGGTATTTACTTTACCGATCTCATTATCGGCAATGTTATCAATAACTTCCTCAACTATACCATCTGCCGGTGCAATTACAGGCTTATTGTAACAATAATAGTTTTCACAAAGCAGCCCGTTAGAGGTATAGGACTGCAGTTTATCATCCAGGATCATAAAATCCAGTGCCTTGCCCCAGTCGCCTTTGTGGGTATACTCACCATCGTGCCCCTGGGTGACAGTCCACTCACCCCAGAATGGCAGGTGCAGCGGGAAATAAAGGAAATGTGAAAGCCTGGACTGGTTATTATTAAACGTGTAAAGATTTACTTCGGGCGAAAAGTATTGTATCAGGGTCAATTTCAATTTTGAGGGATCTACCCTAAGGCGCAGGAAATAAATAAACAGTATCACCACGAATGAAAATGGCAGGGAAAAGACCGGCAATTGGATAAATCCAAATAATTTGCTCATAAACAACAATACCAGAGAGGTAAGCGGAACCAACAGCACAGCCCACAAGTATGAAAATCGTGACGGGATAACAAAGAATCCGCCAACAGCAATGGATACCATCATGTAGTTGGCTCCAATATTGTAGTAAGTAATGCTTGCAGCCTCCGAACCCGAGAATTGTGCAAACAGATAAGCCGTAAGAAATCCCACCACCGAAAGTGAAAAGGCAATCCTCGAACTGATCAGCAAGGCTATGGTGATGAATATGCCGGCAATCAGGTTATTTTGAAAAAATATTGAACTCATCGATCGAAGGTAAATGTCGACCATTCGGTTTATCGGCAACGAATCAATAGTTTGAAAGAAATTGAGCATAGTATTTCCACCAATGGCATACATTTCGTTTATCCAGTATATGTTGCGTTGCGTTAATCCCAGGTTTTCAAATTGCGATGAAGGCAGAACAACAAACCAGAATGAGATAACAAAAGGTATGCTTAGAAACGGCAATCCGCTTTTCCCCAGCCAGTTGCCAAGGGTTACTGAAAGCATAAGCGTTAGCAAGGCGGCAAGGATGAGCAAGCTAAAATATACATAACCGGGATCAAAAAACGTTCCCATTCCCAACCCGGTTAATAAGGCATTGAAACTGAATATGCCTTTTTTAAGCTGAATCTTATCCAGCCCCATGACGTTTGCAATAAGTACTGAAACCAATACAGCGATCAGACCGCTCAAGCCGGCAAAAAAATTAAAAAAACTAACCAGCAGAATTACCGATGCAAGTATTTTATTGGTAGAAAAAAATATAGCTGAATAGCTGCTAAGCGTGGCCGGCAGAACAGTTGTGCGGATTGAAGTTATGTATCGCTGTATAGACATAGAAAGAGTAAAAAATGTGAAATCTCAATATTTACCGAAAGAAAAATTGATATCGGTTAAAAACCATTTCATACATAGACTGATGGACTCTACTTCAGTTGATGTTGTTTCAGATGTTCCGGTATCTGCTCATTGAGCGTCATATCTTCAAGAGTTTCAGCTTTCCGGATGATGTGGGTATTATTGTCGCAGTCAATTAATACAATATTAGGGCGAAGCGTAATAAACTGCATCCATTGTGTCATATTGTATGCACCCACTTTATGTACCAATACCTGGTTACCTTTCTGCAATAAAGGCATAGTAATGCTTTCGCGTACAACATCAATATTCATGCAGAGGGGGCCGTACATTACCATTTCTTCGGTATGCTGTCCATAGGATTGTGTTGTGCTGATCTGGTGATCGTACCAAAAAGCTGTAAAAAGTGTGTTGACACCAAAATCGAGAACCGTTGCCCTTCGTCCATCCGAAAGGCGTTTGGTAGCCAGAACGGTTCCCAGTAAAAATCCGGCATCATCAATAAGCACACGCCCCGATTCGAGAATCAGCAAGGGTAATTCCTCCTGTTTGAAACCATAACCCAGTATTACATCGGTAATGGCATCGGCAAACTGATCGATGGAAGGAACCGTATCGGA
>JBBRCH010000104.1:0-13418 GCA_038204995.1 Bacteroidales bacterium | reverse complement strand
AAAACGAAATAAACTCACCTATCTCGGCGTGCAGCTTATGGATGGTGATATCCGCGATAAATCTACTTTTCCCAAAGTGATGGAAGGAATCTCAACAGTGATTACAACGGTATCGTCGATGCCGTTTTCCTATGTGCCCGGTGAAAACGATATTCGGCAGGTAGATGAAGAAGGAGTGATTAACCTGATTGATGCAGCTAAAAAGGCTGGTGTAAAACATTTCATTTATACTTCTTTCTCAAAGAATATAAAGCTGGACTTTCCGTTAAATAATGCGAAACGAAAAGTAGAGAAACACTTGCAAAACAGCGGAATGAATTATACCATTTTACATCCCGGCTTCTTTATGGAAGTCTGGCTTTCGGCAGCGGTAGGTTTCGATGCAATAAATGGCAAGGTGAATCTCTGTGGAGACGGCAAAAAACCTGTTGCCTACATTTCCCTAAAGGATGTAGCCAAATTCGCTGTTGAATGTGTTTTAAACCCGGCTGCTGTTAATGCCGAACTTCAACTGGGCGGCCCCGAAAACCTAAGTCAGCTTCAGGCAATGAAAATCTTTGAAGGAGTGATGCAAAAAAGGATGGAAATTCAGCATATACCGGTTGAAGGTCTCAAGGCTCAACTCGACTCAGCTACAGATCCCATGCAGAAGTCGTTTGCCGGGCTGATGCTTTGTGTCGCCAAGGGTGATTCTGTTGATATGAAAGCAGTGTTGAGGAAATTCCATGTTAAACTTATCACTGTTAAAGAATTTGCGCGTTCAATGGTGACAGTGTAGTTATAGTGATATTATTTACTTTATTCCCGGCTGGCAACTTCTAATGCCAACCGTGGATTTCACAATCTGTTAGCTGCTCTGCTTTACAGAGTGCAGAAACACTATGGAATTTCAAATCTTTCCTAGCGCCACCCTGCATTTCCCACAAAATTTCACCTTTTTCTGATCAATATCTTCCACATAAGTGCTCGACCTCATTACGCAGGTGGGTGTATGACAGTGAATTAAGCCAAATGTATGACCAAGTTCATGAAGAACCTCTTTCATAAATCGGTCCCGCAACAGATCATTATCTGCTTTTAGTCCATAGCGTTCGTTGCTCAAACGGTACAGAGAAGCAATAGCTGTTCGGCCGCCAAGTTGTGCCTGTCCGAAAATATAGGTCAGAATAGGAATATACAGATCAACATTAAATAACCCGATTACTTTTACAGATCCGGGTATATCCATGGAATCGACCACTCCCAGCAACTTATTTCCATTGTATTGACGTCTTACCGGGTCGAAGAATTCAGTAAAATCGATGTGCCCATCCTTATGCATAACCTGGCAGTTGAATCCAAGCATGACAGCCCAGGATATCCTTTCCAGAAATCCCCGGTCGAAAAGGCCAAAAGACACTAACGTAATAGTTGGAGGATTCATCTGGGGATACTTTATGCAAATTCAATTAAATTCATAAATACAAGACCTGAATTTCAAATTCCAGGTTCCTGATTCCAAATTTATTTCTGAGATTATTTATAGAATTCTCTTCTTGAGGAAATGCCTGCAGAATAAACGGTTCGTTTCCTAATCTCAACCCAAATATCTCAAGTCTTAAGTTCATACTTCTTAATTTTATTATACAGCGTTACCCGGTCCACTTTTAAAGCTTGTGCCGTGCGCGAGATATTCCAGTTGTATTTATTCAGAATCTGCAGAATAAAAGCTTTTTCAAAATCGTCAAGACTCTCAACAGAACTATCAATAGTATCTTTGCCAAAAGGCAGATCCTGCAACAGGATTTTTTTACCACTACACACCACAATTGCACGCTCAATCATATTTTCGAGCTCCCGTATATTACCCGGGAACTGGTATGAAAGTATGCGTTTCAATGCTGCTTGATCGATAGTGATCAAGGGCTTATTCATGGATATGCAATACTTGCTGATAAAATAATCCACCAGTAAGGGAATATCTTCAAGCCGTTCCCGTAAAGGCGGAACATGAATATTCATAACGTTCAGCCGATAATACAGGTCCTCGCGGAAAGTCCCTTTTTCTACCATGTTTTTCAGGTCGCGGTTCGTGGCGCAGATTACCCTGAAATCTGATGAGATTTCCTTGTTACCCCCGACACGTATAAAACTCTTTGTTTCGAGCACACGCAATAATTCAACCTGCATTTTTTGAGAAATGGTGGCTATCTCATCCAGGAAAATCGTACCACTGTCAGCCATTTCGAACCTGCCTTTGCGATTGTACAAAGCGCCTGTAAATGCACCTTTTTCGTGACCGAACAATTCGCTTTCAAGCAGACTTTCGGTAAGTGCTCCGCAGTGTACGCTTACCAGGGGATAAAATTTGCGTAGGGAATTGGCATGTATAGCCCTGGCAATAAGTTCCTTGCCTGTACCGCTTTCACCGGTAATAATTACTGACGAATTTGTAGGAGCCACACTTTCA
This sequence comes from Bacteroidales bacterium, assembly GCA_038204995.1. GTDB lineage: Bacteria > Bacteroidota > Bacteroidia > Bacteroidales > UBA4417 > UBA4417. Next base: position 10,969 of record JBBRCH010000104.1, on the reverse strand, counting down.
ACCTCTCTTAGCACTTTTTTAATGGATTCACTCTTACCGATCAGGTCTTCTACATTTTCGAGTGTGTCAACCCTTATCTTGAGTATTTCATTCTCGTGGCTTAATGAAATCTGTTTTGTAGCATTCCGGATCAGATGCGACAGGTCGTCGGGATCGAAGGGCTTGGTAACATAATCGAAAGCGCCTTCCTTCAATGCTTTAACCGCGGTATCAACCGTGGCAAAAGCTGTCATTACTATGATAATAGAATCCTTGTTCAGCGTTTTTATACGTTTTAGCAGTTCCAATCCATCCATACCAGGCATTTTGAGATCAGTAAGCACAATGTCAAAATTTCTGGATTCGAGTACGGACAGGGCTTGTTTAGCATTTTCGGCACATTCAACATGGTAGCCGTCTTCAGTAAACCAAAGATTCAGCGAATCCCTAACGGATTCTTCATCATCAACAACTAATATTGATATTTTTTTCTCCATAGGTGATTCATTTAACAAGTTCCATAAAAAAATTTAAGAACAAGGATTAACGATTTTTGATTTATAACTATATGTTACAAAGTAATTCTGCTTTTTACCAGGTTGTTAAACCGGGATTTTAAAACCGTGATTCTCTCGTTTATGCTTTTACTTTAAAAATCATAAATCGTTTTTTGCCTGCAAAGCGTTCTTCCAAAAGCAGTAATGATCCATGATTATTATTCTCTATCTATCTGATTTAAAAACAGTATTAGCTTCGGATCAAAGGCAGTGTAATAGAAATTGTGGTGCCTTGTCCCGGTTCTGATTTCACCTGTATTTTACCATTATGACTTTGTATTATGCCATGAACTATCGGTAATCCGAGTCCAATGCCACGTGCCTGTTGTTTGGTCGAAAAGAATGGTTCGAAAATATGAGGAATATCCTGGGCCGAAATCCCTATACCGTTGTCACTTATTTCCAGCTTTATGGATTCGGGGTCGGGATTTGATGTTTTTACCACGATTTCACCATTTTCACTCAATGCTTCGGTAGCATTTACGAGTATGGCCACGCATGCCTGTTTGATTTGGTTGGGACTGCAATATATCAAATCGGATTTTGCTGTAAAATCTGTGATGAAACTGATGTTCGCTATCTTAGCCGGATGTGACATAAGATCGTAGGTTTCATGCATAATTTCATGAAGGTGTTTTGGTTCAAAATCCTCCTGATCTTTTTTCGAAAAATTAAGCAATCCTTTTACAATTTCGCCACAGCGCTTGGTTTCGGCCTCAATCATTTTCAAATGCTTAAGCATGATCTCCTTTTTGGCATCAGTAAGGTCAGGATTACTTAAAAGCTTATGAACCAATTTTGTATATACCAGTATCCCCGATAAGGGATTATTGATTTCATGAGCCACCGAGGAAGATAATTTTCCTAAGGAAGCGAGCCGTTCAATATGGATTAGTTCACTTTGGGCAGTACCAAGTTCTTCCGATTTTTTCTGCACTTTATATTCCAGTTGTTGCGACCAATTTTCAAGTTCTGTGGTTGCAGTCTGAAGATTATCAAGCATATTATTAAAAGCAACTGAAACCATTCGCATATCATCAAGCTGGTTATTCTTAATCTCAACCCTTGTGTTTTTATCTCCGTTCGAAACTGCAATACTGGCTTTTATAAGTTTGCTCAGCGGATTTAGTATTTCTCTTCGTGTAAACAAGATTAAAAAGGAAGCAAGTAAAACCGTCGTTAAAATAGCAAGCAGGTAAAACTCCATCGAAGACTTTTCAACAGCTGCATCCAGATCCTTCAAGGGGACTTTAATGACCAACGAACCTAAAACCTCATCAGCAGCTTTGTGAGCATGGCATGAACTCTGATAGCAGGATTTTGAATTAAGAATAGGTGATTTTATCAGAAGATGCCTCTGACCTTTTACACTCTTACTCATCTTGCACTCACTATCGGCTGTTATAATTTTATAAGACTTTCCATTTTTGGGAAATAATGATCCCGGGTTTGTATGGCAGCTTTTGCAATTCGGATTGATGTGCCCGGCAGTATCAGTCGGGAAGGAAGAATAAACAAGGTTATCATCACTGTCGTACATATTAACATCCTCAATACCAGGAAGAGTGTGAATCACATCCAGTGTATTCTGAAGGGCACCCTCGTCGTTTTCGAGCATGGAATGATATAAGGCACCTTCGACAAGGGAACCGACATTATTCCCACTTTGCAGTATAACTGTATTCAGGTATTGTTCGTAAACAGATTTGAAAATAATACCGAATGACACAAAAAGGAAAACAGATAGTATTGTAATGATGAGTACAACTCTTCCATAAATAGAACGTCCAAATCTTAGATATTTTCTAAAATAATTGTTTCTTTTCCCAGGGTTAGCCCTGAATTTATCAAGTATGGCCATAATCTCATCATTTTAATGATGAATAATTAATGATGTGGGTTGTATATATATCAACTCATATATATATCAACGCAATATAAAATAAACTGATGAATAATTCACCAGTTTATTTTTTTTTTTGCAAAAAATTATATCAGACCTAAATATCGTACTATTTTTATTCATCTCCAGATATAGAATGTGATAATAATTTGTTTTGTAGACTTTAAGGATTTAAGAACTCTTTCTGAAAATCCTGCCAGAATTCATTGGATAAACCCGATAGCGAATTTTCGGATAACTCGCCCCCGTCCTGCAAGATAGCCATAGAATTTGCATCGGCATACTTATTCATGTTCAGGGCAAGGAAATCCTTGTACCGTTCCAATTCTCTTTTTAGCCAGTCCGTTGCTTCCCCTGCCAGGTAATACGAGGGAATTTCGGCCATCCAATCCGAAGGCTCAATATCATAAATCCAACCTTTTCCGTAAGGATCATCGTGCAACCATTCCTTTTTCGAATTCAGCTCCAGGTTTGTATTGAGAATGGTGCCAGATATGGGGGAAAACACCTTAAGCAAGTTTCCGTTCTGATTCAATTCCGCCAGTAATTCACCTCTCCCTATCTTATCACCCGGGCTTTTCAAATGCCGGATACTCATTTCACCGGTAATTTTTAGCAATAAATCATCAAGTCCAACCTTGGCGGTACCCGATTTTTCGAGAAAAGCCCAGGTATGATTCTTACTGTAAAAAATCCCTTGCGGAACTTTTAGAATTCCTGCCGTAAGAACGCCTATCGCTTTCTTTATCTGTTCGCCAAATTGAACCTGTTTGTTCAATGCCAACCAGAATGGGATAAGCAGCAAAAGGAAAGCTATGATTACAAGGTATTCTATTCCTTTTGTGTCGAAAATATTGTAATAACTGTATCCGTCCATTTTTTTAGTTTTTATGCTCTCAGATGTTTCTCTCCGAAAGCGGGTTGCTGTAATTTATTTTCTTCATTTACCCATTTGGGTGATTCACGTAACACCGGCATGCGACTAATTACCCATCTGAAAATCCATATTTCAGTAAATAAAACAGTCAGCGTTACCACAATTTCCATCCATGAGGGCACATATCTGACTGCCATATCCCACTTGAAACCAATTATGGTAACGTTGAGCCTGTTCAATATTACTCCCAGCATGGTGAGGATAGAAGCCAGCCGTATCATGAAAACATTGTTTGTGCGGTAACTATAGAAAAAGAGTATCATCGGCAGCAGCACAAAACCAATCATTTCCATCAGATACCAATGTCCCATCGGGGTGTTGATCAGGTCCCAATGCTTACCATGGATAAACACTAGCAGTTGAAGGAAAAAATAAACAAACATAGTGCCCGTGCAGATTTTAGCCAATCCATGTATAATTCCATGCTGTGCCTTGTGGTTTTTATCGCTTATCTGTCCTGAAAAAACTTTATGACTGATAGAACCTTCAAAAATCACCATCGAAAGACCGGCAAAAATGCTGGATACAAAAAACATAACCGGAATAAATTCGGAGTACCAGAGAGGGTGTATTTTTTCTTTGGCCATCAGGTACAATGCGCCTAATCCTGACTGATGCAGCATTGATAAGGTAATTCCGAATATAACCGCTGCCAGTGTCATTCCCGATAGGATTTTATGGGCCCGCCTGGCACCAAGCCATTCTGCAATTGCCGGTGAAAATTCAATCAGTTGGGCGATCATATACAAAAGGAAATGCCATGCCACCAGGAACAAAACTGAGCTAACGCCAAAATTATTGCCGATAATCGGATTAATCACATTCCAGGGACGTCCCAGGTCGAGCAGCAAAGCTCCCGCATAGAAAAGATAAGCCAGGAAACCATTCAAAACTGTAACCCTGACAATAGAATGGTATTTCTTCATATTCAGGATATAAACCATAAACGTGATCACATAGGCACCTCCTGCAAAAGCTACTCCGGTAACCACATCGAAGCCTATCCACAGGCCCCAGGGGATTTCCTGCGAAAGATTGGTAATGGCTCCTATTCCTTTCCAGAAACGAATGACTATCAGCACAATACCCAAAAGTATAATCGGTATTGATATGATATTGAATGGCGTCAGCCATTTACCTTTTGGTTTTAATTCCCTTAACAGGAATTTCCAGATGGGCTTGCCATCGTTGTCTGCCGAAATTATATGACCGCTATTCATCTTCAGTTTCGTTTTTAAAGTTATCTTTTTTAGTTGCTTGTTGTATTCCTAATAAAAGTGCCGGAACGAGTACAAATATACTGGGCACACTATAGAGAAATCCTTTTGTCAGTGCCGGGTACGAAGCTGTTTGCACCGAAGTATTAAGTCCTATTTCTTTAAACGGCACAGGTGAAAGATACAGCCAGCAGGTCCCTCCGGCTTCGTGTTCGCCATAAATCTGATCATAGTATAAATCGGGTTTTTCGTAAATCCTTCGCCTTGCCTCTTGAATCAATTCTCTGCGCGTACCGAACATAAGGGCTTCGTTAGGGCAATTTTCAACACATGCAGGCAATTCTCCTTTTTGCACCCTGGTTTCGAAACACATGGTACACTTTTCGATTTTTGGATTTGGGCTGTGATATTCAAACTTTGGAATGTCGAACGGGCATGAAACCATGCAATAGCGGCATCCCATGCATTTTTCGCCTCTCCAGATCACAGGGCCATCCTTAGTTTTTGTCATGGCTTGGGTAAGGCAGGCGGCGGCGCAGGCAGGCTCATTACAGTGCATGCATTGCATCTTGGCATATACAATCCCTTTAGAGGTTTTGTATTCATTTACGACGGTTCTGTGTTTCTCATCGGGTTTACGCAGACCCTTTATTTCTTTGTTGGGAAGCGGCTCTGGTAAGCCATTGGCTTCAGCACAATCATACTCACAACCGCGGCAACCTTTGCAACGTGCTGAATCATACAGAATTCCATGGAACTCCAAATCACTTTTAACTTTAGGTGCCGCATTCAGATCTTTTCCGACTGCCAGGGTAATACCTGTGGCACCCAATACCTTGAAGAAGTCACGACGATGTAAATCCATATCCTTGTTTTTTAGGATGAACGTATTATTAGAGAATAATAGAATTGCTTTTATTTGTAGTAATCGAGAAAATTAGTTTGAAAATCCTCCCATACCTCCGGTCCAAAATCAGCCAGTATGCCTTCCTTAAGCGCTCCGCCGTCCTGAAGCACAACGTGTGTATATTCGAGGCTGTGAGGTGTAAAAGTGGCTGCGAAAAAATCTTTTATCCGTGAGAATTCAGTGCTTAACCATTTTTTATGTTTATCGGCCCGGTTCAGCAGCTGAATCTCCTGAAACCAGTTGGCTGCTCCTATCATATAAACCCATCCTTCAATATAGGGTGATGAGTTTATTAAAGACGCATTTGTGATAAGTGCCTCATTTTGTTTTTTTATAGTTCCTGAAACAGGTGAAAATAAACTGAGTTGTTTGCCTGATTGGATAATACTGAACAAAAAATCACCCTTTTTAATCTTTTCACCAGGATTTTTCATTTCAATTCGGGTTATCGGCCCTGTTATATGCTGCAGAAAATCATCCATGCCAATAGCTATGTTTCCATCCTTCTCCATAAAAACCCAGGTGTGCGCTTTATCAAAATACAATCCATTGGGAACATTAATCTCGTTTTCACTGAAACCTGGGGATGGATTGGTAAAGTCGGGAATAACACTTTCCTGGTTCCTGTAACGCCTTATTACAGCTGTAATAACCAGGCCTATAATTATTCCAATTGCCAGTATCAACCATATCAACCCTGTTTTTGTGGATGCGTTAATAGGAGAAGTACTAATAAAGGCTATATTGATCTTATCAAGTTGTACCTGACTCTCACTGCCTGCAAGATCGGAATAGCCGCAGGAATTCATAAAGCGCTGTCCATCAGTAAGTACCCATGTCAGGAATGCTGATTCAACTTCGTTGATAGGCTGTGTTTTACTAACTGCATAAATATTACTGTAAAGGGTTTTTGGATATTTCCCTATCCATACACCACGCTTGAAAACATTAATATCGCTGTAAATATTCTCCATATAATCAAGAGAACCGTTACCATTTTTATCAACAGGCAGCAATCTGATATCTTGCAACAGGCTTTGATTATCTGCACCAAGAATATTTACAACTTTACAAAAACCTACAGCGTAAATATCTTTTTGAATAGCTGAAAGTACCTCATCTTTAGTTCCCATTGTAATGCCTACTACCGGGATTTGAATTCCCCCGAGAAATTTTACCACAACTGTTTTCACAGATGCATCATTGACCATGTAAATATGAACCGGAGTCTTTTGTTCTCCACCAAGCAGCGTTCCCCAATTCTGTTTACCCGGATTACTAAAAATCGCGGCAAGTGCTTCCGGTGAAACGCCGCACCTTAATATATTACTTAAGTAAATATTTTTGGCATTTATAACGGGTACTATAATATCGCGGCCAACCACTATTTTCCAGTTTGGCTCATTAACATCCATTGTGGGTGATGTACCTGACATAAAACTTAAATCTGCACCTGCACCGAGCTTTAGGGTATTATCAGCAGCATCAGGCAAACTGATTCTTATACCCGGGATAAGCCTGTTGTATTCTTCAACCCATACAGAAGTGAGTTCATACAGGTCATGAGTGCAACTCAGGTTTACTGCCCCTTGCGGTGAGGCCGTATTCTTGTTTGTTACTTCCTGACTACTTGCTGTAACACAGAGCATCAGGAGTAAAATGCCGAATAAAATGTTTGTTGTTTTCATGATTTCGAGGATTTCAATTCATTATATAAATAGCTATTCAAATCCAGTGCCAAAGTCGAAAATGATCTTTAAAACACTGTATATCAAAATATTAAAAAGAATAGTGTTTAATTTATTTACAACTAAAGTGTTGAGTTTTTAAACACTTCTATTTTTAGGGGCCAGCAATCCGCTTTATATCAAATCGTTGGGGGGTAGTGTATAATTTATATACAGCTGTTGAATTTGTCAACACATATTATGATTTGTGTTAGTAAACAAGTGAATACTGACTACGAAAACAAAAAATATATCAGATAACGACGCTAATTCTTTAAATAATAGTAAAGATCTCGGCTTTTATTGATTTTTATGATGGACGATGCCGGAAGTAATACCAATGTGAATTTTATAACAGGCCAAAGGCCGTTTTAAAATTCTACAGTGGTAAATACCGATCAGAAATTCGTTTAGTTCTTCCGATATTTATTGGGATGGACTATTATGAACTTTATATGGATCACCTTCATTTTTTGAGGAGAATGAGTCAATAGAATCAATAAAATTGTGACTAAAGCTCATGGCTTTTACTGAAGTTTAGTCATTTGGAAAAACTTTCATTATTTCTTTGCTTTTTGCATGATCAAAAAGCAACAAAAAATCTAGGGTTGCGAAAAATTAATCACCTATTGCTTATTTTTATAGGAGTTCGTGAGAGAAGTTCTTGCGGTTCTAAGCCTAGAATTTTTTATTCGCCCATTGCTCTTTTTTAAAGGAGCTCATGAGATCGCTTCGCTAAGTTGGTCCTTTTGTTTTAAGACAAAAGGACAAGAGAAAAAAACAGAAATCAGGCTTTAGACCTAATTATTTTTTCCCCAGCACATTAAAATATTATCTTGCCGTTTTAATTTGCATATTTAATCACTTCCTGCCCATTGACCCATCAACATCGAATAGAATTAAATACTTTCTACTAAAAACAAAATTAGAAATTTGTTTTTGTACCGCTGGTATTTAATAAGTTGTGTGTCTAATTATTATAGGACATAAATACTAACTAAAGAAAATTGAAAATGAAAAACATCATGAAATTTATCTTTGCATCGGTAATCGTGCTGGGTTTTGCCTTGCAGGTTCAGTCACAAAACACTACCGCTCCCGTGAAAGAGCAGCAACAGAAACAAAATAAAGTAACTTCTGCAAGCGGCAATTTTGTTGACAAAGACAACAATGGTATTTGTGACAATTTTGAAACCCGGTCCGGTAACGGAGGTGGTGCTAATTTTATTGACAAAAACGGTGATGGTATTTGCGACAATATTGAATCCCGGTCAGGGAACAGACGAGGAGTTAATTTTGTTGACAAAAACGGTGATGGTATTTGTGACAACCGGGCAAATATTGATAAAACAAATTTAAATTGTTGCAGAAACGGACAAGGGTACAAGCACAGAAATGGTCAACGCCAGGGGAAAGGAAAAGGACCTGGTAAATGTTGCAGACGTTAAAATACTGGCTACAAAGTGCTTACAAATAACTCTTGGTTAGCGTTTTCTGAAAAAAAGTGTTTTAATAAGAGGTTGAAAATTATACCTTTGAAGATAGATATAATAAATAATACCCAACTACTGAAACAGTAAAACTCTATTGATCATCATTTAATTTTCAACCTCTCTTTTATTCCCGATTGATGACTGACCAGGAACTGATTACCGGCATATTGAACCTTGACAAACCGGCCATACATTTCCTGGTAAACAACTACCACAAACAAGTCATAAAAACCGCCTTTCATTTTGTACACAATATGGATGATGCTGAAGATCTTGCACAGGATGTATGTATCGAAATCCTCGAATCGGCAGGATCATTTAAAGGCAATTCATCATTATCCACCTGGATTTACAGGGTTACAGTGAATAAATCACTGAATTTCGTTAGAAAAAACAAAAGGAGACAACTTGTAAAACAGTTCGAAACCATTTTCCACATAGCAGATGGAAGCTCCTTAATGGTGTCAGAACCTGCCACAGATGATAATTCATTTGAGAATGAAGAAAGACGCCGAATCCTCGACACTGCAGTTAATAGCCTGCCCGAAAACCAGAAAACAGCATTCATTCTTAACAAATATGAAGAATTATCGTACAAGGAAATTACTGAAGTGATGAGTCTGAGCCTTGCGAGTGTCGAATCATTACTCCAGCGGGCAAAACAGAATCTGCAAAAAAAGTTACTGGTTCAGTTCTCTGAATATTCAAATAAAAGATAGCATGATACACTGCACATTATTACACGAAAACATATTCGCTTATGTGGAAAAGGAATTACCTCCTGACCTTCTGCAACAGTTGGATAAACATGTAAGTGATTGCCGGAAATGCACCGGGATTGTGTCGGAATTCAGAAATGTAATTGGATTGATGGAAGAAGAAAAATCCATCGCACCACGGCCACATGCCGAAACACGTATATTACAGGGAATAGAATCCAGGTTGGAGAAAAGTCAAAAATCTATTTTTCCCGTATTTACTCGTATTTTGCAGCCTGCCATGATCAGTGCAGGAGTATTAATTGCCCTGTCAATTGGTGCCCTGATTGGTTCTGATATGGCAAATACACATTCTGCATCCAATCGGAACGCTGAAATGCTAAAGGCAGTCAGAACTGATCTGAACGTGCCTGTATTTATGACTGACGACCTTTTTTACTTCACTGAATAAATGCTATAGCCATGAATATTTCAAACAATAACCGAATCATTTTCTGGATACTGATCTTTCTCGTGCTGGTCAATATCACGGCTTTGGCTTCATATTTTATTTATTTCCGCAAACCGGCGAACGAACCATTGCCAGGTTCAAGGTATACTAAAGGTATTGCTCTCCGCCAGGAATTATCTTTAACACCTGAGCAATCCCTGGAAGTAAATAAGATAAATGCGACTTACCAGGCTTCGAGCGAGTCTATTATAGCAGCAATCAGGGATAAGAAAGCTGAACTGCTTGAAGAACTTTCAGTTGACAACACAGATACCAGCCTGGTGGAAAAACTTGCGAAAGATATTGATAATGAACAAAATAAGCTACAGATGGCCAATATCAAACAGTTCCTTGACCTTAAAAAAGTATGTACTCCTGAACAGACACAAAAGCTTTCGCAGATCTATGCTGAAATGTATGGTTGTGAACGCAAAGGACAAGGAAATGGAAATGGCATGAAACATCGCCATCGTTTTGGACAGAAGCAGTCGGGTTCAGAAAAGCCTGCAAAATAAGCAGACCTGACTCAAGCTTAAGGAGCATCCAGTACTATTAAATATTTTATTTCACTCCTGCTGTAAGGGAAAACAACTTATAAAGTCTTACAACTTCGCAAGGTATCAGTTCGGCTATTTAATTATGTTTCCAAAATCAAAGTCTCACTGATTGAACAAAAATTTATTTTTTATTTCTCTTTCGAAGCAGTTAAAAGGAAAATAGGGAATTCACTTACGAGACCTTCCTGATCTGTTTTTTCAATTTTGTAACAGGGTTGATGTTTTATACCAGAAAAACCATTTTTTTTCAGTTGACTTGCCAACTGATCAACATCAAAACCCAGGTGCCCGTTAAATCCCTCTCCATGAAATGATCCGTCTTCCGAGTATAAATCAGCTATTGCGAGATATCCTCCCGGATTTAATAACAGATTGAATTTAGCAAGCATTGCGTCGATGTTTTGCACATGATGCATAACCATCTGGGTATAAATTATATCAAATCTGCCGGGATAGTTTTCATGTTCAAGATCAAAATAAAGA
>JBBRCH010000103.1:0-13655 GCA_038204995.1 Bacteroidales bacterium | reverse complement strand
ATGCAAGGATCAGAACTATTGTGCCTGGGTATTTCATATTTCTTTTTGGTAAGAATCTTTCATAATGTTTTTGGCAAGCGGAATGGCGAGCATCTGAATAAGCGCAACGATCACAAGTGAATACCTTAGTGCGAAATCTTTCGAAACGTAGAAGGCCAGGCCAATGAACAGGACAAGCCCGAAGAAACGGCCCACATACAGTCCAAACTCATGGTTGAAGATGTATGCGTACTTGCTACGGTTTTCCTTTACCGACAGTATATCGATTACCTGCATCTGAATGGGGAAGTATGCAATATCGTGCAAAGGCATAAACAGTACTTTACACAGAACAAAAACGATTACCCCGATGGCGGAAAACAGTATCTGATTAGTCAGGGCGCCAATGAGAAAAATGGTCATACCTGCAGCAAAAATGTAAATCCGATGTTTTGGTTTTGTTGTTCTCCCCAGAAAATAGAGGAGGAAAGCAGTCAGTATCCCACTAATACTTTGTATAGTACCTAACGCCTCCTCGTTGCCAACCAAAGTCATGATCAGAATGGCAGGTGCAGTAACCAGATAGCCCTGGACCATCCCCTTCAGGGAGGCAAGCATCAGCATCTTCTTCCATAGCATGGTGAAATGCAGGTAAAGAAACTTTTTCTGTTTGGGATTCCTGAATCGATGCTGGTGAATTACAATACTGGCCAGGATAGTGAGCAGAAGCACTATCGTGGTTACGACCTTATAGGCACCCTGTATGCTGCCGCCAAACCAACCCAGGGAAGTGCTTTTTATCAGGAACCAGCCAACAGCAGCAGGCACTATGATAAATGTTATGGTGTAGAAGAATGTCTCCACACCGTAATAGTAATTTCTATTCGTATCGTTTGTGGTATCGAGGGTTAAAAAATCGCGATTGGCCCAGAAGAAACCAAAAGAACCACCCATTATAAATCCGGCAATGGATACTCCTGCCATGTTTATATTGCTGAGTGTCATCATGAAAATCATGGAAACACCGCTTAGCAGCATGCCAAAGCTGTAGAGATGCGATATATTAAATTTATTCAGTAAAAATCCGTTAATTAAGAAAGCAAAAGGAATCCCCGTGTATACGCATAGCTGGTAAACTGCAACCATCGAAGGGTTATTGGAACTGCGCATAATGTAGGCTCCAACAAAGATGTCAATAATGGGTATAACAAATGCATAGATCATATTAGTACCAAGAACAAGGCGCATATCCCTGGGCATAGACATAAAAAAACGAAATTCTGACAAAATTTTATTTCTCATAAAATGGCTACTATCAAATTTGATTACTTGATTTAACTTTGTTGAGTTTCCTTATTTCAGCGTTTCCAAAATTTGTTTTATCGATAACCTGGCACCACATATCACTTCGTCGCTAGCCCCGTAATACATAAATATATCATCCCCTTTTACATAATGGCCATTGGTAAATACCACGTTCCCGAAGAAACCGGTCTGCTCGTACCTTTGAACAGGTTCCATGATGGGTTCGGTACTGCGGGCGAGAACTTTTGAAGGGTCATTAATATCGAGAAGCAAGGCACCAAGGCAATACCGGTGATCTTTGTTGGCACCGTGATAAATTTCGAGCCAGCCTTTTTCAGTCCGGATAGGCGCTCCTCCTGCACCCACACGGGCCGAATCCCACATACCAGGACGAACCGTTGCAATGCATTTATGCTGGCCCCAGTGAATAAGGTCGGGTGATTGGGCAAGCCAGATGTAATTTCCGCCAAGTTCGGGACTGCTTGGGCGGTGTAAGGCAAAATATTTTCCGTTTATCTTTTCGTCGAAAATGGCACAGTCCTTATTGTGAGGCGGGAAGATCATTCCTTCGCGGCTGAATTTCTTCCAGTCGGTGGTGCGGATAAGTCCTACACCAACACCAAACTCTGAAACTTCAGTAAAAGAAAGACAAAATCCGTCCTCCATGGTAGCAACCCGGCAGTCTTCAATACCAAAAGTCTCCAGTTCACCTTTCCCGAAAACAGGCGGATAACCTTCCGGTTCGTAAAATGTAATGCCGTCGTCGCTGCAGACCAAACGCAGGTATGAAAGTGTAGTCAGGTAATCCTTCTTCTTATAGTTGATAATCCGCGGATCAGAAGCATCCAGGTCAGGATCATTTTTATCGAAACTCAGAATTTCAATTTCACCTTTAGTATTATAAACAGGAAAGCTTATTTTGCCTTCAATCTGTTTGGGCCTTTCGGCAACACGAAGTAACAGCCATATTTTCCCGTCGAATTGGAAAACACCCGGGTTAAGCAGGCATAGAATTTCCATTCCATTTATACCTGGTTCAAGGTCGGAAGGACGCAGCAGCGGGTTTTGAAGGAAGCGTTTTGCAATATCCATGATTGCGGTTTTGGCAATACCAAAATTACAATCGATTGCAGAAGCGGGTGTCCGCTCTGTTCCTGATCTTGTCCGTTATAGTGCAAAATGAAGAATTATCATGCAGTGCCTGCCCTGATGCTATAAAAATGAGCCTTGTAAACTCGGCTAAAAGAATGTGAAAACAGAATAGCTAAACAATAAGAGAACAACTGATCTATAGAATAACAGAAGAACTGAACAGCAGAGTTATAAAAGTTAAAACCATACACCAAGTCCCTCATTTCGGCCCTCTATCTTTCTCCTTTACTCCTGAATTCCGAAGGAGAGCATCCGTACGCCCTGTTGAAAAGGTCGTAGAAATGTGTTCTGCTTATAAAGCCGGTTTGGTCGATAATCTCACTCACCGTCATTGTGGTAGACGTCAACAGTATGGCTGCCTTGCTTAAGCGACGCTGGTTAATCAGGCTATGCGGGGTAGTGCCGAGTAAGGATTTTGTTTTATTGTAAAGTGAAGATTTGCTGACAGCAAGATTATCACAAAGTTTCTCGGTTGAGAGTGTCTCATCATCGATATTTTCATCAATGAAACTTATCAGTTTCTGGAAAAACGGGTCAGGGATATCTTTTGCCAAAGCAGGATTTTCGTTAGGCTGACCAAAACGCTTCCTAATGCTTACCCATAACTTGAGAAGTTTTTCGATACGAACCTTCAGATGTTCGGGGTGGAAAGGCTTGGGAATGTAAGAATCGGCCCCGGCTCTCAAACCCGTAATGCGGTCCTCAATTTCCGACTTTGCAGTCAGTAGTATTATGGGCATGTGACTGGTATCGAAGTTTTTATGAAGCATTTTGCAGAGTTCTATACCGTCCATTTCAGGCATCATTACATCCGAAACAATCAGGTCCGGTTTTTCGGTTAAGGCTTTTTTATACGCTTCGATCCCGTTTTCTGCAAGGATGATATTATAATCTGCCTGCAGGAAATCCCTTAGTAACATGAGAATTTCAGTGTCGTCATCCACAAGCAGAACCAAAGGTTTTCCGGCTGATTTTTCAAGGTTATCAAAGGGTGTATCCGGTTCAGTTTCATCAATAAAAATGATATCATCTGCATTTTCAGTTTTTACGTCCAGCATTTCTTCTGAACTTCGTTGCAGTACATCACGAAAAATGCAGGTAAATTTAGTGCCTTCCCCCGGGGTACTTTCAAAACTGATTGTTCCTTTCAGCAATTCAACAAGTCCTTTTGTAACGGCAAGACCCAGGCCCGTTGAGCGGTATCCCGGGAAACTTCCTTTAGGCTGATTTACGGGTATCCCGAAGGGCTCAAAAACTTTTCGGAAATACTCAGGCTGGATTCCCAGACCGTTATCTTCAATTTCGACAGTAAGTACCGAATGCTCAGATTTGATACGCGCTGTTACCGTACCTCCGGGTTTATTGTACTTAATGGCATTGGAAATGAGGTTTGTAAATATGCGTTGAAATTTATCCGCATCAGTTGTGAAAACCAGTTCATTTTCAGGAGCGATAATGTTGCAATGGATTTTTTGCCGCTGAGCCAGCAGTTCGAGATCCGAAACAACTTCGCGAATAAGTTCAATTGGATTTGTTAGTTGTATGTTTAATTGTTCTTTGCCTTTTTCCAACTTACGGAACTGCATGATTTCAATCACCAGTTTCTGAAGTTTAACACTGTTGTTGAATACTTTTAAAAGACGGGAATTCTCAACTGTATTGCGTGAGTTTTCGAGCAGTGCATGGACATGTGAAGTAATGAGAGTGAGAGGTGTGCGGAACTCATGGGCCACGTTTGTAAAGAAGTCTAGTTTATAACTCTGCAATTCAGCCTCCTTTTTCTTCTGGAATTCCTGCACAGCCGCTTCTTTTTTCCTGGCTTCCCTTTTACGGTAGGTCGCGAATATATAGAGCTGAATGCCAAAAAACAGAAGAATATATCCCAGGATAGCCCAGGCGGTTCTCCAGAAGGGCGGATTAACGGTAATCGCTATTTCACGGATTTGTTTCGACCAGTTTCCATTCTCATCACTAACACGAAGCTGCAGAATATATCTTCCGGGTGCAAGATTCGAGTAACTTATCGGTTGATTCTGAGGATTAATGGTCCAGTCATCAGGTAGATTTTCCATCCGGTACGAAATCCTGTGTCTTTCCTGTCCCCAGAATACCAAGGGAGATACGTAAAAAGTGAGTGAATTCTGATTGTAATTCAAATCAAGGCTTTTCTGATTGTTGATGCTGCTAGTAAGCACACTTTTTTCTCCTGGTTCAACAGGCATGTTCCTGATTGAAAGCTGGTTAATAGCAATAGGAGGGAAGTAGGAAGAAAATCTGATTTCATCAGTTTGAATAATATCAACACCCATGGTGCCCCCTGCAAAAAGCTTCCCGGTATTTTTATCAAAAAATGAAGCCCCGTCACTGTATTCAAAATTAATCAGTCCATCGTTTACATTATAGCTCCTTACTCTCTTCCGGCTGACATCGATTAACGAGAGTCCCTGGTTGGTTGTAACCCATAAATTACCTGCTTTATCATGCTGTATTGCATGAATGCCGGTGTTTTCAAGATCGGACGTAACATTTAGTACTGCCACTCTTACCGTATCTGCCGATATCGGGAACAAACTAAAGATACCGTTGCTGCTGCCGGCCCATATGCTTCCATTCTGATCATTAAACAAAACCAGGATATCATCATTCCTGATAAGGTTAGGGTGAGTTACCGTAGTATATTGGGCTATTACCCGCTTGTTAATCGTATTATACCGGTAAACGCCTAAGCCCCGTGTACCGATCCAGATAATTCCTGCTTTTTCTTCGGCCAGGGCATACACGATCTGCTTCTGCTGGCCGGGTATGGTTATGTTTTTATCAAGAACCAGTTGTTCGCAACTGATAGGCAATGAGGGTTTTGAATTATCAAAATCAATCAGGATAACCCCGAATCCACTGGTTCCGAGATAAATGCGATGATCGCTGTCTTCAAGAATGCGGTACACCGAAGCAAAATTCACTGGATCAACAGCTTTAAAATCTCGCGGGAAATTACGGATGGTTTTATAATCAGCTGAAATAATGTCGACCCCTTTTCCATCACTCCCGGCCCAGATTGATCCATCATACCGCTCACAAAGCGAAAGCACCGAATTATTGCTTAACCCGTTTTTAACAGATATTTCGCGGATATGATTTCCGTTTGCATCAAAAATGTCAATTCCGCCACCTTTGGTTCCTATCATTACATCTCCCTTTCGGGTGACGAGGATGCTCCTCACGATAGGGTATGCCAGTTGGTTTGAAGAAAGGCTTTTATTTGGGAATTCCGTGAGTTTCAAGGTATATACACCATTTCCATCGGTGCCGATCATTAAAATATCAGTGTCAGTCTCGTAAATGCTTAATATCCGCGTTGCAATAGGATTGACAATAAATAAACCTGAAAGTATATTAAAAATCTCGAAAGTGCTGGTCTTTAGATTGAAACTGTAAATTTTACCTTTTTCAGTACCGGCCCAAAGGCGCCCAATGTCTTTCGAAGGGGCGAATGAAGTAATAATGTCGTCAGCAATCCTGAGTTGCTGTATTTCGTTTGTACCCAGGTTGACCATGAGTGCCGGACCCGACCGCTGAGTAACAAGCAGATAAGGGCGGTTATTGATCAGGACAGAAACGGAGGATGACAAGGTTCCGGTTAAAGGCAGTTCCAGAATATCTTCGAGATGATTGGCTGTCAGCCTCATCAATTTGCCGTTCCCGGTAATGCAATATGCCTTGTTTTCAACCAGGTGGATACGTTTGACGCTGACAGAAGCATCCTGTGAATTTTTATCAAATATAATTTTACTGAACTGTTTTTTTGTGTTGTCGAAACTGAAAATACCACGCCCATATACTGAAACCAGCGCGCCAAAAGCTTCGGAGTAACAGATTGAAATGTCATTTTCGTAGTTTATCTGTTCCGATTCCTGTGTGAAATAGGAGGTAAACCTGTCGTGAATATTATCGTATAAACCAATTCCTTTATTGGTAAGCAACCAGACAGGCCCTGAAACTGTAGGATAAAGCTCCCTGATAACATGATTGTGTATGGAGCTGGCATTCTTACCAGGCAGGTATGTAACTATATTGTTGCCGTCGTAACGGTTAAGACCGTTCCAGGTGCCAAACCAGATATAACCTTCCGCATCTTTCACAATGGTATTCACAGCTCCGTTTGATAATCCTTCGCGCCGTGAAATAGAGTGAACATTTGTTCTGTATTCCGCGTTTACACGGTAACAAAACAATAAAAGCAATGCCAGAAGAATTTGTTTTCGGTTCATTGTAAATCAAGCTCCGGAAGCAGATAAGAAACAGTAAAATTAGTCTAAATTTTTGAATTTTCCTAAGATATAATTCTCTCAACAGTAAGCTGTTAAAGACCGGATTCTCTTTCGGAAAAAACAGCGTTTTACTGAGTTTGTAACAGAATGTTTGTTTTTAAGGAGAGGAACAGAAGTTGCTTAATTTCAATGCGTTTGATTTCTGTGAGTGATAATCGTTTGTGCAAGATCAAAACAGGTAATGACTCACTTCAGGGTATGAATGAAAAAAGTCAAGACGAAATTTTTCGTAGAGTCTCCATGATCTCAGTGTTCCCATGCTTTTTCTTTTTTATCATGTATATTTACAAAATAATACTAATTTAGACTTTCAAAAAATCCTTTTTGTTACTAAATCCCATAAATCCCATGAATTTCCCCAAACAAGTTACCATTGGCGATATCACTGTCCGCGACGGCTTCCAGCACGAAGAGAAATTTATCCCGACTGCCGCAAAACTCTGGCTCACCGAACAGCTGATTCTTGCAGGATTCAGGCATGTGGAGGTAACCAATCTTGGAAATCCCAAAGGGATGCCTCAATTTAAGGATGCTGATACTCTGCTGAAAATGATCCGCGCCAGCAAAACGATTGGGCACCTCTTGCCGGAAGTAAGTATAACGGCTGTTACAATCCGTGAAAAAGCTATAGAAAGGGCCATCCAGGCACGTAAGGAGGGATGGGGGCCTGATCGCATTCTGCTGATGGTTTCGACCAGCGAATCGCATCATGTTAAAAATTCAGGTCTTTCTCTTGCAGACTATTGGAAGATGTCGGAGGAATGGATTCCAAAAGCTAAAGACGCAGGCTTAAAAGTAAACGGCACGGTGAGCACCATCTGGGGCTGCCCGATCGAAGGGCCGACAAAAATGGAGAAAGCGGTTGAATTTGCTCAGCGTTGGTTCGATATCGGCGCCAGCGATGTGGAACATGCCGACCACGATGGCTCAGCATCACCCGACAGAGTTTACCGCTACTATTCGATGTTAATGGATAAAATCGGACGTCCGGAAAAACAAATCGTGCATTTTCACACAACCCGTGGATGGGGCCTGGCAAATGTTCTCGCTGCCTTACAGGCAGGCATGACAAATTATGAATCGACCATGGGTGGAATAGGAGGACAGCCGGCTAATTTTGTGGATGGCGTTCCTGTTGCAGGAACAGGGGCTTATTATTATGCCGATCCTATGCTTACAGGGCTGATACAAACCGAAGATATGGTGGTTATGATGGACGAAATGGGAATACAAACCAACCTGGATGTGGATAAAGTTCTTCAGATAGGAGCTATGGTTGAACGGATTGTTGGCCGCAAACTCCGCTCTGAATGTGTGAGAACAGGAAGAATACCTAAAACTTTGACCGGAAGGGGTTAGTTGCCGGGGATTGGAGGTCTTGGTTTGAAGAATTACAGGAATTTATTCCGGCGGAAGATCAGATTACCCTTACTCAAATCTGCAATCCAATATGCCTCAAGAATAGTCAATCCGGTATCCGGGCTTCACCGTTTCTCCCTCTCTCCATGTCACCCCTTCTGCTGGTCATCCCCAAATACCTTGTCGTGCTTGTCTACTTCCACGCCCCAAGGATCAATCCCATAAGAGTTAGTCCGGCAATATTATAACCTGCATGAATCAGCATATAGCGTGTGCTGCGAAATTCATACTGGCCGGTAACAAAAATGGACATGGCTATCCACCCAAAACCAGTAAAGAAACCATACATGGCGCCTTCTGATGCTCCTATTTCGGGTGAATTCATAAAAAGAGCCAGGTTAACAGCCATAATGAACGTAAAAAGTAAGGTAAGGCCCATGATTTTAGGCATATTGGCTTTTTTCGCTGTCTCTTGCGTAATGCCTGTTTCTTTCATCCA
This sequence comes from Bacteroidales bacterium, assembly GCA_038204995.1. Classification (GTDB taxonomy): domain Bacteria; phylum Bacteroidota; class Bacteroidia; order Bacteroidales; family UBA4417; genus UBA4417. The sequence continues at coordinate 5,033 of JBBRCH010000103.1, read as the reverse complement.
CATTTTGCCGAAAGCAAGAGGAGTGTACCAAACAGAGCCAAGTCCGAAAAATACCAGTGTCGAAACAACAATGGCCAGCCAGTTGAGAGTAGAGAAATCCATAGGTTTGAATTTAAAGTTTATGATATAATATTGATTAATAGATCATAACAAATATATTGAATATTTTGTTTGGCGCTTCATTCAAATGAAGATCTCAACTTTCAGTCTATTAAGGATTTGCAGCTTATTTTTTATAACAAAACGTATATTGAAGAGCTAAATACAAAAATGGCGGGGCCAATTTGTATCCTATCCCGCAGGAAATAATTTCAACATTAATCTGAACTGTTAACTAACGGAATCCTTTTTTCCGCCAATAGCATGCTTTTCCGTCCTTTACGTTGAAACAGAAGGATAGCAAACTATTTCCGGCTCATGTTAAGAAAGGAACTTTATTTTCGCGGTTAATTGAATAGATGCAGGTAATTCCCTTAAAACATTTCTGAAATAAGGGCTTTATCACGGATTGTTAACCCAAAATGGTTGATCTGGCCTGATAAGGAGGAAATTCATTCAAGAGCGGGAAAGCCGGGTTTACGCGGCTATAATACACGTATTGTGCAGAAAGAAGATAAAAGGAGTATGCCTGGTTGAACGATTATCCAATCATGACTGTCCCCAGCCATGCCCATGCTACAAGCAGTATAGCTGTGAAAATGATATGGATGGGTCTGACTATGAAGTGGTTTGTTGATTCTTCGGGTAGGATTTCAGCATAGTGGTCAGAAGGAAGAGAGTTTGTATTTTTCATAACAAGTTAGTTTTTCGTAGCTCTGTATTATATTAATGTACGTAGGTATAAAAAGTAATATGAGGCAATAAAAAAAATAACTTTTTTTACAAAAGATAGTAACAAAAAGCAGAGCCTCCAATCGCCATAAGGCCACAAACCGGTTACATTCTTCAACGGAGAGAACATTATTCTCAGTAAATAAGGTATGAGGAGATTGACTGTTTATTTCAGAACCCTGAATCTTTATGCAGCGCCCCTTTTGGTGAAATAAATTTTATACCTTAGTTGCCTTATTATTCTTCATCCGCTTATGTGGAAAATTTTCAGAAGGGATCCGTATGCCAGGATCGATCGCCGGAAGATACAGGCGGAAAAGCGGCATAATGGTGCTCGTGCTAAAGCATGGCGCAGTCGAAAAAGGGCCGCTGACTGGCGGGAATTTAAAAACAAGTTTTCCACTTTCCTTGCTAACCCTTTGAAAAAAAGGAAATTGACTTCCGATGAACGAGAGAAACAGCGTTTTAAAAAGTATGCCAGGCATGACCGGAAAATAGAACGGCAGAAATGGTGGGCCAAATTCAGGAAAAATCCCTGGCGTGCAATTTTTCCCCGTAAAAAACGTCGTGATCCCGGGGGAGGATACCTTTATGTTTACCATATGACAAAGAAGGAACGCAAAGAACTTGCACGGAACAAAAGGAAGGAAATACGCGACAACTTCAGGAAGCTGTTTACCACTTCCGACCTGCGGCAGAAGTTCGGATTTGCTTTTTTGTATTCCACAGCATATTATATATTTTCGTTTATGCTGATATATCTGATTTATCAGGTGGTTACCATCATGGTGGCATCTTCTTTTAATATCCCGGTTATCTGGTATTACTACGAGCTGAAGTTCCCGCTCTATACCTATTCCCCTCTTTATACGCGGACGGCGTTGGTTTCCATTTTTGCTTCCGGTCCCATCATTTCACTTATGCTGGCATTTGTATTCCTGAAGTTGTTTTTTACTAAAAAACCATTTTTAAAGCGTTTTCAGTTGTTTTTCCTGTGGGGATTTATCAATGGGGCCAATATGTTTTTTGGGTCCTACATTGCCGGCTTCTTCACCCGTACTGAGTTTATTTATACTTCGGAATGGTTGTTTATGAGTAATGTGTTCGATATCGAAGAGATCATCTTCACGATTACTTCGTTCGTTATGATGGTCATTATCGGCAGGATTGTAACCCCGTTATTCCTTTTATCGTCAGGGTCGGTAACGATGGTTAAACCCGAATTCCGGCTTTTTTTTATTTTCAGCCAGGTAATACTGCCATGGCTGGCCGGTATGATTATTATATTCCTTATCACCTTGCCGACATTTTATATCCCACTGATTATCAAGACCTTTACGCCGGTCCTTATCCTGATGCCATCTCTTTTTCTTTACAATTCAATTCAGTATGAGAATATTCATATGTCGGGAGCAATACATCATAATTATTTCCGCTGGAGTATAATTATTACGGTTATTGCCTTGCTGTTTTTCTACAGGGTGGTGCTGAATTGGGGATTAAATGTTTCCTGAACGGCTGCTAAATGTCGATAAAGTAATTCAGGTTGAGATTTACCGATCCTGTTTTGTAATAGCCTGGGAAAAATGATTTTAAAACAGTGAGACTTTAGTTTTGAGAGACATAACTATTTAGTCGAACTGATTCCGAGCGAAGCCGAGGGATCTCATGGGTAATATTCCCTGCTCACTGGAGCGGATTTGACCCTGATTCTGCTGAGATATCTCGTCAGCTTGCTGCGGAGAGCTTTATTTTAAGGAATTTGTTTACCCACGAATGGTTCAGGAAATAAACGGATAGCGTTCGCATAGGTATGGTTTTAATACCAATGTGAATTTTATAATAGGCCAAAGGCCGTTTTAAAATTCTACAGTGGTAAATACCGATCAGAAATTCGTGTAGTTCTCCCGATATTTATCGGGATAGACAATTATGAATTTCATATCAGTATAACGGTATAAAAAATTCCCGGATGTAACCGGAAAGTTTTAGATTTGTGTACTCTTAACTTTTTCAACACCAAAATGCCAGAGCAAAAATATCGACATCATAGGCGTTTAAGTTATTGGCTTAAAAAATGGTTTCCATTTTATGACCCTGGAAAACACGGGCAATCCGGGCTGCCGGGATTGATATCAACGGATACTGATTACAGCACAACGTCCAGGTCTCATATGACTCATTCTGAACTATCCGGGCTACACATACCCGGCATTTCCCCTGATTCCTTCTCTTCTTCTGAAACGCCCCGAATTCCAGTGAAGAATCAGTTGGAAATACATAGTCCGGGAAGAAGAAAAACCAGGTCCCCGCGTAAGAAATTTTTCAAGCGTATTTCGTTCGGGATGTTCCGAAAATGGAACTCTTCGTCAAAAGAATTTGGTTTTAGTAATGAAGCAGAAGGAGATAACAGGAACCCGGAGCCGATCGCTGCGAATGTTAAAAATACAAAGGGGGAAGAATTTAAACAGCCTGATCATATTGCGGTTCCTGATCAATATAATTCTGCTGTTCATTCGCACAGGCGGAGGAGAAGCTTCAGGCGAAGGCTGAGGAAAATTCGTAAATGGGGAATATTTGGGTTTTGGGGGAGAAAAAAAGAGATAAAACCGGTTTTTACTCCTGTTTATGATGAACTGATCAACCCGGACATTATAAAGGTATCCTGGCAGGACTATATCAGGCCTGTACTTAATTCAACGGCATGGTTCATGATCGCGTATCAGGTATCCTGGCTTTTTTACCAGTTTGCCGTTATGCTTGCCGCATCTTTTTACAGGATCGATTCCGTATTATTTTATTACGAACTGATGTTCCCTATCGGCAGTAACTCCCAAAAATGGACTCCCGGAAATATTATCCAGATATCACTGGCAGGGCCGTTTTTCTGCCTGACTGTATGGGCATTCCTTAAGCTCACCTTACATTCAAAAATACATTTAGGCGCTCAGTTGCGCACCTTCCTTGTGTGGATGTACCTGAATACGATGATGCTGTTTTTCGGAGCTTTTGTGGGCGGCGCCATTACCCTGGAGGGTTTTGGTTATGTGATCGACTGGTTATTTATGAGTACAGCCATACGGCTGATTTTATCCGTTGTGTTTCTGTGCATCATAGTCTGGCTTAGCTGGAAGGTAGTTCTTTTTTTACCCGAAAGTTCCAGAACTGATTCCTGGAAAAATAACAGGCCTCGATTTATCTTCAGCAGGCTTATCATACCATGGTTTCTAGGAGCCGGCATCATGACCTTGCTGAAAATACCCAACGCTATTACCCAGCATGAAAACATATTCGATTATGACACCATAAATCTTGCAACCCTACTGTTTGCAGTAGTGCCTCCCCTGTTCAATTCAGAAACCCGTCCGCGTCTTATGCGCAAGAGCAGGCTTAAACCGGGAATGAAAAAGGCCATACCTTTTATTGTGGCTGCCGCTGCAATCCTCGTTGTATTGCTTTTTCGGTTTGTATTAAGTTATGGATTGTATTTTAACCTGGTTATGGATCTGAATATCTATCTTTTTAACTAAAGCTTGAAATACCTTAAGATATCTGTAATAAGTCTGATAAATTGTCCAATAACAGATATCATATCGGTATTATTATGTTGATTTAGAATAATTTATGGGTCAGAATTAAAAGTTGGGGAGCAGCCTGAATTCGGATTAAAACAATAGACAACTTCTCGGCCTTTTGTTTGTTTGATTTCCTTTAAAACAAATTTATATTATATGGTATAAAACGTTCCTTTTAGTGAAACTATCAAAATAACTTCCTCGAAATGAAGTTGAATTCCCGAAGTAAGAACCATTAACAATAAAAAAAATGCAACTAATGAATATGCCTTTTATCAAATATATAGGCCCTACGGGACTTTATATTGATTCATAATTTGCTTTCTCCCAAATGCTATTTGCTATCGCAAACAATCTACGGGACAAGAAAAATAGTATTTAAAACAATTCAGTCTGAATCAGAATAGCTCTTTTTAACCGAATTAATCAACATATTAAATGCAATTTACCGAGTTTCGGGTCACATTCAAAAGTTGGGGAGTAACTGTAAATTTATGCATGTGGTCAAACCAATAATAATAGATTTTTTTTACACCTAATTAGTGCAGATTCTTTTTTTGTTCTACATCTGGAAGAAAAGTATAGGAATTTTAATTGTTTTATGTCCGTTTTGCCTTGATGCAAAAG
>JBBRCH010000102.1:0-13688 GCA_038204995.1 Bacteroidales bacterium | reverse complement strand
AACCACCATTACGCTCAACACTGCCAACTATGCATCAGGTGCCTACAGCGTGAAATTCACCACCACAAGTGGCGATACCTTCAGCCGTAAGTTCGTTGTAACCAAATAATCCTTAATTGGAACAAAACAAGAAAAGGCTCCCGAAAGGGGGCCTTTTTTTTTAAAAGGTCAAAGGTTCAAGGTCAAAAGGGATTATTCATATCCACCATTTCAATATTTATTTTTCGACCTTGTAGGGGTAAAATGGTTTTCAAGTGTCTTTATAGTACCCGATTATATTATTTATTTTCAAAGTTAGTATTATGCTTAACTCATTTACCATTTTCCTTGTTCTTGCAACCACATTATTGTCCTTTAATGCATTTGGCCAGGCCGGTCCTCCACCACGAAATCTTCAATTCGATTCATTAACCTTAGTTGCCACCTGGGAGCCACCACGTAGTGTTGTGCTCGACGAACATTTCGAAGGAGCAGATTTTCCGCCACAGAACTGGCAGGACACCACGCAGGGAGTGGGCTGGTTTGCCACCACCAACGGAAGCTCAACTTCACTGAATATTCCGCCGCATACAACCTATGCCGTGGTTAACAATAGCCTTGCAGGCACCGGTAATAATGGTTGCTGCGATTACCTTATTACACCCGAAATGGACCTTACTCATGCCACAGGATATACTTTGTCTTTTAACTCATTTTTCCGTGGTCTGGATGCCGAAACGGCTTCAGTAGAAATAAGCACCGATGGCGGAACTACCTGGATGCCTATGCTTGAAGTACTTCCTCATTTTGCATGGGCAAACCTTACGGTCGACCTTGGCTATATTTCCGGTTCAGGTGGTGCAGAGCATGTGAAAATTGCCTTTAAAGCCAATGATAACGGCATTGCCGGAGCAACCGGCTGGGCCGTAGATGATGTGGTGGTGATGTCGGATGCGATGGAGGTTCAAGGTTATGCAATTTTTTGGGATGGGACTGAGGTGGGACAAACAAGTGATACCACTTATACTATTCAACCTGAATGGTTTCCAAATGGCTTTCCTCCTAATTTTTGTATAGCTACACTATATGAGTCCGGATTTTCTGTAAGTGTATGTGCTGATTTTCCGGCATATTACCTTGCACCCCCAACAAACTTCCAGGCTACTGTTACAGTTACTGTATCATCAGTGGCAGCCATACTGAACTGGTTATTGCCTTTAAATAGCGATTCTAGCCTTTTGAGTTTTACTATTTACCGCGATAACACTTTCCTTGTAAATGTACCCAAAACAGAAACTCAGTATTGGGATATAGGACTGGCTCCAGGAATGTACTGTTATTCTATTACAGCTTTGTATGACCTTACCAATGCCGGCTTTCCGGGCCAGGTTGGAGAATCAAAAACGGAGGGTCCGGCATGTGTTGATAATTCATTAGCCATAATGTTGCCTTTTCTGGAGGACTGGACAACGGGTTACTTTGATATAAACCATTGGACAGTTGGCAGTAACTGGTTAATGGACGTTATGAACGGTGACCCGAAACCAGCAGCCATGTTTTTATCACAGCCGGCTATGACTTCGTACAGCTGTACTTTAACCTCGTTTTATCTGAATGCCGGGGGATTTAAAACTCCGGCTCCGAATTGCCAGTTTCTTGATTTCGATTATTTTCTTGATGACATTTCTGCTTCCGGAACTGAAAAACTAACTGTCGAAATTTCGGATGGGGATACCTGGATACCGGTGAAGGAACTTTCCAATAACGGCGATATGGGCTGGACACAGGAACATATTAATATCACCACATTTGCCAGGAATAAATTTTTCCGCGTACGATTCGATGCAAATGGTGTAAATAGCACATCTATTAATTACTGGATGGTCGATAATATTCATCTGTATCCTGAATATTCATTTATCCCACCGGCCAACTTTTCAGCTAACAATACCGGCAACACTCAGCAAAATGAAATCCAGCTGGATTGGGATATTCCATTAGCTGATTACCTGGTCGAAGTGTTTGAAGACGACAGCACGTACGAAAATTCCCTTGGAATAAATCCCGGCTACGCCGGTTGGCTGGGGAATAAACTCAATGCAGGAAAAGGAACACTCCGGGCTGCCGAAATCTGGTGGCAGGGAAATGGAGGCACTTTACAAAATCCTGTTTTTGTTGATGTTTTTGATACCAATCGTAAGCTGCTTGGGAGTTCTGACGCATTTGTACCTATACCTGGAACGTGGCAATTGGTTGCGCTGCCTGATGTAGCACTGGATGGCGATTTTTATACCATGGTTCGTTTCGAGAGGCAGCCCGGAACAACAGCTATGCTTGGCATGGATAGCACCACTAATTCCGGGAGACCAAATGCCGGTTGGTATTATGATGGTTCTGAATGGTCGCAGTTGAATGCCTTCGGCCTTAATGAGTGTGTTTTCTCTATTCATGCTGTAGTTAAAAAGGAAGTGGATTGCGAAAACAATGTGATCGAAAAAAGCTTCAGCGGGAAATACCCTTCATTGAATTATTTGAACACTATCAATACCAAATCAGCATCCGGAACTTCCGGACAGCTGGCCTACGAAGTCTACCGCCGCGAATACCAGGTTCCGATTCCCGGCCAGGATTCGCTGCTTACTGACTGGCAAAAGATTGCAACCTTATCAGCCAACTCTTACCTCGATCAGAACCTGGATTTCAAATGTTACCAGTATTATGTGGAGGCTTTTTACGACGAAGGATCTTCCATTCCATCAAATAGGGATGAAGCCTGTTTCCTGGTTGGAATGAATGATCCGAATGTTGCGGGAATAAAGCTGTATCCTAATCCTGTCAAGGATTTCCTGACTATTGAAACTAATGGACAGATTGAGCAGATCTCCGTTTTTAGCTCTTCAGGAATTAAAGTTTCTGAAATCCCTGCAAGCAACGGGCTGAATTTCAGATTGGATGTTTCAACATTTTCACCAGGTATTTACAGTATAAATTTTACAACAATTAATGGAGAAAGCTTTAGCAAGAAATTTGTAAAAACGTAATTTGTATAACTGTTTCATTTTCACAACTATGAAGAGATTATTATTTTTAAGCATAAGCTTAATTTGCTTATTAACTGGCAATAATAGCGTTGCCCAGATCATTTTGCCGGTGCGAAACCTGAATGTGGGATACGATCTGACTACGAATTGGGAGGGTCCTCGCAAAACTCTGTTAACGCAGGATTTCGAAGATGGAACATTTCCGCCTGCGGGCTGGCAGGCCACATCAAATAGCGTGGTTGGCTGGTTCGGCAGTATGAATGGTGGTTCGGTTTATTTTGTCGTACCGCAGCATACTACTTTTGCTATAGCTAACGACGATCTGGCCGGAGGTACCAATAACGGATGCTGCGATTACCTTATTACCCCAACACTGGATCTTTCAGTTTGTGAGGGTTTTAAACTGAGTTTCGACAGCTATTTTAACGGAAACAACGGGCAAAAAGCTACCGTTGAAATGAGCAACGATAACGGTACAAGCTGGAGTTTGGTTCAGGAGATGGACCATTTTCCAAACTGGCAACAGGTTGAAATTGATCTTTCCACGTATTCGGGAAGCGGGGGTTTGTCATCTGTAAAATTTGCTTTTCATGCTGACGACCAGGGAAACCAGGCATCGGGCTGGGCGGTGGATAATGTGAAGGTGTTTTCTGATAGCATGAGTGTTATCAACTACACGGTACTGCTGGATCAGAATTTGCTGGCAAATACCACCGAACCCACCTATGCTATTGATCCTTCAATAATTCAATTTGGAACTACATATAATTTTTGTGTAAACGCAAATTATACTGCCGGGCAGCATGCTGATACCTGTGTTTTATACAACTGCTATTATTTGTATCCGCCTGATAATCTGCAGGCTTCAGCCTCCGACAGCGGTATTTTGTTTACCTGGCAACTGCCACTTGGACCGGCTACCTGTACAGGATATAATTTGTATATTGACGGGAATATTGTTGCTGGATTTCCTGTAAGCCAATCTTCCTACTTTTTCCCGATTGAATTCGGTGAAGCATGTATTGAATTGACAGCCAGGCATGATATCACGATGTATGGTTTCCCGGGACAAATAGCTGAATCAATTAAAACAAGTGCATGTGGATTTGTTGATACCGGTTTTGATCTACCTTTTGACGAAGATTTTTCTTCCGGAAGCTTAACACTTAATAAATGGACGTCCGGGAATGGCTGGTCAATAACAGGGCAGGCCGGAAACGCAGCACCTTCGGTAAAATATGAAGCAGGTAAAGCGACCGGAAGTTATTCCTCGGTGCTTACAAGCTGGTATTTTAATTCGATGGGTTACGACGATTGTCCATCAATTGTGGGTTCAAGGTTAGCTTATAATATCAAACTTAATGATGTTATTGCTTCAGGAACCGAAGAGCTGATAGTGGAACTGCTGACGGATAATGGCATCGTTGAATTAAAGCGTTACAAAAATGAAGGCAGTTTCAATTGGTTGCAGGAGGATATGGAAATAACGCAGAAAATACTGGATTATAATTTCCAGGTTCGTTTCCGCACTGAAGGCACCAACCCACAGAATATCCAGGCATGGTATATTGATAACATCAACATTTACAATTATATTTCTGATTACTGGAATGGGTATTTGGAGGTAAGTGCCGTCAGGCAGGGTAATCCCGAAAATGATATACTTGTTTCGTGGAATTCGGTTACTACAGAAAATACAATTCTGGACTATATATTCGATGACGGCACAGCCGAATCCTGGCTTGGGTTAGATTCTGTATTCCAGATGGGTAATGAATTCCAGGTTTCTGATGGCGGTGTTTTACAAAAAGCATCCGTTTTGTGTAAGAATTTACAGGGGAATTCAGCACAATGTGTAATTGAAATTTTTGATGCAGATAGGAATCTTGTAGGATCATCCGAGCCATTTATTCCACAATCATATGTTTTTACAGATGTTTATTTGCCCGATATTCCATTTAACGGAACATTTTATGCAATGCTCCGTACCGTTTCGCCAGGCCTTCTCATGCACCTCGGTGTTGATGGAAATGGACCAAATGCCATGGGCGAATTCAGCTGGTTTTACGATGGTACAATATGGACAAAGCTGATTGATTATACTTCAACGAGCGGTGTTATTGCGCTAAGAGTATCTGCTTTAATTGGCGAAACTGTTATAGATACTACTAATCCATGCGATATACTGGGTTACAATATTTACCGGAAAGATTATTCTTCCGATCCTGCCGGCCCCAATTTGCAAGGTTCAGGTGAATATGCTTGGATTGGTTCGGTTCCTTTTGGTACAAACGAATTTGTGGATCGTGATATAAGTAATATTGATAATAATTGTTTTGAATACAGTCTCACTCTGCAATATATTGAGGGTGAGGGAAGTGAATCCGGTTCTGCCTGGAGTTGCATTTATGTGGATACTAAGGAACATGAAAAATCTTCGATAAATATTTATCCCAACCCAGCCAGTGATTTTCTGATCATTCAAATGAATTCTCAGGTTGTAACCCTGATTGTGTATAACATTACCGGTACTAAAATGGCCGAAATACCTGTAAAAAACCAGTCAGATTTAAAACTCGATATTTCTCATTTTTCGGCAGGGATCTACAGCGTAAGGTTTTTGTCCAAAGCGGGTGAAACCTCTAGCAGGAAATTCATAAAACTTTAGTTTGCAATGCCATAAGTTTTAAATAGACACACTATGAAAGCTGTTAAACTAACATTTGCTCTGTTTGCTTTTCTGTTGCTGGTAACTGTAGCCTCTGCACAAATAGCGATGAACCCGGTTTTTCAGCAACAGGATAATGATTCGCAGCCATTTCCTGGAACATGCGTGAATAATGGGGGTTATATTATTTACAGCTATGATGATGGTATTGCTGAAAATTACTGCGCCTGGCAATTTGCCGGGAATATGATGGCGGTAAAGTTTATAATGAATTCTTCAGCAGCCTCAATAGTCGGAGCGAGGGTATATGTAGGAGATGGTTCCTTTCCGGCGGGAGGCACTATCCTGAATCAGCCCTTCCTGGTATCAGTGTATGCTGCCGATGGGGATAATGGAATGCCAGGCACGCTGATTGATTCAATTTCTGCTTCCGTTACCAATTACGAATGGGTTACCATAACCGGGATCAATGCATTTGTTACAACCGATTTTTATATCGCTATTACCCAATTGTCCGATGCGCCTGATTGCATTGCTGTGGGTGTGGATGAATCATTGCCAAAATACTACTTGAGTTATTCAAGGAATGTAATGGCGGGCAGTCCATGGGTGTTATCCACTTTCCAGGATGTGATGATCAATGCATTAATCAATACAACTGTTGGTTTGGATGAAAATAAGGTTTCGGCTTCTGTAAAAATTTCTCCAAATCCAGCTGACGAATCTGTCAGGCTTGAATTCCCGACCGGGATAAAATTACTATCCATTTACAATGCTAAAGGACAAAAACTCAAGGAGTTTAATACAACCAACCAATCAACCCTTTCCATCTTCACATCTTTCTATTTATCAGGTGTTTTTTATATCAGGTTCACTGCTGCCAACGGCGATTCTTTCATCCGGAAACTGGTGGTAGTGCATTAGTGAATCAGGGTTTTATCAGTTAAAGGAGCTTTCGCCGGCTCCTTTTTCTTTTCCTCACAAGAAGTGCAAATGTTTTATACCAATGTGAATTTTATATCGGTATTACATGATTTTAATTAGAAATCTTTAATTGGATTCAGAGTTTGTTTTAAAATATCATTTCAAGTTAAAAAGAGATAATTTCCATTGGAAGAGGGGCGATAGGGCGAGGGGAGAAATGCGAAAAACAAGGGTTTTTAAGTTCTTCCGACTTCAGTCTTCCGACTTCTCAATTCAACAATATTTGCTCATAATTTGAGTGATTTTGAAAATATAAACAATCTCTTACAACTTTAACTTATAATTCTCTGAAATTTACTCCATTCTTGATTTCCTGTTCGAAAAGTCAACTCCCTTTCCTTTACCGTTTATTATATTTGAAATTTTACTTTCCTTTTTGCCATTAAGCCATAAGATCACTTTACGGTGAATATCCTTTTCCAATTCCGGAGGTGTTTCAATTGCATGATCAGCAATTACCGGTGCTTTGAAGAAAACGCAATAAATTCCCAGGCCCCAGGCCTCGTGAGAGCTAACGTTATCTGAAACTTTATACGAAGCATAACCCCTGGTTCTGTCGTGTTTCCACGAATCAACGCTTGGCGGATCATAAGGCATTTCGCTCTGGTAAAAATAAACTCTTCCATGGTTGCCATTCCACAAAGTCTGGTATTCCTGAAAATGCTCATTAAATAGCCCGTAAATGGTAACATGCTCACCGTTAACAATCAGGCCGTTTGCACCTTTATTTCTATTCCAGCCTACCCCGTTTCCATGATCGGCCCTCCAAAGCCAGGTGTGATCGACATATACATTGTTGCTGTTTATGGTTAAGCAGCTGCTCGCTGAGCCTTCGGCTGGTCCGCCAACCCTGAAAAACACATCATATAAAAAAGTGGGTTGTTCGGTATGGTCTTTAGTTGATTCCGGTTCACCAACCTGGAGGAGCGTTTTTGAGGAATTTTTCCCGGCATCGATAAGAAGACCACATACACTAACATGATCCACATCGGAGATTTCAAAAACAGGGTTGCCATTAGTCGGTACAAGAGTTGCAAAACCGATTCCCATCACCACAGTACCCGGATGGTTAACTTTAAGACTATTGCTTATTCTGTAAATTCCGGGTGTGAATAGCAGATTTTTTCCTTCGTTTAAAGCCGCGTTTATGGTTTCCGGATTATCGGTGCCGGGTTTAACAATATAAAAACTGCTTAACGGCAAGGCCTCCGACGGCTCCGGCCCATTCTTCCAGCTGATTCCGGTACTGTTTTTCTTCAGTAAGGGAACATGAACAGCAAATTCCGCATGATTATAAACCAGGTAAGGTTTTTCGCGGATCTCGGGTGTCGTTTTTATTACTGTAACGGGATTATCCGGCCATTTATCCTCAGGTGCATTTTTCACGCCTACAAACAACATATTCCATTCTCCGCCGTCCCATTTCTCCAGATCGTCATTCCGCGAAAGCCATTGTTGCTGTGTTCCGGCTAACACCGTCCCATCCACTTTTGAATCGGCCAGGAAACCACCGCTCGCCCATCCGTAATCGTGTAGCCGGATATTTCCGATAATATGAACCCTCCGCATAGGAGCAGCCTGTGAAACTCCCCATATGATTGCTGAATCGGTCGAAGCCTTTATAGTCAGATTTTCAACAGAGCGCCAGAAATTACAGGTTGCATTTCTGTGTTCCTGTCCTCTGGATACCAGGCCGCCGTTAATCACCACATCGTTGGGCGAATCACCCAATCCTGCCACCTGCATATAATATCCCATTTTGATATCAAGGTCGTAGATGCCGGGTTTGAATAACAAAGCATACCGTTTTGAGTTGAATTCTGCCGTTCTCGGATGCTGCCGTTTATAAAGAGCATCAATCAGGGTTTGGATTGCCTTCATATCCATTCCCGCATCAAACAGAAAAACATTTTCACCCAGCTCAGAGGTATGATACTGATCGTAATCGCCCGGTAATTCCGGATCTGCGATTTTTGCGTTTTGTGAAAAAACATCCTGTCCTTTCAGCAGAAATATACTTAATACTATCAGTAGCTTGAAGTAGTTTTTCATTTTTCTGAGTCTTTTAATTAAACCAAAATTTCCGGCTTTCCAGAGTGCCAAAATTGATACCTTAAAAACCAAAGGAAGGAATTTCTGCGTGTTTTCAAAATCAAATCTTTAAAATGATAAAGGTAAGAGCGCCTGAAGAAAGTATATTTTTTTATCGCCCCTATACAAATATATAAAGAATCAGGTTGTAGCCATTCATCAGGCAAGAAATACCTTCAACCAAACCATCGCCGGAATATGTTTGTTTAATAGTCAATAAATACTGAAAAGCTTACTTATACACTTCGTACGATAAAGGGAGAAGAGAAATAAGTTTTTCTTTAAAGTATGGAATGCCAACTATTTATAAAGATAATGACTCCTGTTTATGTTCCTTTAAGAGCTGAAGTTTGGTAATAAATACTGGAATTTAATCCGAAATGCGGTTCATTTCAGCATCAATGGCCGATTTGACTTTTTTTCGTGCATTGGCCTTCTGGTTGCCGAAATTGTAGGTTACATTGATTCCAAATCGTTGGTTGTCGAAGATTATGACTCCTTTTACATACATACCACCATAATTGCTGTGATGATAATAATCGCTGCTTCCTCTGAAAATATCATTGCCGGTAAGCTGGAGAAGGATTCTGCGGTCTATGAAATATTTTTTCACCCCGATATTAAGCCCCTGGTATGCATCAACCTGCACGGTGCCGCCCCATATCCATGGACTGCTGACAAAATACGTAACATCTGCAGTGATATCTGCGGGTAATTTCAGGTTATTCTGTAACCGGAAATTCACATTGTTTGATTTCAGATCAATTTTTGCACCTTCCACATCCCCTTTGTATGTGGCGTAACTGTAGATCAGGAAGGATGTGAACTCCCACCATTTAACAAGCTGTTGGGTGTAGTTTACTGACAACCCGTTGTTTGTGGATTTTTGCATATTCCGGGGTGAAAGAATATTCCCTTTATCACTCGAAATAATAAAAATATTAGCAAAAAAATCTTTCGTTACACTGTACGTGTTTGAAATGACCAGTTTTCGTTTAAAAGAATAGGTGATCTGGTAATTTGTTATATAATTTGGTTTTAGGAAGGGGTTGCCTTTCCATGCGTTAAGTTCACTGCTCCTGGATTCAAAAGGATTTAAATCCTGGTAATTGGGTCTGGTGAGGCGTTTACCATAGCTTGCACTGATAACACTGTTTTTCTGATTATCAAAGGAAGCACTCACGTTGGGAAAGAAATCGGTATAATTTCTGGGCACTTCGCTGTTATCGATTGCAATTTCGCTGTTCAAGCGACCCACTGAAGCTGTATTTTCCATCCGGAGTCCGGCATTCAATGCGATTTTTTTTGTTGGTCTTGCATTTACAATCAAATAAAAAGCAAAAACCTTTTCCGAATAGGTGAAATCATTGCTCCGGGTACTGTCGAAAACCGGGAAGCCGCTATTTACATTATAAAAAGCCAGCTTGTTGTTTGTGCTGATGGATGAATATTTTGCCCCGGAGGAAAGTGTTATGTCCTTGAATTTTTTCTCGTAGTCCAGCATGCCCGACCATAAGTCGATATAGGTATCTGAATTATATTGAGCATTACTCGACCGCAGAATATTTACCATTTCGGAGTCGTAATAATAATTAGGTTGATCCGTACCCTTATTATTCAAATAGGTACCCAGGCTAAAGTCAGTTGAAAGGCTTGAACTGTTATTAGGGGTATACCGGTAATTAAAGTTAAGTAAATAATTATCAGTGGCTACCTTATCAAAGGTTTCGGCTTTGAGGATTTCAAATGGCGCTGAAGCAGTTGAATCATATATGCCTGTAGTGCTATGCAGCCTGTTATTGCTGTTATTTATAAATACTCTTCCGTCGAAACTTGCCGAATGCCTGGCATTGAATTTATAATCCATTCCTGAAGAAATATTATATCCCTTCCGGTTATTAACACTGTACGATTTCTTATCAAGCATGAAACCGTTTTGCGTTGTACTTTCAAGTAAATCAGTCTGGAAATCATTATCAGAAACATTAACACTGGTATTGAAACTGAGCTTTTCGGCAACGTAATTTATTGAACCGCCAAGGCTTGCCCGTGCATATTCTCCTTTCGAAAAACTTGCATTCAGGTTTCCGTTAAAACCTAAATTCATATTCTTTTTCAATTTGATATTAATGATTCCTCCTGTTCCCTCGGCATCGTATTTGGATGAAGGATTGGTAATGATTTCAATGGATTCAACATTATCCGAACGCATACTTTCCAGTAAATTTGCCAGGTCGGTTCCTCCTAGCCTTGTCGGGCGCCCGTTGATAAAAATCTGAACACCTGATTTGCCCTGGAGGATGATATTTTTGTCCATATCCACCACTACTCCCGGCGATTTGGCCAGTAATTCCAGGCCCGTGCTCCCCGAAGCATTTGCACTTTGGGCCACATTATAAACCATCTTGTCGGGAAGTACTTCCAGCATGGCTTTTTTACCGGTAATAACTACCTGGCTCAACTCGTTAACATCGATAGCAAGGTGGATACTATCAAGGACAATTGTTTCATTTTTACTGATTACAACAGGGGCCGAAACATGGTTTTTAAATCCTATATTCCTGATCATGACCAAATAACGACCCGGAACAATATTGTCCAATACAAAGGATCCGTTTTCAGTACTTAAGGTTCCCTTCATGAAAACAGAATCCATGTTCATCAAAATAACCGTGGCATACATGGCTGGTTCGTTTTTGGAATCAAATATATATCCCTTTATCTGTGCCTTATTTTCCTGAGCCTGGCCAGGGAAACTTACAATTAAGAGAAGGATAATGAGTAATGTATTATATACTATAACTTTCATGGTTAATCTTTAATTTGGTGAAGTAAATTTTGGATTGGTTACTTCTCTTTTTTATAAATCATATACCAGTTGATATAGTATATGCCGGAATCCGATTTTTTCAGTTCTTCCTTGTCTTCTTTAGTCAGAAAAGGAATCATAACATCATCGCCGGGTTGCCAGTTGGCCGGGAGTACAATATCGGGTTCACGATAATTGGCTTGCAATGCCTTCAATGTCCTGATGATTTCATCAATATTCCGGCCCACCTGGTTCGGATAGAAATAAAACGCCCGGATCTTGTTTTCCGGATCAACAAAGAAAACGCCACGCACACTCTGCCCGGGATTGGATTTTGAATCGAGCATACCGTAACTGTCGGAAATAACGCTCGAACTGTCAACAACCAATGGGAAATCTATCTTCACTTTGCTTCTGCCTTTATAGCTGATATTTTCGAGGTCCGCTTTCCAGCTCAGGTGCGAAACCATTTTGTCGACAGATAATATTACGATTTGTGCACCCAACTGACGGAATTCCTCCTGACGGTAAGCCAGTTCCAGAATTTCGGAGGAGCACACAGGCGTAAAATCGCGTGGATGCGCAAAAAGAATTTTCCAGTTTTTGCCAAAATCACCGGGGAAAGAGATCATTCCATTTGTTGAAGGTGATTTAAATGAAGGTGCAACCGAACCTATTAACGGGATACGCTGGGTTTCACGTTTCTGCGACAGTGCAGCCGGGGCTGACAGTATCACCGTTATAGCAATTAATATGAGTTTCTTCATAACCGGGGTTGTTCTGTGGTTTTATTTGTTGCTGAATAAAAAATCAATATATTTCAAATATTGAATATAAGAGATTTAAATTAACAAGACTTTGATGAGGATTGTTCATCACGGGGCATTGTTTTTGAGTGAAATTATTTCACTCACAGGTAGATAAGGTGCGGGAAAGAGGACAGGAAGTATCTATTCGCTCCGGTGCCTGAACGCGACAGGAAACATAGTATTAAACTAATAAAAATCTTATGAAATAAATCAAATTAACCGAGGCTGAATACTATGGCCTCCATACAGGTTTCAATATCTGGGAAAATCAAAATAGAGCATTTTATCATTCGGATAAAATGTAATCAATACATTTTTGCCGTAAACTTTAATTTTTTTCTCATAATTCTTATCGTAATTGATTTTCCAGTCGGAAATTACTTTGAGATTTTTATTCAAAGTATCACAAGCAGATTTTATTATCTCAAGGGTAAAGTTTTGTGGAACTTCCACTCTCAAGCCGTAGAGCGTTGTATCATCTGCATCCACATATTCGCATATAATTTTGCCTTTAATATCTTTTATCAAATCCCTTGAAAAGTAAAGGCATTTCTCGTTTTGTGAAAATCCCGGCAAGCTAAATGCCCCCATCCCTAGAAGCAATATGGCTGTTTTTATAATTGATGATGTCAGGTTTTTCCTTTTCATAATCAATGTTTGATATATGCTTTGTAAATATAGTGAATTAGTTGTAAAAATCCTAATATATTGCTACTTATAATTTTCATGCAGTTTAAATTACGGCTAATTCAACTTAACTAAAGAAAGTTTTTCAAAATCTCTTATTTTAAATACAAATTCTTAAGGACAGTTATATTTCTTAATTCTTCCCACTCAATTTGTTTACATAATCCTGTTAAGTCGCCGAATATTGTAAAATAATTTATACCCATTTTATTGAGTTTATTCAATATCGTTTTTCTTAACTTATTTGGCAATATCAATTTTGCTAAATGATATTCAAACTCTGGCTTTTGATTGATTACATTATATTCATTGAAATGGGGCAGACCATCTCCTCCTCCTGGCCTAGTAATATGCATATTTTGTATTGAAAACCATGATTTTTGTGAACTGATCCGAATATCTTTTTGAATGGGTTCAAATACTTTAATAAATCTTCCATTAAAAGGATCATCTTCCTTCAAATCAGCAAGATTATAATCTTCGTAACTATTCAACCCCTATTTTCATATGGCATTAATTTGGGAAAGGGACTGCAGTGGGTTAAGGCTGTTTTTGATTGCAGTATCGATAATGGAACGTAGTATTGCAAAGTTCAATGCACCTTTGAAGGACTTAAATTG
>JBBRCH010000101.1:0-13932 GCA_038204995.1 Bacteroidales bacterium | reverse complement strand
ACTAAACAACTAAACAACTAAACGACTAAACAACTAAACAACTAAACAACTAAACAACTAAACAACTAAACAACTAAACAACTAAACAACTAAACAACTAAACGACTAAACAACTAAACAACTAAACAACTAAACAACTAAACAACTAAACAACTAAACAACTAAACAACTAAACAACTAAACAACTAAACAACTAAACGACAATTCAACTATACAGCTAAACAGTTTCAAAATACGTATCCGCATCCGACACATCAAAAAACTCATTAATCCAGAAAATTGTATACAATTCCTCGTCTCCGTTATTTTTAATGTTATGGGTGAACCAGACAGGCATGTCAACAAACGAAGGCTGTGTTCCATCCAGTTCGAAGGATAAAACTTCCTTGGTACCGATTTTTCTTAATTCAATAAGAGCTTTACCTTTTATCACAGCAAAACGCTCTGCTTTCCGGGTGTGAAAATGGTTCCCCCGGGTAATACCTGGAACGGTGGTTGAAAATGAAACCTGTCCGCCGCTGTTGAGTTTCACTGTTTCAACAAAACTTCCCCGCTGATCGGTATTTAATTTCAGTTTAAAAGGGAAAAACGAAGCGTGGTCGATGTAGGTTAAAAATGTATTGAAAAGATTTCTGTTAAAAGCATTATCAAGTGCAGGAATTTCACCTTTTTCGAAATAATTGGTTTTGAACTCCTTAAGTAATCTCAGCAATTCCGATACTTTTATCTGGGAAGTATGCGGCACAAGGACTAATTCCGCAACTGTTTCTCCCTTTGAGGCCTGCTGCATGAATCCTATGCGATTTATAATTTCCGCGACCAGTTCCGCTACATAGATGAGTTTGATATCGCCATCAACTTCAATTTTGGGTGTTTCGTTATGGGTTAGCTGATGACAGAAGGTGGCAATTACGGAATTGTAGTATGGATTTCCGAAAGGTCCGAATACATTGGGTATTACAAGACCGGTGAACCGGGCATTGTTGCGGCCGGCCCATTGCTCAAGCATCTCACGACCCTCTCGCTTTGATTTGCCGTAAAGGTTATCGCGCTCTTCCTGGGTTGAGGAAGCGAACAGAACATGCGGAGTGGAGTTAGTTTTCTCCATTGCGTCAATAAGTTGGTTTACCAGTCCGATATTAGTCCGGTAAATCACTTCCGGATCGTTGTGGCGGTTCATGGCTGCCAGGTGAACGATTACATCGCATGAACCAACAAAGGCATTGAATCTTGAAGGATCGCCAAAAAATGAATCCTCAAAAGGAATGCGTTCATATGTGTCAGGATTCAGTCCGAGTGTATTGTACAGGTGAGTACCAACAAAACCGGGCTGTCCGGTAATACCGACTTTAATCATAATTTGTTTTTAATGGAATGCTGATGACGCAGATTTAGCGGATTTTCACTGGTTTCAATCAGCGTTATCTGCGTTCTATTTATATTTTCCAATAATTACTTTCGAACCTGTACAAATCCTTTGACGACTCTTCCAGATCCAGATCCGAAAAGATTAACAATGTTGAACCGGGTTCCAGGGCTTTGAAACCATTTGCATGTCCTGCAGCGATGCTGAGGATCTGAGAATGGTCCGCACGTAAAATTTCTTTGTTGACTTTCAAATCTTTTCGCGGATTATCCCAGTTATCTATTTCAACCCAACAGATTAAAAATTGTCCTTTGGTAACAAAAAAATACTTGGTTTCGGTTTTATGTCCCTGCCATGCTCTTATAACCGAAATATCAGGGTGGGTGATGGAATAAAAGCGCTTTATTCCTTCGAAATGAAAGTCATTTACAAAATTTATTGTGCCGCGGGCATCAGTAAAGGAGTTGCCTTTGATTATCATATATCCGGTTGAAGGTACGCTGGTAATGCTGACAATGTATATTTTCGCAGATTTATTAATCCTTGATCGTCTGCCTCCCTGGATTCCAGTTCTTTATTCTTTTTTTTCGGTGTTTATTTACGCCATCTGTGTCATCTGCGTTCTATTTTATCCCTAAATCCATCCGTATCATATCAAGTTTAAGCAGCAGTTTCTTTGTATCTTCAACATCCAGCCTGGTAGTATTATGGGAAGTGTAGTCATCCACTTCCGATACTTTGGCTTCGCCTTCGGTATAAAACTTCCCGTAATTAAGGTCGCGGTTGTCGGCGGGGATACGATAATAATCGCCACTATCGATTGCCTTGGCCATCTCCTCGCGGTTCACAAGCGTTTCATATAATTTTTCACCATGCCGGGTGCCAATAACCTTTATTTCACTTTCTGATTTATATAATTCAATAAGGGCTTTAGCCAATACTTCAATAGTTGCAGCCGGAGCTTTCTGAACAAAGATGTCTCCGTTTTCGCCGTGTTCGAAAGCATATACCACCAGTGTAACAGCGTCCTGCAGTGTCATCATAAAACGCGTCATATGCGGATCGGTAATGGTGATTGGTTCCCCTTTCTTTATCTGGTCAACAAAAAGCGGGATAACCGAGCCTCTCGAAGCCATCACATTTCCGTAGCGCGTGCCACAGAATGTAGTACCACTTCCGTTCAGATTTCGGCTTTTGGCCACCATTACTTTTTCGCTTAACGCTTTCGACATTCCCATTGCATTGATAGGATAGACTGCCTTATCAGTGCTAAGTACTATTACGTTCTTAACCCCGTTTTCGAGAGCACTGTCGAGCACATTCTCACACCCAAATACATTTGTACGAACAGCTTCCATAGGGAAAAATTCGCAGGAGGGGACCTGTTTGAGAGCCGCAGCCTGAAAAACGTAATCTGTACCACGCATGGCCAGGTCAATGCTTCGTTTATCGCGGGTATCGCCGATATAATATTTTATTTTATCGTTGCGATACAGTTGTCGCATATCATCCTGTTTTTTCTCGTCGCGCGAAAAAATCCTTATTTCTTTGATATTTGTGTCTAAAAATCGGTCGAGTACGGCGTTACCGAAAGAGCCTGTTCCGCCGGTTATAAGTAAAGTTTTATCAGTAAACATAGGTTTGATGTATTAATTAATTACTGCGGATTATATTGCCTGAAATCGTAAGTAAAAAGATCTGTTTATTTGTTAAGTTCGACTGGATTTCATTATTTGCCGGGGCTTTTTTTATGAATGAAAATAGTATAGGTTGATTACTTTATGGAAAATAGTTCACAGGTTTTTTTTGAAACAAACCCTAAGCCCTATAAATCATTCCATACATTGCAATATGGTTCAACACTTTAACAGTCAGATTTACATTTCATTTGCTGCAAATACACTACAGTCTTCCATCTACAATCTCTACAGGCAGTATCGACTTGATATCATATAACACTGAATCTTTATCCCTGCTTTCAAAATCAATGTTCCTGAATTTGTCGTGCGCAACAGCCAGGACAATAGCATTGTATTCGCTCATAGTATAAGAAGGAACAATATCCCGGCCATATTCGTGACGTACTTCTTCTGAATTGGCCCATGGGTCATAAATATCAACTATGCAACCGAACTGTTCCAGTTCTTTCACTACATCCACAACTTTGGTGTTGCGTATATCAGGACAGTTTTCTTTAAAGGTGATGCCCAATACCAGGACACGGGCATGCTTTACAATCACTTCCTTCCGGATCATCAACTTTACTACCTGTGCAGCTATCCAGGCACCCATGCCATCGTTCATGCGTCGGCCGGCGAGGATAATCTCAGGGTGATACCCTACTTCCTGGGCCTTTTGAGCCATATAGTAAGGGTCAACTCCTATGCAGTGCCCGCCGACCAGTCCGGGAGAGAATTTCAGGAAGTTCCATTTGGTTCCGGCGGCATCCAGTACTGCACGGGTATCGAGGTTCATATGAGCACAAATCCGTGCGAGTTCGTTCACAAAAGCAATATTAATATCACGTTGCGAATTTTCGATTACCTTGGCAGTTTCTGCCACCATGATGGAAGGAGCTTTGTGTGTTCCGGCTTTAATTACTTTTTTATAGAGCTGATCTACCTCTTCGGCAATTTCGGGCGTTGAGCCGGAAGTGATTTTATGAATGGTTGTAACCGTATGCTGCTTATCACCAGGATTGATTCGTTCGGGTGAATATCCTGCAAAGAAATCCACATTCATCTTCATTCCCGATGCTTTTTCGATCACCGGAACACAATCTTCCTCGGTGCAGCCGGGATAAACAGTGGATTCGTAAATCACGATATCACCTTTTTTTATCACTTTGCCAATGCTCTCGCTTGCTTTCACAAGGGGTGTAAGATCGGGGCGGTTGTTTTTATCTACAGGAGTAGGAACAGTGACTATATATACATTGCAGTCACGGATTTCATCCAGTTTGCTGGTAAGGTAGAGACCTTTGTCAACAGGTTTATCTGTTGTCAGTACGCTTTTCAGATTGTCATCTTCAACTTCCAGGGTGCTGTCGTGCCCCTGGTTGATACCATTGATTCGTTCCTGGTTAATATCAAAACCGATAACCGGGTAGTGCTTTGCAAATTCAACTGCAAGAGGAAGGCCTACATAACCAAGGCCGATCATTGAGATTTTATACGTTTTCATTTTGTAAAAAAAGTTGAAAAGAAAATAAAGAGATTTTTAACTGTAATAAGTGTAACATCTCAGACCCGCATGTATTTCGTGCATGCAAAACGGGAGAAATCTGTCAGTATTTCCACATTTTAAAAGTAATGATCCTATAACAATTTCCCACAGCTTCGCCCTTTCAGTCACATCCCGGGATGCGGGGATAACCTATCTGGTAGTATCTGAATTCCCTGAACTCTGAATTTCCAGGGTTAATGGTCAAAGTGAACCTTCTTATTTATTTCGCTTCCACAACAGCAGAAGTTCATCTTTCATGAAGTTTTTAGTCATGACTGCAAAAGCTTCAGGCTTCAATAAAGTGTAAAGTATGGTGCGTTTGATAAGATTTTGCGATTTTGCTATAAGCTGGTCGAGGTATTCGGTATTCATATTTTTACCAACAATAAGCATTTCAATACATTGACTCTCTTTGCCGCAGGCAAAATCACCCGTAAGATATACCACTTCAACCTTGCCAAGACGTTCGATGACTTTTTCGATCAATTGATCGAGGCCAAGGTGTTTGCGCAATAAGCTGTTAATCTCGGGAAATAATGGATGAGAGGTATTGGCTGAATATACTTTGCGGTTGGCTTCGGTATGAGATGTAAGAAGGCCGGCTTGTTCGAACCTGTTCAGTTCGAGACGGATGGAGTTACTGCTTTCGCCAAATTCGGTCTGCAATCCACGCAAATGACCGTAACTGTTACTGTTCAGGAAAAGCCTGGTGAGTAATTTTATACGGGTTTTTGAAGTGATTAAAGAATCCAGCATAGCTATTTTATTTGCTCCTTCATAAAATCATGATCAAGAGCATGTATAAGCATCAAGACAAGAACAATTGAGTTTAGTCAGAAAATTATATTGAGTAACAAAATTACTCTTTATTTGACAAATAGCCTAATAAATATTTTTGAATATTCTGTTTTTTCAACATTTCAATGTTACTATCGTTGGATGTAATGTTAGAAAATCATGATCTTAAGTAAATTAAAATCCAAAGATTATTAAAGTGGTTGTTAGTATGTTTGACAGGATTTGGTAAAATATTCATACCAGGCGAAGTATTTACATGTCACTGTTATCGGGTCATATCAATGAATACAAATTTAATCCATTCAATGATAAGTACTTATTCTTTCTCAATCAGATCAAGATTCACTGTAACCAGGATGTTGGTTCCGGTACTTCCCAATCTTACCAATACCTTTTTCTTGCCTCTGTATTCAACCATTTCGCCCTGCATGCCGACCAGGGTTCCTGAAACGACAATTATTTTCTGTCCTGGTTCAAAGCGTTCATTGCTCACTTCCATCTCGGCGCCTTCATTCAGCAACATTTTGAGTACGTCGATTTGTCGGTCAGGAATAGCAGCAGCTTTCCCTTCGAAAGTTACATAACACACCAGGCCGGGAGTATTGATGGCGTCGTAATAATCGCGCTCATTTACATGGAGGAAGATATACGATTTAATAAGAGGCTCCTCCACCCATTTCAGGCGGTCGCTCCATTGGTGCCTCTTCTTTTGGATAGGAAGATAGGCTTCGAATCCAGTCTCGGTGAGACGATTAAGTGCCTTTTTCTCGGATCGCGACTTAGTATATGCTGCGTACCAGCGAGGTTCGCCGGGGTTTTTCAGGGTCATGTTGTATAGGAAAGGTTAGGGCTTGATTATTCTATTTTAAGAGTTAAAGAGTTTCAGCTTTATACTTATTCTAAGACCTGGGATATGGGAGTTGAAGGATTGAAAATCTTATGGAATGGGGAACTTTTCTGTATCATTGCATCTTTATTGTTTCCCCGGAAAACTGAAGCGAACGGAGTTCGGGTAAACTTTCCTATCTCAAATATCCCTCATATACTGCTTTTACTCCATCCTCCAACTCAATATTACATTTCCATCCTAGTTTTTCAAGTTTACTGACATCCAGGAGTTTACGCATTGTACCATCAGGTTTTGAAGCATCAAAAAGTATCTCGCCTTTATATCCGGTAACTTTTTGTACCAGTTCAGCCAACTGACTGATTGTTAGTTCTTTACCTGAACCTATATTGATATGGGTATTTCGTATTTCATTTGTGTCAACAGGCTTAAGGTCTTTAAAGTCAACGTTTTCCATCACATACACGCAGGCATCCGCCATATCAGCTACATGCAGAAACTCACGCAAAGGTGCACCGGTACCCCATAGAGTAAGAACAACTTTGCCGTTATCATTCTTATGAATACCCTGATCGGCCAGGTAACGAAGAATGGTTTCTTCACTGGCGTCAGCAGGTATTTCAGCAACCGGCATTTTAATAAAGTCGCGGCGGATGGCTGCCAAATCATTATTTTCGAGACATTGAGCAAGGTGCATTTTTCGCATCATGCCAGGGAGCACATGTGAGTTTTTGAGATGGAAATTGTCGTTTGGGCCATACAGGTTTGTAGGCATCACCGATACGAAGTTAGTTCCGTATTGCAGGTTATAACTCTCGCAGACCTTGATACCGGCAATTTTTGCGATGGCATAAGGTTCATTGGTATATTCCAGCTCACCAGTCAGCAGATGCTCTTCATGCATAGGCTGAGGTGCATTTTTAGGATAAATACATGAACTTCCGAGGAAGAGCAGCTTTTTTGCTCCGTGTACCCAGGCGTTGTGTATGATATTGTTCTGAATCTGCAGATTTTCGATGATAAACTGTCCGCGGTAGATATTATTTGCCATAATACCTCCGACCTTTGCTGCAGCCAGGAAAATATACTCCGGTTTTTCGTCAGCAAAAAATGTATCAACAGCTGCCTGATCTATAAGGTCAAGTTCTTCGAGCGTCCGCAATACGAAGTTGGTATACCCTTTCTTTTGAAGGTTGTTAAGGATTGCACTGCCTACAAGGCCTTTATGGCCGGCGATATATATTTTTGAATTTTTATCCATAGTTTAATTATCCACTAATTTTCACTGATTATTTCACTGATTGTTCCACTTATCTCCGCTAATTGCTTCACTACTATTTACAGATATCCCACTAATTCTCATTGATTACCCACTAATTTTCACTATGAAATCATAATACGATTCGTTTGAAATGGAAACTTGGTTCGCCAAAATTTGCCAGTATGCCTAACCGCATTTTTGTAGCTTTCAAATAATTAAGGACTTGAGAAATATGTTCAGGAGCTATCGCATCCAGGGCTTTCAATTCGATTATTATTTTATTGAAACAAACAAAGTCTGCAAAATATTTTTTATTGAGTCGCTTGCCTTTATATTCAATTGAGAGTTCCTTATTAATTTCATATGGGATATCTCTGTTCTCAAATTCAGCCATCAGAGCTTCGGCATATACAGCTTTAAGAAATCCGGATCCAAGATTTTTGTGGACTTCAATACAGGCTCCAACTATCTCATACGATTCTTCAGGGAATATCAATTCAGCCATAAAATGCTGTATTGGTGAAAATTCGTGTTTAATTCGTGCAAATTCGTGGATATCTTTTTTATTCGAAGTAATTCATCACCCTAAATCCTCCATCCTTCAGGTATTTCTCTTTACTGGCCAGTTTCAAATCGTTTTCGATCATATCTTTAACCAGCGATGCGAGGTCATGTTCAGGGTGCCAATCCAGTTTGGTGTTGGCTTTGGCGGGATCACCCAGCAGCAATTCAACTTCCGTAGGCCTGAAGTAGGCCGGATCAACCTGAACAACTACAGTGCCTTTAGGAATCATATGTTCGCTGTTGCTGCATGACACCACGATGCCTTTCTCATTCAGCCCTTCCCCGGTAAATTCTAATTCAATGCCCGCTTCCGCGAAAGCAAGCTGAACAAAATCCCTGACCATCGTGGTAACACCGGTGGCAATCACAAAGTCTTCAGCCTTATCCTGCTGAAGCATGAGGTACATGGCACGAACATAATCCTTGGCATGCCCCCAGTCGCGCTTGGCAGTGAGGTTACCCAGGAAAAGTTTCTGCTGCATGCCCAATGCGATGCGGGCAACAGCCATGGTTATCTTTCGCGTAACAAAGGTTTCACCCCGGATTGGCGATTCATGGTTAAATAATATTCCGTTACAGGCATACATATTATAAGCTTCACGGTAGTTCACCGTGATCCAGTAAGCATATAATTTAGCTACGGCATAAGGGCTGCGGGGATAGAAAGGTGTACGTTCACTTTGCGGAACTTCCTGCACCAGCCCGTATAACTCGCTTGTTGAAGCCTGGTAGAAACGCGTCTTGTTGGTCATGCCAAGCAGCCTTATAGCTTCAAGAAGCCGCAGAGTCCCGATTCCATCTGCATTGGCAGTGTACTCAGATGTGTCGAAACTTACTTTCACATGCGACATGGCAGCCAGGTTATACACTTCGTCAGGTTGAGTTTCCTGTACCAACCGGATCAGGTTTGATGAGTCGGTCATGTCACCGTAATGCAGAAAGAAATTTCGTTTTTCAGTGTGTGGATCCTGGTAAAGATGATCAATCCGATCGGTATTAAATAATGAACTCCGGCGCTTGAGTCCGTGGACCTGGTACCCTTTTTTAAGCAGAAATTCAGCCAGGTATGCGCCATCCTGTCCCGTAATGCCGGTTATTAATGCAGTTTTCATATATGGAATTATGAATTTAGTATTTCTTGTTACAAATTTAGTTCAATTATTGCACTTTATCCAAAAATGGGAATTTATGTCCTGTATTGGGATTATTCCCTCTGCCAGATATTGAAAGCATTCAACGATATCCGGATGCTGATAATAGATATTCTATTGATTTACAATGAACAGATATAAAAAGTCTATTACTGAATCAATCAACAAATTAACCTATATCAGTTGAAAAGTTCAAATTCTGTGCCAACTGAACAGGCATTATTACAGGAAGAATATTATTTTGAAATACAACTTTTTGTGATCTGCAGTCAATTCTATCCTTATAATCCGGATTATTTTGTGCCCTGAGTGGCTTATATCTGTTTCCGAATCCCATGTGCTATAATGATGCTCTTTCTGGCATCTTCCAGTCCAAAACCATTGCCAGCAAGGATTTGTTCGTAGCTTCGGGTATGAAGATCAGTGAATCCTTCACTGAATTCTACTTCTTCGCCATCAACAGTGATGGAACGGTAAGTGCGCTTACCCTGCGTTTTTGCCGGTTCAGGCAAATGATCAGCATTGATACTGAGATGCCAGTCTACTTTGGCTTTTTCAAGTTTCAGGAATCCGGCAGCCTGTTCACTATCGTGTATTTTGACTTTGTTTTCTTCTACTTCGCCGAAAATCCAGGTAAGCATATCGAAAAAGTGAATACCGATATTGGTAGCAATACCCCCGGAATGAGCGAGGTCACCTTTCCATGAGATATGATACCATTTGCCACGGCTTGTAATGTAGTTAAGTTTCACATCATATACTTTTCCTGTCGGGCCGCCGGCAATTTTTTCACGCAGGGCAATAATAGCAGGATGAAGACGCAGTTGCAGAATGGTATATATCCGTTTACCGGTTTCCTGCTCCAGTTCGGCGAGTGCATCAAGGTTCCAGGGATTAAGAACAAGCGGTTTTTCACAGATGGCATGTGCATCATTACGCATGGCGAGGCGCATATGGGCATCGTGCAGATAATTGGGCGAGCAGATGCTTACATAATCAATTTTATAGCCGTTACCTTTTCGCCTGAGTTTATCAAGATGCCTGTCGAAACGCTCAGGTTCAGTAAAGAAATTAGCATCCGGGAAATAAGAGTCCATGATGCCTACACCATCATAACGGTCGAGGGCTGCAACCAGATTGTTACCGGTTTCTTTTATTGCTTTCATATGCCTTGGGGCGATATAACCACCGGCTCCGATAAGCCCGAAATTTAAAGTATGATCTGACATTATTAATAGGATACTAAAATTTTGAATTAGTTTATATTTTTGCAAAAGTACGCTTTTATTAAAATCAATACAGATTTGCCTTTATAGCTTTAGTTTATTTTGTTTCAGGATAATGCTTCATGTATTTCGGGTTTGTTTTATCCTGAGTTTGAATATCAAGGTTAAAACGAAGAAATATTTTGGCTCAATCATCTCTTCAAACGCTCTAAACCCTTACTAAACACTATCTTTGTTCATTCAATTCATATCTGATGACTGATCCAATCCATTCGCCAGCAAATCTGAGAATAAAGAATATACTTAAACTGCAGTCGAACAGCCGTGAGCGTAGCGCTCAGAATCTTTTTGTTATCGAAGGCTACCGCGAGATCAGCAGGGCTATGGCTTCCGGGATTAAAATAAAGGAATTATATGTATGCCATGAACTTGACCAAAAGGGTAGGAGTGAGGAGCTGATCAGGCAGGATGCCCGTATTCAGGTTTATGATGTTGGAAAGGCGGCTTTTGCCCGCATTGCCTACCGCGATGGTTCAGATGGACTTATGGCACTTGCAGTTCCGGTAAACCTGGGTTTGAAAGATTTGAAATTAAGCTCAACGCCACTTATCCTGGTTCTCGAGTCGGTCGAAAAGCCCGGTAACCTAGGGGCTATCATGCGCACAGCCGATGCTGCCGGATTAGATGCAGTAATAATATGCGATCCTCTCACAGATATTTATAACCCCAATGCCATTCGATCAGGAGTTGGATGCATATTTACCCGGCAGGTAGCTACCTGCATTACGGGCGAAGCAATTGAGTGGCTTCGAAATAAGCACTTCCGTCTTTTTGCAGCTGCTCTTACTGCAGAAGCTGTAACCTATCATCAACTGGACTTCACCGGTCCTTCGGCAATAGTAATGGGGACTGAAGCTACCGGGTTAAGCCGGGAATGGCTTGAAAAATCTGATGTCCGGGTTATTATTCCTATGAAAGGTATCGCTGATTCAATGAATGTTTCTACTTCTGCAGCTGTTCTGATTTTCGAGGCTGTAAGACAAAGGGAAAAGGGGAGAAAATAAATTTCCCCATGTGTTGCAGGTACTCATAAATAGATTAACAGGCTCTAATCGAAAAATAACCACGATATCCCAAATTTAAAAGCTGCATCGGCCATGGGATAGCCAGGTATTATCATATAATTGTAATTCATGAGACCCGCATTAAAATGTTCATATTTGATAAATATCCGGGCTCTTTTTATATTCAGGTTCACAAATACATCGAGATAGGGGTAGTTTCCTGCAAGGTAATTGTTTTGCCTGTAAAAGGCTCTCAAAGCAGGCATATAGGCATCCTGGAACCATTCGGAATGATAGGTCCCGCTTATTCCAAGCTGGGCATGAAGGGCATTTTTAAACAAAACGACATCATAGCAAACAGAAAGCTTTCCAATTAAAGCAGGGAGTTGCAGAATACTATCGGGTGTTACTTGTTGAGCTGATGCATAAATAGTTGTAATCCAATGCTTTATTTTTAATTCTTTGCTGATATGCCCTGAAAGTACGGTTAAGGCACCGGTATACTGAACAGGGATAATTCGCTGATCCAGATAAGTATAATTTGTCATTCTTATATACGAAGCATTCAGGTCGAAGCCTTTTAAGACTACTCCAAACTCACCTTTTAAATAGTCCTGGGCGCTGAAAGAATTATTCCATCTGAAATTATCAGCGATGTAATGGTTGAAATAGTAGTCAGGATGCGACAATCCTTTTAAGACATTGATATATGCTTTATGATTTTGTTTCCCAAAAAACTGGTAGAAACTTCCGTCAAGAGTATAATCACCGTTGTTATATCCTCCAAGAACGAGGTTTGCAGTTGCTTTAAAGAATGTTTTTTGCCTGATGATCCCTTTCAGCATACCGAAGGGAATGGTTTGATGAAACACTTTATCAATAGTATCCTGGTGGAGTTTATTGGTTTGAAAGCGCAATCCGAATGAATATTGCAGTGGAAAACTTTTACCTAACGTGTCAGGAACTTCGTTGGAGTAAACCAGGCAATTTTCGAAATGTGTATAAAACACCGAGTCAAGCACAGATAATGAATCATTATAGAATACCGGATAAAAATTAAAAGAATTGGGTAGGTCGAGATCTTCATAGGCGTTTCCGGTTCTTGAATACCGGAATGTATGTACAAACCTGCCGGCATCAAATTTACGGGGTACAAGTACAGTTGTTGAATCTGTTTTATGAACGAGCTTAGGTTTCAGGATATTAAAATACTGCTGAAAGACAATTCCTGAGCCTTTTCCCCGGTTCAAGGCTTTCGAAAGGTTCGTAGGTATAACTTTCCTGTTAGATTCTATATTCTGAAAGAAATAGTTTACATCAGTGAGACCTCCGTTTTCGTAGTTTACCAAACGGTCGTTTCTGTATGTTACCAGGGCCCCGTAACGTTGTGTCGGATAGAGGAATGCAGCATAAACCGTAGCTCCTGCATAATAAGAGCGTTGGCGCAGATAGAGGCCTGGGGCATTAGCAAAACGGGCATTCAAACCAAGGTATAGACCGGATCCAATCCGTTGAGAAAAAACCAGGTCAAGCTTTTGCTCTTTGGCCGTGCCCAGGTGATACCTCAGATGCGAAAAAGGACTGTCGCTGATATAAAATTTAATACTATCATCTTTCAACTGATAAGGCTCAAAAACATCGGTTTTAAACCGAAAATCCGAATTCGGCTTTAATGAGAACTGGAGCGGGTAGGAAGCTGATCCGGCATTCCCTGTATTTGCATAAAACTTGTTGTATTGTTTTGCTACATCATATTCCTGGAAATGATCTAGCGGCTTCGAAACGGCATACCGGGTATATGCTCCCTGTTCGTTGAGTGAAAAGTAACTTACAAAAACCGAATCAGGACTTCGTTCATCCGTTTTAGAAGTTTCATTATCTCCGTCTGTATTTCCAGTTCCTCCGGTCCGTTGTGCATAGGCAGTAAATGCAGTAGCTGACGTTATGAGTAAAGTTAATAAAAGACGTAACAGGTTCATTGGGAAACGGAGTTGACTAAATTCAATTTGAAACCGCAAAAGTACTGAAAATTCAAATAAGGCTGTTTGTTCGAAGGAGCTACATTGCGTTCCCGATTTGATTATATAATTAGAGGTTTTAGAGATTGAATTCAAAATACATGGAACGAACATTAGCCTTCGGTTTACCTTACTAAACCATGTAGTTATGGATAAGTGAGCAACTAAACTAAGCAGGACGCTGATGATATGTTAACACCGGATTTCACTCAATCGGGCAGGTAACAGCAATTATAATGAATAAGAGGGGCGGAGGGGCTGCATTAATATGTTTATGCAAAAAAAAGCCCTGCTAGTTTACACTACCAGGGCAATAGAATTCGGTGGCGACAGGATTTTATCCCGCATGAGCGGGACTCCCGGTTTGATCCGGTACCATCTGCGCTGGTGGGCTTGTTCCGATCATATCGGA
>JBBRCH010000100.1:0-14007 GCA_038204995.1 Bacteroidales bacterium | reverse complement strand
ATCATCGCAACCCACCCACAGGATGCCATTGCTGTCCTCATAAAGAGAGTGAACAAATATGCCATTAATATAGTTTGTGAATTCTTTATGTTCAATATCAAACTGGTTTAAACCACCACCGAAATAGGTACCAACCCAAAGTTTACCTCTTTTATCCTGAAGTATTGCCGAGATAAAATTCCGCCCTCTCTTAGTGGTGTCATTTTGATCGATGAAATACCGGCTAAAGGAACCGCTATTTCGATTCAACAGGTTCAGACCTCTGATTGTTCCAACCCATAAATTAGCATCCTTGTCCTCATAAATTGTATAAACACTATTATTGCTTAGGGTGTACTTACTATAAGCTTTATGTTTGAAATTTAATGATTCAATATTTTCCTTATACCATTGGGTTAATCCGTTATCGCCTCCAATCCAGATGTTGCCCTGGCTGTCATCTTTAATTATATTCCTGGAATTATTTTCAGTGGAAATAGTGCCTGAATTAATCTGGAGCTGATTCGAAATTTTCCCTTCTTTTCCCTTGCGAATAAGTTCATGGCTGGTTCCAATCCATAATGTCCCGTTCGGCTCTTCATAAAAACTGTTTACATATCCGCTTGAGGTTTCATAATATGGGATTGTCTTCCTCACCGGATCTATACGATACAGTTCTCCCGATAATGAGCTTATCCATAAAATTCCTTCTCTTGATGAAAAAGCCCACCAATCATTCCTGCTAAAAGCATCCGTGGTATCTTTGTACGATCCGTAATGTGTTGTTTTCCCTGTTTTGGGGTTAAAACAATTAATTCCCGACTCTGTGGTACCTATCCATATTGTTCCTGTAACATCCTCTGTAATAAAAGTTATGTGGTCAGTTTGATATGTCTTGTCAAGTGGCGGACGGCTCAGTTTTTCAGGATGCGAAGGATCATAGGTCAGCCTGGTAAATGTTCCGGTGGTTTTATCCATAATGTGCAATCCATCGCCTGCAGTGCCCACCCAAAAAGCACCTCTGCTGTCTTCAAAAATTGCACGAACCTTATTGTTAATCAGACTATTTGATTTTTCAGGATCATGCTTATAGCTGATAAATGTACCCGTCTTTTTATTCATACGATTCAGTCCTCCAACTTCTGGCCCAACATCGGAACCCGCGTATGGACTGCCTGTTCCTATCCAGAGTGTGCCCTGCCTATCTTCATAAATTGCACGGACATCATTGCAACTCAGACTCGTTGAATCACCTGGTTTATTTACAAAATGCGTGAATTTATCCGTTTTCGTGTCGTATCGATCCAGCCCCTCACCAGAGCCTACCCACAAAATTCCTTCATGATCAACCATTACAACGGATGCATAATCAGCATGAAGACTCCCTTCATTTTGGGGGTCGTGGCGATAATGTTTAAAAGTGAGAGAAACAGGATCGAAACGGTCAAGGCCGGCATCCACTGTCCCAATCCAAATCATACCTGAAGAATCAGTGCAGATTGTTTCCAGATGATCACTTGCCAGGGAATTAGGGTCTAATGGATTATTTTGATAATGTATCATTTGATATCCATCGTGACAGTATAGCCCTTTCTTAGTGGCTAACCATATGAATCCATTCGCATCCTGGGTAATACCGGTAACATGTTTAAAAGTTTTACCATCAGGCGGAACAACTTTATTGAAAATAATTTTCTGGCCGTACACAGGAAATGCTCCAATAATAAAGAGCGATATTAAAAACGCAATAATTGAATGATGTGGTTTCATCTGATTGTATAATTCAATAATTATCTTAATCAAAAGTAAAACTAAGTAACAATTTCAGAAGCCTTATTGTTCTGCTTAAGTACTGATTAACTGAATAGTAAACCCTGTTCCGACCCCTTCCATGGTTTCAACCTTTAATTCTCCGCCATGCGCTTTGATAATATCATAGCTAAGTGATAATCCTAATCCGGTTCCCTGCCCGGTTGGTTTGGTAGTGAAGAAAGGTTGAAAGATTTTTTCTTTTATAGTAGAAGGAATTCCATTGCCATTATCTTTCACGGTAATCTCAATGGTTTTTTCATTCTTTTTGGTACTGACAATTACTTCCGGCTTGCAGCCTCCAAGGTTTTCTTTTGCTTTTTGATCCACTGCATAAAATGCGTTGTTAATCAGGTTTAACAGTACTCTTCCGATATCCTGCGGAATAACATTGATTTTGGGAAGTGATTGGTAAAACTCTGTTTTAAAATCAGAATTGAAGTCTTTGTCTTTGGCTCTTAAACCGTGATAGCTTAACCTTAAATATTCATCGCACAAAGCATTGATATCCGTAGGCTCCTTTATACCTGAGCTTGAACGCGAATGCTGAAGCATGCCCTTTACAATAGCATCGGCACGTTTGCCATGGTGATTGATCTTTTCTGAATTTTCTTTGATGTCTTTAGCAATTATTTTTATTTCATCAATATTTCCTTTGTCCGCTTCTTGTTCCAGTTCGTCAATCAATTCTGAATTTACCTCCGAAAAATTATTGACGAAATTCAACGGATTCTGAATTTCGTGGGCAATTCCTGCGGTGAGTTCGCCGAGGGAAGCCATTTTTTCGAATTGGATAAGTTGGGTTTGGGTCGATTTTAATTCTCGTAAAGTTATTTCCACTTTTAGTTTTTGTTCGGTTAAAACAAGATTGGCTTTTTGTTTTTGGCGATTATTGCGATAAAGTAAAAAAGAAATCAGGCTTACAAAAAATAGAACTACCCCAATAGAATAAGCAACTAATTTTTGTTGATGTAGTTTCCTAATGCCCTTTTCATCTTTTATACGCTGTATTTCAGCAAGTTCAGCTTCTTTCTTAGTATAATCGGCTTCTAATGATGAACTTTCAAGTAAACGGGTTATATCAGATTGGTTTGAACTATCTTTTAATGCCTGCCATATTTTATATTCTTCCAAAGCCTTATGAGGTTTATTTATCGCTTCGTAGTATTCTGCAAACAACTTACGGGTATCAATCATAGGCGCACCTTCATCTTTTGCTATAATTATTGCCTTATCCAGTAATCTTTTAGCTTCATTAAATCTTTTTTTAGCAATATAAATTTTAGCCATTTCAAGGAGTGCCAGCGGTTTCACAGACCGCTGATTACCCTTAACTGCAAGATTAGCTGCAATTTCCAGGTATTTCAATGCCTCATCATTGCGGTTCATTGCT
Source organism: Bacteroidales bacterium (assembly GCA_038204995.1). GTDB lineage: Bacteria > Bacteroidota > Bacteroidia > Bacteroidales > UBA4417 > UBA4417. Next base: position 10,826 of record JBBRCH010000100.1, on the reverse strand, counting down.
TTGAGCCATGTTCCGTAATTGAAATAATAATAAAAAGGTTGATAAAGATATGGGCTATCCTTAATTAAGCTTCCTTTTTTAAGGTATTCTTCTGCCAACTTTAAATTACCTTGTTTTATGTAAATTTCTGCACAAAAAAGTGAAGTCATTGCAATGCTATTGCTATCTTTTGATGCCTCACTCAATTTAATAGATTTCAAATATGATGTAAGAGCCAGATCATCTTGCTGGTTCCCAAAATAAAGTATACCCAATTTAAATAAGCAATTCGACTCACCTAAAGCATCTCCGGCCTTTTTATAATAGTCAGATGCGATATATAAAGATCGGATAGAACGATTCACTAGTTTCATCGCAGAAAGAACTGAATACTTGCCATAATAAATATCGCCTAATTTATCGTAATCAGATAATTTATTAGCTATTAAAATGCAGCTATCATAATACTGATTTGATAAGGTATACTTTTTTGTAACGTATGCAGTCCACGCTTTTAGTTCTAAAAACAATTCAAATCGGCGTATGTCATTTTTACGCCGAAGTTCCTCAATAGTTCTATTCAGCAAATCAGTAATTGCATCCGGATTATAATTTTCGCTTCCAGGAAAAGTCTGTTCCTCAATAATTTTATATAACAAATTGTATCGGGTCGTATCGATTTTTGCAGAGGAGTACTCACGCTTTAAACTATCGAGTTTGTTGTCTCCAATTGCAGAAAACGCAAAAAAGGAAAAGATCAATGTGGTGAATAATACCTTTTTCATTTGTTATTATTTAAGTTTGATTATTACAATTCCTGTAACTCACCCTTGTTTGTTTCTATGCTCAACAATCCAACACGTGCTTTGAGAATGTCGTAAAATATCTGAACTCCCGAAAAATCGGGACAAGCTATGATTTATTTGATTAAAGGATTAAACCTATTTAAGTAATTGGCAGTTTGATTATAAACTTACTCCCTTCAACTTCTTTCGTCTCCACTCTCATCTCTCCTCCATGCGCTTTCACAATATCATAGCTTAAACTCAAACCCAATCCTGTTCCTTGTCCTGTAGGTTTTGTGGTGAAAAAGGGTTGAAATATTTTTTCTTTGATGGATTCCGGAATACCATTACCGTTGTCTTTTACACTGATCTCGATTTTGTCGTTCAGCTTTTTTGTTGACACAACCACTCTTGGTTCATAACCGGCTTCGACAGCATCAGCCTGACTCTCCTTGCTTTTTTCATTTACAGCATAAAAAGCATTGTTAATCAGATTCAAAATTACCCGACCAATTTCCTGCGGAACAATATCAATCATTCCGATTGATTCATCAAATTCTGTTTTCATGGTGACATTGAATGATTTATCTTTTGCCCGTAAGCCATGGTAGGAAAGACGTAAATATTCATCAGCCAATGCGTTGATATCGGTTGGTTCTTTTACTCCGCTACTGGTTCGCGAATGCTGTAGCATTCCTTTTACAATATCACCGGCTCGTTTGCCGTGATGATTGATCTTTGCTTCATTTTCTTTGATATCATTAGATATTGAAATGGCTTCATCTATTTTTCCGGCTTTTAATTCCTGTTGCATTTCATCAACCAATTCTTTGTTTACATCAGAAAAATTATTGACGAAGTTTAAGGGGTTCTGTATTTCATGTGCAATACCGGCAGTAAGCTCTCCGAGGCTGGCCATTTTTTCTGATTGGATGAGTTGTGATTGGGTGGATTTTAAATTTTCGTAAGATGCCTGCAACTCGGAGTTCTTCTTGTTTATTTCTTCGGTTTGCATCAGAAGTAATTCGTTTGATTTTCTTGTTTTTCGTTGATTACGATAAAAGAAGATCATGAATATCAGCAAAATGAATGCTACACCAGCCGTTCCGAACAAGCGGATTTGGGATTGTAATTGTTCCTTTTCTAATTGCAGTTTTTGTCCTCGCTGTTGTTCTGCAATTATAGCCTGTTGTATCTGGTCAATCTTATCTTGCCCCAATAAGTCATTTTGTGCTTTGACATTTATACTGAGATATTTGTAGGCGCTATCCGTTTGCCCGAGTCCGTTGTAAATCTTGTGAAGTTGTTCACTATTAAATACAATTCCTCGTAAAAAGCCTAGCTTATCAGCTGCAGTAAGTCCGGCCTTCGCAACCACAATAGCTGAGTCAATTTGATTTTGGTTCTGAAGAAAAATGCAATACCATCGGCTGGCGAGACTATACCCCCGAAGGTCATTTGTTTTCTCCGATATTTCAAGACTCTTCTGAAAATGGCCTCTGGCTTTTTGTGGATTATCAATAGATTCAGTATTTCCCCAATAATACTGGTAGAATGCAGAATTGGACCCCGAAGAATCGGTAGCAGCAAGATTGAGATAGTACCTGGCAGAATCTCTGTTACTAATAGAATACATCCCCCCGATTTCTGAGTTAGCATCATTTACCGCACTAAGATTTCCAAGCGCATTATAAATTGACTTTGCCTTTTGTAAATAGTAAATATACTTCTCATCACTCCCTGCATATAAATAGAGCAGACCTATTTGCGTATAACAAGATGCGATTAAGGATTTTTTATCCGATTTCGAAGCTAGTTCAAGAATTTCATAATATATTTTCATGCTTGTGGGGATATCCCTTTCTGCCATAGCTTCAGCCATTGCGAACTTCGCACTTAATACCTGTTTCTTATTGTTTAAACTATTAGCAAGCTCCACTGCCTCGTTGGCATATTTGATGGCTGAATCTATATTGATTGAGGCATAATTATTAGATAATAATAAGGCTATATTAATCTTGCCACTATCCGCCTTGGCGGTAATGTATAGCTGAGAGAGACTATCAATATTGGCCGTCTTAACTTGTGATTGCGAAAGTATGGGAATCAATAAGCCGATTAAGAAAAATAGATGTCTTTTCATATTTTGGTGAGTAATTTTAAATTGATGGTAAATGTGGTTCCTTCCCCTTCCTTGGTTTCTACTTTTATTTCTCCGCCATGCGCTTTAATAATATCATAGCTCAAACTTAAACCCAGGCCAGTTCCTTGTCCCGTTGGTTTGGTGGTGAAAAAGGGTTGGAAGATTTTATCGACAATATCGTGAGGAATGCCGTTGCCATTATCGGTAACTTGTATTTCCACATGATAGCCGATCTTTTTTGTGTTGACTGTTACAGTTGGTTTATAATCTTCAGGATGCTGTTGCATTTTCTCATTCACTGCATAAAAAGCATTGGTAATCAGATTCAGAATCACCCTTCCTATATCCTGAGGAATGATATTGATATTGCCAATGGATTCATCAAAATTCGTTTTCAAGGCAGCATTAAAGGATTTGTCTTTTGCCCTTAATCCATGATAAGCAAGGCGAAGAAATTCTTCAGCCAACGAATTTATGTCAGTAGGTTCTTTTACGCCCGAGTTACTCCTGGAATGCTGTAACATGCCCTTTACGATAGATTCGGCACGTTTGCCATGCAGGCTTATTTTTTGTTCATTTTCCTTTATATCACTTGCAATTGCTTTTACTTCAGTAATATTTCCTTTGTCAATTTCCAGACTCAATTCATCAATCAGTTCAGTATTTATTTCCGAGAAATTATTTACAAAATTCAGCGGATTCTGAATTTCATGAGCAATACCGGCAGTGAGTTCCCCTAGTGAGGCCATTTTTTCGGACTGGATAAGCTGCGATTGAGTAGCTTTCAATTCGTTCAATGATTTATTTAGTGCTTCAGTTCTGTATTTAACCTGTATTTCCAGCTTATCTTTCTCCTCAACTATTCTCCTTTCGCGCCACTTCGAGAAAACACGTAATGCAGCCAAAAAAGCTAACAGGTAAACCAGGTACATCCACCAGGAGCGCCACCAGGGAGACATGACTTTAAAGGTATAACTCAGAGGCACACTCCACACGCCATCAGGATTCAGCGCTTTCACTCTGAATGTATAAGTGCCTTCGTACATATTACCAAAACTGGCATTTGATATATTGCTGAGCGGGCTCCAGTATTTATCATATCCATCAAGCATATACTGGTACTTTATTAGCGGAAATTCACCCGGATTAATAGCACTGAAATCAAAACTGATATTGTTGTGGTCATGAGGAAGCACCAGATTTTCAGGAACCGGATACCATTTTGCGATACCATCAAACCGGATGCCTTCAAATTTCTGACGCATCTCGTTTCTTTCCTTTTCACTTAATGCTTTCCCGAAAGTGCTGATTTCTTCTGTTAACCATGGTTGAGTAGCTATTGTCCCTGGCCCATCAGCTTTAACCTTTCCGTAGGAAACCGGGAGTAAGTCGCTCCATGAAACAGATTCATTATTAATTTTGATGTGCTGCATTATAACAACCGGAGGATTGGAGTTCAGCCGAACCTGACCGGGGTCGAAACGCACTAATCCTGTTTTATCTGAACCTGTACCAATCCAGATAATGCCCTTGCTATCCTTAAACATGGCATGCTGACCAAAATTTACATCTTTTACAGGGTAGCCTGTCTGAGTGTTAAATATCTTCCCAACTTTCCATATTTTATCATTACCTATCATAGGTTCCACTAAGTTCAGCTCACATATTCCAAAATTGGTGCCGACAAATAATTTATTGTCATTCTGTTGTATTACCTGAGTTATAAAATTATCGGGAAGCCCGTTTTGGGTAGTAAAAGTTTCAAACAAAGGCCTCTGGATTTCGATGTCTTTCCGATCACCTGTAATGAATGATTTCTTTTTATTACTCAGAAAATTTAAACCTTCCTCTGTACCTATCCAGATATTCCCATTATTATCTTCGGTGATGCAATTGACAATATTATTCACCAGTCCATGGTCAATTGTATAATTCACGAAGGATTTCCCATTGAATACCGATATGCCTTTGTTGGTGCCGAACCATAGTATCCCTGTTTTATCTTCGGTAATGCATTGTACTGAGTTATCCGCCAATCCCTGTGTGGCTGTATAATTAATAATAGAATGTCCGGAGAATTTACTGGCGCCACCTGTGCTCGTACCTATCCAGAGATTCCCCCGGTTATCTTCGGTAATACATTGTACGAAGTCTCCGGCCAATCCCTGACTTGTGGTATAATTCACAAATGATTTCCCATCATATTTACTCACCCCGCCCCCGAAAGTACCAATCCATAAGTTAGCGGCTTTATCAACCGTAATGGCGTAACCCAGATTATTTACCAACCCCTGGGCGGTAGTATAGTTCACGAACGATACTCCATTGTATTTACTAATTCCCCCACCATTTGTGCCAAACCAGAGGTTTCCTGATTTATCTTCGGCGACACTACGCACCACATTATTAGCCAGACCCTGGGCGGTGGAATAATTGACAAACGATTTTCCACTGTATTTACTGATTCCTCCTCCATAAATGCCGAACCAGAGGTTCCCTGTTTTATCTTCCAGTATACTGGCCACAACATTTCCAGCCAAGCCCTGGGTGGTAGTAAAATTTACAAAAAAATTGCCATTATATTTGCTGACCCCACCGCCATAAGTTCCGAACCACAGCGCTCCCGAATCATCTTCGAGCATACTCACAACCTTATTTCCTGCCAGTCCCTGAGAGGTTCCATAATTCATGAATGATTTCCCATCGTATTTACTTAACCCGGCTCCATTAAAGCCAAACCAAAGATTTCCCTCTTTATCCTTTATGGAACAAAGAACTACATTCGAGGCTAGTCCGTCAGAGATAGTATAATTCACAAACGATTTTCCATCGTACTTACATATTCCTCCTACAGTACCAAACCAGATATTTCCTGAATTATCATTGGTAATACTCCATACTGAATTATCCGGTAGTCCCTGGGCGGTGGTATAATTCGTAAAAGTTTTTCCATCGTATTTACTTACTCCTCCTGCAGTGGCAAACCATAGAATCCCATTGGCATCTTCGCTGATACAGTTGATTGTATTGTTTGCTAATCCCTGAACTGTAGTATAATTCTCGAAATATTTTCCATCGTATTTGCTAACGCCACCGCCACCAGTACCAAACCATAGATTGCCGGATTTATCTTCAGCAATGCATTGAACAGTATTAAATGCAAGCCCCTGTGCACTGGTAAAATTTACAAAATATTTACCGTCGTAGCGACTTACTCCCCCTCCTGCTGTGCCGAACCAGAGATTGCCTTTTTCATCTTCAATACTACAAAGAATGGCATCAAGAGCCAGGCCATCATCGGTATTAAAAGTAGTGAAAAAAGCTGTCCCCTGTACTTCCGGTGCAAGCGGCACATGAGTTACTGCATTAACCAACGGGTATGATTCAGGAGGCAACAATTGTAAGCCGGATGAACTACCAGTATGTTTTGTGCCTGTATGGTCAGATTCCTGAGTTGGGAACACACCTTTTATTGGAGGAAGTGATTTTTCAAGAAATGTTTCGTGTGGCAAACTGCTATCGGGAAGGCTTGCCAGAAAAGTTTCATGCGGTGGAGTTAAGCTATCTGTATTATACGCCGTTTTTGCCTGTTCAATGCTATTGTGTGAGCATGATAAAAGGATCACCCAAAGAGCGGTAACAAACAGCAGATATTTAAAGAGACTTGAAGCAAATGCATTTTTTACAATTGACATGGTTGAGATTGTTTTAACTCTGATTTAGAGGAACAATTATTCTGAATTCAGATACTTCTCTGTTAACCGCGCCTCCACCGTTGTGAAAAGAATTATCATTAATAAAAGACATAATAGCTTTTTCATGATAAAAATCCGAGGTACATTAAAAACAGTAAGCACAAGTTTTAAATAACGCAGGTAAAAGTTATTCGCTTTGAAATCCCACAGAATACTCTGAAGGGTAAAAATGATTTGTGTTTCAATACAAATCTAAATTGCATCTATCAGGAAAAATCACCCTGATTCTATTCAATTCCTTGTATGAGTTTATGCAGAAAATTTTGCTTTACAGGCTCCTTATTTTCTTTACAGAATGCAGTAAAGTAACGGTGATTCTGAAGAAATGAGATTTGGATCTGAGTCCATTTTTCTTCCGTTAACTCAGGATTAAGAGATTGAATTTCGCTGAACAGATCATCTGCTGTACTATCGAAACTTGGTGTTCCCATATATTCCAGGTCAGCATCAGCAAGAATTTCTTCCAGCTTGGTTTTGGGAGATTGCGGAATTTTTGTAGCCATTATCATCCCACATACTATATCGATATCCTGGGTTGAATATCCATACTCAGGCAAATAATGCCGTGCCAGGTTACAACTTTCCTCCTCATGATTCTTGTAAGTTTTAATATACCCCGTATCATGCCAGAATGAGGCTGCAGATATTAATTCCAATTCTTCCGCTGTACATTTTTCATGACTGCCTATGTGTAAGGCTGTATCATGCACGTAAAGGGTATGTTTATAATTATGGTAATAATAATTTTCAGGTATGTTAGTCTTCAACAAGTTGATTACAAACTCTTTCATGTGCTGTTTACTTTGCATGGCCTTTTGCTTTTAAGATCCCACCTGTTGCTTCATTGATGTTTTGGATATAGACAAATGCTTTTGGGTCAATTCCAAGAATTGATTCTTCAATCTGGTGAATTTCAAGGCGAGTGACTATTGTAACTATTATTTCACAATCAGTTTTTATATCAAAACTACCAGGCAGATATCCCCTTTCGCCTTTGTAAACAGTTATTCCTTTCCCCAACTCATTAACCAGGAGATCTTTAACTTTCTCTTGTTGTGATGATATAATATTTACAGCTGTATATTGTTCAATGCCATCAACTATATAATTTGTAGCCCTGGTAGCAGCAAAATAAGTGATGAGAGAATACATAGCTGTTTCCAACCCAAAATGAAAGGCAGCACCGGCAAATATGAAAGTATTGAAGATCATGATGACCTCGCTGTTGGAGATTCCTATTTTTCTTCTGGTAAATACAGCAATTACCTCGGCTCCGTCAAGTACTCCTCCGCTTCTGATTACCAGACCGACACCGGTGCCAATTAGTATCCCTCCGAAAATTGCTATTAAAAGCTTATCAGTAGTAAATGGCTGAAGATGAACAAATAACAATCCTATTGAAAGTAATATAACCGCAAGTGATGTTTGAACAGCAAAAGTTTTTCCTATTTTTTTGTACCCCAGGTAAATAAATGGCAGGTTAAAAACAAAAATAAAAATGGTGATGTTGAAGTGGGAGATTTCATGCAACAGAATTGAAATACCGGTAATGCCACCATCCAAAAAGCGGTTAGGTATCATAAATCCTTTCATGGCAAAAACAGCCATACTGCTGCCTACAAAAATTTGAAGAAGATTCTTCGGATTAGTAACAATATTCCAGTTAATGAAATCATGTTTTCGCTTTCTAGTCATTGCTAATCAATTGATTTATAAAAAAATAATAGTTTACATTTCAATTTTCACATTTCGATTTTCAAAAACCCATATATTCTCATATGTGATTATGATAATTTAATTAATTTAACAAATAATAATGTACAAAGTTTGAAATCATACATATTTAAAAGATCAGACTGATTTGCAAGCATCAATCAATAAAATAATTACAACTTTTAAACCTTATAAGCATAATTGAATCATACTATCTTCAAATTGCTTGTAATAAAATATAGTTAACAATGTAAACTATTTAAATTTTAGACTACTTTTGCTGAAATTTTCCTTATGGCTCCCGATTTACAATTGAACGAACAGCCTTTGGGCAGAATGCTTTCGACGATTGGGAAAGGATATCTGCATCTTCTTCGGCTGAAACTTCAACACCTTGATATCGACCGTAATTATTATGCACTGATACTTATTGAAAGACAAGATGGAATAATAACACAAAAGGAACTTGCTTTATTGCTTGATTCTGACAAGGTTAGTATAGTTCGTATAGTGGATTACCTTGCGAAAAACGGGTATGTGCAACGAAAACGCAAAACAGATGACAGGCGTAAGCACAGTTTGAATCTAACATCAAAAGGCAGACTGGCAATACCTGAAATTAAAGAATCCTTTGCTGAAATTAATGATATTGTACTCAATGGGCTCGAAAAACAACAAATCGCAGAACTCACTCAAACCATTAATAAGTTAAAACTTAACATAACTCAAAATACTGAATCCAGATGAAGTTTTTAAAAATTCTATCCATCCCACTTTTGCTGTCTGCATTGGTATCATGCAATAGCAAAGCAACCGATAAAGCCCTTGTAAAAGAAAAGCCACCGGTTGCGGTGGATATTATTATTGCCGGAAAAACAGATTTCTCATCCGATATTGAAGTAAATGGCACAGTTTTATCCGATGAAATGGTAGATCTTCATCCCGAAGTTGGGGGAAGGCTCACATTCCTGAATATTCCCGACGGCGCCAGGGTTGCAAAAGGAACCATACTGGCAAAGGTGAATGATGCTGATTTACAAGCACAAATGCAGCAGCAGAAAGTTCAACTTGATCTGGCCGAAAAGACAGAACAACGGCTCAAAAAACTACTGGCTGTTAACGGAGTGGACCAGGCTTCGTACGATGCTGCAATAAGCCAGGTTAATTTATACAATGCCAATATCAATGTTTTGCAGGCGCAAATAGATAAAACCGTAGTAAAAGCTCCTTTTTCAGGACGACTCGGGCTAAGACTTGTCAGCGAAGGCGCATACGTTTCGCCCACCACGGTTATAGGAACATTGCAGGAAACAGATAAAATAAAGATTGATTTTTCGGTACCGGAAGCTTATGTGAACCTAGTAAAAATAGGGAAAACAATCAACATCCAAACCAATGAATCTGTAGTTGATTTTTCGGCTACCATTAGTGCTATTGAGCCACAAATAAATACGTCGACACGTGATATCAAAGTTCGTGCAAAGCTTAATAACGGCTCTATTAGTCCCGGAGCTTTCGTAAAAGTGCTACTGAACGAAAAAATGAAAGGCATAGTAGTTCCTACAAATGCTATTATTCCCGATGCGCTTTCGAACCAGGTTGTATTGATAAAAAATGGCAAAGCTGTTTTTCAGAATGTTGGAACAGGAATCCGAAACAGGGACGTAGTTGAAATTACCAGCGGACTTCAGGTTGGTGATACCGTAGCCGTAAGCGGTATTTTATTTGTGAGGCCTAATGGCACTGTGAAAATTAAAAATGTCCGGAAAAACTAAAGCCGGGTAAATGGGCATCTCAGTAATTATTAGTACCAGGAAAATAGAACCGGGAAGTACTTTGTTCAGTATAATGGTTGGAAGCTGAGGTTAATTTTTGCCCTGAAGGGGCTAAACATCAATAACCGTGGGTGTAACCCATGGTAAATAACATAAAAAAACTCAGCCCCGAAGGGGTTGAATAAATAATAAAATTATGTCAAGTTATCGTCAGATTTTGTACCACATCATTTTTCGTACAAAAAACAGCCATAAAACATTGGCAATTGAAAATTCAGATGAATTATATGCCTATCTCTCAGGCATTATAAAAAAGAAAGGGTGTTTTCCATACCAGATCAATGGCATTGAGGATCATATCCATATTTTGAGTGATCTTCATCCATCCATTGCATTGGCAGATTTTATGCGCGATGTGAAAACATCAAGTTCAATCTGGTTAAAAGCATCGCCCAAATTCCCCAATTTTGAGAGTTGGGGAGATGGTTATGCAGCCTTAACCTATGCATGGAAGGATAAAGACATGATTATTAACTATATAAAAAACCAAAAAGAGCATCATAAACACGAAACATTTGAAGATGAACTGAGAAGAATACTTGTAGAATTTGGGATAGAAATCAATGATATGTATTTCCCATAGCGATTTGTTCAACCCCTTCGGGGCTGATTTGAT
>JBBRCH010000099.1:0-14077 GCA_038204995.1 Bacteroidales bacterium | reverse complement strand
CAATGTGAAGCTTCATGGCAAAGCCGACCGTATCGACAGGGTAGGAGGGATTACCCGCATTATCGATTACAAAACCGGTAAAGTGGAAGCCAAAGATCTTAAAATTGACCTGTTATCAAATTTCCTTGAAAAGGATGAACCCGGAAAGCTTTTACAAGTGCTTACCTATGCATTAATGTATTCCGATATGCAGGCGGTGCCACCCGGTCAGCTGATCTCCGGTATAATCTCCCTGCGGAAAGCATCTGCATACCTTATCAGGACTGATATTGATAAGAATACAGTTATTGATAGCATAACGCTTGCAGCATTTAAGCATGAACTGGAAGAAATCATAAGAAGCATCTATACTATTTCGGAGCCCTTCAGCCAGACGGAGAACCGTGATACCTGCAGTATCTGTGCGTTTAATAGTATTTGTAACCGCACTGTTAATTAGGCCTTTATAAACAATCGCATACCCGGCTGAAATTTATTTGAAAAAAAACGCTGAAATATTTTTGGATTAACGAAAAAGCGTTACTTTTGCACTCCCAATAACTATAAATGGTTCGGTAGTTCAGTTGGTTAGAATACGTGCCTGTCACGCATGTGGTCGCGGGTTCGAGTCCCGTCCGGACCGCTTAAACGCAAAAATAAAGCCTGTAAATGATTAATTTACAGGCTTTTGTGTTTTTGATGAAATGGGTGGTACAACATAGGTAGGATCAGATCAGGAGCAAAACCTGTGGAACAAAACCATTAAGCATATAAATTTGCTAACCTAAAAACGAAGAAGTTTCTTTTCCTGTTAAATGTGCCAAATGTATTTATAGCAATATTACATCTTAACTTTCACTATGTTCCGTCCGGTGTTCTTTTCTGTAGTTAGTTCGATTGCTTATTTGGTTGTCTTACTGCCAATCTGGATGCCAAGTTTTTCGTATTCAATGTCATTAGGTTCCCAAAGTTCAATTTTGTTTCCTTCACAGTCCATAATATGAACAAACTTTCCGTAATCATAGGTTTCAATTGTGTCAGCAATTGTTACACCTTCCTTTTTTAGTTCTTCAACAAGTGCTGCCAGATCAGCAACCCTGTAATTTATCATGAAATCTTTTGCCGAAGGTTTAAAATATTTTGTTGATTCCTTAAAGGGACTCCATTGTGTATATCCTTTTTTAGTTGAATCATCAGCTTGTCGCCACTCAAACACTGCTCCGTATTGATTGGTGTTTAAGCCGAGGTGTGTCTTATACCATTCCCTTATTTTATTGGGGTCTTTACATTTAAAAAAGATGCCGCCGATTCCCGTTACTCTTTTTGCATTTTCGTTTCCTTTAGATTTTGTTGAAATAACAGTGTTGAATGCGAAACCAAGTCCGAACGTTATTGCAAGTACCAGGGTTATAACTATTGTTTTTTTCATTGTGTCAGATTTGTAGAGTTTTATGGTCTTTCAGGCATTCAGAACCAGAATTTCAACGGATTAACATCGATGTTATCGGTTTTTGACCTGCAGTGTATAACATCAGAATTGAAACAAAAACGAGGAAAAGTAATTTTTACAAAACTGATTTTGTTTGTTGCCAGGTAAAAGTTAACTAATCATCATTTTAAAAAAGCAGGATCATATACAATGCTGGCAGTGCCAAGTGTGGTGATCATCGGGTTGTCTCCTCCGATCGACGCTTTGATCGGATACGGTTTTCCTTCGGGTGCTGTGCCCATATCCAATTCTTCGGCAAGTAGCCGCATATCGGTGATATACGCTTTGTCATATGCTTTCTTTACATATGGATAATGACCGCAATAGATTTTGGTAATCCCTTTGTCCATCAAGGCTTCCATCTTTTTACACGACTGAGTATAGGTTTTTATTGGTGCCGGGGGTTTGAGTTGCAGCCAAACCAATCCTGAACCAAAGGCATCACCTGAATAACAATTTCCGGCAGCACGATCCAGCAAAACGATCGATCCGGGAGTATGAGCCGGAGTATGCACAACTTCAATCTTTGTGTCGCCCAAATCAAATATATCGCCATCATTAACAAAATTCAACTTTCCAGTATAGAATTTATCAAGAAGTAGAGTGTCAGCAGGATGCAAATAGATTTCCTTGAAGAATTGTATATTCCCGGCATGATCGGGATGTGCATGGGTAAGCACCACCAAAAGAGGTTTCTGCGTAATTTGAGCTATCACCTCATCCAGTTTTTCGCATTTGGTGCCGGTATCGATCAGCAGGGATTTTTTCGAGCCTTCAACGATGTACATGGTAGTATTGTCGGCAGTTTCAACTACCCACATGTTCTTCTCAAGTTTGGTAATTGTAAGGTCATTGTTTTTGTATACCTCCTGTGCTGAACCTGCTATTGAAGCAGACAGTATCAGGAAAAGTCCTGGTAAAATATATTTTAAAACTGCCTATCCCCTTCGGTCAAGTAAAAAAATGTAACATTGTATCATGAATACGAATGAACAATATCCGAGAGATTTTCAAGAATTCCTTGTACAATTCAAGAACGATGAAGACTGCTGGAATTATATTTTTGAAATGAGATGGCCAAATGGGTATGTATGTCCTAAATGTAAAAGTAGTAAATATTGGCTGACTGAACAAAAGATGATACACTGTTCCTCTTGCGGTTATCAAGCATCGGTTACCGCAGGAACAATTTTTCACGGTACAAGAAAGCCACTATTGCTTTGGTTTCATATTATGTGGTGGGTTGTTGCACAAAAGACGGGTGCAAGCGCAAATAATTTGATGGATTTCATGGGCTTTGGTTCATACGAAACAGCCTGGTCTTGGTTGCAAAAGCTACGCAGAGCAATGGTAAGACCAGAAAGAGATAAACTTTCGGGAGAAGTTGAGGTTGACGAAACGTATTTTGGAGGGAAAGAAATTGGCAAAGGAAAACAAGGGCGAGGTGCTGAAACAAAGACTTTAGTGATTGTGGCCACTGAATGTATTGGAAAACAGATCGGTAGAGTTCGTTTTAAATGCATACCAGATGCTTCAGGGGAATATCTTTTGCAATTTATTGAAGAAAACATTGAACAGGGAAGTACAATATTAACAGATGGCTGGGTAGGGTATAGTTTTTTGAATAATTCCCAGAAATACAAACATGAAATCAAAGTAATTTCAGGAAGCGGGAAAGATGCTCATGAACTGTTACCGCATGTACATCTTGTCGATTCGCTAGTAAAGCGTTGGGTAAATGGAACTCATCAGGGGAGTATTTCTCCAAAATATTTATCCTATTATCTGGATGAATTTGCTTTTCAGTTTAATCGAAAGCTATCAACATATAGAGGAAAATTATTTTATAGACTGATGCAGCAAGCTGTTGACACTCCTCCACAACCTTTTAATGAAATGATAAAATGAACTTGACCGAAAGGGATAGGCAGTATTAATAATTTAGTTTAGATAAATTGAAAACTCATTTTAGATTAAACAATTTCAAATATCAAAGGTATATAATTAAATCCTAATTGCATGAACGTGAAGTAATATCAGAAAATATTTTTTACCGTCAATCTATTGCCTGGAAGTCTCCGTTCGCTCGCTTCTTATTTTCTGATGAGTGCGGCGAAAAACTGTGTTCCTAGTTCATTTGTACAAACTTTCAAAAAGTACTACTCAGGCTCAAACTACTCGACAGCTCATCGGCACGAGTGTACGACGCCATGACGGCACGACGGCACGACAGCGTGAAATTAGAATACGGATAACACGGATGCCACGGATTTTATCTGTGATAATCTGTTTAATCTGTGTCATCTGTGGTCATTTTGATTGTTTGAACACGGATAACACGGATGCTACGGACTTAGACGGATTATTTGTGACTGAACGACTACAATAACTGTAACCCTGTACCCCTGAAACCATCCTGAAGCAGATTTTGAAGCAAGCCTGAAACTAACGTAAAAGAAACCTTCCAACAAAAGTGGCTGCTTATCCTACCCCAGCCGATACCTGGTTGAGTTAGCAAAAGAAAGATTTATTTTTCATTAAAATGATTTGGGTGGCAACCACAACGCGGAGTTTTATGCAATTATTTAATTATAATTTTTTGTGTATAAATTCCTTCTTTATCGGCAATAACAACATAGTAAAGCCCGGGATTAAATTTTGATTTAACAGTATACTCTCTGTTGTTTGTGTATGTTTCTTCATCCTCAAACATCAACATCCCATTTGCAGCATATATCTTAACGCTGTACTTTATTTGAGGCTTCTTTGAAGAGCTTATGTATAAGATATCAGTTACGGGGTTAGGATTAATTGAATAAAGGTTGGGTTTCTCATCTTCTAAATCCACGCCATAGCCTTTTAAGCTAATATATACATCATCATAAACAGCACAGCTATTCTCTCTGCTGACGATAAAATTGTATAAAGTTGGCTCTTCAGGTACTACAAAAGTGTGCATATTCTCCGGATCAATTAAATTTTTATCAGGCGTCCATTTATAAGTTATGCCAGGTGGAGCATGAAAGTTCCTAAACGCCGTAGAAGCCATAAACCCCTCATTTGAATTCAGAAAATAAAGATCATTGATATATGTCTGCATCTTTTCAATCACATAAAATGTTTTTCCACCATCCCATGTTCTGATAACTTCGCCATACTGGTCTCCTACATATCCATTATACCTGTCAGTAAAAAAAATTGTATTATATGTTGTAGTCACATCGTTTATCCATATAAATTTTCGCTCTTCCCAGGTTTTTCCTCCATCTGAGGTTTTTAGTATTGTAAGTGGTCCCGCTACGCTTCCAAGTATATATCCAACCGAATCATCAACAAAAAAGATATCTGTAAAAAAATTACAGGAAGGAGCATACTCCGATTTTTGCCAGGAATTACCACCATCGGTAGTAAAGGCATATTTATGATCCCAAATGTGCCCAACTACGAACCCATGTTCCTTATCTACAAAATAAATTTTTAACAAATCTTCTGCATCAGGTAGTGTATAGATCGACCATGAAATACCGCCATCCAAAGTTTTTACTATAGTGCCATCCCAGCCGCTGCAATATCCAACGAGTGAATCAATAAAATAGATACTTTCAAAAGACTCTTCTGTTTGTACGGGTATTTTTATCCAGGAATCCCCTCCATCAAAAGTTTTAAATACCATGCCTGTTGAGCCAGCTACAAATCCAGTTTTTTCATTTAAAAAGCAAAAACTGGAAAGAGTGAGATGATGCTCTGTAATAAGATTTCGAAACGTTTTTCCACCATCAACGGTTTTTACAAGGTTTCCATTGGTTATGGCATAACCTGTATCTTTTGAAAAAAACTGTACCTGATAAAATTGTCCGTAATTATCCATATTCACAGTCTGCCACCTGCCAACTTCAGCTATCCCGGTTAATTCATACGGTTGTGATGTAAGTAATGTGGTATCCTGACCAGCCCACACAAAGGGAATCCTTTCATCAATTCGAAGTGTGTCTGTTGCAAAATAATCGACTGAGTCGGTAACGCTCAATATATATTCGATTGATTGATTTGGATTAACTAATGGGTTGGAAATACTTGAATTTGATAGAAAATTTGGAGGTGTCCATTGATAGTAAAGTTGTTTCGGTAAAGGAGTCTGCTCAACAAAAGTACTGCTGTCGAGATTACCCTGAGGCATGCCTGATGCCAGCCCAATTGAATCGTCAATAAATACAACATCCGAAAACGTTCCTTCTCCATTAGTGTAATCTGTTGGTTTATAATTTGAACTGAAATAATCGGAGTATTCTTTCTTCCATGTGTATCCTTCATCTTCAGTTGTAAGTATAACTCCCTTAGCACCAACAGCTATCCCATGTTTCGAATCCCTGAAAACAATACTATTTAAGTCGCATAATGAACCTGTATTAACAATTTCCCACGTGTCGAAATTATTGTGAGAAATCAATACCATCCCTTGTAAGGTAGTTACATAAACTGTATTGTTTATGGCATTTATACTTGTTAGTTTATAATTGAAGTCGAGGTTTACTTCACTCCATGTCACCCCTCCATCATTTGTTCTTACCATTTTCGCCGATTCATCAGGGTGTAATAACCCATACCCAACCGCAAAGCCATTAAACTTGTCGGTAAAAAAAATATCAGCATAATAAATTGGGGGCATCGTAACGGCTTTCCAGGTTACACCACAATCTGTGGTTTTCATAAACAGGTTTGTACCCACGGCAAATCCTACACTGTCGTTAGCAAAGCAAACGGAATTCAGCTCACTGTAATATCCAAAATAATAAAATTCCCAGGTCATTCCTCCATCGGTGGTTTTCATGATAAGATTCTCCATCCGTCCACCAACTATGAAACCCGTGTCGTGATTTATAAAAAAAATTTTATTCACAAAATTGTAGGCTGGAGGTTTTGCTTGTTCTGCCCAATTGTGACCACCATCAACACTTTTCAAAATCAATCCCTGGTCCCATTCGCCACCAACAGCAAATAGTGTGTTCTTATCTGCAAAACATATCGATTTTATTCCATAATGCCAATGCTGCCTGCCATGCCAGTTAATTACTCTGGCATTTAACTGGGCTTCATCAAAACACGTGAGATTAAGGTCGTTGCCAGCATTAACTTGAATAGATTGACCATATCCAGACAAAGCAAGGATTAGAAATAATTGAACTATGATTGTTTTAAGACCTATAATTTTGAATGTTACCATGTGGTATAAAAATACTTATTATAACGAAGTAGAGCTCTGATCAAAAATGAAGCATTAAAATTAAATAATTTTATGAGCATATAATAGTGATCTGGAAAATTAATTGTTAAACGCTCAAAGCTTGACTCGAATTTTTTACCCATGACTAAAATTCCCAGCGTTTCAAATCAATTATAATCATATTAAATCGTTGTGTAAATCAGGGGCAGGTTGGTATTAACATTCCATACGAAAGGATTACTTTGGGTGAGAAAAGTTCGTACGACAGCAGAAGGCTGATGAAAGATTGTAAGCCAGCAGGAGATTGTAAAGTTACGCGTTACAAACGGGCGCCAGCGTAGGCATGACTGCAAGAGGGCGCGAAGTTTAAATTGGAACACGGATAACACGCATGCTACGGATTTACACGGATTGTTATCTGTGAGAATCTGTTTAATCTGTGTCATCTGTGGTCAAGGTGCGCCAATTTGTGGATAAGACCCCGAAACTTATTTTATCCTTATCTCACTCCCTTTACATTCATCCGCACACTGTACAAAAACTCCGAGGCGGTTATAAAGAGTGTTTTCATGTCCTTTCCGCCAAAGCAAACATTGGCTGTCCATTTGGCTTCAACTGGTATATGGGCTATCTTTTCGCCTTTGGCATCAAATACAGTTACGCCATCACCGGTAAGATAAACATTCCCCGTATTATCTATGGTCATGCCATCGGAGCCCATAGGCGCAAAAAGTTTTTTGCCTTCGAGCGTGCCATCGGGTTTAATGGTATAAACATAGGTTATGCCTGCCTTAATATCGGCCACATATAGCAGTTTGCCTTCGGGAGTGCCGACTATGCCATTGGGCTGCTCCAGATCCATACATACCGGTACCAGGGTTTTGCGGTTGGGCGCAAGGTAATACACATACTGCCCTTCCTGCTGCATTTGCGCGCTGCGTGTCCAGTATGGGCGGGCATACAGCGGATCGGTAAAATAAATTCCGCCGTCGGGGCGCACCCACAAATCATTGGGGCCATTGAGTTTTTTACCCTTAAAATCAAAAACCAGGACGCTGTGTTTCCCGTCGGGGGTAATACTCCACATTTGGTTATCCATATCCGAACAGGTGAGCAGGTTTCCGGCCTTATCAAAATAAGTTCCGTTTGCCCGGCCCGCACCGCTTACAAACGTGGATAACTTGCCCTCCACCGACCATTCCATAATCCGGTCGTTCGGCTGATCAGTGAAAAACACATTTCCGGCTTTGTCCACCGCCGGCCCCTCCGTAAAACTGAATCCTCCGGAAAGTTTTTCCACTTTCGCTCCTTTGGCAATAAGAACCGCTTCCTTTTGAGCTGAGGTGTTAACCGACAGCAAAGCACTAAACATCAGTGAGAGCATAAGAGTTTTTACCATAATAGATATATTGTTTTTTGTTTAAAATGCGGGGGGGGATTGGGTAAAGCAATTGGCTGCTGCGAATCCGTCTGATTGAAGCTATAAATATACTACAATATCTTTCTTGCTTGTCCGGAAAATCAATCAATATCATTACACAGAACTATAAGATTGACTACTGTGGAAGTTCTATTGCCACAGTACTGAGCTTTTGCTGCAGCCTGGGATACATGTTCGACACACGCTGCAAGGGAGCGGCAGTCGAAAGGTATTTAAATAGCGTTTAAAAGATATTTATATCCGTACTAGTGAGAAAAAAGAATAAACTGATTTTTTGAAGTTCGTCCGTTAGATAATTGCCCTGTTTTATGACAATATAAAATTCCAGCATAATCGGGATACTTCCAAAATTAAATGAAACCAGATACGTGCTGAATCCCTTGCAGCCGTTTGGCAGGCTAATCTTTACTATTTTATTAATACTAATTTCTTTGTGCTGACAAAAGTACCTGCGACTATTTTGTAGAAGTACAATCCACCTGGAACATCTTTAGCGTCAAAATTAATTTTATGCAAGCCAATGGACCTTTTCTCATTTAGAAGAGTTTTTATTTTGGTACCACGATGATCATAAATAGTTAAGTTTACGAATTCAGCCTGTGGCAGTATAAATTTGATAGTCGTGATGGAATTGAATGGGTTGGGATAATTCTGTAACAAATGGAAAGATTCGGGTCCCGTTTGCTGAGCACTTATTTGATTATCAATTCCTACAGTGGATGAAGTATCAGCAATATAAAGTTCTGCAAGATTGACAGGGTTGTCCGTGCTATACCCTCCCGTAACCAGAACATTACCGTCAGGAAGAATTGTAGAAGCATGTTGTTCCCGCGAAGTGAACATGTTGTCGACAGCAGTAAACGAGTTGGTCAATGGATCAAATAATTCAGCAGAAGATGAAATGGCATCAGTATAACCTCCTGCCAGTAATACTTTTCCATTATGGAGCAGTGTTGCTGTATGGGAACTGCGTCTGGTAACAGTCATATCTCCGGTCTGGGACCAGGTATTAGATGTAAAGTCGTACCGTTCGCAATTCCGATTATTCCATGCTCCACCCGAAATAAGCACACTGCCATCGGTGAGTAAGGTTGCTGCATGGCTGGCTCGGGGCAAACTCATATTTTGAGCAAGACTAAAAATGCCACTAACAGGGTTATAAATTTCACAGGAATTAATGTTAGTCCCGTTACCGGGGGTCGATGTTCGCATACCACCTGCAATGAGCACCTTACCGTTTGCCAGGAGTGTGGCCGTATGAACCGAGCGGTCAATGTTCAGGTTATCAGTGACTGAAAGTCCCCGACTGTGGATCATAGATTTCGCAGACAGCAGTTGTCTGAGGCCCATTCTGGTCCTGCCCTCCGGCAATCAGTACACGTCCATCAGATAGTAATGTGGCAGTATGAAAGCTGTGGGGAACTTCAAGACTGTCGGTAGTATTAAAACTATCAGTTTGTGGATCATACAATATGGCAACTTGCGGTGAACCCATTCCTCCTGCAATAAGGACTTTACCATTTTGCAGCAGAGTCGCCGTTGCTCCCCGAATACCGTAAGTGCTCAAAGAACCAGTCGTCTGGAAAGTGTTATCCTCCGGATTGAACAATTCAGCATCAGGAAAATCGCCGCCTACAACCAATACTTTACCGTTTTGCAACAAAGTTGCTGTATGGTCGATCCTGTAATGGAGCATATCAGCTACTTTCTCCCAGTGACCTGTTGATTGTGCCAGGGAAGTATGAAAGATTAGCACAGATAGAATGATCAGTCCTGTAACAAAAAGAAAATTTGTTTTCATGGTTTCTCCTCCTTATAGAAATTAATTATTTAAACTATTACCATAAGCGATAAATCGAAAATATGAAGCTATAACATATGCTCAATTGCATATAACTATACATATCTCATATGTTAAGCATATTTGCCCGAAAATCCAAAAAAAATATTCATATCAGCTTAATAATATAAAATGCAGGTCTGTTAGTGGCAAAATGCGCATAATACTTTAAGCTTGCAGGGATAAGCGTAATTAATTATCAAAAATGAAAGGATCTGACTTTTTAAATCATTTCAGGAAAGCAAAATTAACAATGACGTCAACCATATCAATATATAGAATTTTTCCATAAAGAATTTGGTTCATCAGGTAGTTCATTTTAGGATTTTTGTTCATCATCCCGAATCTATTTCATGCACTCCAGGGGTTCCTGTTCAGGATTTTTCTTGATTATTTTTTCAAACTCCGGCAGCATAATATAGTAATGTGGTAGCGTGGATTTCTATGTGCCTTTGATGCTTTGTGGCTGATAAAAAATCAGACAAATCCAGTCCTTGATTCGTATCAGATATTAAATGCCAACAAAAATTGTAAACAGCGCACGCCTTACAATCGCATCGTCGGAGAATTGCCGCATATACGGCCAGACAGGTTTTGCTTATCAAGGTTACGGAAGAAATAAACAGTGCAGGAAATTATTGATTTTCAAAACACTACTATTCCCGCTTAATACTTTCATTTAACAAGAGTGCTATCGCTTGAAATTCAGATAGATATATTCTGACTATTTCAACGTATTTCCATGTATTTCAACGTATCTCCATGTATTTCAATGTATTTCCATGTATTTCAATGTATTCCAATGTATTTCAACGTATTTCCATGTATTTCTACTTATTTCAACGTATTTCTACTTATTTCAACGTATTTCCATGTATTACAACGTATTTCAACGTATTTCAATTATTTAAGTTAGTTACGTATGTGCCATTTTAAATGTTGGTTATCTATTCGTTATTCTCATATTCATTCCCTGGCTGCAATTCTCTTTTCCGGATATCATAATTCAACCTGTCTAAATAAATAATGGCAATATATCCATCACGCAGTTCAAGAGTGATAAAACCTGAACCCGTGAAAAATTTGCTGTAATCGCCTATCGCCAGTTTCCTGGTAAATTTTCGTTCGTTGAACAGAAACCTGGACGAATTCTGAAATTGTTTAAATACATTTTTAGGATTTCCGTATTCCGCTGCATATAGTTTTCGCAGTTTCTCACAACTGTAGCTAAGGGAATCATGATCTTCCCCGGGCAGACTGACAATAACTTTATAGGTTAACCGGCTCTTCCCTGCTCCAAACACATCAATTGTACAATCATTTTCCTGGAACTTCCCTGTAAGCTGAACCTGGTTTTCCGTGATCCGTTTTAAATCCGTAAAACCCGATTTTACCATCTTTTCAGCAAATATATCAAGCTTACCATCTATCGGAATATCATTAAATGACAGGTGCTGTTTTGAGCTACAGCCGGCCAGCATTAAAATAAACACAAAAGTAATGATAAGCTGTGGTTTCATTTTAGTGGGTAATGACTTTAAAAAACGCATGTAACTTCCAATTCCGGATTAAAGAACTAAACTGACTGCAAAATTATTTAAAATGAGATAAGTATGTTTATTTGGGGGAAGAAAAGGGGGAAAGGAATGTTTCAGCTGCAGAAAATATCCATCAGGCTGGGTAAGATCGTACTTGAAAAAAGGCTGTACTTAGCCAAGCTAGTTGACATAAGTCCACATCCGGCACAAATTAAAAATATCCTCCGGCAATTCCTTTTATCCTCGGTTAACGAATAAGATTAATAAATTTTGCCATCAGCTGCCACAGAATGCTAGCGGCAGGCGAAACCAATCATGAAGGCTAGCATTGACCGAAAGAAATTCGGTTATAGCAGATTAGATTTATTAAATTCTCTCCGCAGGCATAAAGAGGGAAAATATGAGAGAACTGACAATTTAAAACTCTTTTTCGCTAACAGCTTTTAATTCGTTGCCATCTTTATCGAAAAGCCAATCCTGAGTGTATCTTCCTTTTCCTTGTTCAATACCCGTACTAGAGATAACCAGGTTTCCATCATTATCAATTCCTTTTAAATTTCCTGAGCTAAAAAAGGCAATTTTCCCATTTGGAATAAAGCAATAATGAATAGCATTTGATACTGTCCAGGCAGATGTTTGAAAATATACTCTATGCCCATCTGGTGATAATTGAATATTAGTAATGTTACATATACCAGAAAAAGGATATTGATCGGAGTCGGCATACGACAAAGTTGAACTTCCAGTTCCATCACTTTTACATCCTTGAACTAGTATCTTCTCAATTGAAGTAGAAAAATCATATTTGACAATTCTCGTTTCTTCAATAAACTCTTCACCTTCTTCAGGTTCTTTGGTATTCTTAATTGTTCGCAGGTATATAACGAACTTCTTGTCATTAGATAATACCGGCTGAGAGTCAATGCCTTTTGTTGTTATTTGGCGAGTATCAGCATTGTCATATTGAGCATAAACATTGCCATTTTTCAGGTACGTTTTTGTAATTGATTGTGCTTTGCTATTAAGGTTAAGTAGTAAAAAAGTAATTAAAAGAACAATTAGTGATTTCATAAGAGTATCTATAAAGATTAAGAAAAAGGTATCCAAGGTTTCGGGAAAAATACCCATCGATTATCAATTTTTACCCAATAATTATATGCTACGCCA
The DNA here is from genome assembly GCA_038204995.1 of Bacteroidales bacterium. GTDB lineage: Bacteria > Bacteroidota > Bacteroidia > Bacteroidales > UBA4417 > UBA4417. The sequence goes on along the minus strand of JBBRCH010000099.1, from coordinate 1,402 downwards.
TAATCATCACCTTTAACTCTAAGCATATTAATCGAATAAAATGTGACTTTGGGTTGTAGTTTATCAATAATACTTTTCATTCCACCAGTACCTTTTCCACGTTCAATTTCAGCAGTAGTAAGTGATTCAATTTTAATATCAGCGTAATTTTCAAGATTTTTTTTTTGTTTTTTTTTAAGACTGTTTTTCAAATCTTCAATATAACCAAAGAAAGTATATGCATTTTTTCCCTTGAAAACGAGTTTACAGTCATCTAGACTTGGCAATGAATTAGTACTTAGGTTGAAGAAAGCATTGTTATCAATGTATTTACTAAAGTATATTTTGGCTTGTTCAGAATAATCTTGTGCTTTTACGGGAAATGAAATTGCAATAATCACTAAAAGTATTAATAATGCTTTTGATTTATCTTTCATAGAAGGACGAGGGTTAGTAAGAGGTTGTTCAAATATTTAAGTGATTTATTTTATGGTTGAACTTTTGATAAATGTTTGTATCATAGTTTTTAAATTATTAATACAATTCTTATTTTGATTCACTTTGCGAAAATAGGAAAAGTGAAACAAAAAACAATTATTAAAATTTATTATTTAATAATATTTTCAATGAAGTCATTTTTTATGGATAAAATATTTCTATTTTTGCGACCCCAATATTTAGAACAAATTATGAATTTTTTCTCATGAAAATGAACACAAAAAAGTGAATATTATAATGATTATAAATGTATTCGACTTCTTCCAAATAAACTTCAATTAACTAATAATAACCTACCAATGAATCGCGGAATTTTACTACTTTTTATTATTATGGCGAGCATTACAGCATGTGGCCCAAGCAAAAGTGATAGACTCATTCAAGAGCTTAATCAAAAGGAACACGATGATTCAGTGAAACGTGTTGCTGAAGACGAAATGAAGCATAAGATTGAAATGAGATTTGCATTAAATGATTCTATTAAAAGAGACAAAATTGAAATTTCTAACCTCAAGAAAAGTATTGATAATGCAAAGTCAGAATTTGAAGTACAAACTGATAAGCTGGCAAGAATAAAGGAATTTAAATTTTTAAGAGCATCTAGTGAAAGGGAGAGAGAAATCCGAAATCAAGTGGATGTTATTAATAAAGTTGAGAGTTTGAAGGATGAATTGGCAAATAAACTGGTGAATCTTCAGGTGAAACTTGATTATTTTAACTCCGAAGTCCAGAAGTATACTGATAATGTAAGGTAGGTTTCAATTTATTAATGAATTGTGGACACTTTATCCAACTGCCATTTTAGCTGAGTTTTTCCAAAAGTAAGGCGGCATTGGTTCTCTTAACTCCCATGTGATACTCATTGGTTTCGAACCAGTAGATTTAATGAATCTGGCATCACCAAGAAAAACATAAGACATCGTAT
>JBBRCH010000098.1:0-14174 GCA_038204995.1 Bacteroidales bacterium | reverse complement strand
GTGCTGGCTATATCGGTACCAATCTGGTACATATATATCCTGGCTAACAGTGAGCGGGCTGCTCCTTTCGAAACGCGACCAGTTTCTGCAAGTGGGATCGCGCCTTTTTCAGGAAGTAATTCTATGGCTTTCAGAAGATCTTTAGCAATCTGGGTATAACATTCATTGAGAGTAGCACGTTTAACATTCCCAAAATCAGATGGATTCACTGAAGTTGTAAATAAAGGAACGCCACCAAAAATCCGAACCAGATACCAGTTGAAATATGCTCTCATAAATGAAGCTTCACCAATGAGGCGGTCGCGTGTAGCGGCATCCCAGGTAACATTTGGAAGATTATCAAGTGCGTAATTGGCGCGTGATACACCCCAGTATCCATGAATCCAGTAGTCACTGGAAAAACCAATCTGAGATGTCATGGTATATTCAACCATTTCCCACATGGTACCATAGTCGCCGTCGTTACTTCCTTTCTCGGCATCATCCGAGCGAAGATCACCCATAAAGAATTCGTGGTGGTGACTCATCCACTGTCCATCGGGGCCGGCACCTTCGTCAAGCTGAAGCATGTCGTACATTCCGATGATGGCACGTGTTCCGTTTTCTTTTGTATCAAAGAAATTGGCAGAGTTTTCCGCGCCCTGTGGCTTTATATCCAGAAACTTGTTGCATCCGAAGAGCAAAGTAACCAGGGTTAATGTCATTAAGAGGTATGTTATCTTTTTCATGATTTATTCTAGGTTTTATAGGGTTAAATTAAGGCCGACTGAATAGGTGCGCGGTTGTGGATAATTTACCATATCAACACCATAATAGAATGGATTTCCATACAATCCGAAGAGTTCAGGATCTAAGCCGCTATACTTGGTGAAGGTGAACAAATTATCGAATGAGGTATAAATGCGGAGATTTTTAATATGCATCTTTGCAGCTAGTGCCGATGGAATACTGTATCCAATCTGAAAGTTCTTTACTCTTAAATAAGAACCATTTTCAACATAACGATCTGAGAAATTCTCGGTGTTTTTGTTCAGGTCGGCAACATCAAGACGTGGAACATCTGAAGTTGGATTTTCGGCTGACCAATGATTAACAGCCAGATCCTGGCTGATATTACACTCTCGCATTTTTGTGCTATACAAGTTCTGGTACATGGAGTTTACAATTTCGTTTCCATACGAACCATTGAGGAATAATACCATGTCAAAGCCTTTATAGCTCATATTCAGATTGAAACCTCCGGTCATTTTCGGACTGGCGCTTCCCAGGTATGTCATATCGTCCTCGGTAATTTTCCCATCTCCATTCAAATCCTGGAAGATAACATCACCAAGGCCTGCATTTGGCTGAATTGGAACCCCATCTATTGCATATGCATCTAGCTGTTCCTGTGTTTTGAAAATTCCTGAGGTCTTATATCCATAGAAATAGGCTATTTCTCTTCCTACCTCTGTTTTTGTGCAGTTGCCCATATTTGCAACTCCACCGCTACGGATAGGATCTCCACCAGCTAAACTGGTAACCTCATTTTTGATGAAAGTAAGGTTGAACCCAACATCATACCTGAAATCGCCTTTGGTCTGTGTATAATTCAGAGAAAACTCAATTCCTTTGTTCTGCATGGTACCTGCGTTGACGGCCGGTTTCTTTTTACCTGCATATAAAGGTATCGGGCGCTGAAGTATCATATTATTGGTATTGCGGATAAAATAATCAATGGTACCTGTAAGCCTGTTTTTCAATAAACCGAAATCAACTCCAAAGTTTATCTGTTCAGCACCTTCCCAGGTAAGCTCCTGATTGGCCAGCTGTTGCTGAACGGCACCTTCAATTGGCAGCCCATTCAGAGCATAAATATAACCTCCGTTAACACTCGAAACATAGTCGAAATTTCCGGCACTCCCCTGGTTCCCTACAACACCCCAGCCGGCACGCAGTTTTAATGTTGGTAAAATATCAGTTATGTCGGACATAAATGCTTCATTGTTCATATTCCAACTTCCAGCAACTGAAGGAAAATAACCCCAGCGTTTTTGTTCTGTAAACTTCGAACTGCCGTCCATACGGATAGTTGCAGTAAGAACATATTTGTTGTCCCAGGCGAAATTACCCCTGAGGAAGGTTGATGATAAACGGGTTTCGCTTGCACCACCGCCAAGTGCAAATTTTACCGCATCTTTATGTGCACCCAGGTATTGTAAATCGGCGTTTTCGGGAACATCGTATCCTGTAGCCCATATATCCGACCATTTACTGGCCTGTAGTTCCATACCCAGGGTTGTATTGATATTCAGTTTGCTGATTGATTTCAGGTATGAAAAATAATTAGTATTTACCCAGTTTACTCCGTAAGGACGTCTCTGGTAGAGAGAAGATTCATCATTTTTCTGTGTTGGTGTGATGAAGTATTTTGGGCTATAAGTTTTCTGATCGTCAAAATCCAGTTGCGTTCCAAATTGTGAACGGAATGAAAGTCCTTTGGTAAAAAGGTCATCAATCTGGAGATAGGCATTCCCCATTGCGCGGTTACCTAAGTATTTCTCCAAGCCTGCCAGATAAATAGATAAAGCAGGATTTGTTGCAGCTTGTGAATAGTAAATTTCTCCATAGAAATTGGTATAGCTATCCCAGGCAGCCGAAATCGGGTCCGAACGAAGTGCACCTGGAATAGTTCCGCTGTAGTAATCGGTGCGGTTACCTGGTGTTTCATAGTGCACATAGTTGAAATTTAAACCCAGTTTAACATGTTTGGTTAAGGTAAAGTTGTTGTTCGAATGGAACATCAGTTTGTCCATATACGTGCCTTTTACTGTGCCATTGTCTGATGAATAGGTAAATCCGTGATCGAAGGTATACGTATCAGAACCACCACGAATACTCACATTGTAGCGTTGGTTTGTACCCTGGCGGTAAATTTCCTTCTGCCAGTCGGTTCCTTTCAGATAATTACCGGTAGCCTGCTGATTCAGGACATAGTTGATAATATCATCAGTTGTGCCAATCTCCTTGCGTGCATTGGCAAACTCAGTTGCATCGGCTAGTTTAAGCTTTTTTGTTACTTCCGAAAAACCGGTCTGAACGTTGGCCTCAACCTGAAGCTTACCAGCTTTTGCGCCTGTGCGGGTTTTAACCAGGATTACTCCATTAGCTCCCCTGGAACCATAAATGGCGGTTGCAGAAGCATCTTTTAATACTTCCATGCTTTCGATATCGCCCGGTGCAATATTGCTCATATCGCTCATAGGAAATCCATCCACAACGTACAAAGGATCGGAGTTGTTAATCGTTCCGATGCCACGAACCCTTACTTTCACGCCCGCACCCGGAGCTCCTGAATTTGAAATAACATTAACCCCGGCCACACGACCCTGCATGGATTGGGCTGCGTCAATTGTTGTTACCTTTCTAAGATCTGCAGCATTTACTCTTCCTACACTGCCGGTTACATCACTTTTACGCATCGTACCGTATCCTACTACAACTACGCCTTCCACATCAACGGCTTCGGATTGCAATTGCACATCCATTGAATTTGATGCCGTAAGCGCCATTTCCTGTTTTTTCATTCCTACAAATGAAAAGACCAGCATGGTTGCTTCTTTCGGCACTTTGAGGCTGTATTTACCGTCGATATCGGTAAGAGTACCCTGCGTTGTCCCTTTAATAATAACTGAAACGCCAGGAATGCCTTTTCCGTCATCCACACTGGTCACTGTGCCCGTGATGGAGCGTTGTGCCAGTACCTGCATGACAGTGAGCAGCATAAATACCAGCAGTAGACTTAGTTTTCTCATACTCATTTTGTTAATAATTGGTTAGTGTTTGATTAATTGTTTGTTCGTTTAGCCCGGCTTACCTTATTAATAGAGACGCAAACTGTGGCTTGGTTTTGGTTTTTATTGCAGGGTAAAAGTATATTCAACATACTGGCTTAGCAGTGGGTTATTATATCAAATAGGGTGGTCATTTGTTACTTAACTGTTTAAAGTATATAATACATTGGATCATATATCTGAATATCAGCAAATTGAAATTTAAAATTGTTAATAATATTTCCTTTATAAATACTTCAGTTTGTGCACCGAATTTTAGGTTGAAAGAAATATTGCGTATATGCGTTTAAAGCTCTGAAGAGTTTTGAGTCCCTAAATGCTGCCAAATGGCAATCAGAATACTAATATTTATATCCTGATTCATTTTTAAAAATGATGATATTAGTTGCTTTGTCTGGGAGTTAAACGCCAAACTAATGGAAACGGGCATAAAAATTTTAAAGAAATACCAGGAAGTTGTCCAGGTCTGTATTATGGCGGCCAGCTATTACTCTTCGTTATCGAACGGGTCAATTTTTTCCGCAGCCTGGTTATCGTCCTTTGTATTTGCCCTGATATACTGCGATGGAGTTTGTTCAAACTCGTCCTTAAAGCACATGCGGAAATATTGAAGATCGCTGAAACCAACCTCGTAAGTTACCTGTGCAATATTAAGGTCACCTCGCAGGAGGAGTTCAGCAGCTTTATGAAGTCTTATTTTTCGGATAAGTTCGTTGGCAGAGTAACCAACTGTAGCCTTTAATTTGCGGTAAAGCTGCATGCGGCTGGTGCCCAGGTCGCGGCAAAGGTCGGCAACATCGTATTCCGGCTCAGTGATGTTTTGCTCAATAAATTTTTTGATCCTCGTGATATATTCTGCTGAAGGATTTATTTCGGCTTCAAGGTTTTTTTCGGGTGTTACCAGGAAATCCTTCATGTATTTTTCCTTCAGCATATTCCGCGATCCGATTAATTTTTCGATCCTTACCAAAAGATGTTCGGCTTCAAAAGGTTTGGGAATGTACGAATCGGCACCATGTTTCAATCCTTTGATCCTATCCTCGGATGTGGGGAGAGCAGTAAGCAAGATAACCGGGATGTGATTTGTAAGGTTGGTCGACTTTATCTTTTCGCAGAGTTTGTTTCCATCCATACCCGGCATTAGAATATCACTGATTATTAAATCCGGGACTAGTTCGCTCGCTTTGTTCCATCCTTCCAGGCCATCAGCAGCTTCCACAATTTTATATTCCGGAGCAAGAATATCCTTCAGCAGATTTCTTACTTCCGCATTATCATCTATTACCAGAATTATTTTTTTGTCCCCTTTCCTGCTGATTTTCTCCAGTAATATTTCAGTTTCAGGCAAGGCTTTGTTAATATGGATACTTGCTGACCTGATTTCAGCCTGAACATTTCCTGCAGTGGAATTTGTAATAGAAGGCAGATAGACAGTAACAATGGTTCCTTTATTATTTTCGCTCTCAACCTCAATAAAGCCGTGATGAAGTTCAACCAGCGATTTGGTAAACAGCAATCCTATTCCGTAACTGGTTGTATTTGTTTCGGTTGTATTTGGAGTACTGTTCATTTGGAATTTGCCAAAAATATTCCTTACCTGCGACCGGGTCATTCCTACGCCTGTATCTTTGACTCTGAAAGCCAGGTATTCGCCAGGTTCTTTTATACGATAATTAAACTGGAAGACTGATTTGTGATGAAAAGCTCTTGTCACCAGTTCAATCTCACATTCAACATTGCCGTTTTTATTGGTATATTTAAACGCATTCGAAAGCAGGTTATATACAACAGATTCTAATCTTACAGGGTCGCCTTCTATCAAACTTTCCCGTGCCACTTTATCAGTGTACTTAAATTCCAGGCCTTTGGTGGAAAAAAGCTGTGTAAAGTTTTCGCATGATTGCCTGAAAAAAACCGAAGGGTTAATGTTTTCGCGTTTTAAACGGATCTCCTCTTTTTCAATCTTACGAAGGTCCATCAGGTCGGTAATGAGCCTTAGCAATATTTTGGCATTACGGTCAATTTTCTCATAAAAGTCGGATCGCTTTTCGGGATCATCATTCATCCGAAGTCTTCCGGTTAAACCCATAATCAGGGTAAGCGGTGTACGGAATTCGTGTGAAATATTTGTGTAGAAACGCATACGCATATCGTACATCTCAATTTCCTGTTCCTGTTCCATCTGCCTGATCCTCATGCGTTGCCTGTAAGTAATCAGCCGATAGGCAAAATAATTTAATGCAAGGAAAAGCAGGAAATAAACAATGTATGCAGTAGTAGAAAACCACCAAGGCGGCAATATTCTGATTTCGAGCCGGGTAATCTGGTCGTTCCAGATTCCATCGCTGTTTGAGCATTTTACTTTCAGTGTGTAATTGCCATATTTCAGGCGAGGGTAACTACATTCAGGAGTTGAGGTATAAATCCAGTTTTTATCAATTCCTTCAAGTTGGTAAGCGTAAGTGATTTTTTCAGGAACACTGAAATCCATTCCCGAAAAACTGAACGAAAGTGTATTTTGAAAGTACTTTAATTTCAGTTTTTTTGAGTACCAGGGTGAATTATCGAGGAGAAGACTGCCATCATATTCCTGCCCTGCTACCAGCAACTGGTTAAAAAGGCTGATTTGTGTAACTATAACTGAAGGGATTGATTTGGAATCGGTAATCAGCAAGGGATTAAAATAACATATTCCTTCTTTACCGCCAATGTAAAGTATTCCGCTTTCCTTATCATTAAGAAAACAACTGTTATTAAAATATGAAATTTCAAGTCCATCATAATGGTTGAAATTCCTTATTTGATCGGGCAAACCATTCCTGACAATGATTTTGCTCAGGCCGTTTTCCGCGGCTACCCATATTTCCCCAGGAGATATTGCTATAATAGACTGTAATACACCATTCTGCATACCTTGCTTGATACCGACATTTGTAAATTCTCCGGTTCCAGGATCCAGAATCGACAGGCCTGATTCGGTGGTTATCCATAACTTACTGTCGGGCATGAGAATAAAATCGGATACGAAATTATTACAGATAGTGCTTGAGTCGGAAAGGTTATTTGCAAATTTCACCATTCGCATCACCGAGTCCCGGGTACTGTTGGTTTCAATCCTGATCAATCCACTGCCACGCGTTCCCAGGTAGTAGGTATTAGATCCGGATTCAATTATTTTTACAATCGGATATTTTCTCAATTCTCTGGCCAGGTTTCCTTTAATCCGGTTAAAAGTGGCATTTTTGCCTGAGTAACTTATTAAACCTCCCGACCAGCATCCGCCCCACATCACACCTTTGCTGTCGCGGTAAAGTGTCATCACATGATTATCCGCCTGGCTGTTCGATTCATTAAAGTATTCAACCGAAGTGGCAACTATTTCGTTGGGGCTGATCCTGGCCTTTTTTACATGAACAATTCCGCTTCCTTTGGTACTCATCCAGACTTCGCCATTAAACCCGCTTACTATGCTAAACATATTATTCTTCAATGGGCTGTTTACGCCAGTTCCAGGAATTATAAGTTTGCGCTGTACTCCAGGCTGGCCATTCTGGCCTACTTCGACCAGATATACACCTTTACCATTGGTGCCACTCCAAAATGAGTTCTTTCCTCCTTTTGCAATAGAAATCACTTCGGAACGGGTTTCGCCTATCATGCTCATGTCGAATGGCTTATGATTACGATCGAATTTATATAGTCCACTATTTGTCCCCACCCATACAATTCCTTGTCGGTCTTCAAAAACAGACTCAACCCTAAAAGTTTTCAACTCCTTTCCGGCAGCGAAAATTGGTTTTGAAACAAATGTCCCGGTTTTAATATCTGCAATCAATAGTCCGTTTTGCAAAGCTATCCAATACTGCTCTGGTTGAGACTTTAGTACCAGCGATGTATAGGATTCTCCTCTTTCAACTGATAGAATTGAAGCCAGCGGATTATTGGCAACAGGTACTGCATTGCCATTTATTTCCTCAAACAAATCAGTACCCTTCAGACTCGAAACGGCTAACAAACCATTGGGAAGTTCAAGAATTTTATGAATATACAACCCCTTAAGCTGATTAGTATTGATAAGCTTTTTACGCACAGGGTCATATCGTAGCAATCCCTTGTCTGATCCAACCCATAGGTTGTTTTTTGAGTCGCGGCTGGCCGTGGTAAGTCTGAAATTATTGCCATTCTCGGTATAGGACAGCGTAAGCGGATCAAACTTGTCCTTAGACAGGTCGTAAATAAAGATTCCCTCGTATGAAGAGACAATTACCTGGTCGCCAGAACTGCCGGTGATATCAATAATATTTCCGGTAATAGTCTTATTTATTGACTCGTAGGAACTGATACGCTGGTTCTTCGGGTTGTAAACATACAGGCCTTCACTGTATGTTCCTATCCAAAGGTTTCCCTTTTTATCGAGATAAAGTGCCGATATTTTCCTCCCTATTCTGTTATTTAATTGCTGCGAATAATTTAAAACATGCCTTCCATCATACCTGTAGAGACCTTTCCAGGTTCCAATCCATATAAAACCGGCGCTGTCCTGAGCAATGCTGTTTACATCAATTTCGGGGAATTCGCCCGACTTTATTGCCGGAATTAATTCAACCGGTTGCTCCTGACTGTAAAGCAATTTGAAACTACAAGTAAGTATAAGCAGTAATAATACCTTGAATATAGTTCTGGTAATTTTTAGCCTGGAAGTTGAAACCCGGTTAGTGGTATACATTATTAATATACTTTTTTGAGGCAACTAAGGTAATATACAAAATCATATCAGAGTCACGGATTACAGCCAAAATCGATTGCCAAGTAGGGATGAGGATGAATGTTTCAACGTAACAACCAGCAAGACAAAGTTATACGCATTTCATGAAACAGGCATCTTTGCTTTTTGATTCAATTCTCATTGCTTTTAACCGGGTGGAAATCAAATTCTTAAATGAGTTACACTAAATTTGCTGCTAAATTCTAAACCAGATACAGGACAACCGCCCCTTTAAAAATCCGATGCAATGAAACATAAAATAATCTTCTTTCTGGTGGGATTAATCACATTTCAAACGATGGTGAATGCACAATCATTAATGATAAGAAAACCTGTTGATTCAGGCTGGCAGTTCCGCCAGGCCGGCACTTTTGAATGGATGCCGGCAACTGTTCCTGGAACTATACACACCGACCTTATTGCTGCCGGGAAAATTGAAGATCCTTATTACCGGCTCAATGAGCGCAGCACTCAGTGGATCGACAAGGTAAATTGGGAATACAGGACTACCTTTTCTGTTTCCACCAGCGACCTAGATAAACAAAATATCCGCCTGGTATTCGAAGGCCTCGATACCTATGCCAGTGTTTACCTTAATGGTAAACTTGTTATAAATGCAGATAACATGTTTATTACCTGGAAACACGACATTAAAAAGTTTCTTAAACTCGGGGATAACGAACTCCGGATTTATTTTACTTCACCTCTGATACAAGGACTGGAAAAGCAGGAGACCTTTGGCTTTCAGCTGCCTGCCATAAACGACCAGTCTGAAACCGGGGGCCTCGGCCCTAACAAAGTGAGCGTTTTTACACGCAAGGCTGGTTACCATTTTGGCTGGGATTGGGGCCCACGACTGGTAACTTCAGGTATCTGGCGGCCTGTTTACTTCGAAGCCTGGGAGGATGCCCGCATAAGTAGCCTTCATATTATTCAAAAAAAATTGGATAAAAAATCTGCATACCTTTTCGCTGAAGTGGGAGTGGATGCAGCAAATGCCGGGAATTTAACCTTAACCCTTCTGGTTAACGGCACTAAAATAACCTCTGCTTCAATAAATGTGGTTAAAGGGGTAAGTGTGCAAAAAGCAGGTTTCAAAATTGATAATCCTGAAATCTGGTGGCCCAATGGGTTAGGAGAACATCCGTTATATAACATTACTGCTGAACTTTCTTCCACCGGCAAACTGATTGATAGTAAATCCGAAACCATAGGCCTTCGCACCATTAAACTTGTGCGTAAACCAGATGCCACAGGTGACGGGGAAAGTTTTTATTTCGAGGTAAACGGTCGCCCGGTTTTTGCCAAAGGTGCCAATTATATTCCGAATGATGTTTTCCTGCCGCGGGTCAAGCCCGAAACCTATAAATTTATTGTAAAATCAGCTGCCGATGCCAATATGAATATGCTGCGTGTTTGGGGCGGCGGCGTTTACGAAAATGACCTGTTCTATGAACTCTGCGACAAATACGGTATTATGGTGTGGCAGGATTTTATGTTTGCCTGTAGCATGTATCCCGGAGACAAGGAATTTCTGAATAGTATAAGATGTGAAGCCGAAGATAATGTAAAACGCCTTCGCAATCATGCCTGCATTGCGATTTGGTGCGGCAACAACGAAATTGAAACTGCCTGGGCACAGGGACACGAGGACTGGGGATGGGGATGGAAGAAACTGTATAATCCGCAGCAGCGCGAAACCATCTGGAATGCTTACGATACGATCTTTCACCATATACTTCCTGCCGTGGTTTCAGCCAATACCGATCATCAACCCTATTGGCAATCATCACCTTCTGCCGGAATGGGCAAACTGGCAGGCTATAAAAACAACTCAGGCGATATGCATTATTGGGGCGTATGGCACGGGCAGCATCCCTTCAGCGACTTCCGCAAATACAGAGCACGCTTTATGAGTGAATATGGCTTCCAGTCGTTCCCGGAATTCAACAGCGTGAAAAAATATACCCTGCCACAGGACTGGAACATTGAATCGGAGGTTATGGCGTCGCACCAGCGGAGCGGAATCGGTAACCTGCGGATAAAGGAGTATATGGAAAAGGATTACATTATTCCAACCGACTTTGAGCAGTTTTTATATGTTGGCCAGTTGCTGCAGGCCGAAGCTATAAAAATGGCGCTTCTTACACACCGCAGAGATATGCCTTATTGTATGGGTTCTCTTTATTGGCAGATAAATGATTGCTGGCCGGTAGCATCCTGGTCGGGCATTGATTACTATGGAAAATGGAAGGCTTTGCACTATTTCGTTCGTGAGGCCTGCAAAAACCAGGCAATCAACCTCGTTGCCGATGACAATAAACTTACAATCTCTGGAATTTCCGACCTGATTGAAAAAACACCAGCCGTGTTGGAGCTTAATTTAGTGGATTTCAATGGAAAATCATACTGGAGCAAGTTGGTAAAGGTAACCTTGCCTTCCAATGGCTCATCAGTAATTTTCAGCATCGATCTCAAAGATTTACCTATTGGTGGTCTTGAAAGCGAAATAGTGCTTTCAGCTCTATTAATGAAAGGCAAAACAGAAATTGACAGGCAGTTTTTCTATTTTGCAAAACCTGCAAAGTTAAACTTGCCTGAACCTGGTATTAAAACCAACATCAGCAGTAAGGGCGGAGCATTTGAAGTAGAAATTACCTCTGAAAAACTTTGTAAAAACCTGATGCTGATCAGTGACAATATTAATGTTCAGTTCTCCGACAATTTCTTCGATATGCTACCGGGCGAAACTCGTTTAGTAACTTGCCCTGCAACCATTGGGTTGGATGATTTTATAAAAGGTTTCCGAACCTTGAACCTAAGCCAGACCATTAAATAGAAGCATAAAACCAATAAAAAAAGCAAACATCATGAAGATGTATTTACTGCCTGTAATTGCGCTTATTTTATACTCCTGCGCTTCGGCACAAATAAGGGAATATACAGGAAACGATGCTGCCATTTCACGCCAGGGTCGAACAATTATACATTTAGATGGAGTAGTTGAATTAATTAGTTCTGCCTCCATTATCGGGTTTCAGTTTAAAGGCGATGCCTGCACCGTTTTACTAAGCAACATTACTGCTGCCGGCGATTATAACTACGTTGCTGTTGAAATGGATGATAAGTACGACGGAAGGTTGAGAGTAAGTGGCTCTGATCCCGAACCTTTCATCTTAAAACCGGATTTGAAAATGGAATGGCATACCCTGCGTATTTACAAAGCTACTGAAGCATCAAACGGAATAGTTGCATTTCATAGTGCGAAGGCAACAGACATAAAACCGCTGGCAACATTAAATAGGAAGAAATTCGAATTTATCGGCAACAGCATCACCTGCGGCATGGGGAATGATTTAAAAGATATTCCCTGCGGCAAAGGCAGCAAATGGTTCGACCAGCATAATGCTTATTGGAGTTATGCATCCATAACGGCAAGAACTCTTGGAGCTGATTTTATGCTCAGTTCAATAAGCGGGGCCGGCATTTACCGCAACTGGAACAGCGATGGACCTACGGTTCCTCAACAATATGAGTCGGCTTATTTACAAATTGACAGTACCCGCAGATGGGATTTCAAATTTTATACTCCAGATATTGTTACCGTAGCACTTGGAACCAATGATCTGAGTCTTGGCGACGGAAGCACACAAAGGTTGCCGTTCGATTCAGATGCCTTTATCAGGGAATATGTAAATTTTATTGGTACTATATACTCTCATTACCCGAAGGCACAGTTGGTTTTACTTACCAGTCCTATGGTCAGAGATAAAAGGGCAGATGTATTTTATTCCTGCCTGCAAACAATTAAAAGTAAAGCCGCAATACAATACCCAAACCACAAGACTATCAAGGTTTTCAGGTTTGAAGCTGTGCCTTCAAGCGGCTGCTCCGGTCACCCAAACATTGAGGAGCATAAAATGATGGCAAAACAGCTGATATCTTTTATGCAAAAACTATAAGCTTGTTTGTAAAAAAAAGATAGTTGGCATTACATTGTTTGCAAAATTGTCTCGGTTTGACTGTAATCTCCCTTACCATATTTTAGTTAGAAAGTCACTCTTGCTTGTGTATTCCGGATAATACAAAAATATACAACTTAATTTGGTTACTACCCTTTAGGTATTTTAAAAATATTTTGGCAGATGTGCTATTTTGGTAAGTATCAATTATCTTAGTATAATTATGTGGTTCATCAATACCCAATTCTGTTATCATAAATAGTAGTAACTCAATATAATTATCCACTATTATATTTTTAATAGCTTAATTAATCTCACGCAGGCAGTGGCGGATGGCTCTGTGTGTTTTTTGCTGTCAAGAAGTATATATAGAAAAGGAAAAGCTATATAGGTGACTAATTAAAAACAAAATATCAAATGAATATAAAAAGCACTTAGAGCATAATCCATTAGTGCATGTGTGTGTGTAATAGTGTGTGTATACAAAAAACAAAACGCTGTATATTCATGATATACAACGTTTTATCAATTTTATTTTTGCCTAAATGTGGAGCTGCCGGGAAGCTAGTTTTGGTTAAATATTAAGTTAATTATCAATCATTTACGTTTTGTCTGATTTACCTATTTTAGTCTGATAAACCTGATTTTTGTCTGAAAAATCTACAATTCATCATGCCAAAGCTTATGCATTATAAAGATTATTTCCGCATATCTTTAGATGTAAACAGGTAGGTTACTCCATCTAAATCAGAATTTACTTAGCACAAATGTAGCCTTTTTTTAGCACAATTATAGCACATAAAATAAATTCATAAAATAATTTTAACTGATATTGAGTCTTAAAAAAATGAGGAAATCAAGCATTTTTTGATTAAAAAATGGATTGGTCCTGATTGATGAACAAACACTGCAAAACCTACTTTTCATAAATAGCTAAATAAAATACCTGCTTTTCTTAATCTATACCCGTTTTTCCTAACTTTGCAATACCCATTTTTTATGAAATAATATGATAAATACCCATTTTTCACAGGAAATACTCGTTTTTCACGGACTAACAGCACCTGAAACGGGTTTGCTCGCAGGTTACAGTGCTGTTATCAATTGCTATGAGCTAAAGGTTCCTCTCCCTTCTAAATTATGCATTATCAGTGCCCGGAACAGGAAATATGCCACGGAAGGGTGGATGGTTTTCGGCCCAAAATATCAACCAGATGAAACGCTGTTGGCACATTTAACTTTTGCATTAAAATACGAAGGAGTCAACCTGTTACTATTTAAGAAACTATTCGAAAAAGCAGGTCCGGAAGAAATTACTGCCATCATTAAAACCGAACCTACTGGTCAGTATACACGAAAAATATGGTTTTTGTACGAATGGCTAATGCAGGAAAAATTACCTATATTTGACCTGACCTTTAAAAATTTCATTCCGGTTATTGACGAAACGCTACAATACGCTAGCGGCAAAGACATAAACTCACCTCGTCACCGCATCCGCAACAATTTGCCGGGAACAATAAATTTTTGTCCGCTGATACATAAAACAGCCAAACTGGAAAGCTACATTCAGGAGAACCTTTCCGAAAAAACCAATGCTGTAATCAAAGGAGT
>JBBRCH010000097.1:0-14616 GCA_038204995.1 Bacteroidales bacterium | reverse complement strand
TCTGTGCTTCGTACCCTTCGGGCAGTTCGATATACAAACCAGTAGGTACCAGCGATCGTTCGAGCGGTTTCAAAATAAGCGACTGTTCCATATCAGCTCTCAAATCAAGACCGGCCGAATGAATGGTTGCATATTCAGGTAGTGAAAAACGTGAGCGGTTGACAATATTTATTTTCATGAAAATGACTCTTTTATTTTAAAATTTTCGATTCTGCGGGTTTTATCAATGATCTAAGTCTTTTTATATCAATATTTTCTCTCTTCATAACGAAGATCACAAATCCTATGATATAAAGTGTATTCAGAACAATCCGTATCCCCAGCTTTTCAGGAGCTACGTACACACTTAACAGGTAAAGGGCAATTCCTGTCAGGAAATACAGGATTATCGTCTTCCAGTCGTAGGGTATGGGATAATATTTCCGGCTCAGGTAATAACTGAAAATAACCATCGCCAGGTAGCTAAAAAGATATCCCCAGGCTGCAGCCATAAAACCATACACCGGCATAAAGACAATATTTATAACCAGGTTGATTCCTAAACCCAGCAGCGTGATAGTTAACGCAAATTGCGTTTTCCCGGATAATTTGTACCACATCGAAAGGTTAAAGACAATCCCTAGCAGTATATTGGCTATCAGCATGATAGGCAATACGGAAATACCACTCCGGAAACTTTTCCCCAGTAAAAGAGCAAAGAATTCAGGATACATGGCAATGCCCAAAAATATTAAAACACAAAAGGCAACAAAATATTTCATTACATCGGCATATATTTTCTTCATATCGGAACGCAAAGCGGATGAAAAGAAAAACGGTTCCGCGGCGTAACGGAACATCTGGACGAACAAAACCATAAAAACCGCCAGTTTCACATTGGCATTAAAAATACCCAGCTGGTCCTGCCAAGGCGAAGTTGCCGGTGCAAAAAACCGGAAGAAAATCCGGCTGATAAAATCATTTGCCACCCCTGGCAAACCTGCTATCATTAAGGGCAGCGAATATATCAGAAGTTCATGAAATTGCTTCCTGGAAAAGACGAAATGAAGATTCAGTAACCTGGGGATAAAAAGAACGAGTGAGACTATACAACTAAGCAGAATAGCTATCAGGATATATCCGTAATCAGGGGTTGCCGGTATGAAGTGGAGTAAAAAAGAGTCGGGATGCGTTATAAAATACTTTGGAAGCACCAGGAACAATACCAGATTGAAACTCACTTCTGAAAAAATTTTGATACTCCTGAATAAAGCAAAT
Source organism: Bacteroidales bacterium (assembly GCA_038204995.1). Classification (GTDB taxonomy): domain Bacteria; phylum Bacteroidota; class Bacteroidia; order Bacteroidales; family UBA4417; genus UBA4417. The sequence goes on along the minus strand of JBBRCH010000097.1, from coordinate 13,359 downwards.
TTGAATGCCTTGTTTTTGAACCGGAGTTCAGCAAACATAATGGCAGTAAAACAATCAATAGCCAGTATGAGAGCCGAATATATGATGTACGATGCCGGATGCTGTGCAAACGCACTAAGTTGGCTGGAGAATAAAATGATTATTAACAGGAATGAAAGTGATGTAGCCCCAAGCGACATCAGCGCAGTTGAAAAAATAACTTCCGAACGGCTTTTATCTCTGCTGGCAAAGCGGAAAAACCCAGTCTCCATTCCGAATGTCAACACCACCTGCAGCAGTGCAATATATGCCAGCAATTCAGAAGCCAAGCCGTAATTGCCCGTAGTAAGCATGCGGGTATATAGCGGTACAAAAAAGAAGTTAATGACCCTGGCAACAATAGAGCTTAGCCCATATATTGCCGTTTGACCGGCAAGTTGTTTTAATGGATTCAAACAGTTATAATGATTAATTGGTGCAAAAATACGTAAATAGTGCCTACACACCACATAATGTTGATTTAGCGGGGTGATACGTTAACAAACATTAAGAGCCCAAAACGTGACAAAAGTATGGATGGATAAAGATGAAAATGAAAAATCGCGGGACAGGGTTTGCTTGTTTTTACTTATCCTGCAAAGGCAACGAAACAAAGAAAGTAGTACCCTCGCCAGGCTCGGTTTCAAACCAGATACGGCCTGAAGAATTGTCAATAATATTCTTAACCATAGCTAATCCAAGGCCCATGCCTGCATTTTTTGTAGTAAAATTAGGAGAAAAAATACGTGTTTGGCTTTCGTTTGAGATGCCAGTTCCATTATCCTGGAAACTAATCTCACAGGTATTGTCAACTATGGAGAGTTTAATTCTGATAACACCTTGCCTTTCTTCTGAAATTGCCTGTAATGCATTTTTTATTAAGTTGTTAAATACACGAAGAATCTGATTGGGATCGGCTTTTATAATACACTCCTGTTGAATGGTTTCGAAAGCAATTTCGCAATCGGATTGATCGCGGAAAAGGGCGGCAGATTGTTGAATAAGTGGAATAACATCAAATTCCTGGATCTGAGGAACCGGCATTTGTGCAAAATCCGAAAATTCAGTTGCAATTTCGGAAAGTGTATCAATTTGCATAATTAACGTTTGCGAAAACCTTTTTAACCGAACATCCCAATCCGGAGTTTTGTCATTCCAGGCTTTCATCAGTAGCTGCATACTCAGTTTGATTGGAGTTAGAGGGTTCTTGATTTCATGTGCCACCTGACGCGCCATCTGCCTCCAGGCACTTTCACGCTCACTTCGGGCAAGTAATTCAGCGCTTTTCTCCATTTCATCAATCATTCTGTTATATTCGTCTACCAAACTACCTATCTCATCCTTCCTTTTCCATTCAATCTTAGCATTTTTATCTCCTATTTTAACCCTGCTAAACTGGTTTCCAATCTGTTGCAGTGGCTTCGTAATATATCTCGACAACAACAATGCAAGCATAACCGTTATAACAAACATTAAAATATAAATATTGGCCAAAGCCGAAATCATACCTGAAATCTCCCTTCGTATTTCTTCCTGTTTTGCAAAATAGGGCAAATTGAGATACCCTAACAAACGATTATCCAGATTACGAACCGGAGTATATGCCGATAAAAATGAATAGGAACCTATACTCTCCTTCTGAATTAAAAATGATTTTTTAGCCACAATCAATTGCAGCGCACCAGATGGGTTAATTTGTTCGGAAATCATGCCTTCCCTAAAAATCTGATCACGGGATGAGGCAAGCAAGAAACCATTTTTATTATAAATATTAATATCCGTAAAATAAGTATTTGAGAGGTTGATCAATAAATCGGCTAATTCCTCATGTGGCACAGCATCAAAGGAAGGGTATTTCCCATAACGATATTCAAGATCAATTAACACCGAATTTAATTTTTCAGTCAATATTTCATTGTTTTTATTTGAGTTTAACTTATTGATAAACAGTAAACTAACTGTCACTAAAATGACAGATGATACAACAACAGTTAAGATCATAATAACCTGAAGCCTTAACCTGAAAGTATAAATTCCTATATTCCAGTTCAACAACGACCCTTTTAACAAATTAATCAGTAACAACATTAGCAAAAGCAAAAGGAACACATACGAAAATGGAGAAACCAAATCAGATAACTTTGGGATTTCACTACTAAGAACAATCATAGTATTCTTATCGACATTTAATACAAAATGACTATACCCGTTTGAGACAAAAAATCCATTTCCCGATTTATGTCTCAAAATATTTCGATTATCTATATCAAAGGAGAACTTACCAACATTTTTAACCAACTCGCCTTTATTATAAAATGCATAAGAGTAACCAAACAGATTATCAGAATTGGCATTTTTAGTATCGAAAAGCAATTCCGGATATCCTAAACCTTTCCATATATCGTTTGAACTGATTTCAATAAAAATTGAATTGTGTTTCTCAGCACCAGAATCATTATACTTTACATCTATTTTTCCTAAATAGTACATCGCATCAATTGATTGCCGGAGGAAATACAATCCCGGAACAGAAACAGGGCGCATAAACTGATTTATTTTCCCATTAAAATAATCATCACAACCTGTAATTATATTTCCTGGTTTAATATTAAGTTTTTTTTCAGGCTGACAAACTGTAATCTGGATTAGATATTTACTCCAATATCCTGAAAAATATTTGCTCTTTATATATGACGATACCTCGTTTACAGCATATTCTGACTTAGCTTTAGATAATATTTCTGAAATTGTACTATCCTGTTTAATGCTTTTTGAAGCCTCATTAAAATAATACTCTGCCAGGTTGTCCCTTGCATCTGAAAGATGTGTAGCAAGTATTTTACGCTTTTCGTGCTCCCGGATAGTTTCAGAATTATTCACAATGTAAGTCGACATTGCCGCTAAAATAACCACTACTATAATTATCCGGCTTGTTTTGATCTTCGCAGGCGATTTTGCTCTGACCCGGAAATACAAAACAATGAGCAAGGCTAATAGAAATAATGTATTTACTAAATCGAAATTACCAGAAAAAAAAGTTAAAATAGCGTAAGCCAAAACAGCGGGAATAGTTATATATATGTACTGTTTGACATCAGTAATCCAAATAGCCAGGCATGTTCCTATAACCTCAAAAATGAAGAAGAAAACTAGTAATAAAGAGGCAATTATCAGTACTCCGACATGACTGATAGGAGGTAAACTCAGAATGTTCTCGAAGCGAAATGATATACTCGAATTGAGAACAAGTTCTGAAATTTCTTGAGTAAGAAAATAATATAATGCTATCAATAATATTCCTGATAATGCCGCTAGCATTCGTTCATAGACGAAATTTAAAGTTGCAGCTTTAGTTTTTTTCGAAGCATATTTAAAAGCCAGATATGAAAGTTGAACTCCGATAAGAGAATTAATCAAGAAATCACCAAGAGAAGGTAAAAGGTCTGAGGAGGCGAAATATGCCGGATTAAACAGTTGTATCTGGTAAAGATCGGCCGGAAAACGAAAATAAAGCTGGATTGTCCGTAAAATGACAACATCGAGAATAAATACAAGGAAATAGATCCATTTACGACCAAATTCTTTGATTAAGAACTCATACACTATAAATATTGCTGATATCAGGCAGAGTAAACTGCTTAAATATAAAGTAAATATAAGGTATTGCAGCCAAATAGCCATTTCGAATGGCTGTTCATACGATATACTAAAAAGAAACTTTCCGGAAGGGCTTTTAATATTATATTTTCCAGACTTAAAATCAATTCCGGCATTATCCGGAGCGCTAAAACTTTTATAAAATCCTGAAGGAAGGTATTCATTTGAAAATCTATAATTATAACGTATTAACTGTAATGCAATAATTAAATCATTTTTGTTCCGGAATTTCTTCACTAGGTAATATCCACTTCCATTACGTATTATATCAGATGCAAAACCCGTACTATCTTCGTTTATGAATGGAGCAGCAAAAACATCCGATGTCCAGAATTTAAGGCTGTCATTTTTGTATACCAGGATTTCAATGCCTTTTTGGCTAAAAGCGTCTTTATAATTTTTCCCGATAAAATTAAGAAATGAATTTTTGTTTTCTGTATTTTGAACGGCTACTTTTTTTATCTCAGTTTCAAGGTTATTAAACGCAGTTGCTATTTCTGAAGTTAATCGTATTGAAACATTATCAGGAGAGTAATATTTTTTTATTACAGACGAAATGATGACAGCAGATAAAAAAAACAGCACGCTTAAAAAAAGCATGGGTAGAAGGTGTTTCTTAAGTTTCTTTTCGCTTTTCATAGGGGCACTATCATGAAATCTAGTATTGACAAGGGTTTCAGAGGTCTCCTCAAATTAAGCCCTATATTTAACGATCTCCGGAAATTCAGGCCGCAATATTAAAGAGCCTGCCTATGCGAATATATGGCTTAAAATCGGCCTATTTCATTTTTATCACATAAATTTGGCTTGAATGACCATATTTTTGCCCTGCTCTCAAATTTGACCAAAAACCATTCCATAAAGCAGGTATCCAGCGCATAGTTCCGCTCTTATATTTCTCACTTAGAAGGCTAACATAAAATGCATCAAATTTCATTGGTAAAATATTTACAATTGTAAACCCGTTTTTCTCAGCCAGTAATTTTATATCCGATTTTGTAAAATGATACAAATGCCTGGGCAAATCATACCCTGCCCAAAATTGTCTGTACCTTTTTGCATCGTAGGAATCACAATTGGGAACAGCAATAATTAAGGTGCCTTCAGGTTTTAATAATGATTTTAATTGCTCCATTCGCCCAGTAAGATCCGAAACATGTTCGAGCACATGCCACATGGTTATTACATAAAATGAAAACTTGCTCAATGCATTTATCTTTTCTTCAGGAAAAACCTGCAATCCATAGTCAGCAACAGCACGCTCCCTGGCTTTTTCATCTGGTTCAATCCCGGTTGTATTCCACCCATGTTCGGACATATAATGAAGAAACTGCCCTGTTGCACATCCTATATCAAGTATTTCTCCTTTTTGCCCGAATTTACTAATCATCGAAAGTTTGCGTGCCAAAGTATATTTACGCACCAACTGGTAAACTGAAGCGAATAAGCCTTTCCTCGTATCTGAATGTGAAATATATTCAGCCGATTCATAATATCTCCCAAGATCCCCGGCAACAGGCCTCGGGTTGGTAAAACGAAAACCACATCCTTTACATTTAACTATTTCAAACTTTTCACCGGTAAGAAAATAGTCATTCCCGTAAATAAACGGTTCAAATGTATCAGATCCACAAACAGGGCAATTCTTTAATAATTCCATTCAGTGATATGTATACGATGTAAAATATTACGAAGGTAGTAAAGGTAGGATCTCAAAACCAGGTTACTGAACTCTTTGATAGTTTACTTTGAAAATAATTCACCCGCATTTTTAGATTTCGAAATTATAGTTCATATTAATACTATCAATTGTTTGTTCCACGTGAAACAGCTTCTATCTTCCCAGAAAAATTAGTAAAACAGAAATATCAGATGGAGATATTCCGCTTATTCTAGATGCCTGTCCGATTGTTGCTGGTCGTATTCGGGTAAGTTTTTGACGAGCTTCAGTCGACAGCGAAGATAAGCTAAGATAATCGAAATCCGGTTTAAGTGGCATATCATCAAATTTCGACAGTTTTTCAGCGATTTCCTGCTCTTTATTGATATACCCGTCATACTTAATCAGGATTTCAGCTTCTTTAAGTATTTCATCTGCATCAATTGTTATTTGCTGCGTGAAATTTTGAAGAAAATCAAGATGTTGTATGAGCTCACTAAAAGAAACCTGGGGTCGCAGTAACAACGTATCCAGTTTTACCTTTTGCCGAATCGGAGCTGTGTTAATACTTTCAAGAAATCCATTAACCTGTTCGGGGCTAATACTGGTAGTTTGCATAAATGCTTTAACCTTGTTAATCCATTCCAGTTTATCGGTAACTCTTTTTAGCCGCTCATCTGATGCCAGCCCCAACTTATTCCCTGCAGGTGTAAGTCTTAAATCTGCATTATCCTGCCGGAGAAGAATACGATATTCCGCTCTTGAAGTAAACATCCGATAAGGTTCATCCACTCCTTTTGTAATTAAATCATCAATTAAAACTCCAATATATGCATCGGAACGTTTTAGGATAAATGGTTCCTGTTCCGTTAATTTCCTGTATGCATTAATTCCGGCCATTAATCCCTGGGAGGCTGCCTCCTCATACCCTGTAGTGCCATTAATCTGGCCTGCGAAATAAAGGTTTTCTACTAATTTTGTTTCCAGCGTATATTTTAATTGAACGGGCGGGAAATAATCATACTCAATTGCATAACCCGGTCGGAAGATTTTTGCATTTTCGAGTCCGGGAATTAACTTCAACGCTTTTACCTGTATCTCTGCCGGTAACGATGAGGAAAATCCATTCAGATAATATTCAACAGTATTCCATCCTTCGGGTTCAACGAAAAGCTGATGCCTTGTTTTATCCGCAAAGCGATTAATCTTATCTTCAATAGAAGGACAATAGCGCGGGCCGGTCCCTTCAATTTTGCCTGTGAACATGGGCGATTCATGAAAGCCTGTTTCAAGCACTTTGTGTACTTCAGGCGAAGTATAAGTTATAAAACAAGGACGCTGTTGCTTCAGAACAGGTGTATCGGTAAACGAAAATTTACCAGTAACTTCATCACCAGGCTGCTCTTCCATCCGTGAAAAGTCAATTGATCTCCCATCAATACGAACGGGTGTTCCCGTTTTCATACGGCTTGATTCAAATCCCAGCTGAATCAGGTTTTCAGTTAAACCAGTTGATGCCTTCTCCCCTATTCTGCCACCGCCAAATGATTTCATACCGATATGGATCAATCCGTTCAGAAAAGTTCCGTTAGTAAGAACTACGGCTTTGCTTTCGATATGATAACCCATTGCAGTGTGAACCCCTGTTACGAATCCATCTTTTACCGATAAACCAATCACAGTATCCTGCCAGAAATCCACATTAGAAATACTTTCCAAAGTAAGCCTCCACTTCTCGGAAAACCTCATCCTGTCACTTTGGGCACGAGGGCTCCACATTGCAGGACCTTTGGATCGGTTAAGCATTCTAAATTGTATCATGGTATGATCGGTAATAATGCCTGACTGCCCTCCAAGTGCATCAATTTCGCGAACAATCTGCCCTTTGGCGATGCCACCCATGGCAGGATTGCATGACATCTGGGCTATCACACCCATTTGCATAGTAATCAGCAATACTGATGATCCTAAATTAGCTGCAGCGGCAGCGGCTTCGCTTCCGGCATGACCGGCTCCAACAATAATTATATCATATTTTTTAAACAAACTACAAGTGTTTCACGTGGAACAAAATGCTCAGAAATCTAATTTAAAGATTCCAAGCAAGACTTTATTGATTGGGAAAAGAAATAAGATAAAAATCTTCCTTGCTCCTCATCACTTTTTTATCTTCCGGTGTTTTGTCTTTATATCCCAAAAGATGAAGAACACCATGAGCCATCACCCTGCCTAATTCCTGATTAGAAGTGGTGTTAAAACTCACAGAATTTTCCTTTACCCGTTCAATGCTAATAAAGATATCACCAGAAAGAGTATCCTTTTCAGAATAATCAAATGTAATTATATCCGTAAGAGTATCATGTTTTAAATATTTCTCATTCATACTTAAGAGAAAATCATCAGAACAAAAAACATATGTTATGTCACCTGACTTTTTACCTTCAGTATCCAGAATAGTTTTAACCCAACTTTTTACTTTGAGTTTACTCTTGAGATTGTATTTTACTTCAACTGCTGAAAAGCTTATCATGCCAGGTTTTTTTATTCGAATGAGAGAAAATATTCATTTACTTTTGCCTTATAGAAAGGCTTAAGGTTAGGCGGTACTGTACGGAGTAATTCTGTTTTCTTTTCCTTTATCTTATTGTATTCTAAGTACTTATATGGATTATTATAGAAAATATCCTGTGATTCTTTAGATTCACGCTTGTCATCCAGCTCACGCTGCTGTTCAGCCTTTTCTGACTCAAGCATTCTTGTTACAATTTCCTGCTGCCTCTTGATAGTTTCTGCATTTATCCGTTTATTAACAAGGTCAGTTTCGGTTTGCTCCATCTGCTGCATCATTTCTTTAAAGTTTTTATCAACCCCGGTTCCCTCATTTTGTAACTCCTGTCCATATTCCTGCATGTGCCGTCGCAAGGCTTCCTGCTGAGCTGCCATACGCGCAAACTTTTCACTCATTTGCTTTTGTCCTTGCGATCCTTCTTTACCGGGATTTTTCATCCCTTCCCTCATTTCCTGCAACTGTTTATTCATTTGTTCCTGTAACTGACGCATTGATTTCATCTTACCCTGACTCATTCCGGGCTTTTTGCTTTTTTTGCCTGATTTACCGGAACCTTTAGCCTGCATATTCTGCTGCATTTGTTTTAGTGATTCCGAAAGCATTAATGCAAGGTTATTGACGGAGGTCATAGCATACTGCTGTTTTGTTCTTGCAGTTGCTACAGTTCTGATATTCAGCAGATTAACTGCTTCATCCATATTATTTTCGACCGTACTCATCTCGCGAAGAATGAAAGGCTCAATGCTTGCCTGGCGTTTACTAAGCGCATACAAGCTATCAGCAACAATTACCAGATCGTCTTTGAGGTTTTTCTGTTTCTGAATAACCTGAAGATACTTTGGATTAGTTGTACTAACAACGTTCAATTGATTCATTAAATCTTCCTGGTCAAATGAAATCTTAACAAGGTTATCCAATATCTGCCTGATAGCTTCCACATCTTCTCCCTCGTCTTGCTGTTCTATTTCCTGCTGCATCTGACTCAGTTTCTCACTAAGATTTTTCATTTTATCTGATGCGCCTTTTTGCGACTGAGAGGCTTTTTGCGGCTTTCCACTTTTCATTTCTTCACTGCTTTGCTCCATGTCCTTATCGATTCCCTTTTCCTCCTCATCCGTACTTCCCAATTTATTCGGTTCCTCCAACTCACTGTTTTTTTTCTTTAATTGATCCAGATCTTCCTTCACTCCATCAAATTGTTTGTTCAAATCATCCTGCTTTTCATTTAGTTTATCCAGATTTCTCTTGTCAACATCTTTGGTTTCCACACCCAGCTTTTTTTGGTCTTCCGCAAGTTTATCAAGTTTATCGATAGTTTGCTGCAATTTCTGTTCAACTTCCAGTTGCTTGAACAATTCAAGATTCCGGTCCAATTCCTTTTCAAGACCTTTGCTGTCATCTTTCATTTTATCAAGCATTTCGGCCACTTTATCCTTGTCGATATTTTCAAGCATTTTCTGCAACTCCTCATACATCTTCTTCATGTCTTCCGTCATCACTTTGTTAAATAAATCCTCGAGTTGTTTTTGCTTTTCCATTAGCTCAGGAGGAAGTTCCCGGTATTGATTTTCCTGCAGGCTTTTCTCTTTATTTTCTTGCTGAATTTCGTTTACCTGATCCTGTAACGACTTTTGCTTATCGAGCAATTGCTTTAATGTCTGTTTTTCCTGCCAGCCTACTTCCTTTTTATCTACCATTTTCTTTTTCATATCCTCAACCTGTTTCTGCAACGATTGTGACTGTTTGATAACTGATTCCATCTTATCTTTTATGTCATCATTCTTCTTGTCAGTCATTTTATTAATCTCATTAAGGGTAGGTATCTTGAAAATTTGTTTGGCTGAACGCGTTGATTTATTGCCTGTTACGCCATCATTATCCCATACTTCAAAATAATATTCCACTTCGTCACCGGGTTGAACAAACAAAGTTGACATATCCATAAAGTAGAGAAACTGCTGCTGCAGCAATGATTTATCAAGTTTGACCTCCCTGGTTTTTACGTCGGGTGTGCTGCTGTTATCAGAACCAGCCTTTTTAACCGACCAGGCGAATAAAAGTTTGCTCAACCCATAGTCATCCTTAACATTTCCCTGGAAATAGAGCCTGTTATCGTAAATTGAATCTTTAAATTCATCAACAGAAATTGAAGGATACAAATCAGGTATAACGTTAATAAGGTATGACAATGAATCACGATTACTGAAATATTCGTTACCTATTATAACCGAATAAGGCATTCCCGACATCATTCGGGCTGATTGTGAAAAAGTATTTGATTTACCGGCAACAACCTCAGTCAGCTTCCCTCCTATCCTGAAAAGTAGCTTCCGGGTATCACGTGTAAAAAACTTCCATGTCAGCCGGGTTCCGGCAGGCACAGTAAGATCGCCGGTATTTGATATGGTTTCGCTTTTCCGGCCAAGGTATGCAGGATATTCGGCCAACACATCAAACGAAAGAATAATTGGCTTGGGAAGAATTTTTATAGTGTACTCTTTTGAATTATACCGGTCGGCAACAATTACAAAAGATGTACTCTGCTGCAAATTCCGGAAAGTATAACTATAGAGCACATTGCTTTCTTTTTCCATCCGGTAATTGGTATTATTGGATTGAATAAATAGTTCCGCCGGAATCTCGTCACCTTCAATCTTAACCTTAACAGTAAAATCATCTTGTTGAACTGCCTGAAAATTATCATTTAATACTTTTATAGTGAAAGGTGCCGGCCTTTCAAAAACTTCGTTATGATTGATAATTCTCCTGGAAGGAGCAATAATAAGTGAGGGCGAAATCAATAAAGCCGCCAATAAAAAAATTAAAGGAGGAAGTGCATATTTCAGATATCGGCGGTTCTTTTTAAAATCAACAGCTTCAGCAAAAGGTATGGGTTGCAGATGTTTTATTTTCTGATCAATGCTTGCACGGATCAAATCACCGCTTTCTTCCTTATTCTGCTCCAGCCTGTGCAATTGCAAGGTATTGAGCAATACATCCCTCACTTCAGAAAAATGTTTTCCGATTATTTCAGCCGCTTGTTCTTGATTAATTATTGCGCCGAGGCGACTAATGTGCAAAAAGGGAATAGCTATAAAACGTACAATAATAAATGCCGCAATAGCAATAAATGTGTAAAACAAGATGCTTCTTATACCTGTATTGAACCATGAAAAATACTCCAGAAGCACTATCAAAATAAAATACGCACCAATTGCCGCCAGCGAATAGAGCAGCCCTCGGATGAGTTGGTTTTTATAGTATTTCCGGATAAACTCATCGATTTTCCGAATCAACAAAACATAGTTGCTATCCATTATTTTCAGTGCGTCAACTCCATCGTGTAATCATTGAATTCTCCACAGGAGTTGTTAACAAATTAACCTGCAAAGGTAACAACTATAGCGAAGCGATTTCACGCGCTCATTTAGAAAATAAGTGAAGCGATTGTAATTACAAGGAACTCGTGTTTGTTTTGTTTCGCCATTTGAAAAAACAACTTACAGCTGCTTTACGAGGTTTTGTATCTTTGCGCCCATTAAAAATACATTTATGCGCGAAGTAAGAGTACGTTTTGCACCAAGTCCAACCGGCCCTCTCCACATAGGAGGAGTACGAACAGCATTGTATAATTACCTTTTTGCCCGTAAACTTGGCGGCAAATTTATCCTTCGTATCGAAGATACCGACCAGGGCAGGTTTGTACCGGGAGCCGAAAAATACATTATTGAATCGCTTACATGGAGCGGCATTCATTTTGACGAAGGAGTTCATATCGGTGGTCCATACGCTCCTTATCGCCAAAGCGACCGCAAGGAAATTTATCATCAATATGCCTTACAGCTTCTGCAAAACGGAACTGCCTATTATGCATTTGATACACCTGAAGAACTTGATGTCATCCGCAAGCAATACGAATCACGCAAAGAAACTTTCCAATATGGACCCCAAACCCGGATGAGCTTAAAAAACTCGCTTACAATGCCTGTACATGAAGTAAATGAATTGCTTGAAGCAGGAGTGCATTATGTTATCCGGGTTACAATTCCTAAACATGAAACCATTACGGTAAATGACATGATTCGCGGTGAGGTAAATGTTGATTCAGCTTTGCTCGACGATAAAGTATTGTATAAGTCGGATGGAATGCCTACTTATCATCTTGCCAACGTGGTTGACGATTACCTGATGAAAATTTCACATGTGATACGTGGCGAAGAATGGTTGCCATCGGCACCTCTTCATGTTTTGCTTTATCGCTATTTTGGATGGGAAAAAGACATGCCTGAATTTGCGCATTTACCGCTTTTATTGAAACCTGATGGAAATGGTAAACTCAGCAAGCGTGATGGCGACCGCCTGGGATTCCCGGTTTTCCCACTGCGCTGGACTGATCCGAAAACAAATGAAGTTTCCTCCGGTTACCGCGAAAGCGGCTATCTGCCCGAAGCATTTATCAATATGCTGGCTTTCCTGGGTTGGAACCCCGGCACCGAAAAGGAATTGTTCACACTGGATGAACTCATTCAGGAATTCAGTATTGAGCGTGTAAGTAAATCAGGCGCTAAATTTGACTTGGAAAAAGCCCATTGGTATAATCACCAGTACCTTTCGAAAAAGACTTCATCTGAATTGACCTCATTACTGATACCGATTCTGGAAGAAAAGAATATTGAAGTTTGCATTGAATATGTTGAACAGGTGTGTACATTAATTCAAGACAGAGCTATTCTTATTCCCGATTTGTTTACACAATCACATTTTTTCTTCCTCGATCCCGAATCGTACGATGAAAAAGTAGTGGCCAAAACCTGGAAACCCGAAACTCCTGCCCTGCTTACCGAATATATTTCTGTGCTAAAATCAACCGAACCCTTTACTAAAGAAAACATTGAAATCAATACCAAAGAATTTGTTAAGAATAAAGGAATCGGGATGGGACAGCTTATGAACCCCTTACGGCTTACAGTAGTTGGCACTAATGCCGGTCCGGGAATGATGGACATGATGGCTGTGATAGGCAGAGAATATATTATCCCACGCATTCAGAAAGGAATTGAAAAGATTGGAAGTTGATGAAATCAATATTGTTACGGAAGTCCGAAGGCGGAAGACGGAAGACTTCCATTCAGAGGAATACAGTAGATTTAGCCAACTCCGGACTCCCGACTTCCAGCCACTTGATAATTGCACTTTAGAAAATTTCAATACATTATAATTCACGATCTAACAAACCTATTCTAAACCAAATTTCCCAATGAAATCTCTGTTCTATTTTTCAGGCTTGCTTGCGATTGCAGCCTTTATGGTGTCCTGCACAAATTCTTCGGCCAGGATCAATGAAAAAGATGCACTTGCCATGCATATCGATTCCACAGTAAAGCCGGGTGATGATTTTTTCCTTTTTGCCAACGGCAAATGGTTTAAGGAAAATCCAATTCCTGCCAGTGAGCAA
>JBBRCH010000096.1:0-15614 GCA_038204995.1 Bacteroidales bacterium | reverse complement strand
CTTTTTGGATTTTTATATTGACACGAAAAAAGTGATTGACTTTGGACCTGTTTTACATTCTGTACTTTACAGGCTTCTATTCCTTGTTCAGCGAAAGAGCACGGTTTGTAACGGCAACAGAAAGTTGCTCTATTGTTTTGGACAATTGAATGACGAAAGTGTTGTTTTATTCAATCCACTGATGATACCCTCCAAATGCTAGTTATTTCCTGAATGTTTTCTGTAATCCGGATCCATGTCCGGTGTTCGTAATCCTGCCACTTCATCAGCCATCAAAATAAAAACATTCCAGCACAATCCCCGGGTGGAAGGCCACCAACTATCGAATGTGGTCCATTTAGTGGGTATAAATTCCTTGCTGAACGGCCATTTGGGATTGAGGTAAATTTCGGCCCACACGCGGTTTTCCATCAGGGCATTTGCTTTTGTCCAGCCATGTTTTAAACCTACCACGTAAGCGGTATACTCAGCCCTGAACCAGCTGCCGCCGTTGTAATAATACCCGTCGCTTTTGCCGTTGCTGTAATTTTCCTGGCCAAATTTCTCAAAAGGCTGGTAATCGCCGGTGAGAAAAGTGTATCCCGGTGCTTCCTTTATTAAATGGATCAGGATGGGTGCTGTGGTGCCATATTCAGGATGTGGCGAGTTGGGATTTTTATTCAAAACAGGTACCTGATCAAGGTGGTTTTTAACCATTTCGTCCGTTAAGATGGGCTTGTTGAAAAGCCAAAGGGAAAAGAATTCCGGTTCCAGGTCATTCATGTTAATGATATCGGGGAAGTTTCTGTCAAAAATCAAATGCTTTCTTTCGGGATCATAAAAATGCCTGTATTCTTCTTCTGCCTTCTGAATATACGCTTCGGAAATATCAAACCCCAGTTCTTTGATAGTTCGCAATGCTATAGCAAGCATGCCCTGGTTTACACAAAGCCGGTCTGTTTTTGGCTCAAAATCGATAATATCAATCTGGCTCAGCGAGAAATGTGATTTACATTTACCATCGCGGTCGGCATCAAATTCATTCAGCACATAATCAACCGCTTTTTTGATTTTTTCCTGAGGAAGTGTAACGCCAAAACGTCGCTTATTCAGCATGGCCCATATAAGCCATTCGATGGTGGCTTCGTTGTCCTTGGCCTCGACCGAACCCATATACGGCGTAATAATAGTGCCGATGCCACCTTTGGTAGTTTGTGTTTTGCCCCATTGTTCCCAGATGGAAAGATTCAACTCTTTATTGTAAGATGATACGGTTGAAAAAAATGAATCCCTGTTATACATATCCGGTGCGTAATTCATATTCGGCACGTTGAAAGGCGTAAAATCCCTGGTATCCGTTATCCATGTCAGCATATTAAAATTGGCATAGAGCATTTTTTCAATTTGTGAACCTTTGAAGTCTTTCCCTTCAGCCAACCGGGTCTGGGAAGAAATCATAAACTGTTGATGCGATTTCCAGGGTTCAGCAAAGATATAGGTGGTTTTTACTGTTTGTTCGCCCATGGGAAGTAAATTGTAAGGTTCCTGTTGCGGCTGGTGTTCCTCAAACTGAAGATCTTTTATCTGAAGTTTGCATTCCTTCCCCGATTGGGTGCCTATAAACATGGATACGGAATCATTCTCAATATACGGAACCAGGATGCTCCCTTCAAATCGTGTCCATTCGTTTTCAACTGCCGGAAAATTATCAATATACTTTACCCCGTCTTCCAGTTCAATGGTTCTTTTCCCGTGTTTAATCCTGAAGAGCTTTAATGCCACGCCTGTATTCCCCTTGCATAAAAATGAAATGGTATAAATCTTCTGATCCCTGAACGGTGCAATTAAGTTGATCCCGGCACGACCTCCCGGATGACCGGTTATTGTCAGAATACCGTTTTCCTTCTTTATTTCAGCATTGCCTTCTTCCTGGTATGGTTCACTGGCTTTTAAAACGGTTTTGGTTCCGGCATCAAGGTTGTACATTTCACCAAATGTCAGCCTGATATATTGATTATTTACGGCCTGTTCGAAACCCGTTGCAACAGAAAACAAATTCGGGTCGGGCAGCCGGCGCATACCAACAAAGCCACCTCCGCGTCCGCTAAACCGGCGTCGCGTATTTCGTGTAAACTGATTTTTATAACCGGCATCCGTTAAAAACCCAACCACGGTATTACCCGGAGTTACAAATCCGGCAGCGGGATACATTTCATGTACAAAACCACCGGGAAAATTATCGTATTCAAAAGTTACATAATGCTGTGGTTTTTCGGCGGGCCTTTCTGTTTCATGTAAAATATAATACATTCCAGGCATGGATGGCTGAAACAATTTAACCGTCTTTTTTATAACATTGTCATTCACCACCCGGTAAGTAACGGCAACAGACAGGTTGGCATCAAATTCCGGAATATAAGAATCTCTTTCCAGGGTTATGCTTGTTTCATTGCCTTCCCATTTCTGTCCGGTCCAGTGGGGCAGGTTTGCAACAGTACTCATATCAAGGTTAAATAACTGCAGCGAAAATTCTTCCGTGTTGGTGACCAGTATACGGGCTCCACTTAAAATATCAACATGGTAACCCGCTGTATCATCGCCGGCAATTTTCAATGAAAGCTTTTGGCTGAAAGCAGTTGAAAAGTTTACTAGCACACACAGGCAAAGCAACAATACCGATAACTTGTTTTCTAATCTGGACATATCTGGCTATTTAAGACAAGGTAGGAGGCTTCGGGTTTTATTTATCGGATCACAATTTTACGGTTAATTACCTGGCCATCTTTCAGGATTATTTGCAGAAGATGCAAGCCGGGTGATGTGTGAGGAATATTAATCATTATTTCCGGACCTTGCATTTTTACAGTATAGTCCTGTACTTCACGTCCATCCATGGTGAATAAAGAAACATGATCGGCAGAAACTGCCCCGTCAAATTCGATATGAATCAGATCTTTAGCAGGATTAGGATAAATTTGCGTTACTGAAAAAATTTCTTCTATCCCTTGTGCTGTATTCCATTGGTCCTTTAACATTTCAATTTGCTTAACCGGGATTTCTTTATCCCAGAGTTTTACTTCATCAACGCTTCCCCGGAGTGCATAAAGGGTTTCCACATCGTCCATCCGGCCTATGGTAATCGGTTTGGTTGAAGCCTGGATAATTCCTGAAAAAGCCTTAAAAGTATCCAGAACGCCATCCACATAAAGCTCCATTGAATAGCCGGTATAAAGAACGGTAACATGATAATACCGGTTTAGTTCAATAGGTGCTGAACCATCCAGATCGGCAACACCGGTGCTTGTTTTAACAGTCCAGCGCAGCAGGCCTTCGGGTGTAACAGAAAGCTTATAGCGCTGCTGCCACGATCCGTGTGAAATGATAAATCTTTCGGAACCCAGTTGTTCGCATTTTACCCAGCAGCTCAGGCTTACAGCATTACCGAAATTCAGTTCAGCATTGTTAGCAGTATAAATAATATTTTGCCCGCTGGTGAACCTGTAAGCCAGTGATGCCAGTCCGCGGGAATCTTCTGTTTTGGTTGCTCCTGATACGGTGGCATGAAAACGGTCGGCTACTGCATTTTTAGTGTCCCAATCGAGGGGATACCAGATCAATGGTGTTTGCACCGCCAGGCTGGTGTCTTTTGCCAATGCTCCGGCAGATACTATTGAGGAAAGCATATCCTGGTTGGTAACCTGCACGGTGACAGTACTCACATCAGGAGTAGCCGGTGCATGCCAGGTAACAGGATTTACTGTGGTTTGATCAAGGACTCCAGCTGAAGCGCTCCAGGTATAGGTAAGGATTTCGCCTGCCGTTGGTGTAACCTGGGCCGTAAAAGTGTTTGTGCCGTTGATTACGGCATACTTTGAAGCAGAAAGTATTCCGGTTACTATCGGTGGTGTTGCTATGTGAGATACAATCTGAAGATGAAGCGTATCCTCTGCCGTTTCTCCGTTGAAACTTACTATGCATTTTAGCAAAGCCTCCGATTGTGTTGCCGGTGCGGTAAGTTGTACCTGCTTTTGATTCTGGCCGGCAACCAGGACATCATTCAGAAACCATTCATATTGAACCAGGTCGGAGGAAGTGACGTTACCGGGCTCACAAAATGCTGTAAATACTGAACTTATAACAATCGGGTTGTGATCTGTTGATAGTGCCTTTATGCGGATGTTTTCGGAAAAATCATATTGATAATGATAGTCGAGGACATCATTGCCTGCATATAATCTTCCATTCCGGGCATCAGGTACCAGCCCGGCAGTATAAAACCTGATCAGCCTAACTTCACCTCCCGGGATTGTCAATTGAAAACTGCCTGAAACCGAAGTATTTAGAATAGTTTCAGTAATCGCCTCGTACACGCCAAATGTGCCCGCCGGCAGGAGAACGTCAACCTGCTTTGTGGCAAGTGTCGGATTAAAATACAGGTATGAAACGAATGTATTATCGCCGTAAAAATCAGTTTTGTTAAGGTCAATCTGAAGGATTTCAGGAACATTGGTGGTTTGAGCCACTGCTGCAAGATATCCTACGCTTGATCCGCTGTAAAGTGATAAATTGGTAGCAGCCCAGCCCCCTCCGATGGCATCGCCGGTGGCAAAAGGAGTTTTTCCCTGCGATACCTGTTTCATGGATTCGTGAGGGATACAGGCTGCAGGGTCGTTTGCCGAAGCCCATGCATGCGAATCCTGCAGTGTCTCGGGTAGTGCATTCCAGTAAAACAACCGGCTCGCATTGGTAACATTTAATATCCATTTGGCAATGGAGCGGGCATAGCGCTTATCGTATTTGGGAAGTGGTGCAAGGGCGGCAGCCTGCTGAAATCCATTCATAATAAAAGCATAATCGTCGCCATTATCATTGGCTTCACCGATCAGGCCCGAAACATCATAACCGCCCCAGGTCCCGACAATAGAGCCCCATCCCCTGAGTGCTCCCCGGTCGAAACACCAGTCAAGCAACTTCTGAACGGGATAATTCGTTTTTTCAACGGCGTTTATACGTGCCGCAGCAAGCGTTCCATAGGATAACTGAAGTTCGTAAGCAGGATTTGATCCGAAGCCTCCCAGGAAATCCATTGCCTGTTGGGTACCTTCCATGTATTTCCTGCTGCCTGTTTCGTGGTATGCGTTATAGAGTAACCATGCAATACTGCCGGCCGATTCAGGCTCCGGGACACTTTCATTTAGCGGCATGCCGGTGATCAGGTTAAAGGCCCGGAAGTTCATATCGGGAATGGCCCAAGGGGTTGAACCTCCGCCCAGCTGCTTCACACAATTTAACCAGCGATCGGCAACAGTAATAAACTGGGAATTAAATTCAGGCGCAGCATCAGGATAAAGAGACTTAAGCTGGTAAAAATAAACATTGGGCATTACATCATACCACCAGTCATTACCCGATTCAGTCGAATATCCGTTCAGATATACATTCTGGCCGTTTTTAAGGTTGAAAAAATCCTTTGTCATAGCTGCCCAGTTCATCCCGTTCTGGTTGCTTTTATCAATCCCGATAAGTGCGGCTCCGACAATAGCCGGAATTATATTAATAGCTTCTGCCTGGTCGGGATGGCTATCGGCACCGACATACGAATCGAGATAGATGGGAATATTATCGGCATAATTGAATTGTCCCTGCGTTCCAAGGCGCGACAAAGGTAAATATTGCCCGGTCTTCGCCTGGTCGAAGACAAAACTGTCGTAATCGGCAGCTACCATTTTCCAATCCCTTATCAACAAAGGCGACGGTAAATCCGGCATCAGTCCGATCCGGGAAATATTCAATTGTCCGGTTTGTGCCTGAACCTGCAGCGAACTCAATGCAAGGAACAGATATATCAGAGATCGTTTCATACGTAATAGGGATTAGTTTTACATAATCATTTGAAAAGGAGCAAAACTCTATGGGCTTTTTATGGCTTATTTGCGATTAATTCCTGTAAATCAAAAAATCATTGTTTTTTAAGACGAAATTGCCCATCAGCACTTCAGCACCTTCAGGGAGTCCGAATTTCATTTCACTACCAAAGTTAACCAAAACAGTAATCTTTTCCCCATTGAATGAACGGGTAAACAAGATCCGGTCGTAATTGAGTTCAAGCCGGTCGTAGGTTCCGTATTGAAGTGCTTTTTCGCTGTTACGTAATGCCAGCAATGCCTTGTAAGTATTTAAGATGGAAGTTTTAGTTTGTAATGAACTTTCAACATTGGTTGTCTTATAGTTTTCCTGAATCTTGATCCAGGGTTTGCCGCTTGAAAAACCAGCATTGGCAGTTTCGTCCCATTGCATGGGGCTTCGCGACTTATCCCGGTTATTTTTATTGCCTTCAGCCAGGGCTTCTTCAGGAGATTTACCGGCTTTCAGAGCCAGGTTGTAATGCGTTTTTCCCTGGATATCCGCCATTTCTCCGATACTGTTGGCTTCGATGTTTTGCATGCCAATTTCTTCACCGTAGTATATAAACGGAACTCCCTTTGCCGTCAGCATCAGGGCTGCAAGGGCTTTGGCTCTTGAGGTGTTCCCTCCTGCCAGCCGGTCCATTAATCGAGGCATATCGTGGCTCCCGAAAAACAGCGTGGGATAGCCGCTCATGCTCTCGTCCATACGTTGCAATTCGCTGAATATACGTTCGGCAGAGAATTCGGGAATACTGCCAAAGTTAAAATTGAACACCACATCCATCAGGTTAGGTGCCTGGTACTGACTGAGAACTGCAAGTTTATCGCTGCCGATTTCCCCCACTACGAACCTGTCTTCATATTCATTGATCGTCGCCTTAATAATTTTCATTGCATTCTTTACACCAGGCTGACCGATGTCGTAAATATGTTCCTGTTTACCGTCTTTTACGGGATTGTCATTGGTAATTCCATTTGTAGTCAGAAAGTCGATAACATCCAGCCTGAAGCCATCCACACCCAGGTTAAGCCAGTATCGCAGCACTTTCTGAATTTCTTCCACCACTTTTGGATTGGACCAGTTAAGATCGGCCATCAGGACATCAAATTTATGGTAGTAATACTGATTGGTGTTTGTATCCAGTTCCCATGCCGTTCCTCCGAAAAACGATTCCCAATTGTTGGGTTTATCCCGCCAGATGTAATAAGTGCGGTATGGATTATCTTTTGATTTTCGTGATTCCTGAAACCATTTACTTTCTGTGGAAGTATGGTTTAGCACCATATCCATAATCACCTTTATTCCTCTCTTATGGGCACCCTCAAGAAATATCCTGAAATCATCCAGGTTACCATATACAGGATCAATTTTGTAATAATCGGCAATGTCATACCCGTTATCTACTTTTGGAGATACAAGGAACGGGGTTAGCCAGATGCCTCTGATGCCAAGTGACTGCAGGTAATCCAGCCGTGACGTCATCCCCTTGAAATCACTGTACCCGTTTCCATCGCTGTCCTGGAAGGAAGGCATGTAAATCTCGTAAAATACTGATTCCTTCCACCATTGTTCCTTTTCTGCTGAAGGCCTGGTTTGAGCCGAAACAGACCAAGAGACAAGGATTAGAAAATACAGCAGCGTTTTGCGAAGCATGATATTAGTGCATTATCAATACTATTCGTGTTTTTTTTAATTTTTTTAGTAGTCTTAAATATCGAATAATGAACAAGCTTGCCTGCAGTTTACCTGCGCGAAGCAGGCAGGCAAGCAAGGTAGTATGAACCCGATAACTATCAGGTCCGAAGTTATGAGGCTGTACAATTATTAAAGCATTCAATTGTCATTTTTTCCTTGTTCAACATTCTGTTTATGAACTTCTAACTATCTCATTCCATTCTTCAGGGTGACTTCATTATTTGTTATTAAAATCCTTTTTAGTTCCAGGCTTGTCCCGGCTTGGCTAAGGTTGGAGTGTGTCAGACACCCTGCGGATGTGCAGACACTTAAAAAAGGGAGGCCCAATTTCCTGCTAACCAACGGCAGGAAATATTGGGCCTTTCCCCTTAACGCAAACTAACAATTAAACCAAACCAACCAATTAAGGTTTTTCATCATTATAAAGTTTCATAATCTGTCCATCAGATAATGCGATGTTATAGATTTTCAGTTCATCAATGGCTCCTTTAAAGTAACCAAAGTTATCAGCTGTTGTCCAATCCATGAAATTGGCTGCAACTTCAGCATCAGTAGCTACACAACCAATTATAAAAGGTTGTGGATCAGGACCGGTTAGTATCTGTGTGAGTGGCCCAATACTTTTATTGGCTTCAGTCCATGTTTTTGTAATTGTACCGGCAACATAGAATTTTAGTTCTTTGGTTGTTCCGTTAAGGGTAATCACAATATGGTTCCACTGGTTAGCTTTAATAGAGTTATCTGATTCATTATCAGCATCAATAATTCCACCGTCTACTTTTTTGTAAGTAAAGTATGGTTTTCCGCCGCCCTGAGTCTGTAATTTATAACCGTTCCAGTAATTTTGCGAAACAATATAATTGTTTTCATACAGTTCAATAGGCTTAATCCAGACTGAGATAGTCAGGTTTGCCGGTAAGAAAGCTGTAGTATAAGGGACTTCGAGGTGAGCTCCCATATTCAGATAAACAGCATTTCCGCCTTTTACACCAGCCACCCATGTTGGCGACATAGCGCCAGCTCCCATAACAATGGTATTCCCTTTGAAGAAGGTTGCTATATGTTTAACTTTTGAATAGGCCGTTGCAGTAGTACCTGTTCCTTCGTCAAAATGCCAGCCTGCATTCAGATTCATGTCTTCATCAATAAAGCCATATGCCTGCGATTTAAAGGTATTCATAGCTTCGGTAAGCTGAACAACCAGGTTATTGATTTGTACTTGTGTAAGAGGAGAAGCAGATGTTGTTTTTACTGTAGCCAAAGTTGTTTTATAATTGTCGATGGCGGTTTGAGGATAATCGACGGCAGATGCAGAAGCAGCAAGTGCATCGGCCTCTGCAATTAATGAATTGAGAGCGGTTTTGTCACCCTGGACGACCACCGGAGTTTCATCTTTTTTGCATGATCCCAGGATCATTGCTGAACTTACTAAAAGTACCAGCAGCAACATTTGAAGTTTCATCAGATTTTTCATTTTTTTTGTTTTTAGGATTTAGTTGGATTGATTTAGTTGGATTGATTTAGTTATTATGATTAATTATTATGGATTGATTGCCTGGTTTGCATCTGTTTCCTTCTGTGGAATCGGGAAATATCGTTTGGTATCGTAATGGAATTCCTCTCCCAGTGCTGTTTCAGCAACAGTTTTGCCCCAGCGCATAAGGTCGAAATACCGGTGAAACTCCTGAGCCAGTTCAACTCTGCGCTCTTTTTGAATGGCCACAGCGAGTTGATTCTTGTCGAGAGTGGTGATATCGGCAAGAAGATCAGTGGGCGCCGCACCGTTAAAACTTGCGCGGGCCCTTTGTCTTACTTTATTCAGGTTCGCCCTTGCCGAATCGGCATTGCCGTTTTCATTGAAAGCTTCCGCCTTCATAAGCAGAAGGTCAGCATAACGCAGATAAATGTAATTCAGGTCACCGTCGCCTTTAAGAGAAGAAGACACTTCTGAGAGGGGTTGCTGATGCTTTTTAGTCAGGTATCCGGTTGGTGACCAGGCGGCGATGAAAATATCGCCGTTCAACCAGGGTTGTCCATCGCGTCCAACAGAAGCATCGAGGCGCGGATCCACTTCCCCGGTAGAGCTTTTCTCAAAAGCATTAACCAGGCTTTGGGTCGGGGCATTGAAGTAATAACCGCCTTCTGAGGCCGGTGCAAACCATTGATTTAACAGGCTTCCTGTACCTGGATTCTGGTTCGAAAGGTGTTGGATCTCGAAAATGGATTCGCTGCTGTTTTCGTATGCCAGCTTAAAATTATTGGCATAGTTTGGTAACAAATGATAAATTCCCAGGGCTTCAACCTGTTGAAAGTATCCGATGGCTGCAACCCACTTTTGCTGATACAGACTTACTTTCCCCAGCATAGCCAAAGCTGCACCTTTTGTAACACGTCCTACATCAGCCGAATTATATGAAACCGGCAGTACGGCGACTGCGTCAGTCAGGTCTGTTTCTATCTGCTGGTATACTGCAGATACTTCGCTCAACGGAACATGGATGGTTTCCTGGGTAAGTTGTGGTAGCAGTTTAAGAGGAACTCTCCCGAAAATATTAACCAGGTCAAAGTAGCTGTATGCACGAATGAATCTGGCTTCGCCAATTATTTGGTTTTTCAGGGCCTCATCCATTTTCACTGCAGGAACGTTAGCAATCACATTGTTGGCCCTGGTAATGGCTTCATAGACAAACCTCCAGTAATTGATTATCATTCCATTAGTTGAATTTGCAGAAAATTCATCAATATACGTAATTTCAGCCTGATCGCCTGGATTACCACCTTTTACGGCATCGTCGGAAGCCACATCTCCAAATACCCAGATAACATTGTCAGAGTTGGTGAAAGCCAGCGCATTATATGCTCCGTTAATTGCTTGTAAAGCCTGTTTGTCATTCTGGTAATAGGTATCGGTAGAAAAAGTGCCTTTAAGGTCTTCTGTCAGAAATTTAGTACATGAACCCAGGATGGTCACACTAAATCCTAACAGAAAAATTACAGGAAAAAATCTGCGACTGCTGCCAGCATTTATTTTTCCATTCTTTAACTGCTGCCTGAGAGTATCTGAATTTGTTTTAATATTCTTTTTCATAGCCTGATGTGATTAAAAATTGATGTCGATTCCGAGCATGATAGTCATTGCCGAAGGATACGTTCCCCAGTCGATACCATCAGCACGGTCGCCTTCGTTTTTTGAGTTGTCGCTGACGGTCATTTCAGGGTCAAGACCCGAATATTTGGTTAATGTGAACAGGTTAGTGCCCGATACGTATACCCGTGTTTGTGCCAGCCCTATGATTTTGAGCACATCGGCAGGAATAGAATAACCAAGCTGCATATTTTTCAGCCTTACATACGAGCCATCTTCGAGGAAACGCGACGAAGGTGTGGCATTGTTCGATTTGGTAGACCAGGATGCCCGGGGTTGGGTATTGGAAGTTCCTTCACCGGTCCAGCGCTCATCAAAATAGCGCTGTGTAACAGTAAAACCTCTGTAAAATCCTTCTATATCCTGGTTTACCTGTGAATAAATTTTATTCCCATAAGTACCCTGGAAGAAAATGCTCAAATCAAAAGCTTTAAAGTTGGCTGATAAATTGATCCCGGCAATCAGCTTCGGTATAGCACTGCCCAGGTGCACTTTGTCATTATTATCAATATACCCGTCACCATTCTGATCCTTATATTTTACATCACCGGGATGTGGCTGGCCACCGAACGATTTCTGGTTGGCCGAAAGTAAAATATCGGTTTCATTCTGGAATATGCCAGTCATTTCATACAGATAGAATGAGCCGATAGGATATCCTACTTCTGTTCGTGTTGCATCAACACCTGACTCAACCCGTCCTCCGTAGAGTGGCGCATTTAACTTAAGTACTTCGTTGTGAACAAAGGCAAGGTTTCCACCGATTGAATATCCCCAATCCGTTTTGCTCTTACGGTATGTAGCTTCAAGTTCTATTCCTCTGTTCAATACCGACCCGCTGTTGATCCAGGCAGCTTGTGCATAACCTGTTGAAGGAGGATTCGGCGCTTCAACAAGCATATTTTCGGTAACTTTATAATAATAATCGACAGAAAAAGCTAAAGCCCCTTTCCAGAGTTCAGCATCTACACCGGCATTGTATTGGTAGCTGGTTTCCCATTTTAAATCAGCGTTTCCGAGTGCCGATTGAGCATAACCACTATTGGATATTCCGCCGAATGGATAATTGTAATAAGGAGAAATTCTGTCACTATAAGCATACAAGCCGATATCCTGGTTCCCGATAGCACCGTAACCTGCTCGGAGTTTCAGGTTCGAGAGCCACGAAATATCCTTCAGGAAGTTTTCCTGTTTCATCACCCAACCGGCTGAAAGTGAATAGAAAGTCCCCCATTTGTTATCACCTGTAAATTTTGAAGAGCCGTCGCGTCGTAACGTTCCTGAAAAATAGTATTTCCCTTTGAAATCATAGCTTGCTCTACCGAAAAATGAGGCCAGCGTTGAAGCATATTCGTCCTGGCTGCTGATTTTGATACCAAGTCCGTTTCCGATATATATGAGTTCTTTTTGCTGGATCGGGAAATCCATATCGCTGGCATAGAGTGCTTTGCCGCTATTCTTAATGGCTTCGAACCCCACCATAGCCGAGAATGTATGCGATTCACCGAACTTGGTTTCGTAATTGAACACACTATTTTCGGTAAGGTTGGCTATGCGTTCCGTGCCTATACTCAAGCCGTTTTTTGCATTAATACGGTCGAGGGTACCCCAGGTTGGTGAGAAACGACGGCTGAATGAATTGCGGTAATCTATCCCGAGGTTAGTTGTAAATTTCAGGTTATTTGTTATTTTGGCAGTAAAATAAGCCTTTCCCAGATAACTGTCGTCCTTACGGTTATTTTCGTTCAGGGCTGCCATGCCGATAGGATTATATCCATCACCAAGGAAGGAATCAAATTTCTGAGCTCCAAAATATTCGGCCGGGCGGTCAACAAACCGGCCATCAGGAAACCGGATTGGAATGGCCGGATTGCGGAAGAATGCATATCGGATTACGCTTCCTCCATTACCTCCTGCGCCATCGCCCGAACTTCCGATCATATCAGTACTCGAAATACCAACAAGCATGCTTACCCCTACTGTCAGCCATTTACTGGCTTCTGTATTTACATCGAGTCTGGCAGTTCCGCGGGTATAACCGGAGCCGGGAATGATACCCTTTTGGTTAAAATAGGATGTGGAAAGTAAATAATTGGTAGTTTCGGTTCCTCCTGACAATGAGATATCGTGTGAATTCACCGGGGCAGTCTGCAGAAGCTCTTTCACATAATCAATGTTGGCGAATCCCTTTGTATCTTCTGCAGTAATCAGATCACGATGCGGAACATCTCCGGTAATATATGAATTGTCGTTGGTAGCAGCTTCGTTATAAATAGTAATATAATCCGTTGTGTTAACCATTTTGGTAAGCCGGGTAGCTTTCTGCATACCTGTTTGTCCATGGTAAGCTACTTTGGTTTTACCTTTTACGCCTTTTTTTGTGGTGATAAGCACAACCCCGTTATTAGCGCGTGAACCATATATTGCGGCTGACGAAGCATCCTTGAGTACTGAAATATTTTCAATATCTCCGGGAGATATAATTTTAAGCGCATCAGCCGTGGGAATACCATCCACAATATAAAGAGGCTCGTTGCCTGAATTGATGGAACCAGCGCCACGTATGCGGACCGAGACTCCTTCACCCGGAGCGCCTGTATTTTGTGTTACCTGTACACCGGCAGCACGTCCTTGCAGGGCCTGCGAAACTCCCGATACCGGCAACATTGTTAATTCTTTGCTGTTAACCTTGGTAACAGCACCCAGTACACTGCGTTTTTTGGCCGATCCGTAACCGATCACAACCAATTCGTCCAGCATATATTGCTCGGCATTCAGCGCAACATCAATCACTGAACGACTGCCCGGTACCTGCTCCACGGTAGTATATCCGATATAGGAGAATAAAAGCACAGATGTATCAGCCAACTGAGCCGATGAAAGCCGGTATTTGCCATTGATGTCGGTTGTAGTACCGGATGAAGTACCTTTAATCTGAATCGTAACACCAATCAAGGTTTCGCTGGTTTTGGCATCCGTTACAGTTCCTTCAACCACACGCTGTGCAAACATGGATGCTGTCGTTGTAAGTATCAACACTAGTAATAACAGTCTTTTCATATTTTCGATTATTGAAAGTTTTTAAATTCGATTTCTTGTCAGATTATTTATATGCTATTACCACATCATCGGCTTTTACTTTTGGCCCCTCTACCTTTAATCTTGTTCCTGCTGGAAGAACTACTATAAGTGAGGCTCCGCCGGCTGGTAATTCTATGCTTATGTTTCCGCTACCACCTTTAGCCATGTATTGTTTCGAGATAATATCAAACAGGTCAACATTTTTACCTGCTGTATAGGTCACCGTTTTGACTACATTGTAGGGGTTATAGTAAAGAAAAACCGGGTATTTGTTTTGCGCGTAAAAGTCAGTGGCATTGCAGTCCAGTGCCAGTATTCCTTCCACATCGGTGGTATGAACAATGGCTCCGAAAACTCCTGCGATGGAAGTACTGTAAAGACTGAACATGGATTCCCTGGGTTGACCGGCTACCCATTTTGGCCCATCGCCGATTGCAACCGGTGAAATTCCTTTTAATTCAGGTTTATTATAATCATCCATCTTGCGGAGGCCTTCGTAGCCGATAATGCCATGGGTAATATCTTTTATTTCAGGCAACCACTGGTGTGCATTGTCAACCTGGTCGGGATAAAACAGGCGCGAGGCATTTACCGCGTTCAGCATATATTTGCCGATTGTTTTTGCATACTGCGGTTCATATTTTACCATGGGAACCAATGGCCAGGCCATGGCAACTGAATTCATAAAGAAACCATATCCGCCGCCATCCGTAATACTGCCCTGCAGGCCATATACATCGTAATCGCCCCAGCGTTCAGCAATTACTCCCCAGCCATAGCGTCCGTCTTTTGCCTGGCAGCCGTCAAAAGTCCAGTTCAGCAGTTTTGTAACATCATAATTGGTTCCCTGTTCTGCATTGAGCCTTGCAGCCGTGTATGCTCCAAAAGGGAGAAGTATTTCATAAAAACGGCTTTCTTTCTGGTTTAGCAGGGCTTCAGTAGCACTTTTAGCTCCTTTCAGATATCGTTCATCTTTAAATTTGTGATAAGCCGAATAAAGAATCCAGGCATGTCCACCGGCAGCATCCTGTTGTTGTGGTACATTGTTCTGCATCCCTTTCATTTGGGCGTAGTCGAAGTAAGAGTAATTGTAGTCGCCATTCAGGGTAGAATCTGCTTTATAAAACTGGTCTGCAACCGAGCGTTGTATCATTTCGGTATTTTCAACATTTGGAAATAGTGCAGCCACCCCATAGTATAGCACATTTGGATATACATCGTACCACCAGTCGCGGCCATAACCGCCACCAGCCATAGCTACCGTTGGATTTGTATTGTTCATCACAATATTCCATTTGGTTGTCCTGTTGAAGTAGTTTTGCGCCATTTTCACATAATTGAAACCTTGCTGGTTAGTTTTGTCGATACCAAGCAGCCCTGCACTGATCAGAGCATTGTACGAAGTAAGTGCCTCGTGAAATTCCCCGTGATTTTTTTTTGGTCCCTGGCGCACATCACCGATTACAGTATAGAGTCCATAGGTTACCTGGTCGAAATTCCGCCTGGAGCTATCGAGCCAGATAAGAGGTCCGTCAGGCGTGGTATTGCTGAAATTGAAGACCAGGCTGTCGAATTGCAGAGCCTTTTGTTTCCAGTCGATGATTTTATAAGGCAGAGGCATATCGGGCATCTGGTCAATGCGTTCAATGGATGTTTGCACCACCGGTACACCTGTATTATTTTTACAGGAAACGACGGCCAGCATCAATGCAAGGATCAGAACTATTGTGCCTGGGTATTTCATATTTCTTTTTGGTAAGAATCTTTCATAATGTTTTTGGCAAGCGGAATGGCGAGCATCTGAATA